>NZ_JAVAYN010000207.1:0-261 GCF_054863025.1 Bradyrhizobium sp. 23AC
TATGTATTGGTGAAGAGACGAGCAAAGGTACCAGCGACATGTCTGCCCACATTTCTATGTGTTCCACATTCTGTTCTGGAGGCATTGTCACTCCTACCAAGTGTTCAAAGTATTTTGCAAAAGAAGTCTTGGTGCCTTTATACTTCACCTTATTATTTATACTAACATCATCCATGTAGTCAAGAGCGAAAGCCTCTATATCCTTTTTGCCCTTTCTACAAGCTAACAGATACCAGCGTCTCCAATATTGTTTCAGGTAAT
>NZ_JAVAYN010000208.1:0-261 GCF_054863025.1 Bradyrhizobium sp. 23AC
CTTGCCTGAGGCGCTCCACGAGTGTCAGCTCAGTCTTCGTAAAGGGTCTATTGCCGTTTTCCATCAACCGTCTCCATTCCTTAGGAGGCGGGAGCATTCGGCTCTCAGTCACCGATAGAGGCCACGGACCATGCGGTGATACGGAAAACTAGCACTGCGCCGATGACGTTGTCTGGTCCAAAATTTAGGCACCCATTCAGGGACGCTTACCTGTCGGCCTACCTGGTTCTTAGTGAACTCGCACCCTTAGGAGAGATTGCT
>NZ_JAVAYN010000209.1:0-261 GCF_054863025.1 Bradyrhizobium sp. 23AC
TCGAGCCGCGCCGTGCCCCTCTGTCAGAGCGTGCGAGCCGCGCGACTTGGCGACAAGCGCGCCAATATAATCTTCGAGAGTGGTCCTCCCGCGTTCGAAGGGCGCCGACATCGCAAAGCCGCTATCGACGCTGACGGCGGTCATTCGCGCATAAGAGTCGGCCGCTGCGGCAGAGGAGCCCAGCTTTCGATAAGCCGCAATCCATTGATCGCGCGGTAGGACCTCGACCTTCACCGGATTGCCGAGCGCCGCGGCGAAGAC
>NZ_JAVAYN010000210.1:0-261 GCF_054863025.1 Bradyrhizobium sp. 23AC
GCTACTTCAAGCACATGGTGGACCACTATGACGGGCAGGTGGAGTATGCTCTGGCCGCGTACAACGCGGGAGAAGACCGCGTGGACGACTGGCGCAAGACCGGAAAGTTTGCCGACGTCGAGGAATTCGTGGAATCCATCCCCTTTACTGAGACACGCGAGTACGTGCAGGCAATCATGCGGAATGCAGCGCTGTACAAGCTGCTGTATCCAAAAAGCTAGCCATTGGCCTTTAGCACTTAGCGCGAGTGTACGCCATCAG
>NZ_JAVAYN010000211.1:0-261 GCF_054863025.1 Bradyrhizobium sp. 23AC
GCTCTTCTCGGCCGCGACGATGTACATCGCCCAGACGGGCGCGGCCGGCGAGTTGATCGTCATCGAGGTGCTGACGCGGTCGAGCGGCAGGCCGCCGAGGAGCACCTCCATGTCGGCAAGGCTCGACACCGCCACCCCGCAGGTGCCGAACTCGCCCTCGGCCTCGGGATCGTCGGTGTCGTAGCCGTACAGCGTCGGCATGTCGTAGGCGATCGAGAGCCCCGTCTGGCCGGCGGCGAGGAGCTGGCGGAAGCGCGCGTT
>NZ_JAVAYN010000212.1:0-261 GCF_054863025.1 Bradyrhizobium sp. 23AC
ATATAAGTTGGCCCGGTGAATGACATCCTCCATCCCGTTTACTGATTTCGCATCGGTTCTAGCAATGACGAGCAGAGTTGGGGCCGCTTGTTTGATGGCTTTGATTTTCGCCATCATGTCTTCTACAGGGACGAGTGACTTTCCGTTTAAATGCCCGCATTTTTTCGGCATTTGCTGATCTTCGATTTGAACAGCTGCCACCTTACTCTCCACCATTTCCTTTGCTGCCCTTGCGGCATTTAATACACCGCCATAGCCAGT
>NZ_JAVAYN010000213.1:0-261 GCF_054863025.1 Bradyrhizobium sp. 23AC
GGTTACAGAACTCGGGCTCGAACAGGTAATGGCTCGCCATCGCCGCGAACCGGGCGTTGACCTGCCGGGTCTTGCCCGTACCGATCCGATCGACCGCCGTGCGCATGTTGTCGAAGATCCCCCGTTGCGGCACGCCGCCCAGCACGCGGAACGCTTGGGTCAGCGCGTCGAACAGCATCTCGTGGGTCTGGAGCGGATAAGCCCGAACCGCGAAGGCGCGACTGTGGGAGAGCTTGGTGTGCGCCACCTACAGCTTGGTCT
>NZ_JAVAYN010000214.1:0-261 GCF_054863025.1 Bradyrhizobium sp. 23AC
GGCTGGCCAATTTGGAGGCGCAGCAATTGAGCGCGATCGAGGCGAGCGTCCGCCTGGCCGCGCTAACGCCGCGCGAGCGCGACGTGCTGGAGGGGCTCGTCAACGGGCAACCCAATAAGATCACCGCCTATAAACTCGGCATTTCGACGCGCACGGTGGAGGCGCACCGCGCGAACCTGACGCACAAGCTGGGCGTGCGGTCGATTTCGGATGTGTTGCGGCTGGCCTTTGCCGCGCGGCTGCATAGCCCCGTGGCCGAAT
>NZ_JAVAYN010000215.1:0-260 GCF_054863025.1 Bradyrhizobium sp. 23AC
ATATGTACCCCCTAAGGTTTGGACCATGGAGAGTGAAAATGGCGGACAATGGGCAAGTATTAACCGACCTGATTCTGGTTCTCGTTTCGAACAAGTGTTACCGATAGGTCAACACCCGATCCAACTTTACTCTATGGGGACACCTAATGGGCAAAAAGTCACTATCTTGTTAGAAGAGTTATTAGCATTAGGTATTCACCAAGCCGAGTACGATGCCTTTTTGATAAAAATTGGTGATGGTGAGCAATTCGGATCTGGGT
>NZ_JAVAYN010000216.1:0-260 GCF_054863025.1 Bradyrhizobium sp. 23AC
GGCTTATATGCCAATCAAAAATGATTCAGGTGAAACGATTGGTATTTTTTACACCGGTGCCAATCAAAGCATGATTTCACAAATGCTTCAGTCGTTCTTTATTCAATTTCTCATTGTCCTGCTGCTAAGTTTAATTGTTTCAGTTATCATTATTTCTATTTTCACAAAGCGGATTCAGAAACGCCTCAAACACATGGCATCTGCTATTAAGAGTGCGGGAGAAGGAAATTTGACAATCAATGTGACAGATCACACAGGGG
>NZ_JAVAYN010000022.1:0-136041 GCF_054863025.1 Bradyrhizobium sp. 23AC
CCCAGCCAGCATCTTGAATCATATTCGCCCTAGCTCCGGAATCCCTTCCGATTCAATAAATAAGTGAACCGCTCTAGAGCCTTCAGGCCAGGCATGTAGGCTCCGGCAAAGCTAAGCCCGGACAACGCCCAGATTGCGGTCCCGGACCAGAAACCCTGCGAGAACACTCCGAACGCAACTGTCGCCAGCCCGCTCACGACGGAGCCGCAGAGCAGCACCAGACGCGCATCGATTCTATCAGTAAGCGTAGTGAGGATTGGAACCGCGAGCATGTAGCCGAACGCGTAGCCGCTCGCCATCAGCCCGCCTTCCGCGGCACTCAGCCCCCAAGCCGGCATCAGATGCTGAGCGAGATTGGCGGAGAGAGCGACATGGGGCAGCAGATTTCCGATCTGCCCGAGGCACATCGCCACGATCAGAGACCTGCCGCTCAGGCCCGCGCTTCGAGCGTTCATTTGCCCGTCCACCCGACTACGAACATCCGCAGCCGGCAGCGCCCGCCTTCTTCGCGCTCTCATCGCCGCGCAGCACGCGCTTGCATCCTGCTTCGCGGGACCGCCGCAGCATCCGGACGGGCCGACGCCGCTCTCTACGCCGCCGCGGGTGCACACCCCGGTCTCCGGCAATTCAAGCTCGACCCGCGCAGCAGCTTCCTTGTCGCCGGCGATGTCGGCCCCGATCGAGCGGACCTGTTCCTAGCCTGTCATCATCAAGAAGGTCGGGGCGCGCCCGTAAGCTTTCATGCCTGCGAGGTAGAAGCCCCGGTCGTCCTGCTCGAGCTCGCGCGCGCCGTGCGGGCGCACGGTACCGCTGGAGTGCTCGTTCGGATCGATCAGCGGCGCCAGCGCGACTGGCGCATCGATCGCCGGATCGAGTCGCAGCCTGATCTCGCTCAGGAAGGAAAAATCGGGGCGGAAGCCGGTCGCGACCACCAGTTCGTCGGCGACGATGCTGCGTCCACAGCAGGCCGACGAGGTGGCGATCCGGAGCCGGCCATCCGCATGCGCGATGGCGGCGACGGGAAAGCCGGCCTCGACCTGGACCTGTCCCGAGGCGATGAGCGAAGCGAAATGTGCACCGAGTTCGCCGCGGGCGGATAGCTTGTCGTTCGCACCGCCGCCGAAGGATTTTTCGGGATTGCCGCTGCGGAGCAGCCAGATGGGTCGCGTGCTCGGCTCCTGCTGCGCGAGGGCGACGAGGTCGGTGAGCGTGCCGATGGCCGAGTGCCCGCCGCCGAGCACCGCGACGGTCTTGTCCGCGTACCGGCTGCGATCCTTGCCGAGCACGTCCGGCATGCCGTAAGCGATCCGCGATGCGGCCTCGCGCTCGCCGATGGCCGGCAGTCCGCCGGCGCCGGCCGGATTCGGCGAGGCCCACGTGCCGGATGCGTCGATCACGGCGTCGGCGCGTAGCGCCTGAGGGCCCTTGCCGTTCTGATACCGGATCTCGAAGGGGGCGGCTTCGCGCCCCTTCGTCTTCGCCTTGTCGAAGCCGACGCGCCCGACCGCCGTGACGCGGCTGTTCGTCCGGATCACATCCCGCAGCGCGGTCCGCGTCGCAAGCGGCTCGATGTATTGTTCGACGAGCTCGCCGCCGGTCGGATAGACTTGAGGGTCCGGCGAATTCCAGCCCGTCGGTACCAGCAGCCGCGCGGCCGCCCTGTCGACGTTGTACTCCCAGGGCGAGAATAGCTGGACGTGCCGCCACTGGCGCACGGAATGCGCGGCTTCGGGCCCGGCTTCCAGCACGATCGGCGTCATGCCGCGTTCGAGCACGTGGGCCGCGGCCGCAAGACCGACCGGACCGGATCCGATGATCGCCACCGTCTTTGAACCGCCGCTCATCCTTCCTCCTATATTTCTAGAATCATCGAAAAGGATGTCAAAAAAATAGGCCGCGGGACGGGCCGCAGCGCCGCACTCGGCTTCTTCGGCGCAGCACTCGGCTACCAGGAATTTCACAAGACTCCGCATGGTATCGTACTGGGCGTGACAAACTAGGGTCGTCCCTTCGCGGACCTGGCTCACCAGGCCGACGGCGACGAGACCCTTGACATGATGGGACAGCGTCGAGGCCGGGATCTTCAGCCGCTCCTGCAGCCGCCCGACCGACAGGCCAGCGTGGCCGGCACGGACAAGTGTCCGATAGATCTTCAGCCGCGTTGGATTACCCAGCGCTTCCAAGCGTGCCGCTGCATCGTCGATCTTCATGTCCTCATGATGGGCTTCATGTGATCGTCTGTCAAACGGTCTTTCTAGAATATTCGAAATAGCGTGTGGGTTGACATCGGCACGTCATTTCCATAAATCTCGATATATGGAAGACGAGCAAGCAGTCCTCGCCCTCGCCGCGCTGGCCCAGTCCACGCGGCTTCAGGCATTCCGCACCCTGGTGAAACATGAGCCCGACGGCCTCGCCGCCGGCGATCTGGCCCGCGCGCTCGAAGTGCCGCAGAACACCCTATCGGCCCACCTGGCCATCCTTTCCCGCGCCGATCTCGTCACGTCCGAGCGACGCAGCCGCTCGATCGTCTATCGCGCCAATCTACCGGCGTTCCAGGGGATCGCATTGTTCCTACTGCAGGACTGCTGCGGCGGACGGCCGGAGATCTGCGCGCCGGTCGTCGAGAGCTTGAAGCCCTGTTGCCCTCCGAAGCGGAAAAAGGAGAAGACCCGTGTCTGACGGTATCTACAACGTCCTCTTCCTGTGTACCGGCAACTCGGCCCGCTCGATCCTCGCGGAATCGATACTCCGCAAGGACGGCGCCGAACGCTTCCGCGCATTCTCGGCGGGAAGCACGCCGAAGGGCGCGGTCCACCCGCTCGCGCTACGCACGCTCGAGGCATTGGACTATCCGACCGACGGCATGCGCTCGAAGAGTTGGCTCGAGTTCGCAGCTCCCGATGCGCCGGTAATGGATTTCGTATTCACCGTGTGTGACAACGCAGCGGGCGAAGCTTGCCCGATCTGGCCGGGCCAGCCGATGACCGCACACTGGGGGATCGAGGATCCCGCCGCGGTCGAAGGGGCCGACCTGGAGAAGCAGGCCGCGTTCATGACGGCCTTCTGGTTTATGAAGAACCGCATCGGCGCCTTCATCAATCTTCCGATGCGCAACATCGACAAGCTTTCGCTGGGCACCAAGCTCCGCGAGATAGGCCGATCGGAAGGCGCGAGTTCGTCGCGCAACGACGTGGCCTGAGCATGAGCATCTTCGAACGCTATCTCACCCTCTGGGTCGCGCTTTGCATCGTGATCGGCGTCGCGCTCGGTCACGTCGTGCCCGGCTTCTTCGGCGCGGTCGCCGCCGCCGAGGTCGCCAAAGTCAACCTGCCGGTGGCGGTCCTGATCTGGCTCATGATCGTCCCGATGCTGCTGAAGATCGACTTCGGCGCGCTCGGCCAGGTCCGCGAGCACTGGAGGGGCGTCGGCGTGACGCTCTTCATCAACTGGGCGGTCAAGCCCTTCTCGATGGCCGCGCTCGGCTCCTTCTTCGTCGGCCATGTGTTCGCGCCCTTTCTGCCGGCTGCGCAGATCCCGTCCTACATCGCCGGCCTGATCCTGCTCGCGGCGGCGCCCTGCACCGCAATGGTCTTTGTGTGGTCGAATCTGTGCGAGGGCGAACCCCACTACACGCTCAGCCAGGTCGCGCTGAACGATGTCATCATGGTCTTCCTGTTCGCCCCGCTGGTCGGCCTGCTTCTCGGCGTCGCATCGATCACCGTGCCTTGGGCGACACTGTTGCTGTCCGTGGGCCTCTACATCGTTGTGCCGGTCATCGTGGCTCAGGTTTGGCGAAGGACACTCCTAGCGGCTGGCGGCGGAGCCTTCGAGCGCGCGATGCGGACTCTACAGCCGCTCTCCCTCGTCGCGCTGCTAGCGACGCTGGTCCTGCTGTTCGGCTTCCAAGGCGAGCAAATCGTCCGACAACCGGTCGTGATCGTGGTCCTTGCCGTGCCGATCCTGATTCAGGTCTATCTGAACGCCGGCCTCGCCTATTGGCTGAGCCGGCGGTTCGGCGTCGCTTGGTGCGTCGCCGCCCCGGCGGCACTGATTGGCGCCAGCAACTTCTTCGAGCTCGCAGTGGCGGCGGCCATCAGTCTCTTCGGCCTCGACTCCGGCGCAGCGCTCGCGACCGTGGTCGGCGTGCTCGTCGAAGTGCCTGTGATGCTTTCGGTCGTCCGGATCGTGAAGGCGACACGAAGCTGGTATGAGGCCGGAGCGAAGACCTCCAGCCCCGTCGCGAGTGCCCAGCGACCCTAGCGGCCGAGACGCTTCTCTACGCGCTTGCGGGAATTCCCGACCTTCTTGACGGCCTTTTTGACGGCCGATGCCGAGCGGCCGGTCTTCTTCGCTTCGTACCGGACTTCATAGTCCTGGCCCTTGGCTACCCGGGCCCGGTCCTGCTTGCGTCCACGCGCGGTCTGCTTCTTTGCTGCGGCCATCTCGGCTCCACCTCTTGGAATGTTGATAGCGAGGCAACGCCGCAACGATTCGCGAGTTCCCGACTCCGCTTCGCCGCCTCAGTGGCCGCAACGAATGATTGGCGCCCATCCGTCGAGCAACAGACCGTCCCAGGATATGACGCCGTCATCCCACTTCGAAGCGTGCTTGCGGTACATCGAAGCCCAGTGAGGGCTCCATTCGATGATCTGGTCATTGAGGCCATCGTGGACGCGGCACGGCATATCGGGATCGAACGTGTCCATTGAGTTCATGCCGGATGTCCAGGATCGACGTCCTTTGGCGCCTTCTTCTCCCGCTGCGGCGTCATCTTCGCCGGACTTTCCTTGCCGGGCACGCCGCGGGGACCGATCTCTTCGCGCTGGATGTCATCCTCCGAGCGTTCCGGCTCCACGCCATTCATGGGCAGCTCAGGCATCATTCCATCCGCGCCTTTTCTTTTAGGTCGCGGATCCGGATCTCGGCTTCCTCCTTCGAAGTAACGATCTCCGATTCATCCGGCACGCGTGCCATCGCGCTGAGCCTCTTGAGCTCCGCGAGCTGTTCTGCAGTTGGTTTTTCCATCTTGGAGTCCTTGAGCGCCTGCACGACGGCTTCGTCGTCGAGCACGTCCAGCAGTCGGTTTATGGTTTGCTCGCAATCCCTGGGACCGGGCTCGACATGCCGGGCCAGAATGCTCTGCGCGTCTACCAGGGCCTTCGCAATTCGCTGTTCCGGATCCATGGCCGGTACTCCACATAGTCACGGGAAAACGCGGCTATGAACGGCCCGTTCCTTTGCTCAGCCCCTTGAACGAGCTGGCCCGCAGGAGTCCTTCGGAGGTGATGTCACGGTACTCGATGTCGGCATAGAACTTGGGTTCGACCCACGTGGCCTTCGGCTTCCTGATGGTCTTGGTCAGCTTCTGCTTCGGGCTCAGGACGGTATCGAGCGCTTTGCGGATCTGCGCCGACGTGGTTCGATTCCACCCGGTGCCGACCTTCCCCATGTAGACGAGGTCCTTGCCTTCCTGCTTGCCAAGATAAAGCGCCGCGACCCCGCTCGGGTCCTTGATGAAGCCGACGACGGGAAACTTGCCCTTCTGAACCACCTTGATCTTTTGCCAGGCCTCGACCCGTTCCGATCGGTACGGAGCATCCACGCGCTTGGAGACGATGCCCTCATAGTTCAACTTGCTGGCGGCGGCGAACAGCGCTTGCCCGTCACCCTCGTGGTGTTCGCTAAAGAAGATGGGCTCTTCGAG
The DNA here is from genome assembly GCF_054863025.1 of Bradyrhizobium sp. 23AC. Lineage (NCBI taxonomy): Bacteria > Pseudomonadati > Pseudomonadota > Alphaproteobacteria > Hyphomicrobiales > Nitrobacteraceae > Bradyrhizobium > Bradyrhizobium sp. 23AC. The sequence goes on from NZ_JAVAYN010000022.1 coordinate 5,708, forward strand.
CCTGTGCTCGTCGATCAGCTCCTTGAGCAGCCTCTTCCGCTCGAGCTGCGGCACCTTGCGCAAATCCTTGCCGTTGAGCCACAGCAGATCGAACGCGAAGTAGATCAGGGGTCCTGATCGCCTCTGCCGAGAGCTGCCTGCAGCTCGGAAAAATTGGTGCGACCATCATGGATGACGACGACTTCGCCGTCGACGATGGCCTGACCTTCGATATCGAAGGCGGCCGCAATCCTTGAAAACTTGCTGACCCAATTGTAGCCGTTGCGGGTGTAGGCCCGGCGATCGTCACCATCGATCCGAAGCTGGATGCGGTAGCCGTCGTATTTGACCTCGTGAATCCACCGTGACCCCGAAGGTGCCTTCATCTTCAGGGTCGCCAATTGGGGTCCGATAAACCCCGGCATTGTAGGGACCTCCGGCTCTGAGGCCCGAGACGCCTTCGTACGCTTTGCCACGCTACGCCACTCACAAAAAACCCGCCGCCGGGTTGGGGCCGACGGCGGGCAGTCTACCTACCTTACTCAACGAGTCTCGCAACTTCGCAGGCTGGGAGGAGTTCCGATCCCGCTGGTCCATAAGCTTTCGAATTTGAGCGGCCCGCACGTCAGGGTGCAGTGCCGAATAGGCCAATCCTTCCCGCATCGAACTCCGGTCGATAGCGGGCGTTTACCTAGCATGTCAGACGCATTCGACTACTTCCGGGCCTATGCCGTCCGAGCTCTGTGCAAGGCGAGATCTATGCCGCGGGGCCGGATGAAGCACCTCCAGCTGGTGGCCGGCCGGATTTACAATCTACTCAAGAAAGAAGCTGCCTACGGTCCGAATATTCAGCACCTCGAGGATTTTCGCGCGGCCCAGAAGCTCGAAAACTCTCTTGATCGCGGGCCACGTGGCGGCCCGGGCCGTCGCCTTCCTCCGGCGGCGCCGCAAAGCTCGAACCGGGAGGCTCCCTGAATGCCTTCGCTCGACGCTCGCGGTGTGGCAAGTCTCCTGCGAGAGTACGCGCAGCGCACCGCCTTGCGAGGGGGCAATCCCTATCGGGCGAAGGCCTATTCGAGAGCTGCCGATAGTCTGGCAGCCCTCGCCGTTCCTCTGGGCGTCCTCATCGCCGAAGACCGGCTGACGGAGATCCCCGGAGTCGGCGATGCGATCGCCGACATCATCACCAAGCTCCACAAGACGGGCAGTCATCCCAGCCTCGAAAAGCTGCGCAAGGAGATCCCCGAGGGCGTGCTCGAGATGCTCGCTGTACCCGGCCTTCGTCCGGAGAAGGTGCTACGCCTCCACAAGGATCTCGGCATCGGCTCGCTCGCAGAATTAGAGGCCGCCGCCAAGGACGACCGGATCAAGAAGGCGAAAGGACTCGGCGCCGCGCTGCAGACGAAAATCCTGCAGAACCTCGCCATCGCCAAAAGCGGAGAAGGCCGCCTCCACCTGCACCGAGCCGCGGCCCTGCTCGCGCATGCCAAGGACCTGATCCGCAAGTCCCGCCCCGAACTCAAGCGGGTGACGATCGCAGGCGATTTCCGTCGAGGCTGCGAACTCGTCGCCGATCTCACAATCGTTGCGGAGACTGCCAAGTCGGAAAAGACGTCCATGCCATCGGCCAACGGGCTGCAAGTCCGCGTGTCCGACCGCAAACATTTCGGCGCGGTCCTTCTCTTCGCCACCGGCTCCGCCGCTCACATCGAGCAGCTCCAAGCCTTGGCCGCCGAGAAGGGACTGCGCTTGGAAGCTGACGGCCTGCACAAGGGTCGCACACTAGTCGCCGGCGAGGAGGCCGACATCTACCAGGCACTCGGACTGCCCTACATCGATCCCGAACTTCGGGAGGGGCGCGGAGAGGTCGAGCTGGCCCTAAGGGGCAAGCTGCCGAAGCTTGTCACCGACGAGGACCTCTGCGGAATCCTTCACTGCCATACGGATGCTTCCGACGGCACCGAGACCCTGGACACGATGGCGAAGGCGACCCGCGCGCGCGGTTTCGAATATTTCGGGGTCGCCGATCATTCGAAGTCGGCCCATTACGCCGGCGGCCTGTCAGTCGAGCAGATCGCCGAGCAGCGCCGGGAGGCCGACCGGCTGAACAAGCTCTTCGGCAAGGATTTCCGGATCCTGAAAGGCATCGAGTCCGACATTCTGGCGGACGGCTCGCTGGACTACAACGACGAGGTGCTTGAACGTTTCGACTTCGTTGTCGCCAGCATCCACGGCCGCTTCAAGCTGGACCGCAAGGCACAGACGCAGCGCCTGCTACGGGCCATTTCCAATCCCCACACCACCATCATCGGCCACATGACGGGGCGACAGCTGCAGCGGCGGCCGGGTTACGAAATCGACGTCGAGAGGGTGCTGCGGGCCTGCGCCAAGCATGACGTGGTCGTCGAGATCAACGCCCACCCATGGCGGCTCGACCTGGACTGGCGTTGGCATCAGGCGGCGCTGGAATTTGGCTGCATGCTGAGCATCAACCCCGACGCCCACTCGATTCCAGAGCTCGACCACATGCACTGGGGCGTCGAGATGGCCCGTAAGGGCGGTGTCCCTGCCGACCGAGTCCTGAACGCGATGACGCTTGCGGAGATCACGCGCTACCTCCGCCAGAAGCGGCGCCCGGTCGCCCGTGCCGCCTGATGCCGCACGGGCACGATCTCCCGCTTGAGGGAAGGGTCGTCGCGGTCGCGGCCGATCGCGGGCACCACTTCAGCAAGCCATTACGGGATAAGATCACGCTGGTGCAAGGCCATGGCGTCGAAGGCGACGCCCACGCCGGCGCCTTCGTCCGGCACCGCTATCTAGCTCGTCGCCGACCTCGCCTAGCCAATCTCCGGCAGGTTCACCTAATCCCATCCGAGCTCTTCGCATCGCTCGCGAAGGCTGGTTTCGACATTGGAGCAGGAGAGCTCGGCGAGAACATCACCACAGCCGACCTGAACCTCGAAGGGATGCCGCTTGGGACGCTGATCGAACTCGGACCGGCGGCGATCGTGGAGCTCACCGGCCTGCGGACGCCCTGTGTCCTCATCGACCGCTTCAGAGCCGGCTTGAAACGGCAGGTGCTCTCGTCGGCGGAAACAGGCACACCATTCAAGTGCGGCGTGATGGGCGTGGTTCGGGCCGGTGGCGCAGTAGCGGCCGGCGACACCGCGCGGGTGCGCCTCCGGTCCACCTCGTTTCAGGCTTTGCCGGCGCTGTAGGAGCCCGGTGCACAGCTCGGCCCATCGAGTGCCGAATCGAAAAGAGCTCGGTAGATCGGGCTGGCATGGCCGCAAACAAGGTAACGGCGGTACGCTTGGGGCTGGGAAAGGCAATCGACGGTCCGCGACTATCAAGCCGCCCAGCTTCGCTGGCGGCTTTTTTCTTTGCCTAATCTAGGAGGCGTTTGCCCTCGCTCGTTCGCGGGCTTCGCGGCGGCGTTCTCGGCGCTCGCGCCGCCGCTTGGCACGATCGGCCGGCTGCCGCAGCGGGGGAACGGGCGGCGGGAAGGTCGCAATGAAATCCTGAACTGAATGTGCTTGGGCCGTCTCCGGCGCAGTTGGGCGCGCTTCCATGATCTCGAGCGCGGCCCGTCCTTTGGCTGTGATCTTCCATCCCCCGCTTATGCGTTCGACCAGCCCTTGTGACCAGATGTCGAGGTCCGGAACCCTGGCCGCGAGGCGCCTGGTTCGATCCGCCCAGTCGCGGCCACTGGTCGCCAGGATGGCCATGTCACGCTTGAGGTCGTCCATCACGGCAAACCCATCCGGATAAGCCGCAAGGATCTTCAGGACCGTGACCTGGAAGTTCACCTCCGCCCCCGCGTCGTCAGCGCCACATCGTGGGCGCGTGTGAGAGGGCCTTGCGGCCGACCTGTCTGAGGTCCTCGGGAGAGAGCTCGCCATTGGTGGCGGCCTCCAGAATTTTTGAGGCCACATGGGTACGCGCCCCGATCTCGCGCTGCGAAAGGCCCTCGCAGACTTCGTCGAAAACCGCGCGCAAAAGCGCGGTAGTTGCCATGTCGAACATGAGATGCCCCCAACAAGGGAAAGTCGCATCTTAACCGAGTTTTCCCGGTCGTGGGATTCAGGAATGTTAAGCTTCGCGGAAAATGCGTTTCTACTTAGGAAGAGGCCCGGCGCCGACGCCACAGGCTGGCTGATCTCGCAGCATTGCAGTGCAGTGCAGGGCGAGGCACAGACGGCGGGCGCGTCCGATGTACACTTGAGCCGGTGACATGCGGCTGAGCCGATGTCGCGATCGAAGCAAGCCAGAGCTTGGGGCGACATTTCCTACGGCCGGCCCAAGGCGCTGCGGAGGGTCTCGAGCAGATATTCGGATCTCCACGATTTCCCGACATTGGCCGCATCGCGCAGGACGGGTTGGCCTCGGAGATCGGCGGCAACGTAGCCGCTGGCGAGAATGAAGGGCACGGACATCGACCGGAGCGTCTCGGCAACTGGGGTGACCCACTTTCCCGCCAAGTTGACGTCGAGAATGGCGGCGTCGGGCCGCTCAACCTTCAAGAGCTCCAAGGCGCCATCTATGTCTGGCACCGGGCCCATCACGCGATATCCGGCCGCCCTCAGCTCGGTGTCGAGCTCCAGTGCAATCAGGTACTCGTCTTCGACAACCAATATTCGGGGAGCGTCGTCCACGATGTGCCCCCCGGTCTTCAAGACTCCACAGGCGCTGCGATGTGAACGAGTAAACCGGTGGGCTCGTACTTCAGTTCCACGGAGCCCCTTAAGCCCTGCACCGCGCTGAGATCGATCAGCCTCGAGCCGAACCCGGAGCGAGTCGGCGGAGTTACGGGCGGGCCGTTTTCCTCGCGCCAATCGATGTGAAGGACGCCCTTGCCTTCCTCCTCCGATTTGCGCCAGCTGAGGTGTACCAGCCCTCCAGGCTCGGAGAGCGCACCGTACTTCCAGGCGTTGGTGACGAGTTCATGCAGGATGAGGCTCATCGGCACGACCTGACGTGAGCTGAGGCGAATGGCCGGTCCGGCGATCACCCGGTAGCGGTCCGGGCCCGCAGCCTTCAAAGATTGCTCCACCAAGGCACTCAGATCGGTCTCGGCGCTGCCGCCCAGCGCGAGGGTCTCCGCTTCGGCCACGGCTTGGAATCGTCCAAGGAAAGCATCGCGATACTCCTTCGCTGACAAGCCTTCCACATCGGTCTGACTGGCGAGAGAGCGGACGATTGCCAGAAGGTTTTTCATCCGATGGCGTGTTTCGGCCAGGAGAATGTCTTTCTGAGCGTCGCCATGCCGCCTGTCGGTCACGTCCTCGAATAGGATCAGAACGCTGGTGCTATTATTATCGGGATGAACCAAGCGACGGGCGCTGACCAGCATTGTTCGCGGCCCGATGGTTGGGAAATTGGCTGCCACTTCATAGCCGACGACAGCGGTGGACCGGGGAATGATCTCGCCGACTAGGCGTCTGAGTTCGGGTATGTCCCATTGTCCGTTGCCGAGGTCGAAGAGGCTGCGCCCAACCGTGTCGTCCCGTCCGACCCTGAAGGTTTCGTAGAACCCGCGATTGGCTGTCAGAACACATCCCCCCTGGTCAAGCACAAGGAGTGGCTCCTCAAGGGTGTCAACGATCCCTTGCGCCTGGACGTGCTCGCTGCGTAGAAGCCGGTACAAGTCTTCGAGATTCATCGGGCCGCTCGCCTTGGAAGGTCTCCCACCAAGCTAATCTGTGGCCAAACCGTTCACAAACGAAAATGGGCTGGTTGATGTGCAGACAACGTCGCGCGGGGCGGTCCGACGCTTTCACGTCATCGGCCGAAATGATCCAAGTGCCGCTAAATCCTTGGTTTGAGCCGCTTACGCCCTTTGAGCCATTCCTGAAGAGTTCCGCCAGAGGCGCGAAAGATAGTCCTTGCTCGGCGGCTGCGGAGAGGCGCACGCTGTGGCCATCACAGCGCGGACCTTGGCTGCTATCTGTGATGAGAACGCCGGTAGCGCTCCCGCCCTCCTCGAACAAGGGAGCAGCGCCATGACGAAGCGGCGTCGTTTCAAACAGACTAGATCTCTGGAAGAGCGCCTTGCCGAAGAGGCTCAGCGTTTGCGCGAAGAAGCGAGCCTGCTTCCGCACGGGTCCCTACGCGAGCAGGTCATCCGGAAGGCGCGGCAATGTGAGACCGGCTCGCACATGAGCGATTGGCTGCGATCGCCGGGATTGAAGCCGCCCGAGTGAGCCGCTCTAAGTTAGAAACTGCTGCAGCGGGGGCTGGTTGACCCTTCATGGCAGAGTCTTTCGGCAGAGAGTTTACCATCGTCGAGGCGACGTCGGACTCGGGATCGACGGAAGTATGGCTTGCTTTGGCCAAGCCAAGCCAGGCCGTGACGCTGGTCCTTGCGGCCGTGCCGGAGGGTTGGACAGCACAAATCTTGCCGGCCGTCTTGTCCGAAAAGCAGCAAAAGATGTTCGAAGAGGTCGAACTCCAGCCGGGTGACGTCTACAGACTATCGTCGGAATAAAAAGCTCAGCCAGTGTATCTTTGCGTCTCGCAAGATCTCTCCTCCCGGCTATCAACTTGCGGACCTGGGGCAAGGCCTGGGCCCCGCCCTTCTTCGGGCTTTCAACGAGCGCTGTCCAGATTTCCGATGTACTGTGCTGCATGGACCACGCCATGCTTCTGGAGCACCTAGCGATCGCCGAACGCCACGTCGCTGAAGGCGAGAGGCTTATTGCCAAGCAGGAAGCCCTGATCTCAGAGCTGGAGCGGCATAACCACGACGTCGCGGGCGCAAGGGCCGTGTTGGCCACGATGCGGGAAACACAGTCGCTTCATATCGACGACCGGGATCGGATATTGAGGGAATTGGGACATTAGCTTGTTGGGTTGCGTCAATGCTCCGTCACTCAGCAAAGCCTTGAAGGAGCCCAAGCCAAAGACACGTCTGGCTGTCAAGCCAATGCGTTTGGAAGAGGCGCACGGGGCCGACGCGGCAGGCACGTTTTCATCTGCCGTGACGTGGGCCATGCGAGAATTTTGCGCCAAAGCTTCCTGACGGAACTCTCGATGCATCCTACTCGTTCTTCTCGTCTCGTCCTCCAGCTATGGCCCGAAAATCAACCCTACCTCGTCGCCTGCAGCCCATGCTGGCCACGCTGACGAACTCGCCTTTCGACGATCCCAATTGGGTTTTCGAGGACAAGTTCGATGGTTTCCGCATGGTCGCGGAAATCCGGCGTGGTCGGGTCGCGCTCTACAGCCGCAATGGAAAGATCATCAGCCACTCCTACGTGGAGGTCGCGAAGGCGCTTGAGGGCGTGAAGGTGGACGCCGTGATCGATGGCGAGCTGGTCGCGATCGGCCAGGACGGCGTATCCCATTTCCAGTTGCTTCAAAACGCCCTGCGCCATGAGGCTAAGCTTTTGTACTGCGCGTTCGACCTCATGTTCGCAGACGGCGAGGATCTGCGTGCGCTGCCGCTCCTCGAGCGCAAGAAGCGGCTCAAGGCCATCCTGCCGCGCCACAAGCTGATCGCATTCATCAAGCACCGCAAAGGCAGCGGCACGAAGTTCTTCGCAGAAGCCGAGCAGAGAAATCTCGAAGGCATCATGGCCAAGCGCGCGGACAGCCCGTACGCGTCCGGACGCCGGACCGCCGACTGGCTGAAGGTGAAGACCGCGCAGCGGCAGGAGGTAGTCATCGCCGGCTTCACGGCGCCGAGGCGAACCCGGCCCTTCTTCGGCGCCCTCGTGCTGGCTGTACGCGAAGGCGATGCATGGCGGTATATCGGGCACGTCGGCACCGGCTTCAGCCACCAGGTTCTGGAACAGCTTCACGGCAAGCTCATGCGACTCAAGACTGCCAAGTCGCCCTTTCCTGCCAGGGTAAAGGATGAGCAGGTCACGACCTGGGTGCGTCCTGCATTGGTCGCGGAGGTGAAGTTCGCGGAGTGGACCAGCAAGGGCGAGCTGCGCCAGCCGGTCTATCTCGGGCTGCGGACCGACAAAAACGCGAAGGACGTCGTACGCGAAAAGCAGTGGTCGCGAAAATAGCACCACCAAGACGAAGCGTACGACCTGTTCAGCCGGCCTCGCGCTCGGATGCCGAAGGCCACGGCGGCAGGGGCGGCAACCCGAGAGCCTTGCGGACGGGTCCGAACGACCGCCGGTGAGCAGCGCATGCGCCGAGCCTGGCGAGCGCATCATAGTGAGCCGGCACCGGATAGCCCTTGTGATCCGCGAAGCCGTAGCCGGGGTGTCGCAGGTCGAGCGCTTGCATGACGGCGTCGCGCTCGACTTTCGCCAGGATGGAGGCTGCGGCGATGCTGGCAGACTTGGCATCGCCCTTGATGATTGCCTGCTGAGGGATGTCGATTTCCTTCAACCGCTTCGCATCGATCAGCAGGTGCTGTGGCGTCAGCCCTAGCCCCCGGACAGCGCGCTGCATAGCCTGGATGCCCGCCAAATAAATGTTGATTGCGTCGATCTCCTCGACCTCAACGAACGCCACACACCAAGTCTCTGCCTTTTGCTTGATCTCCCTCGCGAGTTCTTCGCGAGCCGCGGCGTCGAGTTTTTTCGAGTCATCGATCCCGACTATCCGCGTGCCGGGTTTCAGGATCACGGCGCCAGCGGAGACCGGCCCGGCGAGAGGGCTCATTCCGGCCTCGTCCACGCCCGCCACGGCATGATGGCCGCTTTCCCAGAGGGAGGTCTCAAAGCGGAGCATCTTGCGGAGGCGCTGCCCTTCGGACCTGTTTTCGAAGCGCCGTTTATCGATTGCAGCGAGGATGGCACGGGCTCCCGCGCGCGTGTCGGCCCGTAAGATATGTTCGACGCTGGCCTCGAGCGGTCTCTTCTCGACGACATAGCGCTGACGCAATACATCGAGGGGATACTGGGACATCGCGGCCTTCGTGAACACTGACTGTAGGGGAGCGTGTCGGTGAACTGTGGCGATTGTCTGAAGCTATGCCATGCCGCCCTCATCGACTCCGCAGCGCCTTGTCGAACGGAACTGGGCCGGCTCTCATCTGAGGGTCCTCATATTCTGCGCGGCCACCGAATTTACACATCGCTTCCAGCGACCTCATAGCAGAACCAAATCATCCCTGAGAAAGAGTGAGCATCGATCCCGGGGTGCTTTCGAGGGGACCGGCCCATGCTCCGACAGACCAGCAACGAAGAACAGATTCTGGACCGCACCGCCGTCAGGCCGTTCGTTTTTCATGGAGCCGGGAGTTGATCTGCGACATCAAGATCGGCCCAAGAGAAAACTCCCCGACCTCCGCTTTCCGCGTCAGCCCGCGCAAGTAGCCGCCAGCCGATCTAATCGCTGTGCCACGCTGCAGGATGCAGGCGACAACCACCGCGGCCTGCATTTCTCCCAGGACGTTTTGCGCCTCCTCCCAGGCGCTTGGGCTGATCCCCAGCGAGGACCGCACAACAGCCGCCGTGGCGAAGAAATCGCGCCAGTTCGAGATCCCGCCCTTGGCATAGTCGACGATGTCCGGGCACGCACTCAAGACCATTCCTAACGGATACGCCGCTTCCCCGACTCGCGATGGTTGAGGGTTTGGCTCAGCTCCCGCCGCCCTGCCTTCTCGAAGGCGAGGTTCAAGATCAGTAAAGGCATCGGTATTTGAATTCTGTATGTGGCGCTCAGACTGGGACTCATTGGCGCTCGGATTCTTGGATTTGATGTATGCTTCCAGAAGATTGAGCACGTCGTCAGCGAGCTGCGACAGCTCGTCTGCGATCGGCTCGAGCTCCTGACGGGTCGCGGTGCGCGGAATCTGGGCGACCATTGCGCGGAAGGCGGCGTGCACCTCCTGCCAATCGGCAGGCCCCTGCCCTGCCCTTCGCGTCGGGACGCCTTCCTCAATGCCCGTTGCAATCATCTTCGCGATGTCGCGCCGGCACAGCGTAATTCGCTCACGCACCAGCTTAAGTGCTCGGGCTTCCGCTTCGATATCGGCCGCCAGGCTCTCGAACTCTTCCGAGCGCACGACAAGCGGTGACAGATCGAAGCCGAAGGCGAGCTCGATTTCGCCAGCATTGCCCTTGCGTGCATAGCGCTTGCCGTTTGGACTATCGCGCCGAACAATCAGTCCAGCGTCGACCAGCACAGCGAGGTGTCGCCGCAGCGTCGATGCCGGCATGCCGTGCGCTCGCCGACTGAGCTGATGGTTCGAGGGGAAGACGATCAGATCATCCTCTCCTGTCAGTGCGGTCTCAGGATGGAAGGTCAGCAGCGCGTTTAAGACCGATAGCGAGCGCTCCGACACACCAAGGCGCGGCCGTGCCGTGCAGATGGCGTGAAAGATCTTCCATTTGTGAACGATCTTTTCGGGAGGTCGTTCGGTTGCGACCATCTGGCTTGCCACATGGGCAAGCGTCAACGATCGCCGCCCAAAAGGCGTCGTTGGAGAGTGTGACTGCATGTCTCTGCCTCAGCCGGGCAAAGGAAACCTGCTCGCCGAAACGACGATAAAATCGCGTAGAAACTCTTGACTGCGATTCGCGAAAGTGATTCTCTGTCAGTCGCCAAACTTGAAGAGAAGGGCTTCCGGAACTCCGTTTCGGGGGCCTTTTTCTTTTGCCTTGTCTGCTCCTGGTTCGTGTTGCGGGACGAGGCCGTTAGGCCTCGGTAGTTTCCTGACCGCTGCTCGTCTTGGAAAACGCGTCGAACAGGGCCGGGAGTTGGTCGACAAGAAATGCCGCGAATGTCGCCGAGACATTCTTGTCGAGGGTAAGCTTCAACTCGCGCTCGGCGTGACGCACGTGCGCAATCTTGTCGCCGGATGCGGAAAAGACCGGCTTCTCTTCCGAAGCCTTCGATGGCCCCGCAGAAGATGGACGGCTTGCCGCTGTGAATGCGGCGAGAAACCGGGCGTCGGTTTCTCGCTCCGTAAATTTTGGCTCAGCGATCGCCGCTCTGACACGTTTGAGCGCCGCGGTATCCTTGATCAATTCAGCGAATGATTGCCAGCGGCCGCGGCCAACTCTCGGAGCCTTCCCGATTGCTTGAACGACGTCGGTTGGAACCGACCGGGCCACGGTAAGAAGTTTCGAGGCCTCCGCTCGATCGATCGACAACGCGTCTTGCACGATTGACCGGCTATGCCCGGCATCTTCGATATGCATCGCAAAGATGGCGCGCTCAATGAAGCTCAAATCTTCACGCGGTGCGTTCTCGAGTCCTTGCGCTACGACGAGCGCTTCATCTGAGAGCGCTCGCAGGATCGCTTTGACTTGAATGCCGAGTTCACGCGTGGCGCGGACGCGACGATGACCATAGGCGCTTTGGTAGCGTCCTTTCGCTTCAGGATGCTCCCGAACGAGAATGGGCACCTCTTGACCGCGCTGCGCGATCGACTGTTTGAGCGCTTCGAACGAGCTATCATCCTGGTCGCGAAACCGGTCGGCCAGCGGTGAGGGATCAATAAGCGAGGGGTCGATTTCAAGGATCATCGCCCCGGAGGCAATCCTTTCGCGAAGCTCCTCGTTCTCTTTCTCAACTCCGGAAAATGTGTCTTTCAACGAGCGAACCGATCCTGACGAGACCCGCGGCAAGGCACCGGGCATGTTGTCAGCTGACAACGCATTTGATTGCGGGGCCGTGAAAAGGCTCTTGATGGTGTCAGTACGTTTGCTCATCGACCCCACACCTTCTTAAGAAGTTGCGCGATTTCGGCATTGACCGCGTCGACCGATTCCAATGCCCGGTCGTAGGCGCCCCGCCCTACGGCGCCGCGCTCCAGCTCATACAGTGATTGCTTGGTGAGGCCGGCATTGGCGATCGCAGTCGATTTCCACACTGTGGCCTGGAGCACATCCGATCCAAAAAGGGTACGAAGGAGGGCCACGATTTGCGCTTCCGGCACGTCATTGGGATCGTGACGCGTGATGACGTACCGGATGAAATCGTGATCGAGGCGCCCACCCGCTTCCTCGATGACCGACATGAGGTCCGACGTCATGAGGAGAAATTGGCTCATGGATGCGACATCGACCATCTGAGGATGGATGGTCACGAGCATCGCGGTCGCCGCGTTCAGCGCGCCCATAGTCAAGTAACCAAGTTGAGGCGGGCAGTCGATAACGACGACATCGTAGTCCTCGGCGACCTGGTCGATGGCGCTGGCGACACGGCGAAAGAATAGGTCGTGTCCACGTTCCCGACGCTCGACCATTGCTCGCGGCGTGGTGTGCTCGAACTCCATGAGCTCGAGATTGCCTGGCACAAGACCTATCCCGTCGAAATAAGTCGGCCGAACGACCTCGCGCATTGGCCGCCGGTGCTCGTCATACCGTATGGCGCCGTAGAGGGTTTCGTTCGCGGCGATGTCGAACTCAGGCTGGTACCCGAACATTGCTGACAACGAAGCTTGCGGATCGAGGTCAATCGCGAGGACCCGAAACCCGGCAAGGGCGAGATATTGCGATAGATACAATGCCGTCGTCGTCTTGGCGGAGCCGCCTTTGAAGTTCGCGACGGTGATGATTTGGAGCTTGTTGCCCGGGCGCCGGCGCGGGAGAAATTCCAATGCTTCCCGCGGCCGCGCGGTGGCCAGATACCCGCGCAACTCATGAATCTGACCCAGAGTGTAAGACCTCCGACCTCCGGTTCCTGTCGTCGGAGTCGGCCCAAGTCCGTCGAGAGAGAGCTGTCGAAGGTACCCATCGGACACGCCCGCAATTCGCGCAACCTCCCCTGAGGTGAACGAACGGAGCGACTTGCTCGCCGAAGGCGGGAAAAGCGTCGTCGCGAGCGAGCGAAGCTGGCCGGAAAGAATGCCGGCATGCCGAGAGATCCGCGCAGACGCAGTCTCGCTCATCGTAACCGAATCTTCCGCTAAGATCGCCATTTGCCTTCTCAAGACGGTTTCTGCGCGTCAGACGCCTATTCTCCGTCTTGAGAGATGGCCACGATTCTATGATTTGAGCAAGAAATAAAGGGTTAACGAGTTCTTAACGCCCGATGGCGTGCCCAACAGCGCGCAGCGTCTTTCTCGGCATCGCCCCGCGGTTGTCAGCTGACAACAACGACCCCGGTCGGCGGAGTGATTCTTTACTGTAGCGTGATTCGGCCGAGCTGCAGGATCCCCAAGCGTCATTTTACACCACGCCACCCGCTGCTCGGATCTGTGTTGCTACCGTGTGGAAGCGCCGGCACCTCACCTTCCCGCTGGTGTCTAGCCAGCGCGCACTGGCCTTGATGAGCGGTGGATCTATCGCCGCGAGCGTCCTCCCTATTCCCCTTTCCCGCCAGTCGTTGCCCAAGAGAATCGCGTCGCTCATATTGTACGGGGAGTTCGCTCAGCTACTCAGCCCGATGCCGGGAAGCGACGGTCCCGCGAAAGCGCCCTCCCCGTCTCGTTGAAGCACCCGGACAGAACTGCGAGCGGCGGGGCGTTGCGGGAGTTTAGCTCGGCAGGTCCGACGGGAGGCTGGGCTATCTCGGTTGATCGACACGATGCCGGCAGCACCGCGCTGGCGCAGCTTGTCCGTGGCAGAAGTGAGCGCCACACGGCAACAGGTTACCAACCCGGTCTGACGATCAGGCGTCGAGCAATCGACCAGTCCGCTCCGAAGGTGTCCGCGGTTGGCTGTTGCGCCGCCTGATCACGCCGGGGGGCCCGGACCTCCGGCCGCAAAGCAAACCACTCGCCCGGCGCTGCTTTACCATGAAGAGAGGCCATGTGGCCTCGCGTCACCACGTCGTCGACAAGCCGCGCTGCGGATCGGTGCGCCGCGTCGGATTTCGGGCCCCTTCCCGGGCCTTCCTGGGCAAGGCGCTTCGATCGCGGGACGCCGTTCATCGGGGGAGGCCCCACAGATTGTTGTCAGCTGACAACGTCCACTCCCTTGGTCCGGACCGCCCCCAAAGGGGGTGGCGGTGTCACGGCCCGGGGGACGAAAGCCGGACCCTAGACGATCTAGTCGCCATCGGCGAGCCGTGACCGTGCATCGTGGGGAAGTTGCCCGGGCGACGAGCTAGGCTGGGCTCCTGGCATTGCCTTGAGCCGCTCCGTAGAGAAGTTGTTCCGCGGCGTCCGGCCTCGGAACGGCACTCCATTGGCCGGCAACAGGGCCCGACCAACAATCCAATTTCCCGGAGTTAGGTGACATCAAACGGGATCGATCGGGCAGGGGAACCGTTAACTACTGTGCCAGCTACCCAGCTGCTGAAGCATTGTTGTCAGCTGACAACAAGGGCCGACCCAAGAGGATGGATGTTGTCAGCTGACAACAGTCTGTGCCCCGCAGTCCATTCGGATCCAAGCCCCGACGCACGTCCTCCAGTTGAGGCGAGCCGGCATCGCGTAAGCCTCCTCGATCCGCGTCGTCGAGAAAGCTAATACGCGGCGCTTAGCCTCAGAACGGCACTTCATTGGCGGGGCCACGGGGCCGACCAACAATCCAATTGCCCGGAGTTGGGTGACATCAAACGGGATCGATCGGGCAGGAGAAAGGGTGCCAACTACCCAGCTGAAGCATTGTTGTCAGCTGACAAAAAGGGCCGTTACCCGCGACGATGGATGTTGTCAGCTGACAACAATCTGTGCCCCTGCGGTCCGTTTGGATCCAAGTCCCCGACGCACGTGCGTCCAGATGAGGCAAGCCGGCATCGTCTCAGCCTCGCCGATCCGCGTCCGATGAATTCACACCGCGCGGAAGGCGAAGGCCGGACAAGATTGTTCTCGCCTCGAGCCCGGGACATGCCGCGTGGCTTGTAGGGACACAGCACCGGAAGAGGGGAAGCCTGGGATTCATAGAATCCTAACCATAAGATTTATGGACCCTGCGCCTCTTTGGGGCCCTATCGCGCAGATTTGGCGTGAATCCTCCCGGAAGATGTGAATGTGGCACCCGAGGCGGCCCGCACTGCGCTCCACGCCAGCGAAACGCTACGGCAAGGGCCGACACCCGACTCCGCTCAATTTCGGGGACTGTCTCGCCTCTGCATGCGCCCGATATCTTGGCGAGCCATTGATGCTCAGGCGCCGATCTTCCTTGGACCGAGATCGGGGCGGGCCTAATGAACGCTAGTATCGGAGCGAGGCTAGGCATGGCAGAAGTCATGAACGGTGATTCGCTGCAAAGCCACCGCGCAGACTCCAGGCAAGCCAGCCGGAGAGCCGTGACGGAGGAGCCGCTCGGACTGTCCTCTGACCAACGAAGCCATCTGAGTCCGATCACAAGGACGATGGTCGATAGCGTCCGGAAGAGGGGCCGGGGGAGCTCATCGTCTCGACCCCGGTGACTACCCTAGCTTGAGCTCGCCGAACCCGTTGGTTTGCGAGGAACTTAATTCCGCACGACCCGGAACTGACATCGCTATGACGGAAGCCAAAGCCATGTTAGCTTCCGTTTCGATGGTTCCCATTAAGGTTATCAGGACCTTGCTGCCTACCTACAAAATCCCCGATCCGCTGCCCTGGGCCCAGCTCGTCGGGCCGCTCGCCGCCGCCGAGGATGCTGTGGCCCGCTTCGATGAGCGGCTGGCCAAAAGTCCAATCCGCGACGGCGCACTCAGCCGGACGCACTTCACAGACGCCTGCGCCAGTCTGTGGCTAGATGGCGAACTTGTCCACCTCGAAGACCTCGTGCTCCACGACGCCGGCATGGACGTCCGCGCTCCGACCCATGAGCTGACCCGCGCCCATGCCGTGCTACGCGCCCGTCGACGGATCGCCGAGGCGAAGCCCGATTGGGCGCTGTCAGCTACCGGACTCGCCAGACTGCGCGGCCGGGGCGAGCGAGAAGAGGAGAGGAGCAATTGGAAGGCAGGCGAGGGAAGTTTTGAGTTCGACGAGGACGGCGAGCGGGACGACGTGGATCTCGAAGAGCCGCTCGGTGCCATCGAGGCCGATTCCCATTTGGCCTCCGCCTTCGCTGCCGTCGACGCCGCAAACGCCAGGACGGAGCGTAGGCTTGCCGACGAGACCCGGTTCCGGCCGGAGCGGGAATCCCTCATCTACGATCCCGACTGGGACGAGGAGGGACGCCTCGATCACTGGCGCGACGTGGTCGACCAGACTCGGGGCTTGCCGCCAACCCTAGCGGGGGCGATTGCTGCCGACGCCTGGGGTGTGATCGAACCGCTCGAGCACACGCCTTGGCTCGGCCGGCTGCTCGCCGCGGCATTGTTGAGGAACCGCGGCAAAACGCGCTCGCATCTGCCGTGCCTGCATGCTGGGCTGAAAAGTATTCCGCGCGAGCGTCGACGGCCACGCGACGCCGCCGCGCGTTTGGTCGTGCAACTCGAGGCCATGACCGCCGCTGCCGAGTCTGGCCGTAAGGACCACGACCGCTGGCTGATGACCAGAAATCTGCTTGCCCGCAAACTCGCCGGCCGTCGCGCCACTTCAAAACTGCCGGCTCTCCTCGACTACGTGCTGACCAGGCCGATCGTCTCCGCGGGGATGATCGCGGCGGAACTCGGGATTACTCCCCGTGCTGCCCAAAACCTGGTCGCCGAGCTCGGCCTGCGCGAGGCGACCGGCCGGGGACGCTATCGGGCGTGGGGTGTCCTGTAGAGGCGAAAGTCGGTTCTGTGGATGCTCGGCGGCCCGCCTCGCTGGGGTGAAAAGACAACAACAAACACGCCGCCCGCTTGAAATTCAGCGCAGGCGGCGGCCTCTTCCAGCCCCGGGAGGGTGTGATGCAAAACCCCGGTGACACTCAATACACGGGACCAAGGCCTTTGATCCATGGGGGACACGCGCGGGGAGGAAGGCCCGAAACAGGATTTATGTTGACATAATTTATCGTAGTCAGACTACGATAATGACATCAAATCTAAACTTGCAATTCCTTAGAATCGTTTCTAATATCGTAGTATGGCTACGACTCAAAGGGACAAGCTAAATAAGCTCTATACCTACGTTGCACCCGGCACGCCGCTGACTTCCGAAGACCTCGCAGCTCTCGGGATCTCGGCCGACCTTGCCGTCCACTATGTCCGCGCCGGCTGGTTACAACGACTGGCCCGGGGCGTGTATTGCCGGCCGAACGATCCGCCCGCCTTGCATCCGAGCCTCGTCCTGCTGCAGCGGAGCTTCGAAGGATTGCATGTCGGAGGCAAGTCCGCGCTCGACTGGCACGGCATACGGCACTACCTGTCCCAACGGCCTGTCCTCCACCTCTATGGCTGGAAAGCGGGACGCCTTCCGGAGTGGTTCACCGAGCGCTTCCCGGCCGAGTACCACCGCAAGCGACTCTTCGAGGAAGAGCCTGGCGCGCTGCTTCATGTCCAACCCTTCGAGAACCGCAAGGGCGGCCCGCTCGTCTCGGCGCCGGAACGCGCATTGCTGGAGGTGTTAAGCGAAGTCGGCGTCCGGCAGCCCTTGCAAGAAGCGCGCGAGCTGGTCGAAAGCACTTACAGCCTGCGTGCCGATTTGCTGCGAGACCTGCTCAAACGCTGCACCAGCGTCAAGACCGTTCGCCTGTGCTTGCAGCTCGGCCGCGAACTCTCCCAGCCTTGGGCCGGCAAGCTCGATCCGTCTCAGTTACCCAAGGGTAGCGACAAGGCCTGGGTGTCACGCTCCGGTGATGGACTCCTGGTGCTGAAGCCATGAACCAGATCTACCTCGACAGCGCACGGTTGCTGACACGCGTGGCGCCGCTGGTGCTCGTCGAGGATACCTTCGCACTCAAGGGCGGCACGGCGATCAACCTGTTCGTGCGCGACATGCCGCGGCTGTCGGTCGACCTCGATCTGGTGTTTCCCGACCACACGCTGCCGCGCGAGCAGGCGCTGCAGCACATCAACGAGGCCATCCGCCAGTCGGCCGCGCGCCTGCAGAAGCAGGGCTTCCAGACCCATGCGCCGGCCGCAACGGATTCCGGCGAGACCAAGCTGCTGGTGCGTCGAGGCGGCATCGAAGTGAAGGTCGAGGTCAATTTTGTTATGCGCGGTACCGTTCACCCGGTGCACATGGCGTCGTTGACAGAGGCTGCGCGCGACACGCTGCAGGCGGATCTCGAAATCCCGGTGGTGTCGTTCGAAGACGTGTATGGCGGCAAATTGGTTGCGGCCATGGACCGGCAGCATCCTCGCGATCTGTTCGACGTCACACAGCTTTTCGCGCACGAGGGAATCACGCCCGGCATCCGCCGCGCTTTCGTCGTCTATCTCGCGAGCCATAACCGCCCGGTGCACGAAGTCCTGTTTCCGTCGCTGCGCGACATCCGGCAGGATTTCGAGCACAATTTCGCGGGCATGACCGCCGAGCCCGTTGAACTCGATGCGCTCTTGGCAGCACGCGAGCGAATGATGCGCGAACTGCAGCAAGGTCTGAGCGCCGATGAACGCCGCTTCCTGCTGTCGCTGGTTGCCGCAGCGCCCGAATGGTCGCTACTGGGCCTGCCGCACTTGGAGCGACTTCCCGGGCTGCGATGGAAGCTGCAAAACCTGGAACGGCTTCGGAAGACCAATGCCCGAAAATTCGCTGAGCAATCGGACGCGCTGGCTCGGCTATTTGGATGAGCCGCGCTTGCCAACCTTACGCGCGCGTTCAACTCCTTGCAAAATTCGTTCTCCATTCCCCCTACGCGTGAAGGCCCCGCCTCGCGGCGGGGCCACCTGCGCGACGTCTCAGTCGCGGTTCGGGCGAGACCAGATGAGCGAGTGGCCTTCCTCGCCTTCCACTTCGACCAGCGTGGCGTAAATGGGAGCCGCGAAGCTCGGGTCGTCCAGCTTGACCGACAGGTAGTCGCGGTTCTGCTCCTGGGACTTCTTCTTCCAACCGGCGCCGAACTCGATCGTGCCTGCGAAGATCCGGTAGTCCGGGGCCTTCTCCGAGGTCCGCTCGGCCGGGACGATCTTGGCCTTCACGGTGCCGAGGGCGAGGGTCTTGACGGTGCCCACGAAGCCGTTGCCGCTGACGGTGAAGTTGCCGATGGTAGCCATGTTCGTATCCTCTGTCGTTCTCGGGCCGCGACCATCGCGACCTCGATGGCTGTCGTTGACCGGAGGCGATCGGGCCGCACCCGAAGGGCCGCCACGCAGTAGAGGGCGGCCAGGGCGATGCTTTCTTGTCTCGCGAGGAATGGGCGCGCAGCGGCCAGGGGAAGAAAGCGGAGAACGGCCGTTGCGGTCTTTTGATCGAGGCGGAGCGAAGCGACGACGGCCTTCGGTTAGACATGCCAAATCGAGGACGCATTGGGCACGACAGGCCGAACGATGAGGATCCGACGGAGCCACAGGCAAGCCACACCGCACGACGACGGGCGCGTGGTGAAAAGACTCGCAGGCACCACGTAAGCCTTCCGGTTCCGGCGGACGCAATAACACCCCCGGACCGTCGCATCGTGGATGACATCAGCATTCTGCGGCTTCGGAAAGGCGCTCGCCCAGAAACAGACCGGCATCTCGGAAGCTGGAAGAACCCGCCCGGCCCATCTCGACGACACCGTCAGAATGGGAAGCGCGGCCTCTCCAGTCGCCGGCACACGCATGACGATGCACATAAAAAAAGGCCCCGCGGTGAGGCGAGGCCTTCGTCATTTTCCAGAAAGGTGAACGATGGCGCGCAAGCGGCCGACGCGCGGATCGATGCGCCTCATGCCGCTTGGTCGATCTCGGCCGGCTTGGGTTGAAGATCGTGCAGATAAGTGACTGCCCGCTGAGCGTGGGCGGCCGCGGAGAAGATGAAGCGCTTTTCGTTGGAGAGTACCTCCAACCACGACGCAAGATAACTTGCGTGATCGGCGCGCGGCTCGAGTTCTGGTACGATACCGAGATCCGCACTGAGGAAACAGGCGCCAAGTTCGGCGACCAACTCTTCGCGGGCGCGCTCGCTTCGATCTTTGGCGTAGCGGCTGAGGTCGCGATTGACGCGGTGCGCCGGCCCGGTCCAATGCACGCATTCGTGCGCGAGCGTGGTGGCGTAGCTCTCCGCATCACGGAAGCTCTCAAATGGCGGCATCTGGATGAGATCGAGCGCCGGCGCAAAAAATGCCTTGTCGCCGCCATGTCTGATGGTTGCCCCCGTATTGGCGAAGAATCCGTCCACATGCGCAATGCGTTGCGCAGGCGCGATGCTTGGAGCCGGGCGCCCGTAATAGTGACTCGGCAAGTCGTTGATCTGATCGACACAAAACACCGTATAAGCACGCAGGAACGGAACGGTCCGTTCGACGTCGTCGCCATTCTTATCGGTCTCGGTCTTAGTGAACTTGTTTGCATAGACGACCATTGTTCCGCTCTCACCTTTGCGGACGTGACCGCCAAGTTCGAGGGACTGCTTGAAGGTCATCCAGATCGGTGATGTGAAGCCTCGCGCGACAGCTTCCGACCACAGCAGCACGACGTTGATGCCCTGATAGGGCATACCGTTGTGGCGCAGCGGCCGCGTGATGCATCCAGCGGCGTTGCCCGCATTCCATGGCTTGACCCACGGACGTACACCGCGCTCCAGGTCCGCGACGATGCGATCGGTGATCCGTGCATAGATGTCGGCGCGGGGTTTCGTTTCCTTACCTGTCATAATCCTAATCTCCGTTGAAGACCGCGCCCATCGCGGCCCTCACGGCGGTCCGCTGCGAAGGCCTGCGGGGTCGCGCATCCGGTGGCGCGGGTGGTCTGAGTGGCAACAGAGACGCCGGACCGGAACGTCAGTGGAGGACGGCAAAGCCGTTGCGCTGCCGCGCGGGCCGGAGCATCGACCGAACGCCGCTACGGGCCGCGCGGGGCAGTCCAACCCGATTCATTTCTCTTTGCTCGTTTGACCAGTCGCGCCGTGCGACATGAAAAAGGCCGGTCCTAGGGACCGGCCGACGTTGACGGTGAAAGAAAATGGCGGGGCCGAAGCCCCGCCGGCGGCATTAGTCGAACGCCGACATCTGTGCCTTGGCCGCCTTCCTGCCGACGGTGTCGGTCGTGGGGTCGACGGGACGCTCGAAAGGCTTCCAGGTCTCGCCGACGACTTTTTCGTAGGCGGCGACGGCGCCCTCGGCGGCCATGCGAAGCGCGTGAGACTGAACGCCCATGTCGGCGGCGAACTCGCGCTTGCGCTGTGCCTGGCTATCGAAGCCGACCGGACCATCGAGGTCCTCATCGCGGCCGTCGTTGGCGAGCTTGGCGGTCGCATCTCGCGCTTCGGTGACAGCGCGGGTATAGAACTGGCCAGCGCCGTGCGCGGAGCCGACATAAGCGCCGACGATCCGTTGAAGGTGAATCTGCATTGCGCGTTCACTCAGGCCGTCCTTGAGCGCGTCGGCGGTTTCGATGATGAGCCGTTGGTGCAGATCGCGGATGCCGTCGCTGTCCAGGATTGCAAGGCCGAAGCTTTCAGAGATGCGTTGTGCCTGTGCCGCGTCGGGGCAGGCGAGCCGGACCATTTCGAGAGTGGTGCCCTTGCGCAGGGGGATGACACGGGCGCCGGCGCGAGAAGAGCGAGCAGGTTTGGTCATTGATGAATTCCTTTCTTAGGTTTCGCCGTCAGGTTCGATCCGGCCCCTGCCGGACCTCCCTTCGGGTGCGGTCGCCCAGCGCCGCCGGGATGAGGGCCGCTTCAAGGTCCGGGGACCGCCAGGCGAGCGAGGTCCGGCTGCGGACAAGCAGGGTCCGGCTTGCTAGGGCCCTGCGCGAACGCGGCCGGGACTTGCCGAGATCGGCGGTTCCTGGTCGCTTGCGACTTGGCCTTGAAGCGGACCGCCGGGGGCGCAGACCGCAGCAAACCCGAGGGGAGGTTCGACAGGGTGCGGGCCGGGTTGGCGAATGCGGAAAGGTTCGACCCAGCAGACCGCCAGCTTCGCGCCATGCTCGAGATGTTCGCCTGAGCGAGCCACAAGGTCGGCTTTGGCCCCGCTAGGCCTCATCGCCATGCCGCTTGCCCGGACGACGGTCGGCCGGACTGCGACATTCATCCATGCGATGTTCACGCTCCGAGTCGTCACGAGCAGGGCGAGACTCCGGCGCGTATCGAGCCCGCAGCATCTCGATCGCAGTATCCTGCCGGGCGAGCTTGCGCGAAAGCGCGTCGATCTCAGGCTGGCGCTCTGCGGTGATCGCCGCAACGTTCGAGCGATAGCGTTCGAGGAATGCACTCGGGTCAGGCGGCTTGCCGCGACGGTATCCGGACCGCTTGCTGCCGAGCTGCGGGATGAGCCCCGTCATGCGGCGGATGATCTGCCGATCGATCATGTCGAGCTGGCGCTGCGTCTGGCGACGCGCCTCCTCCATGCGCGAAAGCTGGGCGAGGCGTCCGGGGGAAGCCTTCATGGCGACGTCCTTCCCTGCCAGCCGATGAAGCTCGATGGTCCGGAATAGACGGGATAGCGGGTCTCATCGACGACGAAGCCGAAGCGGCCACGCCGGTACTCGTCGGACGTGACGAGGAAACGTCGCTTCTCGGTGCCCGCGCCGCGTCTGCCGCCCGGCGTGGCGACGACTTCGACAAAGCCCGGCTGCTGATCCGACGTGATCGCCGAGACCACGATCCAGTTGTCGGCGTGCTCCTTCTCGAAGGCGCTCCGATCCTTCTCTCGGGATTCGCCGGGCCGTAGCACGATCCCGAAGATCGCCTCCCACGCATCGGGCCAGCTATCCTTGATGGTGAGCTCGGCACAGCACCGCTCGTAGCAGGTGAACAGATGCGGGAAGGTCATCGCCACGATCGCCCAAGCTTCGTCTTCCTCGTACCAGCCGTCCCGCGTGCGTAGTAAAGGGTTGACCTCGCGGTTGCGGTCGGCAGAGAGATGGAAGCCGCCGTGGCCTGCCGTCGAATGGCAGACAACGCCTTCCGCATAGACGGTTGCACCCTGCGACGGCCCCCATGGCGTGTTCGCATTGGAGCCGGTGTCGCGACGGCCGAGCGCACGCTTCTCGCGCTGATGCTCGGCGTTCTCCACGACCTTCGTCCGGAAGGCCGCCTCGTTGGCGAGCGCGCCGGAATGGCCGTAGAAGTCAGAGCGCTTCCATTCGGCAATCGGCCGGTTTATGCGCCAGCCGGTCGCGAGATAATGGCGGGCGTCGCGGCCCGGCAGCATGGCGAAGGCCGTATCGCCGACGCGAGCGACGAGATAGCCGTCGCCGCTGCGGCCGAACTCGACCTCGGGAAATCCAGAATTCGACTGCGTCACGGCGGTGAGGGGTGAGGGCGTAATCATGCGGCCGTCCTCCCCTCCATGACGTCCGCTGCCGGCGCATCCGTTGTCACATCATCGAGAACCGCATCCGGATAGCCGTGGCTCTGCAGCCAGATTTCGGCGTCGGCGCGGCTGCTGGCGATATAGACGAGTTCGGCGTCCTCGCCGGGTCGGCTGAGCACGCGGACCGCACCAACCCTCGGGCGTTCGGTCACGACGAACCTCAGATCGCTGTCGACCGAGAAGGTCCGGTGGACGCGAAGCACCACAACACCGCCGCCGCCATAGTCGCCGACGTGCAATGTGATGGTGGCGCCGATGACGGTGTTGCCGCCGCGGCGTTCTGCCTCTTTGCGAATCAGCCGACCGCCGCTGTTGCGGTGTTCCCAGGCCGCGAGCTTCTTGCGATGCCGCTCTGGTGGCCGCGGCGTGCCGTCGGAAAACCGTATGATCGCTCCGAGCGGGACGAGGTCGTAGATCAACTGCGCGTACATGGACGTCCTCCTGTTCATGGGTGTTGGAAACGAAGCCGCCGCCGGCTCAAACCGGCGGCGGGGTGTCATTCGGATTATCGATGGCGGGCGCGCTATTCAGCCGCCTCACGGAACGGCTCGTCATCCGAGGTTTCGCCGCTGTCCTCGTCGCCAGCGGCCGGGTCCTCGACCTGGTCGTCGGCCTCGTCGGCGGCGGTGACGTCGTTCTTCGCCAGCCAAGCCAGTAAGTTGGCCTTGTCCGGAGCGAACAGCGCCGCCGGATGGACGAAGCGGCTTTCCTTGAAGTGCTCGACCAACGCGGCGCGGGTGTCCTTCACCTTTTGGCGCGGGAGAACCGAAGCGTCCTTGCACGAGCCTTCGAGCGCGGTGCGCGACAGGCACGACAGGAAGTCGTCGGTGCCCATGTTCGGCAGGAAGTTGTCCGCGCCGACCACCTCGCCGGCGAGGCGCGCAACGATGCCACTGTCGGTGCGGTTTTCCCGGCACGAGAGAACCTCAACGAGGATCGAGCGCGCCGCAACACGCAGTGTGTCCATGTCGAGGACGAGCTTGCCGTCCTGATCGAACAGCGTCGCGGCATGGCGCGCAATCCGGCGGTTGCCGTAATAGGTGCCGCCGCTACTGGAATCGACCGAGACGTTCTGGCCGCCGAAAGCGAGGATCAGCAGCGCCATCAGCGCGTCATCCTCGACGGGCGCGCGCGCCAGCGCCTCATGGAGGGCGTCCGTCCGGAAGTCGCCGATGATCTCGACGCCCTTGCGCGTCACGTCGGGACGCGGCTTCGAGACCGCTGTGCTTGCGTCGGCGTCAGTGCCGGTCGCCATGCCCCCATCCTTCGACTTCTTCGCCGCAGGCATGCGGTAATGTACGCTCTGCACCTGGCCGTCACGGTCGAGATACATCGCTGTGCAATCCGACTTCGACGGCTTGCCATAGACGCGCTCCGCCTTCGGTGGCAGCTTGACCTCGCCCCAGTTCGTCGTCTCGGCAATGATGCCCTTCTTCGGCAGGTTGTTCGCCATCCACTCCTGCTGCGCGCCGAGGAACGCTTCGACATCTGTGGTGTAGCGGCTATCTTCGTCTGCCGGCGCGAATAGGTCCTCGACCCACTGGATGCCGTAGGCCTGGGCGAGGTCGTCACCGAAACTGGCGTGACGTGCGTACATGCGGGCCTTGGTCAGGGCCTGCGCCACGCTCCCCCACGACACCTGCGGATCGGCTTTGGAGGGTTTGTGCTTCTTCCACACCTCCTTCTGCTCATCGAGCGACGCCGAGGCGATCGTACGAAGCTGACGTTCGTCTGGCATGTCGCCCTTGGCCATGTGATCGAGCATGGCAGGCAGCACGTTCGCGAGCAGGCGGAGCTTCCTGATCTGCCGGACGGGCAGGGTCAATGCGACGCCGATTGCCTCTTCGGTCCAGCCGAGCGCGACTAGACGTTCGATCGCGCGCCACTGGTCGACGGGATTGAGCGCTTCGCGCGCGATGTTTTCGATCATCGAGCGCATGGCACCGTTGTCGTTCGCCGCCTCGTCGACGAGGACGTCGATCTCCTCTAGGCCGGCAGCGATCGCCTGCTTCACGCGGCGATGACCGGCATTGATGACATAGCCGTTGCCGCCACCGGTCTCGGGCGTGATGACGGGTGGCTGGACAATGCCGACGGCCTTGATCGTCGCGAGCAGCAGGGCGTCGGCCTGCGGCGTCGACTTTGTCTGGCGCATGCGATCGGGATTTTCGTTCAGCGCACGCGGATCAATCTTGATGAGATGCATGAGATCCTCCTGTTTGGGTGTCTCGGACCGCGCCTCGCGGGTCCTTCCTCGTCTTCTTCCCGAAGACACCCCCGGGCCCCGCGGAGCGGTCGGGCCTGCACAACTGCGGCCGAGCATCCCTGCCGGGCCGGACAAGCAGGGCTAGCAGCCCTGCGAGGGACGACGGGCTGGGATCGCGCAGGCGGCGGTTGAGCGTCAGCGTTGCCGGCCTGACCGCTCTGCGAGCGGGCCTTCCCTTCCTCCCTCATCACGCTGCGATTGCGCTCCCGCCCGTGCCCTCCACATCCGTCGCAAGGGCTTTCTCGACCTCCGCCAACTGCCGCCGCTTCTCGGCGAGATCGGCTGCGAATGCGAATTCGCCGTCCTCGCGCGATCGGTACGAGGCGAGCCGGCGACGTGCGTCGGCGAGACGCTGGCGATAGCGCTCCCGCTCGCCCTCGAAATCGTCAAATGCATGCTCAAGGCGCGAGATTGCGCCGAGCGGCGTCACTGTGACGGGCAACTCGATCTCATGCTCTTCCCCGGTGCGGATCAGCATGGTGCCGTAGCGATAGCCGTCGCGGCCGCAGCGCTCGCCGGAGTATTCGAGGTCGAACCCGCCGATCGTGGCGATGATGGTCTCGCCCTCCTGTCGGAGCTGGACGAGGGTAAGGATTTCCTTCATCAGCGCGCGGCCGGCCTCCTTGCGCTCGACGTAGCGCTTGCCGGCAACGGTCGCGTCGAAGGCGTCGCCGGCGGTCGGAACAAGGCGCTCGATATCCTTGCCGACCTCCGCGATCCGCCGCGTGCAGAACTCGATGTCGCGTTCGGCGTCCCGGATCTGCCGACGGACGGCGTGCCGGTCGTCGATATGGGCCGCGCGCAGACGCTCGAGCCTGGCGATGTCAGCTTCGAGCCCGGCCTTTAGCATCAGCCGCTGGTCGCCGCTCGCGATCGCCTTCGCCATCGCGAACTGGTTGGCCTGGCCTTCGCCGAGGTCCTCGAGCCGACGGATCGACGTGTCGCCCGAGAGCGCCGCGGCGATGAAGCGAGCCTTGCGCTCGTTATTCTGCCACATGCTCGCGTCGAGCGAGCCCTCCGTCGCATAGGCGAAGATGTCGATGACGTCATGCTGGTTGCCCTGGCGCTCGATCCGGCCCTCGCGCTGCGCGATCTGCGACGGCAGCCACGGCACGTCGAGGTGATGGAGGGCCTTCAGGCGAAGCTGCGCGTTGACGCCCGTTCCCATTGTGTCTGAGGAGCCGATCAGGAAGCGGACCTTGCCGGCGCGTACGTCGCCGAACAGACGCTGCTTGGCCTCGGACTTCCTATAGTCCTGCATGAAGGCAATCTCGGACGGGGGTACGCCCATGCGGATGAGCTCATCTCTGATCCAGCGATAGGCCGAGAAGCCGCGCGTCTTCTCGACGCCGATCGTTCCGAGGTCGGAGAAGATCATCTGCGCGGCGCCCGGCAGCTCGTACGGCTTGCCGTCGGCGCGCACGTAAGCGTTGTCCGACGTCTTCTTCCAGATGTGGAAGGCGTTGCCGACGAGAAGATTCAGCTTATTGTTCGACTCGTTATCACTGTCCGGATCGACCAGACGGAGGTCAATCGCCGCGTGTCGCCCATCGGTGATGACAGAGAGCAAAATGTCGTCACCGGGCTCCGGCGGCCGGTCGCGCGTCTCGATCGCCTTGATCCGCGCATCGAGCAGGGCCTGGTAGCGCTTGAACGCAGGCGTCGGCTTCGCCGTCAGGATCTGGCGCTTGCCCGTCGAGATCGCCGGGACCTTCACGTACTGCCGCAGGTCCTCCGGCATCACCACGTCGGCGAAGGACCGGAACATGGCGATCAATTCAGGGACGTTCACGAAGGTGGCGAAGCGTGTGACCGGTTTGTACCTGCCGGACGGCTGGAGCTCGAGCTCCGTCGAGACGTCGCCGAAAGTCGAGGCCCAGGCGTCGAACTCGTGGAGCTTGCGATCCAGAAGTGCGCCGTATCCGAGATAGCGCTGCACCGAGAACATCTCACCGAGCGTGTTGGTAATCGGTGTCCCGGAGGCGAGCACCAGCGCCCGCCCAGGGTTCTTGGTCTCGATGAAGCGCGATTTCACATAGAGGTCCCAGGCGCGCTGCGAGCCGTTGGGGTCGACGCCCTTCAACGTCGACATATTGGTCGCGAAGGATAGCTTGCGAAACTCCTGCGCCTCATCGACGATGATCTGGTCGACGCCGATCTCGGAGATGGTCAGGAGATCGTCCTTGCGCGTTGCCAGCGCTTCGAGCCGTTCCTTCAATCCCTCCTTCAGCCGCTCGAGCCGCTTGCGCGAGACGCGGTCGTCGCTTTCGACCTTGGTTAGGAGCTGCTCGTAGAGTTCGAGCTCATCCTGGATCATCCGCTGCTCGAACGCGGACGGCACGCCGATGAAGCGGAAGGCCGAATGGGTGATGATGATCGCGTCCCACGTTGCGGTCGCGGCGCGCGACAGGAAGCGGTGCCGCTTGTCCTTGGTGAAATTGGTCTCATCGGCGACGAGGATGCGGGCACCGGGATAGAGTGCCAGGAACTCGCGCGCCGCCTGCGCCAGGCAGTGGCCGGGAACGACAAGCATGGCCTTGGCGATCAGGCCGAGACGCCTTTGTTCCATGATTGCGGCCGCCATCGTCATCGTCTTACCGGCGCCGACGGCGTGGGCGAGATAGGTCGCTCCCGAGGCGATGATGCGCCAGATGCCGCGCTTCTGATGTTCGTAGAGAACGAAGGCGCCCGAGGCGCCCGGCAATTTCAGATGCGAACCATCGAAGGCGCGCGGCACGATGTTGTTGAAGCGGTCATTGTAGACCCGCGCCAGCCGGTCGGTCCGATCCGGATCGGACCAGATCCAATTCTGAAAGGCGGTCTTGATCCTCGATAGCTTCTCCTTCGCCGCCTCGGTGTCGACGACATTGAGGATCCGACGCTCGCTGTCGCCATCCTTGATGGTGTCGAAGATCTGTGGGACGGAGGAGTTGAGCGCATCAGAGAGAAGCTGCCCGGCGTGGCGCCGCTCCGTGCCCCATTCCGACGTGCCGGCCGCCATCCAGCCGAGCTGCCGGGCCTCCACGGTCCAAGACGCGAGTTCCGGCATGTGGTGAATCCTGATCTCCACGCCCATCGTTTCCTTGACGAAGGCGGCGATGTCGGCGGCGGGAATCCACGGCGCACCAAGGCGCGCGGTGATGTCCGAGGGCCGGAGGTCGGCAGGCTGCACCTCGCGCAGGGCGGTCACGTTGCGCGCATAGGAGGGGTCGAGCGCAGCCGCGGCTTCCGCAACCTTCAGCTTGTCGCGGACAGCACCCGACAGATAGGCATCAGCGGTCTGCCACGAGCCGCCGCTGGGATCGCGGAAGATGGCGCTGCCGAGCTCAGCGATGACGTCATCCGCGTCGCGGTGCACGAGCTCCGCGATGTGGTCGGGGTCGACATGGCCGCGCTCGTTGAGAACGACGGCCAGCGCGTCGGCGGCGCTGGTGATGACTGGCGGCGCCGGCGGAGCGATTACCCGCTCGGTGAAGATCGGACCCGGCTTCGCCGTATCGGACTCGAGGTCGTAGTCTTCGATCGAGGCCACCAGCCAGCAGTCCGGATCGTCCAGGAATGGCTGGAGGTTCGGCCTGCGGTGCGTTTCGCGGACCTTCCCGGTCTCGTCGTCCTCCGCCGTCGATACGACGGTCGTGTTGATCGGCCCGAAGGTGCGCACGAAATTCGACCACACGATGCGCAGCCTGACCTGCGCGTCCTTCCACGGCCGGTCGAGCTCCTGATTCTTCAGCACCTCGCGAACCGCGTCGCGGATCGGGATCAGCTTCTGGATGATCCGAGCATGCTTCTCTGGGATACCATCAACACTGCGGCCTTTGCGCACCGTGACGGCGACTGGCCGGCCGTCAAGGATCTGCATCAAGCCGTGCCGGTTGTCGAGGAGATAGCTGCCCTCGCGCGCCGTGAGGCTCGCCGAGCTCTCCGATTTCGCCGGCACGGCCTCGTGCTCGCCGTCAGGGTCGATCGCCTCCGGTTCACCGTCATAGATTGCGACCGGAAGGAGGGTGATTGCGTCGTCCAGCGCGGTCGCGAGCTGCTCGCCGGACTTGGGAAGGCAGGTGTAAGTCTCTCCGAACGGACCGGAGGTCAGCGCGTGCGCGCCGAGCACAAGGTGGCGATGGCACGCGCACCAGCGGTTGACGCGAATTGCGCCCTCGTCCTCGGTCGCGGGGCGCACCTCGTCGAGCTCGAGCCAAGAGAGGTCGCCTTCGGGCTCGCCCTGCTTGCGCCGCCGGAAGAACAGGATGTCGACCACGACGTCGGTGCCGGCATCGGCACGGAAGCTACCTTCCGGCAGACGGATGGCACTGAGGAGATCGGCGTGCTTCGCGATCAGCGCGCGCGCCGAGCCATCCGCCTTATCCATCGTGCCGTGCGACGTGACAAAGGCGGCGAGACCGCCCGGCTTCAGTAGCTTGATCGCCTTGACGATGAAGTAGTCGTGGAGCCGCAGACCGAGCGAGCGCAGCGTGCGGTCCGAGCGGACGGTGCGATCGGAGAAGGGCGGGTTGCCGATCACCAGGTCGAAGCGCGCCGGCAGCTCGGACCGCGCGAAATCGCCCGTGACGATCCGCGCCCGGGGATGCAATAGCCGCGCGATGCGTGCTGTGACGGGATCGAGCTCGACGCCGGTGACGTGGGAGACCTCACGCAGAGCCGGCGGCATCAGCGCCGGAAACAGGCCGGTGCCGATGCCAGGCTCGAGCACGCGGCCGCCGCGCCAGCCGAGGCGCAGCAAACCCGCCCACATCGCCTGGACGATGAACTCCGGCGTGAAATGGGCATACTGCGTGCAGCGTGCCAGCGAAGCGTAGTCAGCCTCATCGACCGCATCCTGCAGATCGGCCCCGATCTCGTCCCAACCCTTCGCGAATTCGGTTTCGCCCGGGCGGCGGAAGACGCCATTGGCAAGCTCTGAGGCGCCGAAGCCGGTAAAGCGGATCAGCTGCCTCTGCTCCTCGACCGTCGCGGGGCGCTCCTCGGCCTCGATCTGTGCGGCAAGCCGAACTGCGACGATGCTGTCGCGGGCGCGCCGCTTCCAGCCCCTTGCGAGGCCGCGCTCGCCGGAAAGATAGAAATTGTCGCCGCGCTTGCCGGGACTATCATCGGGGCGCCGAACCAATGCGATCGCCGGCCTTACCGAGGCTTGCGTCGACGGCGGTGGATCATGCTCATGGTCGTCGTCACCCCCGAAATCGGCAGCGAAGGCCGTGACGCCAAGGCCGAAGCTGGATGAAAGGGCGGTATTGCCGAAGAGGTCGAGGGTGAAAGGATCGTCATGCGCCATGGGAATTGTCCTCCAGTTGGGCGCGCGCCGCCGTCCGCCGGCGCGGGCTGCGACGGACGGCACGGTGTTGCGGGAGTTGATGAGTGGACCGGCGCCGGGCCGGGTGCTGAAATGCGACGCCCGGCGCAGAGGCCGGGCTCGGGGCGGGGAGGGGAGGTCGGCTAGGCCGCGACCGTTTCCGGCAGCTGGCGGAACTGCACCGGCAGCTTGGCCGCGATCTCTGCCTCGGTGAGGTCGTTGAGCAGCTTCAGGACCGTGCCGCTCTGGCCGGCATAGACGAGTACGGTGCGGCGGCCGCGCATCACATGCGGCCAGCGCTCGCCGGCATAACCGCGATAATCGTCATGCGTGCTCGACCAGATGTGCTCGAGCCGTTCGTCGCGAGTCATCGCGCGCACGGGCCGTGACTCGCGCTCGATGATCGCCGCCTTCATCCGCTCCGGCGACAGCCGATCGGAAAGATCGCAATAGCCATGGAACCAGCGCCGCATTCCGTCGATGGCAAGGGCGAAGAAGATGCTGGTGACGCTGCCCGTCATGAATTCGCGCATCGCGAACATATCGCCGCGCATCCAAAGCGGAGGCAGGATGTCAAGCATGTAGTCATGCTCGGACTCCGCGATCTCGAACCACTCGCCAGCGAAGAGCTGCTGAGCCTCTCCCTCGGCCATGACGGGGTTGCCGCGATGGCGATTGAACATGCGGTGCATCTCGTGGCGCGTCGCGACGCCTTCGAAGACTTTGCGAAAGGAAGGTGAGGTGTGCATCGGCGGCTCCTCTTGGCCTGGCCGGACTAACAGCGCGAGCGATCCGCCTGATCTCTTCGTCACTTCAGTCCTTCATCACACCTCCTCGCCGGCCGCCTCCCCGGTCCGGCGGGTCAAGGGCCGCGGAACGCGGGCGAAGCTTCACCCTTGACGCGACGGCCGGGCATGCGGCAGCGCTTCATTCCCAGTTCATTTCCTCTCCCTCATTGTTCGAGCCCCTCTTCCTTTGCTCACACCAAGGCGTCAGAGACCTTACTCATTTGAAGGCCTTGGCGCGGCGCCACCAGCAGCCTGCGCGTCGCTCTCGCGCGCTACATCAAGAGGTCGCCGTCAGGCCGTTAAATCCTCATTCCAGTCGCCGGCGCAGGGCCGCAATCGGTCGTACCGTGCACTTGCATCTGCGGCGATGGCACGAACCCGATCGGCGTAGATGTCGCCTTGCCGATTGTTATCGGTTGCGGCCACGAGCCAAGCGTTGGCGCGCTTGGCCAAGCTGCGGATGGCTTCATCTGTCGCGGGGGACCAGCCGCCGCCGGTGCTCACATAAAGGGTGTCAGGGCGCAGGACTTCGATCGCGGCGAGACTCATGGCGTCGATGGCTGCCTCGGTGATGCAGATTCGCTCGGACTCCTCCGACCCGAACCTAAAGAGCTCCTTGCCACCGTCCGTGGCGAAGCCGCGCCATGCCGGTCCACGTTCCTCCCAACCTGTAAGCGCTCCAGCAGAATCGCGATGCGCCGCCCACATGCTGCCTTGGGGGCCCTCTCGCAACCGGTCGCTAGCGACCGCCTGCTTCACGATGTTCGCCGGTAACCCGCGCTCGCCCGTGAGATAGCGCCAGGCTGGGGAGCCGGGGCGCGCTCTGAAACGACGTTTCCACCGTTCTGCAATGGACGCGAGGGCCTTGGGCCTTGCCGGGCGCTGCCACACTGGTGCAGCCGGGACGAAGCCAACCACATCCGCAACACGGTCATATGCCTCAACGAAACCGTTGGCGCCGAGGTGTTCGGCAAGCGAAAACACGTCCCCTTTCGCCGGCGACAACGGATCGAACCAGCCGCGGCCTTGATGGATGACGATGATGATGTTGGTGTCGCGCCGGAATTTGATCGCCCGCCGGGTGCTTTCCTTGACGTCGACTTTCCAGCCGTCTTTCTCCAGCAGAGCTGCGCAGCCAACCTTGTCGCGCAGCTCTTCAATTTCTCTTTTGTCCATTTGTCTGCACCGGGGTCGCGCAAGCGACGTCCAGCCCCTTCTTCTGTTGGTCTCACTTGTTCCTGGTCTTGCGGCACATGTGCGACCGGCCGCGAAGCCTGCCGAATGCAAGGGCGCGCTTACCAACCGCCAGTCGCCGCATCTTGTGCGCGGCGAAGCTTCCCTTGCAGCCGGCATGGCGCCAGCGGCAGCCGGTCACCCGGCTCAATGAGCCGGGCACCAGGGGTCGTATTCATGGACGATGGCGTCCTGATCGCCGTCGTATTCGCTGGAGACCATCACGCCGAACTCGTTCTCAGTCTGGAAAAGGATGACGGGGACCATCAGCGTGCGGGCCAGATCGAAGGCGTGGTTCTGAGCGAGGGCGAGATTGTGCGACATGGAAGGCTCCCGTCTTGGGGCGGGGACCATCCCCGCTCGACAGGCGCCGACGTGTTCAGGGGCGGCTGCGGTCACCTCGAAGGCGAAGCAGAAGAGGTCGCACGCTTGCGTAGCGAACCCCTTGCGGGTTGATCGTGGAAGGCCGCACCAGAACCAAGGAAAGCCCATTCGAGAGCGGGGTTGGTCCTTCACCGGAAGCATGTGAGCCGAAACGCAAATGCTTTTTCCGAGGATGCAATGTCGGTCTGATTGACTGCGAGAACAGCCGCCGTCCCTTTTGTCAGAAGCAGGTCGATTGCCCGCCTGGCGATCGCTCCGCGAAATTCCGCTTCCGTTCGATGCCTCTCGTGGCCATGGGCATCGCTTGCATCTACGGGTTCAGGTCCGCCGCTTATGCGCGGGAGCTTCCGACAATTCAGCAGCTGTCTTGATTGGGGACTCGGGCCGTTTCGCGTCAGGGATGGTAGCCCGTAAGGGGGAAGACCCGCTCACGGGGCTTCAGCGCAGCCTCCAGCCCGGCCCACAGGGCGACGCCCACTCCTTTTTCAGTCAGAGGCGCACAACGGTCGATATATTTTCCGATACCGCTCGCTGAGCACCCTCAATAGCTTTCACTGGTATTAAACTTCTGAATCGGGAGCCCTGATCGATTCGATAAATTAATTGGACCGCGGTTTCGACAGTTGCGATTCTTACGCATGTCCGAACTCACGGTGCCATACCTCGCCTCCAACGGTGCGATCCGGCCAGTAATATGGCCAGGTTCTACGTCCTCACGATCGAACCGACTTTGTTCGGTGATACGGCGTTGGTGCGCGAATGGGGGCGTCTCGGCAAACGCGGCCGCCGCCGGATGGATCTGTTCGCCGGGAGGGTCCAGGCCGTCGAAGCGCTCGAGGCCTGGCTCGTCCGCAAAAGACGCCGTGGGTATGTCGCAAAGAATCCCGCGCCTGAATGCAGCCGCCCAACCCAATATCCTGATTGAATCGACGATCTTAAAACTTCTTTAAAGGTCGAAGCCGGTCGAGACCATCGTGTCGAAGTTCACCCCGGCCGCCGACAGCTGTTTTGCGCATTACGGGAGCAATCCCTGCCGAAACGCGAGCGCCACAGCATGGGGGAGGGTCAACGCAGCAAGATTTCGCCTGGCATTGTCGAGATGAAACTTCACACCTCGCGGAGTGACATCAAGAAGCTCCGCGATATCCTGCATCGTCTTGCCATCGGAGATCCAGGCGAGACACTGCCGCTCCCGTTGAGTCAGCGAGCTCTCTTGCCGCCCGTTCTGGGCTACATGTCCGGTTCTCGCGGCGCTCACATGTGCGTGGTAGGTGAGCCCCACCATTTCCAACATGTCTTGCGAAGTCTCAATGAAGCGATCGAGCCCCAGACTGCGCTCGTCCACAGCCAGCGTGAACGCCGCGAACTGATTTTGACGTGAGGGAATGCGAACCGTCAGTCCAGTCCTGATCTTGAAGCTCAGCGCGTCGTCGAACAGACGGCGTTCTTTCGCAGACCTTGCGCTTTGCGCCTCCCGTCCGTCCCACAGGAAAATCCGGCGTGAGCTGCGCGGGTCCTGAAGGACAGGATCGATTCTGTCGTATCCCTCGCGGAAGTAGTGGCTGGTCCAGCTCGTAGGATAGGACGAGATCAGATTGGGACCATTAGCGCTGTGGCCAAGGTAGGCAAACCACCGAAATCCCAGGGCATGCGCGGCTCGTTCCGCGACGCGCCGGAAATCATCCTCCGTTTGGGCAGAGTGAAGACAATCGACAAACTCACCGCATGCTCTTTTGACATCTTTCATTGCGCCACTTCAGTCGCTTCTTAGTTCCCACAACGCGAACAATCTGACGATTCGCGTTCCACGTGCAGGCGTGTATTGCGATGTTGCGGCAGCTTTGCGGCAAGAACGATTCCAAACAGTCCCTGTCAGAACTGACAGCGCAACGCCGCGACGGTGGCTGCTTTCTTGATCTCGGAGCTGTGATTCGTAAGTTTGAGGTTAAGAATGAAGGTCATTGTGCATAGCCGTGCGGCACTCCTGCACGACTCCGAGCTAACGCTTGGAATGCATCGCCTGCGAGGGCGCGTGTTCAAGGAACGGCTCGACTGGGACGTCTCTGTTTCCAACGGATTGGAGATCGATCAGTACGACACCTTCAACCCGACTTATCTTCTGGCACTCGAGCAGAACGAAGTCGTGGGTTGTGTTCGCCTGCTGCCGACCACCGGGCGCAACATGCTCGCCGATACGTTCCCCGTGTTGCTGGATGGCAACTCGGCGCCGAAGGCGACCACGATTTGGGAGAGCTCGCGCTTTTGCGTTGACACCAAGAGTGCAGCGGCAACAGCAGAGAATGGTTTGCGCAAAGCGACGTTCCTGTTGTTTGCAGCCATGATCGAGTGGGGGCAGCAGCACAATCTTCAGGCCATCGCAACGGTCACTGATCTGCGCATGGAACGCATCCTGCGTCGGGCCGGATGGCAGCTCGATCGCCTCGGCACGCCTCGCCAAATCGGGGCGACCAAAGCCGTAGCCGGTTTGTTGCCGATCACCAAAGAGGCCCTCGGCGCCATCCGAGCTGCCGGACAGGTTTCGGGGCATGCAATTGACGCGCCATCAAGCCTGGCGATCGCGGCCTAATCGAACCTCTCAGCTCCTCATAAAAGGCTATCATCATGGATCCTGCTGCATTCGCGGCTCTGGTCGAACGATGCGCCCCGACCGCAATGGTCCGGCCGCTGACGACCATCGTGCGGCAGGCGAGTTCGTTCGAGCCCCTGCTCATCACGATCGAAGGGCGCAAACCGATTCCGATTCAGGCGACCGACCGTGACGAAGCCATCCAGCTCGCAACCGAAGCCATCGCTACCGGCCAGCAGGTCCGAACCGGTCTCGGCCAGCTTGATGCTGAGGAGACGAAGAAGGCCGGCCTGACGGCTGCCACCACCTTCGATGCGTGCCAGCACATTGCTGGCCTTGGCAGATTGTTCGATGCGCGCCTGCAAGCTGCGAGCATGAAAAGCGCAGACCGCGACCACGCGTTTGCCGAGGTTGTCGCGAGCTTCGCGGCCAAGGCTCTCAGCCAAGCCTCCGAGCCTCGCGCCCAGCCCATGGCGACCACGGGCCGCGATCGCCCATCCGGCGATACGACAATCAATCCACCCGCAGCCTCTGCCAGCGAGCACCCGCGCTGGGACGTCTATCGCTCGGGACTAGGCACGTCAGCCTTCGTCTACGAACGATGAGAAAAGGTCTTACTCCACCTCAACTCAATACCGTGGTCCGGACTGGGGTCCGGCTGCGGTGCCAATCGGAGCCGTGCCATGACTTCTCCTCATAAACACTCCGCTGCCCTTCTTTGCATGGGGGCCGTGCTCAGCATCGCCTTGATTGAGCCGGCGGTGGCGCAGACGGCGAACATCGAAGGCGTGCTGCAGAACATCGTCAACATGCTGACCGGCAACGTTGCTCGTCTGCTGGCGACGTTGGCGGTCATCATCGTCGGCATTGCCTGGATGTTCGGCTATCTCGATCTGCGCAAGGCGGCCTATGTCGTGCTCGGCGTCGCCATCACGTTCGGCGCCTCCGAGGTGGTCTCGACCTTGACTGGTGGTCATTGATGATCGAAGCCGCGCGTCTCACGGAGGACACCTTGTTCCTCGCCTGTACGCGGCCTGCCATGGTTGCCGGCGTGACGATGGAAGCCATGGCGCTCAACGTGATGTTCTCCTGCATCCTGTTCCTGGTGGCCGGGAGCATCGTCTACGGCCTGGTCGCAATTCCGATCCATGGGCTCTGCCGCATCATCTGCCGACACGACCCCAACATGTTCCGGATTCTGCTCGCCTGGATCGAAACTCGGGGCCGCGCGCGGAACGCTGCATTCTGGGGCGGCTCGTCCTGCACGCCCCTCAAACTCCTGCGGCGATATCGAACAAGGGACCTCGGTTATGCGTAACAGGGCGCTTAAGACCCGGGAGATCGAGCCCGACGTCTACCTTCCATTTGGCCGGCATGTTACCGATACGGTGATCAGTCTTACAACACGAGCCCTACTGACGGTGATCCGGATTGACGGCACCTCGTTCGAGACGGCCGAAATCTCGGATCTGAACGATCTGCATGGCAAGCTGAATCTCACCCTGCGCAACGTTGCAGATCCGCAGCTCGCCCTCTGGAGCCACCTGGTGCGCCGCCGGACGTCCGTCTATCCCGACGGCGCCTCCCGGTCGACCTTTGCAGCAGCTCTTGACGCACAATACCGCCAACGACTTTGCAAGGAAGCCCTGTATCGCAACGATCTCTATCTCACCCTTGTTTGTCATCCTGGCCGTGCGGCAACCGATACGGCGGCCGCGTTCTTTCGGCGGCTCGGCCGAAGCGCCCGCCATTCCGCCGAAGTCGACAGCGGGGCTCTGAAGCGGGTTGACGATGCGACGCGAGATATCGTTGCGGCACTCGACCGATACGGCGCGCGGGTGCTTGGCTTGTTCGAGCGCGACGGCATCACCTTTTCAGAACCGATGGAGCTACTCCACGCTCTCGCCTCCGGGGAATGGATGGCGATGCCATTGCCCCAAGGGCCGATCGGCCCAGCGCTCTATTCAAATCGCGTCATCTTCGGCCGCGAGGCCCTTGAGATCCGCGGCGCCGGCGGGTCGCGCTTCGCTGGCATGTTCGGGCTGAAGGAATATCCGGCGTCCACCCGTCCTGGGCTGTTGAATGCGCTTCTTTCGGCGCCGTTTGAGCTCATCGTCACGCAATCATTCGCGTTTTTGGCGAAAGCTGACGCAAAGACGGTGCTGACGCGCAAGCAGAACCAGTTGGTCTCGGCTCAGGATCCCGCCGCTTCGCAAATCGATGAGCTCTCAGACGCGCTGGACGATCTCGAATCCAACCGGTTCGTGCTTGGAGACCATCACCTCTCGCTCCTGGTCTACGCCGATGCGCCGTCGCAGCTACAGGAGCACATGAGCGTGGCCCGGCGCGCACTGGCTGATGCGGGTGCAGTGGTCGCCCGGGAAGATCTCGGGCTTGAAGCCGCCTATTGGGCGCAGCTTCCGGGCCTATTCAAGTACCGGGCACGCACCGGCGCGATCAACTCGCGGAATTTCGCGGCGTTCTCGCCGTTCCACACCTATCCGACGGGACAGCCTGAGGGCAACCATTGGGGGCCGGCGGTTGCAATGCTCAAAACCGCCTCAGGGTCGCCTTTCTATTTCTCCTTCCATTATGGCGATCTCGGCAACACCTTCATCTGCGGCCCCTCGGGATCCGGCAAGACCGTCGTACAGAACTTCCTGCTGTCCCAGGCCGAGCGGTTAGGAGCGTCCTACGTTTTCTTCGACAAAGACCGAGGCGCCGAGATTTTCGTGCGCGCGGTCGATGGCACGTATTTCACGCTCCACAACGGCGCCCCGACCGGCTGCGCGCCACTCAAGGCGCTGGAGCTGACGCCCGCAAATCTTTCCTTCTTGGGCGAACTGATCCGCAAACTCGTCACCCCGGACGATCGCCCGCTGACCGTGGTCGAAGAAGAACGCATCGATTCCGGATTACGAGCCCTCGGTCAGCTGCGGCAGGCAGAACGATCTTTTGGCACGCTCCGGGCGTTTCTCGGCCAGCAAGATCGCGAAGGAATCGGTGCGCGGCTGGAGCGATGGTGCCGGGGCGCTCCGTTCGGCTGGGTGCTCGATGGCGATCACGACGCGATCGGCCTCGACGCCCGGTTCATCGGCTTCGATATGACGGATCTCCTGGACCATCCCACCGTTCGCACGCCACTCATGATGTATCTGTTCCATCGCGTGGAGCGCCTGATTGACGGCCGGCGCCTGATCATTGACATCGACGAGTTCTGGAAGGCGCTTGGCGACGAGGCCTTTCGCGACCTCGCCAACAACAAACTCAAGACCATCCGCAAGCAGAACGGCGTCATGGTGTTCGGAACGCAGTCGCCGCGGGACGCGCTGGCCTCGCCGATCGCGCATACCATTGTCGAGCAATGCCCGACCCAGATCTTCCTGCCGAATGCGCGGGGCACGCGCTCGGACTATGTCGACGGCTTCCATCTGACCGACACGGAATTCCGCCTGATCAAGGAGGAGCTCGCTCCCGAAAGCCGGCGCTTCCTGGTCAAGCAAGGCCACAACTCGGTGGTGGCAGAACTTGATCTTGGCGGTTTCGACGATGCGCTCGCCGTCTTGTCGGGACGCACAGAAACCGTGGAACTGCTCGACCGCATTCGTAAGCAGGTCGGCGACGACCCCGAGCAATGGCTGCCGGTATTTCACGCAGAGCGGAGGAAGGCCCGATGATGCTTCGACGTATACCGGCTGCTTTCGCCTGCCTGTCAGTCACGGCCCTCCTGATGGCCTCTCCCGCCGCGGGGGAGATCGTATTCGATCCCAGCGTGTATGCGCGCCAGTTTGAGCAGCTGACTGAGCTGAAGAAGCAGGTCGACACACTGACGTCGCAGCTCAAGGTCGCGCAGGATCAATTGAGCCAGGCCAAACAACTCTATGACAGCTTCAACAAACGAACAAACGCCAATGACATCGGCGCGCTCTTGAATACGCCGCAGTTCCGCAAAGTCCTGCCCCAACAGTTCTCGGACATCGAACGTCTCGTCGCCGGGCAGGGTGGCGGCAACTTCGCCGACGCCATCAACCATTATCTATCGCAAAACCGCGCCTATGCCGGCAACACCGGCAACTCGTATTACCAGAGCGAGCTCAACCGGGTCGCTCGGCAGACGGGTGCGAAGCACTCCATGGGCCAAGCGGTGTACGACACGGCCTCACAGCGCATCGATGCTCTTGAGGAGCTCAGAGGTCGCATCAGCTCGGCGACCGACGCCAAAGAGATCCTTGATTTATCCGCGCGGCTGCAGGCCGAACAGGCACTGCTGCAGAACGACGTGCTCCGAATGCAGGGGCTGGCAATGATCCAGCAGGCTCGCACGGACATGGATGGTCAGCGGGAGCGAGAAAAGCAGCGACAACTGGTCGATGAAATGAAGGCGGCCCTGCAATGAAGATGAGGCTTGCCATTGTTCTCCTCGCCGTCGGCGCGGCTCTTGCGGGCTGCAACGACGCCAACAAGGGTCAAGAAGCCAAGACCGTCGGCTGGTTTTTGGATCATCGGGCTGAGCTTGCGACAGCTCTCAAGGAATGTCGCGACAATCCCGGAAAACTTGGGACAGTGCCGAATTGCGTCAACGCAAATGAGGCCCGCAACAAGATCACCATCCAAGAGATGAAAGACGCGCTCAAGTAAGGATTCGTCGCGTGGCCATAAACGTCTTCGACAGTTTCCTGAAGGAATTCGAACAGCCGATCACGGCGTTCGTGTCGACCTCCGTGTCGAATCTCGCTTCCTACGTTGATGGGCCGCTCCGGACGGCCGTGATGCTCTATGTCATTCTGTACGGCTTTGCCGTGATGCGCGGCGCGATCTCTGAGCCGATCATGGAATTTGCCTGGCGGGCGATGCGGATCGTGGTCGTCGTACTCCTGGCGACTAACTCCAGCGCATTTCAGCAATACGTCACGAGTCTGTTTTTCGATTCCTTGCCAAAGGAGATCGGCAATGCGCTGGCGGGCTCCGGGCTGAATACCAGTTCCGGAGCTCCGTTCGATCAGCTCCTGTCTAAAGGAATTGACATCGCAAACAAGATCTATGAGCAGGCTGGATTGACCAACGTCGCACCCGCTCTCATAGCGGCCATTCTGCTGGTCTTTGTGGCTGTCGGATCGTTTCTGCAATTTGCCATCCTGCTCTACGCCAAAGTGGGACTTGGCGTCGTCATCGCGCTCGGCCCACTGTTCATTGCACTGGGACTATTTGAGGCAACGCGCCCGTTTACAGAAGCCTGGCTTCGGCAGCTCGCGAACTTCGTGATCCTGCTGGTCCTGGTGGTCGCGCTGGTCGGGTTGATGCTGACCACTCTCAGCGGCTTCATCGACAGATTCGCGGCAAATGCAGGGACGGCGGGTGAGATGATGGTCGCCGCGGTCGCCATCAGCGCGGTGCTAGGCTTGTCCGGGTACATCGCGCTCCAACTGCCGGTCATCGCAGGCGGTCTCGCCGGGGGAGGCGCATCGCTGGCAAGTCGACTGGTTACAAGCCCGATGATTGCTAATGCCACGGCCGCCGCCGGCGGCGCCTATGCTGGCGCGCGCTGGTCGGCCGACCGCGGCCTCGCTGCCCTCAGAGCCAGCCGCCAGGGCGGCAGCATGCGGCGCGCGCAATCCCAGGGGACTTCGACAACGTAAGCAAAGATCGCCAGCATCAGGCGACGATAGAAGGGGCATCAGAACGATGTGGCGTCGACTATTCATCATTTGCGTCATCGCATGGCAGCTTGGGGGCTGCGCAAACTGGTCAAAGGGGCCGCCGTCCTGCGATGGCCTGGCTCGGCGGCCCCTCAATCGCTCGATGTGGGATTGGGAGTCCGGTGCACCATCAGGGACACCCGAGCCGCAGGCTGAGCCATCCGCACCCATCATCCGGAAGGGTGAGGGCAACTCGTCGGCAACATCGACCCATCTCGCCGCATTCGGACGCTGGGACAACGTTGCAGCCTCGTATCGCGCCTGCGGGAAGGAGGCGTGAGATGGTTGGGCAGGATGATCTAAAAAGCTACTTCGAGAATGCGCGGCGATGGGAGCAGGACCTATTGCTCTCGGCCCATCGCTCCCGGCGAACAGCGTGGGTGGTTGCCGCTGGCGCATGCGCCTTGGCGATGGTCTCAGTCGCTGCGGTCGCAGCGCTGGCACCGCTGAAGACCGTCGAGCCGTTCGTCATCCGCGTCGATAACGCGACTGGCATTGTCGATACAGTCTCCGCCCTCAATTCGACGCCTGCGCGCTACGACGAAGCCGTCACCAAGTATTTCCTCGGGCGCTACGTCCGCGCGCGTGAGGGTTACAGCTACCCGGAAGCAGAGACCAATTTCCGGACGATTTCGCTGCTTTCGGGGCAGGGCGAGCAGGCCCGTTTCGCAGCTTGGTACCGCGGCTCCAATCCGGAGAGCCCGCAGGTCGTTCAGGGCCGCTTTGGCGTTGCCACGGTCCGGATCAAAGCGATCTCGCTCCTGGCCGACAACGTCGCGTCCGTGCGGTTCATGAAAGAGAGCCGCAAGGGCGAGGAGACCCATGTGACCCATTGGGTCTCAACCCTAACCTTCTCTTACGCCGATGCACCGATGTCATCCGCCGACCGCCTGATCAATCCGCTCGGCTTTCTGGTGTCGGAATATCGCGCCGATCC
Source organism: Bradyrhizobium sp. 23AC (assembly GCF_054863025.1). Classification (NCBI taxonomy): domain Bacteria; kingdom Pseudomonadati; phylum Pseudomonadota; class Alphaproteobacteria; order Hyphomicrobiales; family Nitrobacteraceae; genus Bradyrhizobium; species Bradyrhizobium sp. 23AC. The sequence goes on from NZ_JAVAYN010000022.1 coordinate 48,015, forward strand.
GGAGGTCGTGCCATGAAGCGCTTCGCCCTTTTGATCTCTTTGGCTCTCGGATTTGCCGGGCCCGTGCTGGCTTTGCAGCAGCCAGCCCCCGGTCAACACGATGCGCGCGTGCGCACTGTAACCTATGATCCAACCAACGTGGTCCGCCTGAACGGCGTCATTCGTGCCTCGACCCAGGTGGTCTTTTCCGATGACGAGGAAATAGCGCATGTCGCGATTGGCGACGCGATCGCATGGGAAGTTGCCCCCGCAGGTTCGATCCTGTTCCTCAAGCCGCGCGAAAAACATCCGCCGACCAATCTGCAGGTCGTCACCACCCGCCCCGACGGGCGCAAGCGCTCCTATCAGTTCGAGCTGTCAATCGCGGAGACGACGCTCGCAGACAGCTACTTCGTCGTCCGCTTTGCCTATCCCGGCGACGAGATCGAGCGCCGGCGCATTGAGGCGGCCGCCCGGGGCGCGGAACGGGAAGGCGCGCTGATCGATCAGACGTTTGACCTGCATCATGCCTATGGCGCCCGCAACTGGCGCTTTTCGGCGCAAGGCTCGAGCGACCTCGAACCCGAAGCTGTCTTCGATGACGGCAAGGAGACCACGTTCCGCTTCGCTGGTAATCGCGAGATCCCGGCGATTTACCTGATCAACTCGGACGGCTCTGAAAGTCTGTTGCCCAAGGATGTCCGCGGCGAGCTCGTGGTGGTCCACGCCACAGCCCGCGAGTTTCGACTGCGCAAGGGTGACATCGTGCTCTGCATCTTTAACGAAGCGTTCGACGCCGTTGGGGTCAACGCCGGTACCAACACCACAAGCCCCTCGATCGAGCGGCGGGCGAAGAGATCATCTTCAACCCTTAAGGCAAGATAGGCGAGCGCAACATGACCGAGCTTGAAAATGCGACGCTTGCCGGCGAGCGCGGCATCACCCCGGTGGGAGGCGGGGACAACGGTCGAACGGCGATGCTCAAACGCGGCTTCGGCGCGCTCGCGCTCACCGCATTCGCCTTTCTGATCATTTGGGGAACCTGGAAAAGCGATAAGCCGGTCACGGATTCGGCCCGAAAGCTCATGATCCGCCAGGCGGCGGCCTTCGAGCCCGCGGCGGAAACGCCCGCGGCACCTGTCACTACGGCATCCATTCCAGTCGCACCTATCTCGGCCACGCCGGCGGCCACCGCGCCGGCTCCCGAACAGATGCTCGAAAGCGCGCGGCGCGCACCGGTGCTGGCCTATAATCGGCCGGTCGCATCGGGACGTTCGGCCAGCAACCTCCCGACCGGAGGTGTCCCCCTTGATCCCAATGATTTTGGGCGGGCCGAGCCACGCAACGAGCTTGCCGACAAGTTGAGACCCACTCCGATCGAGGGTGTGCGCGCGGCGCGGCTGCCCAATCGCAATCTTCTGGTTACCCAGGGCACGTCGATTCCCTGCGTGCTCGAGACCGCAATGTCGTCGGATGTGGCCGGTTTCGTCTCCTGCGTCGTGCAGCGCGACGTAATGTCGGATTCCGGCAATGTTGTGCTCATGGAAAAGGGCACGCAAGTCGTTGGCGAATACCGCGGCAATGTCAGGCGCGGCTCCAAACGGATGTTCGTGCTATGGGCTCGCGCCAAGACGCCGACAGGCGTCATCGTGGCGCTGGCCTCGCCCGCTACGGACGCACTCGGCCGGGCAGGGTTCGACGGCGACATCGACACGCATTTCTGGGAGCGATTCGGCTCGGCGCTGTTGCTGTCGATTGTCGGCGATGCCTCTTCGATCGGGCGCCAGCAACTACAGGACGGCTCGATCCAGATCAACAACACGGCTGGCGCGACCAACACAGCCGCCGGCATCGCCGTCGAGCAGTCGATCAACATCCCGCCGACGCTGAGCAAGAATCAAGGCGAGCTAGTCAATATCTTTGTGGCGCGGGACCTCGATTTCTCGTCGGTCTACCAACTCACACGGGTCGAAAGCCGCACCCAGATTCTCGACCGCACTGTCCCCGGAGGCATCGTCGGACCCACGGCGGTAACAAAATGAGCCAAGTCGCATCCGTCGGACATGATGGCGGGCGCCTGGTGCTGGCGCGTTATCTCGAGCCGCTGGCTCCGTACCTCGCGGACGACACTCTGACCGAAATCGTCGTCAACCGTTCCGGCGAGATCTTCGTGGAGGGGCCCAAGGGTTGGACCCGGCATGAAGTCGCAGCCCTCACGCACGCCTATCTCTCCCACCTTGCGACCGCGGCGGCCAGTCACACTGGTCAGGACATCGGGCCGGAATACCCGGTGGTATCGACCAGCCTGATCGGCGAAGAGCGCTGTCAGATCGTCGTGCCGCCAGCCGTGCCTGCTGGCACGGTCAGCCTCACGATCCGCAAACCCTCGGCACTGACCATGAACCTGGACGCTCTTGAGCGGGTAAAGCTGTTCGATGAGGTCCGCTCCGCGAGTGACGAACTGGACGCCGACGAGCATCGATTGCTCGCGTTGAAAGAGGCCGGCCAATGGCGCGAGTTCCTTGAACTTGCGGTGCGCACTCGCCGCAACATTCTGATCTCGGGGGCGACGGGTTCGGGCAAGACGACTCTGTCCAAGGCGCTGATTGCGGCGATTCCGGCGCATGAGCGGCTGCTCACCATTGAAGACACGGCCGAGCTCGTTATCCCGCATCAGAATTGTGTCCGGCTGCTCTATGCCAAGGACGGGCAGGGCGTGGCCAAAACCGGCCCCCGCGAACTTCTGGAATCGTCCTTGCGCATGCGGCCTGACCGCATCCTGCTGCAGGAGCTCCGCGACGGCACCGCCTTCTTTTATCTCAGGAACGTGAATTCAGGGCACCCAGGGTCGATCACGACGGTTCACGCCGATAGCGCCCGCCTTGCCTTCGAACAGATGACACTGCTGGTCAAGGAGAGTGCGGAGGGACGGGACCTTCATCGCGACGATATCCGTTCGCTTTTGCTGCATCTCGTCGACGTCGTCGTCCAGATGCAGAAGCGTAATGGCCGCTACCGCATCTCGGAAATCTACTATGACCCCGTTGGCAAACGCGACCACGCCCGCTAAAGCGGCTGGTGCCACGGCGCTGGCGCTCGCGGCCAGCGCAATCTTCCTGCTGGTCGCCTCGAACGTTCTGCTGCTCGGCCTTAGGCTTCACGATGGCGGCTTTCACTGGTCGGAGATTGCCACGAGTTGGCTGCGCTATGGGTCCGACCCGCGCTTCGATCGCTGGCTGACGCTGTCGACGCTCGCTGGGCTGATCGTCGTCTTTGGCCTGCTCGGCGCCGTCCTCCGGCAACGACCGCTTCCCCTTCACGGCAAAGCCCGTTTCGCGTCCGAGCGTGAGATTAAGGCGGCCAGCCTGCGATCGAAGGAGGGTCTGCTGCTCGGTCGCAAGGATGGAAAGATGCTCAGTTTCGGTGGATCGGAGCACGTCCTCCTTTACGCCCCCACCCGCGCGGGGAAGGGCGTCGGCTATGTCATTCCAAACTTGCTCAATTGGCCGGATTCGGTTGTTGCCCTCGACGTCAAGAAAGAGAACTGGGATCGTTCCGCAGGCTTTCGCGCAGCACACGGGCAGGAGGTCCACCTGTTCGACCCGCTCGACGAGAACGGCCTCACCGCGCGCTACAATCCACTCGGCTACGTCCGTAGCGATCCCGCCGATCTCTACGACGATTTGCAGCGGATAGCGGTGATGCTGTTTCCGGCCGAAAGCCGCGGCGATCCGTTCTGGTTCGAGGCGGCTCGTTCGTCCTTTGTTGCGATCGGCGGCTATGTCGCGGAGACGCCGGGCTTGCCACTGACGATCGGCGAGATCCTGCGCCAGTTGTCAGCGACTCAGGATCTTAAAGCCCACTTCGGCAAGATCATCTCCGACCGCAAGGCGGGTCCTTCCCCGCTGTCGCGGCACTGCATCACCGCTCTGAATGATTTCCTCGCCGCGTCCGAAAACACCTTAAACTCGGTGCGCAAGACGGTGACGGCCCGGCTCGGTCTCTGGCTCAATCCGCGCATCGATGCCGCAACCTCGACCAATGACTTCGACCTGCGGCAGCTGAGGCAGCAGCCCATGTCGATCTACCTAGGGGTGACACCTGACAATCTCGACCGCATGGCACCGCTCTTGAACCTGTTCTTTCAGCAAGTGGTCGATCTCAATACCCGGGAGCTGCCTGAACAAAACCCCAAACTCAATCGCAAGGTACTGCTGTTGCTGGACGAGTTTCCAGCGCTCGGCAATGTCAATGTGCTCGCGAAATCGGTCGCCTTCGTCGCCGGATACGGCATCCGCCTCCTCACCGTCGTTCAGAGCCCGGCGCAGCTCCGCGCGATCTACGGGGTCGATGCTGCGCGCAACTTCATGACCAACCACGCTGTCGAGGTCGTGTTTACCCCGAAGGAGCAGGACGTCGCCAATGAGCTCTCGGAGCGTATCGGTTACGAGACTGTCAACGCCCGCAGCCGCAGCGGACCAAAAGGGCTCGCGATGCGCGCGATCAGCGAGACGGTGTCTGAACATCGTCGCGCCCTCATGCTGCCGCAAGAGCTCAAGCTCCTTCCGAAGTCCAAGGCCTTCATTCTCGGCACAGGCATTCCGCCCATCATCGCCGACAAGATCATCTATTACGAAGACAAGTCTTTTCTGGAGCGGTTGCTGCCGGCGCCTGTCCCGCAGATGCCGAAAGGGCGCTCAAATGCGCTGCTCGATGCTGAAATCAAGGAGCTGCGCTCCGAGATTGCCGAGTTGCGCGTGGTATTCCGAAAACGGCCAATGACCGACGAGGAGGTCGTCGATCCTTCCACGATCCCGGCAAACGCCTCGTTCGACTTTGGGGATGTGGACGTCGATCTTGAAGGCCTCTCCGAAGACGACCTGAAAGCCTGGACCCTGAACTACATCGACGCTCAGGTCATTCCGCCGACGCGGCGGACCGGCCGCAAGCAGAAGGGTGAGCAGTATGAACGACGGGCATGACGCGAGCGAGGACTTCAGTCTGGAGCGGCAACGTCGCGCGGGGCGCCCTTCCGCTCGAGAAAAGGGGGAAGACGAGTCAATAGCAACAACCCGCAACAAGCCTTCATCCGCAGAGGCTACTGGTAGTGCGTTTCCGGACCGTATCCGTCGGAAATATTACGTGGTGGCCAGTGAAACCGAAAAGGATGGATCCGGCCGCGAAGCGCGGCTCTATGCCGATGAACGGAAAGAGTATCTTGCGTTCAAGTCCACTGATAATCGCCTGATTACCCGCATAGCTGCCGCCGAGGTAATCCGGGACATGGTTAGCGTGGCACAACATCGCCAGTGGGAGGCACTGCACGTTCGTGGTTCCGTCGCATTCCGGCGCGAGGCGTGGCTCGAAGCCAGCGCGCGTGGGATAGAGGTGCAGGGCCATCAGGCAAACGAGCTTGATCGCCAGGCGCTCGCTGACCGACGAGCCGCATGGGATCGAGCCCACGCCCGGACCAACGATGTCGAGGCTCGCTCGGCCTCCGAGAGGTCACCGCAGGCCGATAAGCTCGATTACGACAAGGGCGTTACCGGACGTCTGATGGAGGTCGGTTTTGGCCCGTATCGCAACCGCGCTGACGCTGAGCCGTCAACCTACGCAGCCATTGAACTGGACGATGGCCGGCGACATCAGGTGTGGGGTGTCGGCGTTGTACCGGATGTCGCAGATAGTGGCGCCAGGCCTGGCGACCGCATCTCTCTGCGAAGGGATGGCGTCGTACCCGTCGTCAGGGCGATCAAGTCCATAGACGCCGCCACGGGAATAGCTGCCATTGAACGGCGCCAGATGTGGCGCAACCTGTGGAGTGTGACGGTGGAGGAACGCCGCGCAGACCGACCGGCCGCCGGGCATGATTCCGACCTGATCGCGGCCCAATCCCAGATTGTCGTCATCAACAAGCTGGTCGAACGCGCTCTTCCGAACGATGAGAATGCTCGCCAGAACATTATGGCCTTCGCCAAGGAGCGCATCGCCCAACATCTGGAAAACGGGAATTCGTTTGCACGGGCGACAGTCAGGGAGGTCCGCGACCGCCGTGAACAAACAGGACATGTTAAGGAGGGAGCTCATCAAAGCCAGAGCGGCGAACGTACTAGACTACAAGAGCGAGAGCGCTGAACGGGCGGTCCCACCGACTTGACTATCTTCGAGGCTCTGGCACTCCGAGTCTACGGGGCTGTCGAGGCGAATTGCTCAGAGCACGAGGAATCACAATCCTGGGGTCGGTCAGGCCGATGCGTGCTCCAACGCGATCGAGAAGGCGATCCTCGTCATCGAGGCGCTGAAACGGCTCGAAATCGTCTGGAACGAGCGCAAGGTCGACGATCCGCATTTCCACGATCATCCGCATCCGATCCGTTTCAACCTCGGAAAGATTGCTGGCGGCGATTGGACGTCGAGCGGACCGGCCTGGTGATTTCCAGATGCGAGTGGCAACCTATCCCGGCCAGGATCTCGCGTCGGCCCGCGCCGGCCTATTTTCATCGCAGGCTTATCCATGGGCGGGACACTGGCGCTCAACCTGGCTGCACGCTTTCCCACGATCGTCCGCGGCATTATTCCCATAAACGGTCCAGTCGGCATTTTCGAACCGCCGCTCGCGGGGAGTTGGTCCTGGACAAGTCGGCTCCAGCGCGGGTTCCTGGGATAGGTTCGGATATAAAGGATCCGATGGCGTCCGAACTCGCCTATTCGGAGCTGCCGGTCAGCTGCGCGCGCGAGGTATTTGTCTTGATCACTGCGACTTCGGCAATACTTTCCAGGATAACTTGCCCGGTGCTGGCGATGCACTCCCGTGAAGACCATGTCGTGCCCCCACTAAATGGACAACGTATTCTCGAGAACGTTGGGTCCGACGACGTCAGGCTGCTGTGGCTGAATAACTCCTATCATGTTGCAACACTCGACAATGACAAGGATCTCATCGTCCAGCGCGCCGGGCGGTTCATATAGGAAATCGGCGGATAGATCGAAGTGCAATCGGAGCCGGTTGGAATTCTGACCGGTGACACCGTGCCCTGCTGCCTGAGTGCCGCTTTCAGTCTCCGACGCGACCAGCCGTGCGTCAAAGCGCTGTTAACGAACCGTCCCCAGCGTTGCTTTTCAACTGACGCAACACCGCGACAATCCCGTGAAATGCGGTCGACAGATTGTTATCGAGAATGGCATCCCACTTAGCCGCGGGAAATTCCTCAACGGGCGCGGCGCTGCCCCAGAGAGGTTGATCCCATTGCCGAGTGATTGCGGTCAGATGAGCGGTATCGTGTCGATGGCGCTGCACGGCGACAGGGCTTCTTGCCCGTTTAACGAACGATGTTGTCTACGCGAGAACGCGATCATCGTCGATATCGAGGCGGCCACGGCAACGCTGCAGGCATCTCGAATGTCGGTCGCGCGGCGCGGCAGTTGACGTCGATCATATCTGCTTGGGCTGGCGCCGCCACATTGTTCCTACGGGCGACTGCCCGATTCCGTCGATGTTTTCATTGTGCTTTTGATAGTGCCCAGGGCCGTCAATTGCCTAGGGGCGTAACCGATTGAAATTCCGATAGTTTGAGTCGCGCGTCGGTGTCGATACCAACAGAAAATTCCAACAAGACGACGGACGGCATCAGCTCGCGAAAATAAATCTAGAAAGCGCTCGGCAAGGAGCCAGGCGAGCGCTACTCGGCAGCCTTCAGTCCTCTGAAATGGAAATGGTTGACAATAGTGGCTCTCCGCGATTGTACGATTTGCTACGCGAATCCACGAAAAGCACCAGCTCGGCAAGATCAGGTGATGCTCTCTGTGGAGCATCGCGGCGCTGGCGCTGCCGTTCAACTGAAGGGTCTTTCATAGCGGTGCTCGGCCACGGCGGCCCGCCGCGCTGGGGCTGCTGATTGCGGGCCTTGTCGCCGGATGCGTGCAGCTTTGACACGAAGTCCGGCTTGGCCGCGAGGCGCGGCAGCTCTCAGAAGATTCGCGCCTATTCGAAAGCGTTCGGGCCGCACCTCAATTTTGGTGAACGGCACTCGTGCTCGCGCAGTCACTTGCCGGTGAAGCGCGGTGCACGCCTTTCGATGAAATGGGCGACGCCCTCCTTGAAATCTTCCGTTCCGCCGCAGATCGCGACTTCCCTGTTTGCGAGCTGCGTGGCCTCAGCCAAAGTTTGCCGGGCAGCTGCGGTCAGTTGCTGCTTGATGATACGCATGGACCGGGGTGAGCAGAGGTTGGCGAAATCGGATGCCGTCTGCTGCACGGTCTCGCGGAAGGTGTCCGCGGGCAGCATCCTGACCAGTCCAAGCCGATCGGCCTCCGCGGCCTCGACCACCCGCCCCGACAGCAGAAGGTCCGCGGCATTCATCGGTCCGATCAGCTGTCGTAACATCCAGGCGCTGCCGTGCTCAGCGATCAGTCCACGCCGGGAGAAGGACGTGGTCAGCTTCGCACCAGCGGCCATAAAGCGAAGATCGCAATACAGCGCGATGCAAAGACCGACGCCCGCGATCGCGCCATTGATGCCGGCGATAATGGGCTTCGGAGCGGCGAGCAGGTAACTGTATCGCTGTCCCAGATCGTCGTCGCGCGAACGGGGAACGGCCGGTGCGGCGGCGGCCGCGTTTCCCGACGACGCGTCTGAGAGGCGGCTCATGTCGGCGCCGGCGCAGAAGCCCCGGCCCGCGCCGGTGATCACGATCGCGCGGACCTCGTCGTCTTCGGACGCGATCGCCATCAAGCGCCGCAGCTCGCGCTCCATGACAGGAGTCCACGCGTTCATCTTGTCCGGCCGGTCGAACGTGATCGTCGCGACGCGATCGGACACGTCGAACTTCATCTGATCGGCAGAAACCATGGTGACCTCCGTTGAGGAGCCTTCTAGCAAATACCGGAAATGCGCAGAACGGCTTTCGTTTCGGCGAAAAGTTTTCTATCTATGTGAAAAGCAGAGAGGGGTGCCATGTCCAAAGAGGTTATCAAAACAGCCAAGCGGCTGTTCGAAATCTTGGAATATTTCGACGAAGTGCAGAGGCCATTGAGTCTCAAGGAGGTCGCGCTGCGCTTCGGCTACCCCGTCTCAAGCGCTTCTGCGGTGCTCAAGAGCATGGTGGTGCTTGGCTATGTCGACTTTGACCGATATTCGCGCACCTACATGCCGACCATGCGTATCGTGCAACTCGGAAACTGGGTGCAGAGCGCGCTATTCGGCGAACGCGGAATTTCCGCGTTAGTCAACCACCTCAACAAGGAAACGGAAGAGACCGTCAGCATCGCGACTCAAAGCGACCTGTACATGCAATATATCCATGTTCAGCCATCGCCGCGTGCGATTCAGTTCTTGGTGAGGCCCGGGACGATTCGGCCCCTCGCGCGTTCGGGCCTCGGATGGATGCTATTGAGCGCCCGTTCGGATGACATGATCGAGAAGCTTGTGCGCCGCATCAACTTCGAAGAAGAGGATCGGAAAAAGAAGATCGATTTGAAAGAGCTGATGCAGAAAGTCCGAAAGATCCGCAAGGAGGGCTACGTCGTTTCGCTTCATACCGTCACGCCTGGTGCTGGCGTCATCGGCATGTTGTTGCCCGAGCGACGCCACGGCCGGATCCTGGCGATCGGCGTCGGCGGGCCAGTCGATCGGCTTGTCTCCAAGCGAACGCAAATCCTGAGATCACTTCGCGAGGGCATCGACAAATTCGTCTCCCAGGAGGATCTCACGCCCGCGACGAAAGCTCGCAACTGAGGAAATCCATTTTCACATATCTGTAAATACGCACCCTTATCTGTAAAGCTCTGGCTTTCAGGTTCAGCCCGGCACATGCTCCTGCCCACCCACGCCTTGAACGCGCGGGGATACAAGATGGCTAAAAAAGGGTGGAGTCGTGCAAGAGAAGGTGGTCGATCTGAGAACCAGGGATGGGGTGATGAACACGTATGTGTTTCATCCGGATCGTCCAGGGCCATTCCCTGTCGTCATCTTCTATATGGACTCGGTCGGCCTCCGCGAGGAGCTGTCAGACATGTGCCGGCGTCTCGCAACGGTCGGCTACTACGTCATCATGCCCAACATGTATTACCGCATGGTCCGCTGCGTCGACCTTGACGCCAATCGGCTGTGGGATCCTGCTTGCGCGGATAAGCTCGAGCTGATGTGGAAGCTCAATCGCCACCTCACGAACACCATGGTGATGGAAGACACGCAGGCGATGTTCGACTTCCTCGCCAATGAGCCGGCGGCGCGGCAAGGCAAGACGGGATGCGTCGGTTATTGCATGAGCGGCCGCTACGTCTACTATGCGATGGGCATGTTTCCCGATCGCATGGCCGCCGGCGCCTCCGTCTACGGCGCGCGTCTCGTCACCGACCAACCGGATTCCGCTCATCTCGTCACCGACAAGATCAAGGGCGAGATATATTTTGCTCTGGCTGAGCATGATCATTACGCGCCGCCCGAGATGCTCGAGCAGGTGTCGCAGGCGATCAAGGCAACCGGCATCAACGGACGGATGGAATACTATCCGGAAGCCGAACACGGCTTCGCCTTTCCAACCCGTCGCCTTTACCACAAGGCGAGCACCGAGCGGCATTGGGAGCGCCTGTTCGATCTCTTTCAGCGCAATCTGAATTGAGCTCAAAGGCCCGAGACGAACATACATTCAAGAGAGCCGCGGCGGCGTCGCAGTGCGCCTCGCGATACAATCATGGGGGAAGAACGATTATGCATGCGGATCGACTAAGGAGCATCTTTTCGGTTGGGGCCATCGTTGCCAGCACCTTGCAGCTCGCTTACGCGCCCAACGCGATGGCAGCCGACCCGGTAAAGATCGGTCTTGCGCTGCCGCTGAGCGGCGCGGCAGCGACTTACGGCCAGGAGTTGCAGCGCGGCGCCGAGTATGCGGCGGACCTCATTAATCAACGCGGCGGTATTCTCGGGGGCCGGAAGATCGAACTAGTCTTCGAGGACGAAAAGGGCACGCCGCAGGGCGGGGTTGCAGCGGTGCAGAAGCTGATGTCCGTCGGTCGCGTGAAGGCGATTACCGGCGGCACGAACAGCTCGGTCGTGCTCGCGGAATCCTCCGTCACGAAGAAGCGCATTCTTCAGGTTAACGCGGCAGCACAGGCCGATGCCATCACCGATCAGGGCAGCCCTTGGCTATTCCAAATAAACAATACCGTTTCGCTGAATTCGGAAGCCTTCAATGCCTACATCGTCAAAACCTTGAAGCCCAAGACGGTGGCCTACATGGGCGAGAACTCTGAGTTTAATAAGACCGTTCTGGAGAAGCTGAAAGAAAGCCTCAAGTCAGCCGACATCGAACTGGTCAGCACATCGACCTACGATGCCGAGACCAATGACTTCACGTCTATCCTCACCAAGATAAAGGCGAGCAATCCCGACATGATTTACGTCGCCGATGCCTATCCGGCGCGTGCAGCTCAGCTCTGGAAACAGGTGCGACAAATCGGCGGCTTCAAGATTGAGGCGATGTCGCCGGGGGTGGTAACGGCGGGCATGATCAAGCCCTCTGAGGGGGCCATGAATGGCGTCATCACGGGTGAAATCTTCATGGCCTCCGATCCGGGGCATGATGGGAAGGAATTCGTGGAGAACTACCAAAAGAAATTCAACAGCCTGCCCGGCAAGGGCGATCTTGTGATCTTCGAAGCGATTAATCTGATCGCTTCTGCGATGGACAAAGCGGCCACCGATAGCGACTACGACAGGATCTCGAAGGTCATTCGTGAAGGCGCTTGGCAGAGCCCGCGTGGTCTGCTGAAGTTCGACGGAAAGGGAAGGGCACGCGCGCCGTACTTCTACATTCAGCGAGTCGAGAACGGGGAAGTCGTTCAGCTTGAGCGCGTCAGCGCGAATTGAGGACCGACCACTGATCAAAAAGTAGAAGGTGCGACGGCTTTGGAACTTTTGGCTCAAACCTTGGTCAACGGATTGGTGCTGGGCGCCGGCTATGCGGTCATCGCCGTCGGCCTAACCCTGATCTTTGGAATCGTCGGCATCGCAAACTTTGCCCATGGCGCGTTCTTCGCCATGGGCGGCTACGCCTGCTATTTGCTGGCGTCGCAAGGCCTTAACTATTTGGCCGCTGTACCGTTGGCCGTCCTGATCGTCGTGATCATCGGTGCGATCACCGAATGGATGGTCATCCGGCGCAGCCTCTACGGAAACTCGCATCACGGCTCATTGATCGTGACCTTCGCGCTCGGTCAGGCCGCGGTGGCCGGATTGATCCTGATCTTCGGGCCGGATCCGCTTGCTGTGCCGTCGCCGCTAGGCCAGAGCACGATGCGATTTTTCGGGATCTTCGTTACTTCGCAGCGCGTTTTCATCTTCGTCTGCTCAGTGCTCGTGCTCGGTGCCCTCGGCCTTTGGCTTCGCCTGAGTATTAGAGGTCAGCAGGTCGTCGCGGTCGCCCAGAACGCGCGCGGCGCGCTCTATTGCGGGATTGACGTACCCTGGATACGCACGCTGGCCTTTGTGCTCGGGGTCGCCGCGGCGGGTCTTGCCGGTGCGCTTCTGGCGCCGATCTCGACGATCTACCCAACCATGGGATACAGCGCCCTAATCGTCGGATTTACCGTCGTCATTCTGGGCGGCATGGGCAGTATTCCCGGCGCGATGCTGGGAGCGCTTCTGATCGGTGTCGCCAACGCGTTGTTTGAAACTTATGTCTCCGTCTCTTGGACGCCCGCGTTGGGCTGGGCGCTTGTCATCGCCACACTGCTGTTCCGTCCACAGGGACTGCTCGGTCAACTCCAGCAGCATCGGCACTAATATGGCGACCCACTTCGGCACCATGATTGACAGGAAACTGGTGGCTGTTTCGGACAAGAACAGGTCCGGACGCACCGCCCGGGAAGCCTCCTACGCCATTTGCTCTCTCTTCGTCATCGCGGTGTGCGGTTACACCTTCACCGACCCGTTTGTGGTAACGCTGGCAGGCTATACCTGCGCGTTCGCCCTGTTTGCCTTGAGCATCAACATCATCCTCGGTGGTGTCGGCGAAGTCCCGCTCGGCCAATGCTTGTTCTTCGGTCTCGGCGCTTATGGCGCGGCGATAGGGATGGGCAAACTGGGGCTACCTTTCGACGTCTCGGTGCTCATCGCGCTCGTCTTGTCCGTAGTGCTGGCCGCGATCATCGGCGTCATTACGCTGCGCTTGACCGGTGCGTATTTCTCGATCGTCTCGTGGGGGCTTACCGGCGTGGCTATGGTCGCGGCGACAAATCTCGACGAAATCACCGGAGGTCCGCTCGGTCTGTTCGGGTTCCCACCAATCGAGATCGGTCCACTTCAATTGTCGGATCCGCCAACCTACTTTGCGGTCACCGCCACCATTCTCCTGGTCGCGATCCTGTTCCTTGTAGCCCTGCGCCGGTCTCCCTTCGGCGCGGCGATGGACAGTGTGCGTCAGAATCCTCATCTCGCCCGCTCCGTGGGTGTCGATGTCGCGCGTGTCCGGCTGAAGGCATTCATGCTGAGCGCGCCGTTCGCTGCGTTGGCCGGCGCGCTAGCTGTTCCCTACACCCAGATCGTGACACCCGAGGTGTTCAGCGTCGCAAACACTGTTGACGGACTCTTGATGGTGCTGCTGGGCGGCGCTCAACTCGTGATCGGTCCCGTCATCGGTGCTGCAGTGTTCACGTTGATTCCTCAGGCGATGAACCTCGATCCGAACATAAGGATCCTGCTGTTTTCGTCGGTCATCATTCTGATCATGATGTTTGCCCCAGGGGGTCTGCATCAAGTGGGCGTCGCCCTGCGTGACCGGTTCGGAGGGAAGACAGATGACGATCGCAGTCGCTGAGCGTCCGGCCGTCTCGGCCCGGGATGTCGTCAAGCGGTATGGAGGCGTGACAGCCCTGAACGGCGTCAGCCTCGACGTTCAGGAAGGCGAGATTTTCGGCATCATCGGTCCGAATGGCGCGGGCAAGTCGACGTTGTTCGACATTCTCTGCGGTATTACAGTCCCGACTAGCGGATCGATCCGCATTATGGGCAGCGAGATCGCGGGGATGCCGCCGCATCACATCGCGCGCTCGGGTGTCGCCCGAACCTTCCAAAGGACGGCGGTGTTTGCCGAAAGCACGGTGCTTGAAAATCTCCTGTTCGGGCGCCATGCCAGCTTCCATCACGGGGTCTTGGGCCGAATCTTCGGCAGCAAAACCTTTGTCGGGGACCAGCAGGCCTTCCAAGCTCGCGTCGAGGAGGTGCTCAAGCTTATCGGCCTTGACGGAGAGCGGCACCGAAAGGCGGGCGTGCTCGCGTATGGCGTGCAGCGCCGGCTCGCTGTCGGCATCGCATTGATGACCGATCCGAAAATCATGTTTCTAGACGAGCCGGCCGCCGGCATGAACGGCCGCGAGACTGCCGACTTCATTGCACTGATCCGTGCGATCGCGCCGGGGCGGACCATCCTCATCGTGGAGCACGACATGAGCGTGATCCGGCAACTCTGCGGCCGTGCGCTCGTCGTCGTCGACGGCATGCCGGTCGTGGTAGACGCGCCGCATCAAGTTCTCAGTCATCCGGAGGTCGTGACCGCATATCTGGGGGCTGACGATGACGAGTGATGGGACGCTGCTGAGCGTTAAGGACGTATCGGCGGCTTACGGCAAGGTCGTTGCGCTTCGCGGCGTCTCGCTCTCCGTCAAGCGCGGCGAGATCGTTGCCATTCTCGGCGCCAACGGCGCCGGCAAGACGACGCTGTTGAACGCACTTTCCGGCGTCTTGCCGATCACGGCAGGGCGCATCGAGTTTGCCGAACAACGCATCGACGGGCGCAGGCCCTGGGAGCTCAGCCGCGCGGGGATCAGCCACGTGCCCGAGGGGCGCGAGATATTCCCGTCGATGACCGTCGAGGCGAACTTGAAGATCGTCGACGCGTTCGGCAGTGGCCCCGTGTTCTCGGTCGAGGACGTCCTGAACATGTTTCCGCGCCTGCGCGAGCGCTTCGGGCAGGCCGCCGGCAACTTAAGCGGCGGCGAGCAGCAGATGCTGGCGATCGGTCGCGGTCTGATGGCGCGGCCGCGGCTTATTTTGTTCGACGAGCCGTCGCTCGGCTTGTCGCCGTTCTTCTCAAAATTCGTGCTCGGCGCGATTGGCGCGCTGCGGGCCAAGGGCCTCTCGGCCCTTCTGGTCGAACAGAATATGCGTGCGGCGCTTAAGATTGCCGATCGCGCCTACGTGCTGAGGGTGGGCTCGATCGTCCGCGAGGGATCGGCCTGCGAGATCGCCGACGCGCCCGACATCCAGGAAGCCTATCTCGGCGCTTAGCAGAGATAACTTATTGCAAAGAAATCTGAGAAGGACACATGCAGGGTCGACGCAATCTTCCGCTCGATGGCCTTACAGTCATCGATCTTGGTCAGGTCTATCAAGGGCCGTACGCAACTTACCTGATGGCCAAAGCCGGGGCCAAAGTGGTCAAGATCGAGCCGCTTGCCGGCGAGCCAGTTCGTCAGCGCGACAGCGTCAGCCGCGGCTCGGGCGCGCCGTTTGCGATGCTGAACGGCCACAAGAAGTGCATCACGCTCGATCTGAAATCGGCCAAGGGCAAGGAAATTCTTAAGCGTCTAGCCGAGGGCGCCGACGTTCTGCTTGAAAACTACGCGCCCGGCGTGATGGATCGTCTCGGCATCGGCTGGTCGGTACTCCACGAGCTCAATCCCCGGCTGGTCTACGCCTCTGGATCCGGCTACGGGCTGTCGGGTCCGGACAAGGACAATCTGGCGATGGACGTGACCGTTCAGGCCGTGTCGGGGCTGATGAGCGTCACGGGTTTTCCAGATAGCCCGCCGGTGAAGGCCGGTCCCGCGCTGGTCGACTTCATGAGCGGCATTCACCTCTATGCCGGCGTGATGACCGCATTATACGAGCGGCAGATCACGGGCGTCGGGCGGTTAGTGGAAGTGGCGATGCAGGAAGCCGTATTTCCCGCGCTCGCGTCCAACCTTGGCTATATGTACGACATCGGCAGGGCGCCGCCGCGCACCGGCAATCGCCACGGCGGTTTGTCCGCTGCGCCCTACAATGTCTATCCGGCGAGCGACGGCTACATCGCGATCATCGCAACCAACGAAAAGCATTGGGCCGCCCTGCTGCAAGCCATCGGGCGTACCGAGCTCGCCGACGATCCGCGTTTTCGGGACAAGGTTGCGCGCGTTCGCAACATGGACGAAACCGACCAGCTGATCGCGGACTGGAGCTCAAAGATCACCCGCGAGGAGGCCTGCGCGGCGCTGGCGAACTTCAAGGTTCCCTCCGCGCCGGTGCGCGACCTGGAAGAGGTCTGCAACGACCGGCATATGCATGCCCGCGGGATGCTGGAATGGCTCGAGCATCCGCAGTTTGGACGCATCGTGATTCCGGACAGTCCGATCCGCATCCACGGTGCTGACAGGTTGCCCGCTGCGGTCTCCTCGAGATTGGGTGCGAACACCGACGAGGTACTGTCGTCCATGCTCGACATGTCGGAGCCCGAAATCGCAACGCTCCGAACCGAGGGCGTGATTGGCCCGCGCCCTTCATCCACTTAACGAGAAAAGGACGATGTCAGCTTCGGAAACCCTCGTTGTCGATACCGCCTCGCGTGTCCTTGCGGATTTGGCCGATCCGCAGACAATAATCCTGAAGCGCGACGATGCCCGGAAGGCGGCGCTCTGGTCGTCGCTTCAGGATATCGGACTGGATCTCGCATGGGCTTCCGAGACCGCCTGCGGGGCAGGGGCGTCGCTCGGCGATGGCTTCGGCATTATTCGCGAGGCCGGCCGAGCGGCATTGGGAGTGCCGCTCGCTGAAGCGCTTTTGGCAGGGTTGCTGTCCGGACCAGCAGCGCGCACATCGCGGACTACATGATCGGCCTGTTCCGGACCTCCGGCTCGACCAAGGAACACAGGGGGGTACGGCCTGACCTGTTTCCTGGTCGACATGAAGACCCCGGCATCACCTGTCGGCCAATCGGCCGGATGAGCGGTCAGAACGACACCAACGAGGTCGTATTCCAGGATGCTTTTATGATCTTGTCATTCGACAATCCGGGTCCGGCTCTACGGCTTTTGAGGGCCGAGCGCTGCAAAAATATCACGCCGGGCTGGTCCCGGTGGGAGTCTTGGGCCGTAGAGCCGCCGTCGAACTCGCCGTTGCGATAAGCACGTCGTTCGGATCCCGGAGCTCGGCTTCCAGGAAGCCGACGCTGCGTCCTTGCCGGACGACCTTGCCGAAAGTCCGATACAGGCCTGGGTGTGCGGGCAGCAAAAATGCGACCTTGATCTCGAGGCTGGCGACCGTAATCAGGTTTTCGCCGCGCAGCAGACTTGCAGTCGCCATGGTCGCATCGAGCCAGCCCGTAACAATCCCGCCCTGCACGATGCCGCCCTTGGGATGCCCTTCGGTGGAATGGCAATGCCGCGGTTCGGCATGCCATTCGATCATGACGCGGTCGCGTGTCTGATCGTAGGCTACGGCGCCGACGCCGAGCAACTCCCACGCCGCCGGCCGTCTAGCCTCGGTCTGTTTGATCAGGTCGTCGTACGACATGTCTGGTGATGGCTCGCAATTGCTGGTGGTTTCACGAAGGCGAGCGGCAGCGCGCCTCGCAAACACTCAGCACAGGCAATGTCGCTACACAACCGCGCCCGGCGGAGATCAGCTATCCGCCGCGATGCCTTTTTGCCATGTGGAGGGATTTCCGCCAAAGCCGCGGCGGGCCCGCTTTTCGAGCCAGTAGCCCATTTGCGGCGGGACCGAGCTGAAGGTCGGGTCAACGCCCAGTTTCTGCGCCGCATCCATCGCCCAGTTCGGGTTGTGGATGAACTCTCGACCGACAGCGACGAGGTCGGCCTTCTTGTCTTGAAGGATTGCTTCGGCCTGATCGCCGTGAATGATGAGACCGACCGCCATGGTCATGATGTCCGCTTGTCGGCGGATATAGTCCGCGAACTGGACCTGATAGCCGTACTCGTTGAGGCGGAAGAAGTTGGGCACCTTGCTGTTGAGGCCGCCGGTGCTGCAGTCGATGACGTCGACGCCCTTCGTCTTGAGTATGCGCACCAACCTGGCGTTCTCCGCCGGCCCCCAGCCCGCCTCGTCCTCGATCGAAAGACGGACGAACAGCGGCTTTGACGCAGGCCAGTTGGCGCGCACGGACTCGGCGACCTCGATGGCAAATCTCATCCGGTTGGCTTCGCTGCCGCCATAGTCGTCTGTTCGCTGGTTCGCTTCCGGCGATAGGAACGAGTGGATCAGATAGCCATGGGCGGCATGCAGTTCGACGACGTCGAATCCCGCCTGAACGGCGCGCGCCGCCGCCTTGCCCCAGGCGTCGATCGCATCGGGAATCTCGCTGCGTTGCAGCGCGCGCGGCGTAACATAGCCGTCGCCGAACGCAAGTGCGCTCGGACCGATCAGATCCCAGCCGTCCACGTCCTCGACCTCCGCAAGCTCCAGAGCGGAGAGGGTCCCGTCTCCCTCCCAGGGGCGCCGGGCCTTTCCCTTCCGGCCCGTATGTCCGAGCTGGATGCCGGCTGCGGCGCCGTTCGACTTGATGAAACTTGCGATGTCGCGGAGGGGAGCGACGAACTTGTCATCCCAGATGCCGAGGTCTCCAACCGTCCCGCAGCCGCGGCGTTCGACCTTGGTCGACTCCACTATCACGAGACCGGCGCCACCCGCGGCGAACTTGCCCGCGTTGGCGATGTGCCAAGGGGTCGGAAAGCCGCGCTCTGCAACGTATTGCAGCATCGGCGGGACCACGATCCGGTTCTTGAATGCGACGTCCCGAATACGTAATGGCGAGAACAGCAGCGTTTCGTTCATCCCGGCCTCCCTTGTGGCTGGAAGACTAGGGGGCTACTCCGGGCGTGCCAATGCGCGTCAGCGACGACGTTGCATTTCCATAGATGTGAAAAGAGATGCTGCGATCCCTTCTGGCTTTTCCAGACCGCATCGTTCCCTCGATCGGTGGCAGCGGCGATCCGAATAAACGGGACGGCTGATATCACTCTGTCGTTCCCGATGTCGATCGCGCTCGCTGCTATTTGGTCTCGGAATAGCCTGCAAAGATTGTCGCCAAGGCCTTTCCCGATTTCGCGAGAATCTTCTCTCTCACTTACGCGATCCGCTCGACGGTTGGTGCCACCTTCTGGAATACCATCTCGACTCCGAGATCGTTGAGTACTCTATGATCGAACGAAATCGAGCTGTCGGCCCGCCGGTTCATCTGCTCGGCCCAGAACCTGCAAAGGCGCCAGTCAAGAGCTTCTCATACCGGCAGCCACGCACGAGATCGGATTGCCGGTTGTCCGATTTACGGCTCTTCAGTGAAAGTACGACGGCTTCTCTCGTCAGTCGGTCATGGACTCGCTCCCCCGAAGCGGGTCGTCGATATCTCAAACTCGGGTCGATGAATAAGCACAAGAGCCGGGCTTTCGGAAGGTGAAGCCAGACCGGGCAACCGCTCGCACGTTCGAGACCAAGGTCCATGCCCAGCTGTAGGTGTTCGGCTCGACCGCAAGGACATCGTGACTGGCAAGGACTCCACGCAAGATAAACTGCAGAAAGCGCCGCCTTGCGGCGATCCTTTCCTTAGGTCAACGAATTGGTACGAAACAATCCAGCGCCGAGTGAGCATTTCTTACGATGCAACCGTCGCGCCTGGAACAATAGATTAGAGCAGTTGATTCTTTTCGGATGATCTAAGTCATATATCAAATCGTCATTTGGCTCGCTGAGCGTCGCTGAGACGCGTGGTAACGGCGGCGTGGAGGAGAGCAGCGCCGCCTCACGGCGCGCGTCACTTCGAGCGGAAACCGCATCCCGCCGTCAAATCGCCAATCGGAATACAAGGGACAGGTAATTGACGCCTTCGATCAACAAAATGGCAGGATCGATCAATATTTGCCGCGGCATGTGGAGCTAACTTGGCCCCCGGAACGTCGCGCTTTGTCCTATTCAAGAATGCATGAAATGATCGATAACCGTTCAAGGGAAATCACAACATGTGGGGTCTCCGGCGTATTTTAGTCAGTTTTGCATTTGCGATCCTAAGCCTAGTTAGCGCATCCGAAGTTGCGCGCGCTCAGAGCACGTTGCGTGTTGTCATGGCAGCTGATCTCAAGTCGCTGGATCCTGTCTGGACAACGTCCTATATCGTTCGCAACCATGGATACCTCATTTACGACACTTTGTTCGCGCTGAACGACAAATTGCAAGTACAGCCGCAGATGGTGGATACCTGGACCATCAGCGACGATCAGCGCACTTACACGTTTAGGCTTCGCGATGGGCTCGAATGGCATGACGGCAAGCCGGTTACCACCGCTGATGTAATCCCCTCCATTAGGCGCTGGGCAGCACGTGATCCGCAGGTTGCGCAAGCCCTAATGAAAATCGTCCAGAGCATCACTGCAATTGATGAGCGGTCGTTTCAGATAGTGCTAGCCGAACCATCCAATCTGCTGATGATCGGCCTTTCAAAGCCGTCGGCTCCTCTCTTCATCATGCCAAGGCGTGTTGCCGAGCTGGATCCTGGTACCCAGTTGACCGACACCACTGGTTCGGGGCCTTTCGTCTTCAAAAACGACGAATGGCGGCCGGGAGAGAAGGCTGTATACGTGCGAAATCCAAAGTATAAGCCGAGGTCCGAGCCGCCCTCGGGGTTGGCAGGAGGAAAGATCGCAAAAGTAGACAAGATTGAGTGGATTGCAATTAACGATCAGCAAACAGCGGTTAACGCCCTAATCAACGGCGAAATCGATATGATCGAACAACCGCAGTATGATTTGTTGCCCTTGCTGGAGGGCGACCCTAGCCTGGAACTTGTCACACTAGACCACTACGGGGCGCAGTATACTTTTCGCTTCAACGTACTGCACAAGCCGTTTGACAACGCGAAGGTCCGTCAGGCAGTGCTATACGCGTTCAATCAGGAAGATTTTCTGAAAGCAGCAGTCGGTGATCCAAGGTATTACCGAACGTGCAAGGCGCTATTTGGTTGTGGCACTCCTTTCGATTTGAAGACGGGCTGGGAGGACAAGCTCACCTCTGATATGGAGAAAGCGAAGGCTTTGCTCAAAGAGGCGGGGTACGACGGCACTCCAGTAGTTCTCATGGCGACGACTGACATACAAGTATTGAACAATCTTGCACCCGTCGCAAAAGTGCTTTTAGAGCGCGCTGGATTCAAAGTCGACCTGCAGCGCATGGATTGGTCCACACTCGTGGCGCGTAGGGCCAAGAAAGACCCACCCCCCGTTGGGTGGAATGCATTTTTTACCAATCCTTCTGCTGTCGACGTATCCAATCCTGCACTCAATGGATTTACCAATGCTTCGTGTGACAGCGCTTGGGTGGGCTGGCCCTGCGATAAGCGATTAAGGGATCTCCGGAAAGAGTTTGAGAGTACGTTGGACGATAAACGGCAGAGAGCGATTGCTGAAGCCATCCAAGTCGCGTCAGTTGAATATCCGACTTACGTCATACTGGGCCAGTTCTACATTCCAACCGCCCGTCGCAAGACAATCAGAGGCAACGTTCAGTCGCCGGTAACGGTGCTGTGGAACATCGAGAAGGATGGGAACTGATTGAGAAGAGGAAGCACAGCATCAGCAGGGTCGTTCCGCGCTGCATGCGCCACCGTGTGCGGTTGGATGACTGACGATCTGTGGGTTAGTACTGCTGTCAGCAAATCCCTATCCACGTCTCCCAGGGACATCAATTGATAAGGGCCGTGTCTGCAACTCTCGGAACGTAGTCTCCAAGTGCAGGCTCACCTTGACCATCGCCCTCTCGGCCTACAGTACCTTAAGCGCTTCGGGTGTGTAGGCGACGTAGAAGGAGCGGCCTTGCGCGCGGTCCAGGCGGCACATTTAGGAGCTCGACCGTAATGGCGTTGCAAACTGAAGGAAAACGCGGCACCTCCCACACACATGGGCCGTTAAGCAGGTTCCTGGTGCTTGACTTGACCCGCGTGCGATCAGGCCCGACTGCAGTACGTCAGCTGGCCGATTGGGGCGCTCGGGTGATTCAGATAGAGGCGCCGGAGACCGTTGCGCCCGGAGACGGCTTGGGCGGTCCACGGCACGGCGCGGACTTCCAGAATTTGCATAGAGGTAAGCGAAGCCTATGTATCAATTTGAAAGATCGGGCCGGAATTGAGCTGCTGAAGCGGCTTGCCGCAAAGGCAGACGTGGTAGTGGAGAACTTCAGGCCCGACGTGAAGCAGCGTCTGCATATTGCCTATGAAGACCTAAAGGAAATCAATCCGCGGCTGATCTACGCTAGCATCTCGGGATTCGGGCAAACGGGTCCTTATGCGCTTCGCCCTGGATTCGATCAAATAGCTCAGGGCATGGGTGGATTGATGTCGGTAACAGGATTGGCCGGACAAGGTCCCGTCCGCGCAGGCATACCTGTAGCAGATCTCAGTGCTGGACTTTACTGCGCCTTAGGCATTCTGATCGCGTTACTCGAGCGCGAAGTATCAAATAAGGGGCAGTGGGTATCTACCTCGCTGCTCGAAGCCCAAATCGCAATGATGGACTTCCAAGCAGCACGGTGGCTCATCGAAAGGGACGTTCCGGGCCAGGCCGGTAATGATCATCCCACGGTGGCTCCAATGGGGGTCTACCCGACCGCTGATGGAAATATCAATATTGCATCTGCTGGTGACGAAATGTGGCTTCGTTTGTGCCAGGTTTTGGGTTTGGCCGAGTATGCGAGCAAGGCAGAATTCATTGATGACAAGGCACGAACCAAGAATCGATCCTCCTTACGAGACATATTGTCCCAAGCACTCTCGCGAGAAACTTCCGATGTTTGGATCGAGCGTCTAAACAAAGCCGGTGTGCCTTGCGGCCCCATCTACGACGTGAAGGATGTTTTTTCAGACCCGCAAGTTCTTCAGTCTGGAATCGCCCAGACAGTCACGCATCGCCACCTCGGAGATATTCAAGTGGTTGGCCAACCCGTCCAGCTAAGTCGTACCCCCAGTGAGCTGCGATCGGCCGCGCCGGATCGTGGCCAGAATTCTAGGGAGGTTTTGGAAGAACTGGGTTTCTCGCCAGGTTTAATCGACGGATGGCAAGCGAGCGGCACTATTCAGTGAGCTCTGAAGTGAGTGCTCGTAGCATTTGGTGTTCCTGCACGTGCTCTCTGTCTTAGGCCTAAAAACCTCCCGAGCAGGAAAGGTAGCGAGATTTTTTGAGTATAATGCCAACAGGTTCAATACGCTCCGGAACTGCGTTTATCTCGTTGCTCCTCATCCATCGTGTGGCTTCGATAGCGACACCACCGATAGTCTGTACCTTTGAGGTAGTCTCCCGGTGGAGGAATAAAGGCCACGCGAAATGTTCAGTGCTGTAGCGGCTCGAAGGAGCAGCCTTTGCGCGGATCGCCCTTCGGAAAATGCGCATGCTCAGTCTTCGTAACGCCACTTTTAAAGTTGTCACAGAGCTTCTTTAGAGGCAGTATGCATACAAAGATTAGCTGCTGGCATGCCATGAGCGCCGCAGGCCAGGGGGAGGGCATCGGAGTTGCAGGACAAATCCATAGTCATCGGCGCGGCGAGCGGCCGAGCAGGGTCGCTCCTACTCGCGCGTGAGAGAGCTCCTCGCGATGGATTGTGCGGAAACGCTGGAAAACAATTACAGAGATCAAAAGGGAGGGTGGCAGTGCAGAGGGGGTAATCGTCGACGCCACTACTGATCGGGATTGCCGGGCTTCGAGACCAGCATGACTAAACCGGTTTTCGATCGCGCCCAGAAGCGTGACATCGAGCAAAAGCGGACGGCTCAATCGCGTTAAATGCGCGGGGCAGCCCAACGAGTTTGCGATGACTCAGCAGGAAGCTTCTTACGTGAATGGCCAAGCGTTCCCGGTGGATGGAGGCCTAACGGCATCCATACGTAACAGGAATGCCCTTCTAGGCCGGCCAAAGTGCAAAGAGAGTTCTCCAAATACAATGTCTCACGAAGTGGTAGGATAGGGCGGCCCAATTAAAGAAAAACGAGCGCTGGAGGAAGTTTCACGTGGAACTCATTGTAGACGGTCAAATCCTTCGCCGCTTCTTGTCTTTTTTGGAGGAGACGGGAACGGAAAAACGCCTGCTCAACCTTGGCGTGCTTGAGATTCCTCTTCGAAAATCAAGTGAACCCATTGCCATTGCAGCGAAGCTAGTGATCGGTCTGATGGAGGATGCGGCGGAGTTAGCTGGTCGCCCCGCAGCCGGAGTGCAGTTTGCCGAATGGCTCGATCCGCACCTTTTTGGGCCTATGGCGCTGCTTGGGGAGGGTGCGACTACACTTGCCGAAAGGTTTCACCTTGCTTGCCAGTTCGTCCACATCCGAAACAACACGCTGACGTTCGAAAAGTCTGAAGAGCAGGATAACGTCATAATGCATGTAGTCGTGCATCCTGCCATTCGTCCAATCGCTCGCCAATTTACTGAGTTCTTTGTTGCCCACTGTGTAAAGAACGTCCGCACCCTCTTGGGTGCAGGATGGAACGCAATTCGGGTTGAATTGGCACATGGCCCTCGCGCTTCCGCCGGAACGGAGGCGCGGTACTTCAAATGCCCAATCCGGTATCTCTCAGGTCGAGATGCAATTGTCGTGAGTCGTTCAGACTTCGTCCGACGTTTGCCGCAGAGCAATCCCGAAAAAATCGCGATGCTCAAGAGGCACTTCGCGCAGGAAGAACCCATGTGGCGGATGGACCTTCGAACCCAGGTGGAACATCTAGTCGCATCTCAATTGTCCACCGGTACAGTCTCCCTCACGACAATATCGGCTCTCCTAGCCATGTCACCTCGTACGCTCCAGCGGCGATTGGCCGCTTCAGGTTCCGATTTCGCGGGTGTTCTTGAGTTTGTCCGAATACAAGCAGCGGAGAAGTACCTAAGACAGGATCCTCCTCCTCCTTTAACAAGATTGTCCCAGCTGCTGGGATACTCTGATGCCAGCGTGGCCAGTCGCTTCGTGAAATCTCGATTAGGCCAATGTCCCCGAAAGCTTGCTCGGAGGTTGAGCGCCCATCAGCAGAGCATTAAACGAGCAGCCCGACAAACGTCCTTTTTTACGACTGATACTTTCCTGACTGAAAGGCATAGCACTTAATTATCGGCCTCGAAGGCTGCTACCCGAGGCTGGGCGTCGCAGCTTTTCAGCCTTTAGCCTCTCCAAGGATTAATCGTAAGAGCGAAATGATGTGGGGCGGCGGCTTGGGCCGGCAAAAGAGCAGAATGGCTGCCGATCTTTCTGCTCAAGCCAAGGTTTGTGATATCGCAATCAAGAAATCTGAAGCATCTGGCCGCAGAACCTCCATGTGCCAGCGCATTAATCGATGCGCTTCGTCAGAATCACCTCGAACGATAGCGTCCGTTATTCCGCTGTGTTCATCTGCAGATTGTTTCAAGCGACCCGCGCGCCGAATTGAAAAATCACGATAGTGAGACATTCGTCTACGGACCTCGACGACGGATTGCTCCAAGAAGCGATTTTTGGTCGCGGAATAGATGGTTTGATGGAAATTGGTGTTGATGAGGAGATAGGCCTCTAGATCTTCTTGCTGTGCTGCACGTAGGCCCTCCTGGGCCAACTGTCGCAAACGAGCACGTGAGACTTCTTCCATTCGTCGAGCTGCAAGTCGACTGCAGAGCGCTTCTAAGTCCGCCATAAATTCGTATTGCTGCAGGAAGTCTTGAAAGCTGAGGGACGCGACGAAGCAACCCTGGTTCGGCCGCGCTTCCACTAATCCAACAGACGCTAGACGATTAAGAGCCTCGCGAACGGGAGTTCGCGAGACCTTGAGGCGGGCTGCGATCTCTCTCTCATCAAGACGTTGACCAGGCTTGTACACGCCTGCAGCGATGTTGTCCTCGATTGCGCGTTGAACGCGCTCACGCTGCCCCTTTGCGGGGGAGAGGCCAAGCTTAAGGTTAGCGCTAGCGCGGTCTGTCATTTTTCTCCCTCGGGATAAAGACACCCTGTTGTACAGAATTTGGCATCCCATTGACTACGTATTGCATACCATTTAGCGTGACGTCGAATTACGGGCGCCCGATGTAAGACGCCCGATGCAAAATGAGGGATAGGGATGAACACCCAGAAAAGTTTGGCAAATCCTTCAGTTGTGATCGGCCCCAACAAGCACCTCATTGGCGGTGAGTGGGCCGATAGTGTTGGGGGCGAACGGATAACAGTTGAGTGTCCGGCCACCAAGGCGGTGATTGCCCACACTCCCCGAGGGACTGCCTCCGATGTCGGCCGAGCTGTCCAAGCCGCGAAGAGAGCATTCGAGGAATGGAGACGGGTGCCTCCTAGCGAGAGAGGACGCGCTCTGCTGAAGATTGCAGACGACATCGAGAAAGGTGTCGAAGAGCTCGCCAAGATAATAGCCCATGAGACCGGCAACGCGATTCGCACACAAGCACGACCAGAAGCAATATCATGCGCGGCCACCTTCCGGTATTTTGGAGGATTGGCAACCGAGTTGAAGGGCGCCACGCTACCGCTTGGCGAGGATATTCTTAGCTATACCCGCAGGGAGCCCTTGGGTGTCGTGGGTGCGATCATTCCCTGGAACGCTCCCGCTGCTATAGCGTGCGTTAAGGTGGCGCCTGCCCTGGCCGCCGGCAACTCTGTTGTGCTCAAGGCGGCTGAGGATGCACCTTTCGCAGTTCTCTGGATTGCAAATATCTGTAACCGTCATCTTCCCGCGGGGGTACTGAACGTGCTGACAGGGTACGGTCCTGAATGTGGTGCTGCCCTCGTAGCGCATCCTGATATTCAAAAGATGTCCTTCACGGGATCTACCGCAGTAGGGCGCGGCATCATCTCGGCAACGGCAGACCGCATTTTGCCGGTATCACTCGAACTCGGTGGCAAGAGTCCAACGATCGTTGTTGAGGATGCGAATGAAGAATGGGCGGTAGAGGGTGTTGCCTCAGCAATGCGATTTACTCGGCAGAGCCAATCATGCACTGCCGGTTCCCGGCTTTTCATTCATGAGCGTATATACGACTCGTTTTTGACGAAGCTCATCGCGCTTGTCGAGCAGTACAAGATCGGCGATCCTCTGGATGAACAGTCAGACATGGGCTCGTTGATCAACAAGAAGCAGTTTGATCGGGTGTGTGGATACATCGAAGACGGAATGTCCCGGCAGGAGGGGCGCTTGTTAACAGGGGGCCTCCCACCGAAAAGCGGTCCTCTGAGCAAAGGATACTTTACCGTTCCGACGATTTTCGCCAACGCCAAGAACGATTGGCGGCTTGCTCGCGAAGAAATCTTCGGGCCCGTTCTGGTGGCGGTGCCCTGGCGAGATGAGAGCGACGTAGTTGGAATGGCAAATGACAGCCACTACGGTCTCGCTGGATTTGTCTTCTCCGCAAACACCGCGCGCGCGATCCGCATAGGCCACGCTTTGGATGCGGGATGGATCCAAATCAACCAAGGTAAGGGCCAGCTCATGGGCCAACCTTACGGAGGGTTCAAGGAAAGTGGTCTTGGTAAGGAGAATGCTCTCGAGTCTTTACTTGAGTCCTTCTCACGGCTTAAGTCTGTTACTGTAAACCTCAGTCGCTGACAACCAGCTACACAGCTCGCGATAACGCTTAGGCGAACGAGCGTGCCGAGGCTAACGATATTTCTGCTTCTCGACCATCGCCTGTCAGTCCGAGAGCCAGGCGCGGACAACTCCAACAGAGCACCGAGCCGGAGTGGAGGTGGATCTTGAGGTGGAGGTCGCTGCACGTATTCCGATGTGCTCCGCGCCCAGAAGCCCCTTTGTCAGGAATCCAGATGCGTCATACAAGCAGATCGCGGTTAGCGCTCAGATCCACCGCAGATACACTTCAGCATTAGTGCAACCGCTGGCGCAGCTCGCGAACAATTGCCCGAAGGTCCTCGACGTACTCCTCAATGATTCGCCGCCGCTCATCCCCCGCGGGATCTTTTTCCGGCAAAGTACGACCGCGTTGGGACGGGTGGTTCATCGTCATCGTGAAATCGCGTGGTTGCAGTTACTCTTCGTAGCTCTCCAACTCACCTTGTAAAAATGGCGCGCCGCCTCGCACTGGACGAGATATTTCCTGCCGATGCGCAGTCTACATCTCCTTGCCCCGGCAAGGCTATCCCCCATCCTAGTCCTTATCGAGGAAGCTTAGGGCGGCCTTCAGTACTTCATCTGGCTTGTTGAATTGCGGTGTATGGCTTGCGCTCGGAATGATCTTGATTTCTGATTTCCTGATTGCTGACGCGAAATCATCTGCATAGGCTTGAGGCACAATCAGATCATCTTCTCCCCAGATTATCTGCGTCGGAGCAGCGATCCGATACATTCGCTTCCTAAGTCCTCTTTCAGGAATGGGCCAGATGAAATGTAAGATGCTGGCCATGCTCGTTGCGCGGCGTACGATTTCACGATTTCGATGAGTGGTACCGCCAGGAAGCTCCAGAAGCTTCTTCGCAGCCTCTTCATCGGATGAGCCAAGAATCAAAGTCCTTTGCTTGTCTGGCGTAGCGTACGTGAAGTCAGCCACTGGCTTGTCGTCGCGCCACAATCCCAAGGGATCAATCAGGATGAGCTTCCGTACTCGCTCCGGAAAAAGCGCCGCATACTCAGCGGCAACCATCCCGCCGAAGGAATGACCAATCAGGTCAAATGTTCCAAGTTCAAGCTTCCGAACGACATCGTCGACATAGATGGTAAGATCGTGGATGGTATCAAAGGCCTTCAATTCATCCGGCTCATGCGCACCCGCGACCTCCGGTGCATATACCGAGCGCTTGCTTGAAAGACCGTCGAGTAGGCGATCCCATTGTTGTCCGAGCAGGCCATGTAGATATACGACTGCTGGCCCGCTCCCTTTTGAGAGAACAGAGTTAGCCGAGAGGCCGCGTCCAAGTTCGATCGATCGTACGTCGCTTTGTAGACTCATCAGACCACGACCCGTTTTGCGGAGTTGAGAGGAAGTGCTGGGCCACCTTCGCGAGTCGCTCCAGAGGGCCACCAACGATCCTGGTAGCCCTCCTTCTTCCAAAGGGAACGAAGGCGAGGCATTACCTTTTCAGCAAAAAGTCGCATGTTGTATTCAGTGATCTCGCGATCCATCGATTGGATTTGCAGAATAACCATCAGGTGGCCAATCCTAAGGTTCCGAATGCCGGCCTCCAGCTGCTCAGCAACGGTATCGGGACTTCCGCCGACCACCATTCCGAACGTTTCCGTGAATTCTTTCCACGATGCCCTAGCTGGATCGCCCATGAGCTTCGTGTGAGCAGTGCGGTCGATACTCTGCGCTAATGCAAATTCGAGGCTCTTTTTTGTGCTAAAGCCGGGAGGACTGTGGATATAGCTCGGCGTGTGCAGAGATTTAGAATAGAAGTTACGAATATGCGGCAAGTAGAGCGTTTCTGCTTCCGCGTCAGTGGCGCCGACCACCACCAGCTGCGCGAAACCTGCTCGATACGGGTTGTCGTCTAAACCTGCTGCTTCGACCTGGTCCCAGTATCCTTGCATCATACTTTTCGCCTGCTTGAGGCCGGAGAAACTGAGATAGCTGTAGGTATAGTTGTTGTCAGTCGCGAACTTCCAAGTCTCAACAGACCCTCCGCCTGCAAGCCAAATAGGGGGATGCGGCTTCTGTATTGGCTTTGGCCACGGATTGACGTAGCGCAATTTCGTAAAGCGGCCATTGAACGGAAACGGTCCACTTCGCGTCCAAGCCTCTATCAAGAGTCGGTGCGCCTCGAAATAGCGGTCTCTTACCTGAGTTGGCGGAAGGCCATAATTGCCCACGGTATCTGGCGGCGATCCCACCGGCAGCCCTGCAACCAGCCGGCCGCCGCTCAAGCAATCCAGCATCGCGTATTCTTCGGCAACTCGTAACGGTGGATTATGAAGGGGGATTGTGTTGCCCAGAACGACCAAGGCAACATCGGATTGACGTCGAGCGAGGATCGACGCGATCATATTCGGTGAAACAGGAAATCCGTACGCGTTCTGATGGTGCTCGTTGAATCCTAGGCCATCAAAGCCGAGCTCATCCGCCAGCTCATATTCTTCAATGTTCCAACGAAGGTACTTCTGAACCATCGCTGGATCACAAACCTCATCGTTGGGGAGTGTCACCCAGACACTTTCGTAGCGCTTCGCGAAGTCCTCCGGGAGGTCACGATAGCCTTGCTGATGGAAAAAAATGGTCTTCATGCCATCCCCGAGAGGTTTTGATCGAGTGCTTACGAGAATAGTATTCGATCAACTGCACGAATTGTTGACGATGTCCGCCAACTATTTGACCAAACGCGACAACTCAGTTGGTGGGCATCGGCGCGTGGGAGCTAGCTAAGGAGTACAACAAAACACGCAGTTGCTCCGCGGGACAGAGCTCATGCTGAAGTGAGCTTAGGCTCCAAGTCAGCAAATCATTCGGCCGGCATTTGGCTTAACCGTTTAAACCCGCCGCCGTGGAAAACAAGGGGTGCTTTCATTGCATTACTTAGACTTACCACCTCTCCAATGTAGAGCTCGTGGTCACCGGCTGCATACCGGCTTACTGTCTTGCATTCAAATTGCGCCGCCGCGCCGCGAAGGAGAGGGACGTCAGAGACGCCATTGTCATACTCCACCCCTCTGAACTTATCACCCCCGGACCGGGCGAAAATGTTGCAAAGGTCTTCCTGATCTTCAGCTAGAATATTCACGGCGAAGTAATCATGCGCTCGAAATGCCCCAAGGCTGCTCGAACTTAAGCCAATGCTCCAAAGGATGAGGGGTGGGCTGAGTGACAGCGAATTGAACGAGCTGACTGCAAGTCCGATAGGTGCCTTTGTCCGTGGCTCGCGTGTTGTTACGATTGTTACGCCTGTCGGGAATTGACCCAAACCTCTCCTAAGGACGCTCTGTTCAAGAGGCCTCTGTCGAATGCATTCGTGCTGTCCGTACATGATCTAACTCATGTCCTCTATTGCAATAAGCAGCCACAGAGGCCAGGGGTAAGAGCCTCAAGCTAGGAGAGCTACCGTTTTGTCTCTTTCGAGCCACCAATTTCGCCGGTTACCAGCTTCACAATAGCCGAACAGTCAAGTTGTCCGAGCCCCACGGCCTCAAGCACCGTAAACAGCTGAGCAGCTACCGCACCGAGGGTGGTAGGCGTGTTACTAGCCTGTGCTGCTAGTTGCGATAGCCGCAGATCCTTGAGCATCAAGGAGCCGGTGAAACCAGGCTTGAACTCCTTATTCACGGCCGCTGCGGGTACCACTCCGGGAATTGGGCAAGCCAAGAGCAATGCTTGGTTGCTTCCGCTCGAGTTTGCGATCACATCGAAGAGTATCGCGGGATCAAGGCCAAGATTACGCCCGAGCACCATCGCTTCAGCCGAAGCTATAGTGTTGATGCCAGCAAGCATGTTGTTGCAAATTTTGGCAGCTTGCCCGTGACCTGGGCCTCCCACATAAACTAACCGCTTCCCCATCGCAGACAAAATTAGGTGTGCCTTGTCGAACGTGGCACGATCCCCGCCACACATGAATGTGAGTGTGGCATTCTCAGCCCCGATCGTGCCTCCAGACACGGGCGCATCAAGCATTTCTAGACCAATTGTCTTCGCCGACTTTCCAAGCTCTCGCGCCGTGTCGACGTCCACGGTTGAGCAGTCCATCAGAACGGCTCCCGCTCTCGCGCTTTTTAAGAGTCCTTCTTCGCTCAACCACACGGCCCGGGATTCCTTTCCCGTCGGAAGCATGGTTATAATGAATTCGGCTCCCTTCGTTACATCGGCAAGCTGGGCGCTCGCTGCGGCGCCGAACTCCTTTGCGCCGCGCAGGGCCTCGGCGTTGAGATCGAAAGCCTGAACTCGGTGCCCTTTCTCTACCAAGTTCCGGGCCATTCGGATGCCCATGTTCCCTAAACCAACAAAGCCAATCGTCGCCAATTCGACTTCTCCCAAGCAGATTTGGATGTAGTAGTACCTTTCGGTCGCCGGCACCTGCTGACATAACCCGCCAAAGATTTGACCATTTACGCCACTGCCCGCGCGAGTTTACATCAGGATCCAATGTGCAAAACGCTCCCTGAAAGTGAAATACTCCGTCCCATTTGCTTCTTGACAAACAAGTGTCGTACCTACTAGCCTGGAGCAGCTGAACAATTGCTGCGGATGAAGTGGGCATTGCAAGCTTCACTGGGGCTTCTCGGACTCGTTCGGAACGAAGCTTTCAGGAGATGATACGTATACCCGCAGCAACTGAGCGCCTCGGTCCTGGCAGGGGTTATCGAAGAGCTGGCCGAGCGTCGCAATGTCAGAAAGGAAGGGACTACCCCCAATGAACGACGGCACAGTGACGGCGGGTAGGCCCGTTCTTGAGCTCGAAGACGCTCGCGCAACTATTCGCCTTAGTCGGCCAAAGCAGTTGAATCGTTTGCAGGAGGAAGATCTCCGCGAGTTGTTGACCCTCTTTGACGTTGTTGAGTCCAAGCCGGCTATTCGTGTACTGGTGCTGACCGGCGAAGGCCGCGCCTTTTCCGCTGGGTACGATTTGAGCCTCGTGGCCGGAAGTGCTGCTACCGAGCAGGGGCAGCCAAAGTCCGCATTCGAAGCAGCGGTCAATCGTCTTGAGGATCTCAGCATGCCTACAATTTGTCGGTTGAACGGCGGTGTCTATGGCGGGGCAACGGACCTCGCCCTTGCTTGCGATTTCCGGATTGGCGTCGACACCGCCGAGATGTTTATGCCAGCGGCAAGGCTTGGGCTCCACTATTACAAGAGCGGAATAAAGCGATACGTTTCGCGCTTGGGGCTGGACAATGCCAAGATGCTGTTCCTGACAGCGCAGAAGATCAGCGCCCAAGAGATGTTGAGGATCGGCTATCTCAATTCAATCGTTCCGGCGGAGCGGCTTGACGCAGCAGTCGACAGACTAGCGGAAATTCTAGCAGGCAACGCGCCCAAAGCCATGGCCGGCATGAAGCGCGCTCTTAACGAATTCGCTCGTGGCGAACTCGACGAGGCCGCGGCTGATCAGCGCAGCCGCGACAGCTTGCGCGACAACGAACTCATAGAAGGCTTGGCGGCATTCACTCAGAAGAGACGACCGCGCTTTTAAGGTCGTGAGTTGAGGGATCGCTTGAAAGTCGTCGTCGGGTGTCAAAAGCGACGGTTCTCACCTCTTGCATTAGAATGCTGCCCAGTCGAATTGACACATGAGCAAGAAACTATTGCCCACTTGGACGACTGACGTAGCGTTCGATGAGTCTGTAGAGCTCCTGGAGCCCGCGGGATGACAATGCCTAGAAAACGATGCGCTTGATGCTCGTCAGCCATAGAAAACAAAAATACTTTCCCGGCTTGATCTCGGGTTCACCAGCTGAAGAACCTGGCGATCAGGGGCTCAATGCATGTCGGACCCGGACATGCCGAAACTGCCTTTGTCCGGCAAGCGGCCCTCTTCGCCGAACGCAAGTGGCGCGGTGTCGGCATGATCATCACGCGCGACATTCCCCCGGACGTCGAGGCAAGCGACCAGGGCGCCAAAGCGGGCAGGATCTACGACGAACTTCAGCGCATGGCGTCTAAGCGAGCCGTGTCAGCGGCTACTACGAAGCAGCTGAACTCGACACCAAACGCGGCCATCAATCGGGTGATGCCGCTGGCGGGTCTGATATCTCGCACCGAGCGAGCAGAGCTACGGGATCGCGACCGACTCGCATTATGGCTCTTCAACCGCGTGTGGATCGGATCGGGTTACTTGGAGGGTTAAACGATGGGACGTCGATCTCGGGTACTGATGAGCGACGCGGACAACCGGCGCGTGATACAGGTCGTATCGCGCGCATTCGACATTGTGCGTTGCTTTGAGGGTCGAAGCATAGGCCTCGGCAATCGCGAAATCGCCGATCGCTGTGGACTTCCGCGATCGACGGTCTCCCGTCTGACGCTGACTCTCACCCAGATCGGCCAATTGACCTACCTGCCGCAGGCGCAGAAATATGCTCTCGGACCGCACGCCGCCGCGCCCGGCGTCCCATTGTGTGCGGACAAGCCTGATTGTACCGCCGAACGCCAGCGTGAAGCGGGGCAACCGTCCATGCTGCAAGCGATCAACTCGCGCTCCGAAGATCAGCGCAACACAACTGCTGAGCCGCTTGTGGTGACGACTCACCGCTGACGCCTTCGTCCGCGCAAGGCGGAAAGCGCGGCGGCATCAGAGCCATTGGCACGAGCTCACAGTACTAGAACATCCAAAGCCAAGGGAGTCGCATGGCTGAAGCATACGTCATCGACGTGGTCCGCACGCCGCGCGGCATCGGCAAGCCGGGCAAGGGTGCGCTGTCGCATCTGCATCCGCAGCACCTGGCAGCAACCGTGCCCACCGCGCTCAAGGAGCGCAACAAGCTCGATACCTCGACGCTGACCATGATCACCAACGGCTACTTCAACGGTGAAGACGTCCGCCTCAACGGCGCCATCCGCATGGCTCCCCGCTAGAGCATCATTCTGAAACAATAAGCACGGCAACAGGAGACGAAGGCGATGTCCGAAGAAATTCCGGTCCTTACTGAAGTCCGCGGACCTATTCTGATCATCACGCTTAACCGACCGCAAGCTAAGAACGCGGCCAACCTCGCCCTCTCTCAGGGCGTTGCTGCAGCGATCGACCGGCTTGACGCAGACGATGCCATCAGCGTCGGCATCATCACCGGCGCCGGCGGCACGTTCTGCTCGGGCATGGACCTCAAAGGGTTCCTGAAGGGTGAGCGGCCATCGATCCCGGGCCGCGGCTTCGCCGGCCTCACCGAGGCGCTGCCGAAGAAGCCGCTGATCGCGGCCGTGGACGGCTACGCACTCGCCGGCGGGATGGAGCTCGCGCTGTCATGCGACATGATCGTCGCCAATCGCAACGCCAAGTTCGGGATCCCCGAGGTGAAGCGCGGGTTGGCTGCTGCGGCCGGCGGGCTGATCCGCATGCCGCGCCAGATGCCGTTCCGCGTGGCAATGGAGTTCGCGTTGACGGGCGAGTTCTTCGGCGCACAGCGCGCCTACGAGCTCGGCATCATCAATCGCGTGACCGATGGCCCGGCGCTCGACGCCGCGCTCGAGCTTGCTGCTGCGATCGGCACCAATGGTCCGCTCGCTGTGAAGGCATCGAAGCAGGTGATCGTCGACTCCAGGCTCTGGCCGGAAGATCAGATGTGGAAGAAGCAGCAGGAGATCGTCCGTCCCGTTTTCGTGTCCGATGATGCCCGCGAGGGCGCGGCTGCCTTCGCAGAAAAGCGCGCGCCGAACTGGAAAGGCAAATAAGCAGCGGCCGTCTCGACAACGGAGCGCCGGTTTTGATTGCGGCAGAACCGGTTCTCAAGATCTTTGTGAGCGCTGCGCCGCAGGCCGGCTCGCGTCTTGAGAGCGCTATCGAGTGAATGATACCCAGCTTGTACGCACGACGAAGACCGCCTGATTAACGTATGCGCGCGGGGAACGGCGAGCTCTATGATGGCGTTGCGTGAAAGTCAGACGGCCTGCTGATCGGCGGGCTTGTCGGCTTGGCGCAGGAACTTCCATTCCTAGGGTAGCAGTTCGTGCAGACGCGTCGCGGGAAGATCGGCGATACGGGCGAGGACGTCGGCGAGCCAGGCCTTGGGATCGACATCGTTAAGACGACAGGTCGTGATCATCATAAGCACGCCTTCCCAAGATCATGCCGCGCGGCGCTCTTTCGGCGGCGTTGCTGCTGAGGCAGATCTTGCTCTCGTCGAGGAAGCGGGCAAAGTCGGCCCAGCGCCTGAGCATGTAATTCATGGGTTTCAGGACCTCGGAAGGGGCGCGAAGAGGATCTCTCGCTCGCGGAGTAGCCAGTCGTGCATATCGACGAGCACCGGCTTGCTTCTCTCCTGGCACGCCGCTCGTCCGCGCTGAGTCCGTTGATGCGCGCTCGATCTCGAACAACGTATCGAGGCATCTGACCGCCTCCAGCCTGATCGGGGAGACCGGTTTGCCCTTGCCTCCCTTGGCCTTCTTCTCGATCTCGGCCAGCTCGAAGAAGCCCGCCTCGCATGGGCGAAGCAGAATGCCGGCGTGATCGGGATCGCCTTCCCTTGCGGAATCGAACAACGGCTCGAAGTCGCTATAGCAATCCGCCTGCAGGATATCGGCGAAGGCGGCCACATGCGTCTGGGGATGCTCGCCCCATCGGTCGCTCGAGGCGTAATAGATCACCGCCGACGGCGCTTCGACGCCAAAACACCGTTGCACCCGAACTCGAAGGCCTGCTCATCGGCCTGAGTTAAGCAGCCGACGAGACGGTCGTCGACCGCGACGGATCGATGCCCGTCGACCACCGATGGCGTCAATGATTTTCACGCCAAGATCGGCTGGATGCCAGATTGCTAGGACGCCGTCGCGGCGCCCGCCGGCGGCACGCGGGACCTCAACGATATCGCCTCGGTCATCAATTATCCTTCGATAACCTTCGGCTTGCGCCTGGCGAGATGCGCGGCGAGACCCTCGCGTCCCTCGGACGATCCGCCTGTAGCCGCTATGCTTCTGGCTTCACGATCCATCTGGCTGGCAAAGTCTGACGACATACTCTCGTGTAGCAGGCGACGCGTGAGCCCCATCGCTGCCACCGCGCCGGACACCAACGTCTTGGCGGCAGCGTCGGTTTCAGCAATAAGCTGATCGTCCTCCACCATTCGCGTCACAAGGCCAATCGCAGCCGCTTCTTCAACCGCTACGCGCCTGTTAGTGAGAAGGATCTCCTGCGCGCGCCTTAAGCCAACCAGACGCGGCAGCGTCCAGGTCATGCCGCCATCCGGTGTAAACCCAATTGCCCCATAAGCGGCCACGAAGTTCGCGGAGCGGCCTGCAAGTACTAAGTCCCCCGCGATCGCTAAACTGAGACCGGCTCCGGCAGCCGGTCCGTTGATGGCGGTTAGAAGCGGCTTTGGCATCGAAGCGAACTGAGACAGCGCCAAGTGCAGAGTTCCGGCCAACCGCGCCAGAAACCCTGAGATATTGTCGCTGTTCGCTGCGAAGACGCTGACGTCGCCGCCTGCGCAGAACATGCGGCCCGCCCCGGTCAGCACAACGCACCGGATAGCCTCGTCTGATGCACAGCGAATAGCTATATCGAGCAGCGCGTCTGCCATCGCCTGGTCGAGCGCATTCCCCTTTTCGGGCCGATTTAGTGTGATCCGAGCAATGCTATGCTCGACTGCAAGCAATACTGAAGCTTCACTCATGAGCACCTCTCTGCAGCATCCAGCGCCAGCCTAACGAATCGGGGATAGCTCCAAGGGCCTTCCTTCGGGCACGAACGGCAGCGAGATCAGAGCGCCTCGAGGATCGTGACATTCGCAACACCGCCGCCCTCGCACATCGTCTGAAGACCGAAGCGCTTTCCGCGTGCCTTGAGGGCGTGAATCAGCGTCGCCATCAGTTTGGTGCCGCTCGCACCTAGCGGGTGCCCGAGCGCGATAGCACCTCCGTTGACATTGAGCTTCGCGGGATCTGCGCCGGTCGCTTGAATCCAAGCCAACGGAATCGACGCAAATGCTTCATTGACTTCATAGAGATCAATGTCATCGATTTTCAAGCCGGCGCGATCCAGTGACCGCTTTGTGGCCCTGATTGGCTCCTCGAGCATGATCACGGGATCGCCGGCAGTAACCGTCATGTTGATGATGCGCGCGAGCGGTCTGAGATCGTGTCGTTTCAGCGCCTCTTCCGAGACAATCAGGGCAGCGGACGCCCCGTCGCAGATTTGGCTGGAATTGGCGGCGGAAATCACGCCTCCTTCTTTAAGCAGTTTTACGGAGCTTATGGCCTCAATGGATGCATCCCAGCGGATTCCCTCGTCCACGTCATGCAGTCCGCCTTCGATCGCTAGAGGGACGATCTCGCGGCGGAAGTCACCGCGCTTGCTCGCGGCGGCCGCCCTTTGGTGGCTCTCAAGTGCAAAGCGGTCGAGCATCTCGCGGTTGAAACCGTATTTCGTGGCGACCATTTCGGCACCTTCGAATTGGCTGAATTCGCCGACGCCGTAACGGGCTTTGATTCGGTCGCTGAGCGGCCCGGTTCCAACCCCCTCTTTCGCGTGGAAGGACAGATTGGAGAACATGGGCACGCGAGTCATGCTTTCGACCCCGGCCGCAATCACAACATCCTGTGTGCCAGACATGACCGCTTGCGCTGCGAACTGTACTGCCTGCTGAGAGCTGCCACACTGACGATCAATTGTCACCGCAGGCACGGTCTGCGGGAGCTTGCGAGAGGCGAGCACCGCATTCCGCCCAAAGGCGAACGCCTGCTCGCCCGCCTGCGTCACACACCCGAGAATGACGTCCTCAACGACACCGGCATCAATTCCGGTTCGCTCGATCAGAGCGTCGAGCACTTCGGCTCCCAAGTTTGCCGGATGCCAATCAGCCAGTTTACCCTTGCGCTTGCCTCCGGCGGTGCGCACAGCATCGATAACATACGCTTCGGCCATAATCGCGCTCCTTCATTCGCCTTGTGCTTGCTAGCCCGCTGTCTCGCGGTAGTGAGACCGCAACGACCTTACTGATGACGACAATGTCGACGCGTTCATCTCGGCGCCATTCGGATCGAACCGTCTAGGCGAATGACTTCGCCGTTAAGCATGGGGTTAGTGATGATGCTCTCGACGAGGTGCGCATATTCTTCGGCCTTCCCCAGCCGCGAAGGATGTGGAACTTGCTTGCCGAGGCTTTCTTGCGCGGCCTTTGGCAAACCCATCAGCATTGGAGTGAGGAAAATTCCAGGAGCAATCGTCATCACGCGGATGCGATGCTGGGCAAGGTCGCGAGCAATCGGCAGCGTCATACCGACGACGCCCCCCTTGGAAGCTGCGTAGGCCGCCTGTCCGATTTGCCCGTCATACGCCGCGACCGATGCGGTGTTGATGATCACGCCCGCTTCTTCGCCGCCGAACCCGGCCACGGCCAATCGAGCGGCGAATTTCGCTGTGGTGTTGAAGCTACCAATCAGATTCACCTCGATCGCCTTACGGAAGGCTTCTAGGGGGTGCGGAATGCCGTCTTTCGCAACGACCCGGATCGCCGGCGCAACACCCGCGCAATTGACGAGCACGCGCGCGACGCCATGCGCCGCTTCTGCCGCAGACATTCCGTCCTCGACGGATTTGTCGTCGGCGACATTGACGATGTGGAAAGTGCCGCCCAGCCGCCCGGCTGTCTCGTTGCCAGCAGGCTCGTTCAGGTCGAAAATAGCGATCTTTGCACCAGCCTGGCTCAGGCGCTCCGCCGTGGCGGCTCCCAAACCTGATGCGCCACCAGTGACGATTGCAGCAACGCCATCAATATTCATCCGACGGATTCCTTCAATTGAGCTCGAAAGCCATGGCAGTCGCTTCACCGCCACCGATGCAGAGGCTTGCAACGCCCCGCCGTAGACCCCGGTTCTTTAGGGCAGAAAGCAAAGTCACAATGATGCGCGCACCTGACGCACCTATTGGGTGTCCAAGCGCGGTCGCGCCGCCGTTGACGTTAAGGCGATCAACCGGGATGCCGAGGTCACGCGCCGCAATCATGGCGACGGCGGCAAAGGCTTCATTGACCTCGAAAAGGTCAACGTCGGCGACGGTCCAGCGGACACGGGCCAGCAACTTCTTGATCGCCTGGACCGGTGCCGTCGTAAAAAGGGCTGGGCTTTGCGCGTGAGCTGCGCTGCCAATAACACGCGCGAGCACCGGTAGATCCAGCCGCTGCGCGATGCTTTCCCGCGTCATCACCAGCGCTGCGGCTCCATCGGAGATGGACGCGGAGCTTGCGGCAGTAATGGTCCCGTCGCTCGCAAATGCAGGCTTGAGCGAAGGGATCCTCTCGGGGCGTGCGTTTCCTGGCTGTTCGTCGGTATCGACCAGTACATCGCTGCCGCGCGTCTTGACGGAGACGGGCACAATCTCATCGACAAAAGCTCCATTCGCGATGGCAGCCCGGGCACGCTCGAGTGAACGCAAAGCGTAGGCGTCCTGCGTCTCGCGGCTGAATTGATAGAGGTCTGCGGTCGCTTGGGCGAATGCGCCCATCGGCTTTCCACGTTCGTAAGCATCTTCCAGACCGTCCATCATCATGGTATCGATCACGCGATCGTGGCCTATCCTGGCTCCCGAGCGGTGCTTTGGAAGTGCATAGGGTGCGTTGGTCATGCTCTCCATACCGCCCGCCACGATGACCTCTGCGGCATCAGATTGCAGCGCTTCAGCGGCCATAACGACAGCCTGCATCCCGGATCCGCACATCTTGTTGATGGTGGTCGCCTGCACCGACTCTGCAAGGCCGGCGCCCAGCGCGGCTTGCCGTGCCGGCGCCTGGCCCAGCCCTGCAGGAAGGACACAACCCATGTAGATGCGCTCGATCGAATTGAAGGGCACGCGCGCCCGCTCAACAGCTGCGCGAACGCTTGCCGCCCCGAGATCTATCGCCTTGAGAGATGATAGGGATCCCTGAAAGCCACCCATAGGAGTTCGTGCATAACCTGCAATCACCACTGCATCAGGCAACGTGTCGCTCCTCATAATGCGCGCGAAATGACCATGCGCTGAATATCCGAAGTGCCTTCGTAGATCTGGCAGACGCGGACATCGCGGTAGATCTTTGCGATCCCAAATTCCTCAAGGTAGCCGTAGCCACCGAGCGTCTGCAGTGCGCCGGAGACGACCGTCTCAGCAGTTTCGCTCGCAACCAGCTTGGCCATGGATGCCTCCTTCAAGCAGGGCTCGTCGCCGTCCTTGAGAGCGGCCGCGTGGAGCGTCAGTTGACGTGCTGCCTCCAGCTTCGCAGCCAGATCGGCGAGCCGGAATCCTACTGCCTGATGCTCAATGATCGCTTTGCCCATTGACCGTCGCTCCTTTGCGTACGCGACGGCGAGCTCAAGCGCGGCCTCTGCCATGCCGACACATTGGGCAGCAATCCCGATCCGTCCGGTTTCAAGGTTTGCGAGCGCGATGCGGTAGCCCTCACCGGGGCTCCCCAAGACCAACTCGTCTTCCACGAATAGCTGTTCAAATCGAAGGCTGCAGGTATCGGACGCCGTCTGTCCCATCTTGTGCTCGACCTTCTCCACTTCGTAGCCGTTTCGATCAGTCGGCACCAGGAAGGCTGTCAGACCCCGTTTGCCTGCGGTCGGGTCAGTTACAGCGATGACCATGGCCAACCCCGCAATCTTCCCCGACGTGATGAACTGCTTGCTACCTGTGATGATCCACCCGCCGTCGGTCCGAATCGCGCGCGTTCGGACCGCGGCCGCGTCGGACCCGGCGTCCGGCTCGGTCAGCGCGAACGCCCCGATGGTGCGGCCGTTGATCAGGAGGGGGAGGAAGCGCGCCTTTTGTTCCTCGGTGCCCCGCTTGAGGATGCCGGCAACCATGATCGAGTTTTGGATCGAGACAAGGGTCGAGAGGGCCCCATCCGCCGCTGCGATTTCCATGAGCGCAAGTGCATAAGAGACGTAGTCGCTCTCAGCGCCGCCATAGCTCGCCGGTGCGATCATCCCGAACAACCCAAGAGCTCCCAGATCCTCGAACAGCTGCGGGGGAAAGCCGCCGCTATCCGCGAACGCGCGCGAATGCGGCTTGATCCTCTCCCGGGAGAAAGATCGGATCGACTCAGCGACGGCTCTTTGGGTCTCTGAAAGAAGCATTAAATCGTTCGGTCATTAGCATGCCAAAACCTCTATCGATCGGTGACAGAAGATCCACAGTGCAGCGCGGGAGCCAATCTACTGCTAGTTGATCGATAAGCAAGTGTTTTTTTTGGGCGAGCTTTACTATAGGGACGTTTGAGGTATGCGCGCCGACGGAGAGATAGAAACAGAACCGGATCACGCCTGTCACTGCGCTTAGAGCGCCACATTAGGCCGCGACGCGAGCTCTCGACGTGATCGATCCTCCAGGACCACAATATCCAACGATCTTGGTGTCCTTTCGACGACACGATGCGACCACTCTGATGCTCAAGAGGGCTGAAGCACTGAGGGCCGCCATGCCGATGGAGCCAATGCGCCCCTAGCCCGGGTAGGAAGAAGGAAGGAGGCGACATTTTCCTTTTTTTGTGCCTACTTGCTATTTGCATAGCAAGTGCTAGTAAATGATCTGAACTGCGGCCAGAAGGGTAAAATGTGGGCTCGTATATTCTCGGAGTGCCGAGAACTCGGCCATCTTCGTCCCCGCCGCTGCAGAATCTTGGATCCTAATTTTCGACGGGCTGGGTACGTCCATCGTACTTGACCGTCAGTAAGTGAATCCCGTTCGTTCTCGAAAACCCGGAAGTGGAGCAGCGACTTGACCCGCAACGCCGTAATCGTAGATGCCGTGCGGACCCCTATGGGCAAAGGAAAGCAGGGCGGTGCCCTATCAGAGGTCCATCCCGTCGACCTCTTCGCCGCCGTATTGAAAGGGCTGGTCGCTCGAAATCGGCTCGATCCCGGGCGGATAGAGGATGTGATCGTAGGCTGCGTGACTCAATCCGGTGAGCAAGCCAATGTCGGACGTATGGCGGTCCTTTCGGCAGGATTTCCAGTGCATATACCGGCAACCAACATCGATCGGAAGTGTGGCTCCAGTCAGCAGGCAATCCACTTCGCGGCTCAAGGCGTCGCTGCCGGTGCCTATGACATCGTGATCGCCGGTGGCGTCGAATCCATGAGCAGGGTGCCGATGGGCTCGAACAGGATGCGTATGGACGATCTTGGGCCCGCGGTGCGCGCGAGGTTCGCGCCGGGCTTGGTTTCGCAAGGCATTGCTGCGGAAATGGTTGCCCAACGATGGAACATTTCGCGGGACGAGCTCGATTCCTATGCGGTTCGTTCTCACAAGCAAGCAGCGCTTGCTCAAGAGGGCGCATTCGCAGCTGAGATCATACCGGTCGACGCGGGCGATGCCAAGGTCGATAAGGATGAAACGATTCGCGCGGCGACCACAGTTGAATCGCTTTCGCTGCTCAAGCCAGCTTTCCGCAACGACGAATTGGCCCAGCGGTATCCCAACCTGGCGTGGGCAGTGACTGCCGGCAACTCCTCGCAGATCACCGACGGCGCATCTGCTTTGCTCATCATGGAGGAGAAGACGGCTGATCGTCTGGGCCTCCGGCCTCGCGCCCGCTTCGTTGCTTTCGATGTAATCGCCGACGACCCTCTGTTGATGCTGACGGCTCCAATACCCGCGACGCAGAGAGCTTTGGCCAAGGCATCGCTCACCGTCGATGTCATCAACCACTTCGAAATAAATGAGGCATTCGCGAGTGTGCCCCTGGCCTGGAATCGCGAATTGAAGGCCGACCCTGCCCGACTCAACCCTTGTGGAGGAGCTATAGCTCTTGGACATCCGCTTGGCGGATCGGGCGCACGTCTGATGACCACAATGCTCAATGCGCTCGAGCGGACCAAAGGGCGCTATGGTCTGCAGAGCATGTGCGAGGCCGGGGGGATGGCGAACGCTACCATCATTGAGAGACTTTAATGCCCTCGATGTTAGTGGCCCGATAGTACTGCCGCTTGGGAGGCAAATGGCCGCTCTTTCGTTCGTTCTGTCGGATGTGCTTGTGACTC
The DNA here is from genome assembly GCF_054863025.1 of Bradyrhizobium sp. 23AC. Taxonomy (NCBI): domain Bacteria; kingdom Pseudomonadati; phylum Pseudomonadota; class Alphaproteobacteria; order Hyphomicrobiales; family Nitrobacteraceae; genus Bradyrhizobium; species Bradyrhizobium sp. 23AC. The sequence goes on from NZ_JAVAYN010000022.1 coordinate 91,580, forward strand.
GCTGTGCTCTGCCCCAGGCACTATGAGACACGGCTAACTCAGATACAAGGCATGTGTCATGTGTGACCTCGAGAGGGGTCACAGTTTGCAGGCATCGTGCTCTAGGAGATGTTCGGCGGCTGCGCCAAGCATCTGGAGAAACATTCGATCTCCCCGAGATGTTCGGCCTACGGTCATTGCGGCGGCTGCGGCGGTCATGAACAGCAGATAGCCACCGCGCCCGTATTGCCGGCGAAGGAGATCCATATCGTAGCCGTGAACGCCTTCTTCAATCAGTGTGCGATGGTACAGCGAAAGGAGATCCTGCTCCGCACGGCGTCGCGTGCCCGAAGGAAGCGCGCCGGCCAGAAAGTAGGCGACGTCTGTCGCGCCTAAACCATAAGCATAGGATTGCCAATCGAGCACTGTCACGGGTTTGCCGCCTCTTTCGCTCGCGAACATCATGTTGTCGGGGCGGAAGTCACAATGAGCTAGGCACCGTGGACCGTCATGAAGGCGTACCAGATGATAAAAGTTGGGCGCGATTTGATCGCCAACCACGATCCAGTCCGGTCGCAACCAGGATCGGTAACGGCTCTTGAATCCCTCCCAGAGAGAAACGATCCTCTGCTCGGACGTTCCGTCAGACGGAGATGCTTTGGAATTGGATACCCAAGACAAGTCATCGAGACTGTCATCGCCCCAATGGGAAGCGTGCAGCTTCGCTGCCTGGACGAGGACGCTTCGCGCTTGGTCGAGCGACACTCCAGTGAGTTGATCGCCTTGTTCCGCGGGCGCCAGGTCCTCCATCAGGAGAACGAAGTCGTGTGTCGTCTCGTCGACATCGGCAAGCCAGCAACGAGGCGTTTGGATTCTCGCTGAGCTTGCCAGATGCTGGTAAAAGCGGACCTCGCGCAAATAGTTTGCGCGCCTCATGGCGTGAGCGCGACTTTCGGGATTTGATGATGGGAATTTACCGACGAGGGACGAGGGCGCGATCTCCGGTGCCTTCGCATACTCAATTCGAAATCGTACGCTGTCGCCGATTTGTCCGGTTCCGACTGGCTGGGCCGTCACCCGGTTTACGGTCGCGTCAATTCCTGCGTGCCGCAATACCGCAGTCATCCAAGCCGCATCAATCCGATCGTAGGGTCGAATGTCGGCGCAGCTACTCATCATGGTTGCTCCAAGCTCGCCTAAGATGTCATTTTGACCAGCGAGACGGTAAGCGAACTGGCGACAGTTGAGACGTTCTGATCAGTACCGCCTTCACTGTGCTCCTGTCCAATACGCTAAGCACTAAATTTTGCGGCCTGCGGCGGCCCAATAAGGATCGCGCAGCCGCCGCTTGAAGATCTTGCCGGAATCCTCACGCGGCAAGCCCGTCCGGATCTCGATGTGTTTTGGGACCTTATAACCGGCAAGAGAGACTCTCAGATGGTCCCGGATTGCAGTCGGCTCAAGGGTTGCGCCTGCAACAGGCTCGACAACCGCCATGAGAGACTCACCATATTCCGCGTCCGGAATTCCAAACACAGCACAGTCGTGCACCCCTTTCATGGAGTGCAGTACCGCTTCGATTTCGGCTGGATAGATGTTGACGCCTCCGGAAATGACCATGTCGCGCTTGCGATCGCAAAGGAAGACGTAGCCATCCTCATCGATGTAGCCAACGTCGCCCGACGTGACAAATCCGTCCCGATCGATCTCTTCACGTTTGCCAGGTTGATTGTGGTACGAGAAATCTGCCGTTCCGGCGATGCGCGAGTAGATTTCTCCGACCTGGCCCGGAGGCAACGCGCGGCCGTCATCGCCGATGAATCGAAGCTCGGCCCAGGGCGTCACCTTGCCGACCGTGCCTGGCTTTTTCAGGGCGTCTTCCGAAGTTGCGAGAGTCACAGGTCCGGATTCCGTCGAGCCGTAGAACTCATAAATAATAGGGCCCCACCACTCGATCATCGCCCGCTTGACTTCCGGCGGACATGGCGCGGCAGCATGAACGACGCGCTTCAGAGACGACGTGTCGTACTTCTTTTGAACGTCTTTAGGTAGCTTCAGAAGCCGGATGAACATTGTCGGGACCATGAAGGTCATTTCGATGCGCTCGCGCTCCACCAGTGCCAGGAACTCTTCTGGTTCGAAGCGTGGCATTATGACGAGAGCACCGCCAAGCCTGCCAGCGCGGAGAGCGAACCCGTTGGGTGCGGAGTGGTACAGTGGACCTGGCATGAGCGCGCGCGCACCGTCAATCAGCCCGGACACGGTCGAACGTAGACGTTCAGAGTGAGCTTGCTGTTCAGACGTCGGCGCCTCGCGCCGAACTCCTTTCGGATGACCAGTCGTGCCCGACGTGTAGATCATACTCTGCGGCTGAGGCAGAGCTGGTCCTTGGTACGGTGTTTGCTGCGCGAGCCATTCCTCGTAGTCACGTGCAAAAGCGGGCCTGACGAGATGGTTCGGGTCGATCGTGAAGGAGTTCGTGACAGAGGCGGGCGGTGCTAAGCTGAGAACTGTAATTCCGGGGGGAATCCAGTCGGCCAGGCCATGCAGCAGGTCCGTATGAGCGATCAGCACTGATGATTCGGAGTCTCGCAAGATGTAGCGGATTTCTTCAGGCTGGAAATGCCAATTGAGCGGAACGGCATAGGCTCCGAGTCTCATAGTAGCGTAGGAGCTTTCGATGAATGCGATATCGTTCCGCATCAGGATGGATACGCTGCCCCCTTGCTTCACCCCCAAACGGCTCAATCCGCCGGCGGCTCGCGCAACGCGCAATGCGATTTCTTCGTGGGTGCGGCGATCGCCGCCACAAACGACGCCACGGTAGAGCTCTAGAGGTGCTTTGGTCATTGTCTTGTTCGCCATTGGATTGTGAAGAGAGGACGTGCGAAACAGGGGCGTGTCACCTGTGTAGCGTAGACAGCCTAGTTGAACTCGATCAGGCTTCGCAGAACCGTTCCTGACTTCATCTTTGCAAACCCCACGTTGACATCTTGAAGTGTGATCCGTGCGGTGACCCAATGTTCGAGCTTGAGCTGACCCGAAAGGTAGAAATCGACCAAGCGAGGCATATCGACCCGGATGTGACTGGAGCCCATGTAAGATCCCTGGATTCTCCGCTCCCTTATGAAGTCGATGCCATGCAGCTCGATTTTGGTACCAAGGGGCATTATGCCGAGTATGGTCGCGGAGCCTCCTTGAGCAAGCATTGCAAATGCTTGCTCCGCCGTGGATTTGGATCCGAGCACTTCAAAGGAGTGGGGGACGCCCGCCCCATCGGTGAGTTCCTTGACTTGTGCGACAGGATCCACTTCGCTGGCATTGACTAGATCCGTTGCCCCGAGCGTCGCAGCAATCCGCAGTTTGGCCGGGTTGGTATCGATAGCAATAATGCGCCCCGCGCCACTAATCTTTGCTGCGTTGATCGCAGCCATCCCCACACCGCCGCAGCCTATAATCGCGACTGTTTCTCCAGGGCGGACGTTGGCGGTGTTTACGACAGCACCGTAGCCGGTGATAATCGCGCAGCCGATGAGTGCCGCCAGATCGAGCGGCATCTCCTCCCGGATCTTCACCAGCGCGTTTTCGTGAACCAGCATTTGCTCCGCAAATGCTGAGACGTTGACAAATTGGCTTAGCTTTTCTCGACGCTCCCAATGGAATCGATCCGCTACGCCTGGCGGCAGTCTTATCTCCGTCGAAGAGCATAGAACGGGTCGTCCGGTCGTGCACATCGCACAACAGCCACAAAATACCGTTAGACAGGTAATGACGTGGTCGCCCGGCTTGACGTAGGTGACTTCGGAGCCGACTTGTTCGACCACGCCCGAGGCTTCGTGTCCGGGAATGGTCGGCAGCGGCCATGGGAAGGCGCCTTCCATCATGAGCAGATCGGAATGGCACAGACCGGCGGCTCTCGTGCGAACGAGAACCTCCCTGGGACCCGGCTTCTTGACGCATACATCCTCGATTGCGAGCGGCTTGCCCGACTCGTAAAATACCGCTGCCTTCATCCGCAATTTTCTCCTGGCCCTGTTAGCCAACCAGAACTGCCTTGCCGAGCGTAATGTCATCCCGCGTTGCAAGCGGGATCGGTCTCGCTAAGCGAGTTCGTAGCGGAATGCATCCCCGCTGCGCTTGATGTATCCGCCATCGAAATGACCACCGATCACCAGCACAGGCCGATCCGCAAAACGTGAGAATAGGTCCCATCGTGTTCGAGCCGATTGTTCCCCATCGAAATCGACATGGGAGGACCATCCCACGTAGTGCATTTGAACGGGACTATGTGCCACATCGCCCAAGAGCAGGCATTCCTCGCCAGCGGACTTGATATGGATGCTCATATGTCCTGGGCTGTGCCCGGGGCTTGGGATCATCGTGATCTCGTCAGTTAGCTTGTAATCGGAAGGAATGAGGTCAACGAGGCCCGCCTCCGCAATCGGTGCGATAGAGTCATCAAAAACCGCAACATCCATCGGCCTTTGCCGCGAGGATTTCCAGTAGTCGAACTCGTGCTTACCAAATACGTAGCGTGCCTTGCTGAAGGTCGGCGCCCATTTCCCATCGACCAGTCGTGTATTCCAGCCGACGTGGTCGACGTGAAGGTGTGTGCAAACCACGGTATCGATGCTCTCGGGAGGAAAGCCCGCCTTGGTCATGTCGTCCAAGAACGATGTCTGGAGACCATTCCAATCATCGATGGGTCGCCCTTGCTTGTCGTTTCCAAGCCCGGTGTCCACGACAATCCGTCGATTTCCAGTTTCCAGGACAAGTGAGTGGATCGAACTCTTCAGCATTCCGTCTGGCTGCGCGAAATCAGGGACCATCCAGGTTAGCTTCCGGACTTCCTCATCCGTCGCTTGAGGGAGCACCATTTTGATGGCGCCGGTGCCCTGAACCTCCACGATCTTCGTTATTTTGATGTTCCCGATCTTCCAGCTCATGATGCTTCCTTTCGGTTTCGATTTCACGGGACGAGCCATTGGCTCTGGTGCCCCTCCAAGACGTTTCCAAAGGTGGTGGGCGTGTTGCGATGTTCTAGCGAGTGCTCTGATCATTTGGGGCCCGCGACGCCGTCGGCTCTCCGGCCCTCTGCAGTGCGCGCGCGAGAAAGATCGAGGACAATGACGGCTTGTATTGCGGGCAGAATCCGCTGTTTGGCGGCTCCATTGAAGGCATCCTCCGTTTCACGAGCGCCTTAGTCGGCGCCAGCATCTCAGTTCTTATCACTTGCTTTTTGTGTAGCAAGTATTTTACGGTCGGCCAAGACCAAAACGCTGCGAATGGCAAACAGGCGGGACAACAGGATGTGAGCGGAGCGGCCGCCTAGTCTTGGTCATGCCTTGGAGGTGAGCGAAATGGCGGCGATAGCGCGGAACGTGCTCCGATGGTCGGATGCTGCGTCAATCCCTTTGAACCAAATCGACGTCAGTAGCCCCGCGCTCTACCATGACGATGCTTGGCGGCCTTTCTTTGCCCGGCTGCGGGCCCAAGATCCGGTCCACTATTGCTCTGATAGCCCCTATGGCGCTTATTGGTCCCTCACCAAGTTCGACGACATATCGCACGCCGAACTCGATCATGGGACATTCTCTTCGAGCGCCGCCTTGGGAGGCATTCAGATCGAAGATTTCCTCGGTGGGAGGAATGTCGTCAATTTCATCCGGATGGATCCGCCAGAGCATACAGCTCAGCGCAAACTGATCAGCCCCATTGTTGCCCCAGCCAATCTGATCAATTTGGAGGCCTTGATCCGCTCTCGGACCGAGAATGTGCTCGATGGTCTGCCTCGCAACGAGCCGTTCGATTGGGCTGATCGTATTTCAACCGAATTGACCTCAATGATGCTTGCGACGCTGTTTGATGTTCCGCTCGAGGACCGCCGCAAGCTGACCTATTGGTCGGATGTCCGTCTTTCTGTGGTCGGTGCGCCGGATTCGCTGATCAACTCTGAGGAAGAGCGCATGGCTGAGATGGCTGAGATGGCAGCCTATTTCAGGGCGATTTGGGACAGGCGCATCCACGAGCCCCCCAAGTTTGACCTGATTTCGATGCTGGCTCACGGAGAGGCCACCAGGAACATGGATTTGGGGACTTTCGTTGGCAATCTCGTTCTGCTGATCATTGCTGGCAACGATACTACTCGGAATTCGATGTCGGCAAGTTTGCTCGCCTTGGCCGAGAATCCCGACGAGGCCACGAAGCTGCGGAGCAATCCTCAACTGGTGCAAAATTTTGTCTCTGAGGTAATTCGCTATCATACGCCCGTTTTGCACATGCGCCGGACAGTTCGTGCCGACATCGAACTTCGCGGACGCATGATTCCGGCAGGTTCGAAAGTCGTGCTTTGGTATATCTCCGGAAATCGCGATGAAGAAAAGATCCCTGATGCGGACAAATTCATCATCGACCGCGCGAAGGTGCGCCAGCATCTTTCGTTCGGAGCTGGCATCCATCGCTGTGTCGGCGATCGGCTGGCCGAGTTGCAAATAAGGATTCTATGGGAGGAGATATTGAAGCGGGACCTGAAGTTCGAAGTCCTTGGTGAGCCGGATCGGCTTTACTCGAATTTCATTCGGGGTATCCGAAGGATGCCTGTCCGCATCCATTGATCGGTTCAGAGAGCCGCGGCGGCTCCCGGCGGCGAATCGCTTCATGGGGCGTCCGGGAAGGTAAATTGACTGCATCTTCTTCCGCACGGGCCTGCCACTGCCGAAGTGGCCACTCGCCGTGCCGGCGTTTAGTCAGGCATGGAGGTATCAAGGCATGACCACTTCCCTGATCTTCGGGCTGGCGTTCCTGGCACTGGCGGCGGGGGTTCTATTCCTTCCTGACGAAGGACCAGGCGAAAAGTAAAAACGGCTGGCTTTACGCCTCTGAGTTGGTGAAAGCTGCCGCCCCGGGCTTGCGCGCTGAGCACCTTATCCGTACTTATTGTAGCTTCAGCAAGCTTCGAGGAAGAGGCATGGCCTCCGTAAACGACATTCAGCGGCCCCCCCGTAGAACACAAGCACATCGTCGTGAAACTGCGGAGGCAGCTTTGCTGGATGCCGCATTGTCGTTGATTTCCGTTCGGGGGGTCAAAGGGACCACTTTGGGCGAGGTGGGGGAGGCAGCAGGATACAGCAAGGGGATTGCGGCGCACTATTTCAAGACCAAGGATCGGATGCTGCAAGCCGCTGCTGAATACGTCAATGAGGTGTATGCGCAGCTTTTGGTCGAGACATCCGCCAAGCCGGGCCTCGAGACCTTGATGAGATTTGTCGAGATGTCGTGCGCGCCGCTCCGGCTCGAACTTTCGCGGGCGATTTATCTGATGCAGAAGGAGGCCTTCTTCAACACGTCTGGGCTGGCCGATGTCTTCAGGAAGTACAACAAACGAGCTGTGAAACGGCTTGAGAGCGAGATACGTGCCGGAATTGCGAATGGAGAGATCAGAAAAGACGCTGATCCGAAGGCCGAAGCAATTATATTACTGGCGCTCACTCGTGGGCTCCGTACCCAGTGGATATTGGCGCCCGATAAGTTGAACTTGCTGAAAATGAAAACTGAAATGGCCGATTTTGTACGTACCAACCTCTCTCCCAAAAGGGGACATTAATGGGTAGGCCAGTGACCGCCAGGAAGTCAAAAGGGACTAACGCGTCGGAGGAACTGGGATCGCATGCGGAACGTCGCGAAGAAGCAGAGCGACGTCTGCTCACGGCGGCTGCAGAAATCATTGCTGAGCGCGGTGTTGAGGGGCTTACATTAGCTGACGTCGGCGTCGCAGCCGGATACAGCCGAGGACTGCCGGCGCACTACTATGGCAACAAGAACGGGCTGCTCGAAGCAGTAGCCAGCTACATAGCCGACGGTTTCGCAAACCGCTTGGACCAAGGTTCCCGTTTCAAGCCGGGGCTGCCGACCCTTTTGGGGGCTGCGGAAAACTACCTGACAGGTACTCCGCGAACGCGCAAAAACACGGTTACTCTCCAGTCTCTCATCGCCGAATCCCTCACTGAACCGGCCTTGCGCTCCTCGGTCTCTCACGTCAACGATCGGTCCTTGGAGCGGCTGGCTGCAATGATCCGGACGGGGATCGCGGCGGGTGAAATTCGCGCAGGGGTCGATCCCGAACGAGAAGCCATAATCATTTTAGGCGCCCTTCGCGCATTGGTGGCCATGTGGCTGATCGATCCTAGGGACGTCAACCTTGAGACCGTTCGGAAGGTGTTTGCAAGCTGTGTGAAGCGAGTCATGATTCCCTGACTTGCCGCCCTTCCGATCTGCCGACTGAAGTCTTGGCGGCGATATTTGCCTTCTTTTGTCGACGCAGGCTTCGGCACAAAGACTGAAGGCGCCGGGCTTGAAGCGAAGGACGAAGGCGTAGAAAGCCTGGAAAACGAGGCTAAGCTGCTCTGGCGCACACTCGTATTGGCGCCATTTGCTACGCCTAAGAGAACCGCTGGTTTCAGAGCACTTAGAACTACCGATCCGGCCTCCCCATTCTTAAACCCAACCGCCTCGCCCTGTTCTGATCACCAGACAGAAGGGCAGAGGTCCATGTGCCGACCATTTTCGGCCGAGCGGTCGAGCGCGAGCGTGGGAACGTATGCGAAAAGGTCGATATACCTTTATGGGTTTGCCAGCCTCAAGGGCGACCGCGAGGGCGGCTGCCAGCTGGGCGCCATTCGGCCAATCGGCAATGCCACCATCGAAAAGATCAAAGCGGAACATCCGCCGAACCGCAGTCGCTGTAAACCCATGCCGGGAAATCTTACCGCACTCCGAGACGATTTTGCTTTTCGCTTGCTTAGTCGCTAACAAGTAGATATGCTCTTTGGAAACACGCCTACTTTTGCAGAGGAACGATGAAAACCAGAATCACGGAACTGCTGGGCATCGAACATCCCATCGTGCAGGGAGGGATGCATTACGTAGGATTTGCCGAACTCGCTGCAGCAGTCTCGAATGCGGGTGGCCTAGGGATCATCACCGGTCTTACCCAAAAGACGCCAGACCTGCTGGCAAAAGAAATCGCTCGATGCCGGGGAATGACGGACAAGCCGTTCGGCGTCAACATGTCGTTCCTGCCATCATTCAATCCTCCGCCTTACATGGAATACATCAGTGCGATCATCGACGGCGGCGTCAAGATCGTCGAGACGGCTGGGAGCAATCCGGAACGTTATATCCCCGCACTGAAATCGGCGAACACCGTCGTAATTCACAAGTGCACTTCCGTACGACACTCTTTGAAAGCCGAAAAGCTCGGCTGTGACGCTGTTAGCGTCGATGGTTTCGAATGCGGAGGACACCCTGGCGAGGACGACATACCAAATATGATTCTGCTGCCAAGGGCCGCGGATGAATTGAAGATCCCATTTATTGCATCCGGCGGAATGGCGGACGCCCGCAGCCTCGTAGCAGCGCTCGCGCTGGGTGCTGACGGGATAAACATGGGTACGCGGTTTATGGCCACGAAAGAAGCGCCAATCCACGACAATGTGAAACAGGCGCTGCTCGCTGCCAGCGAGCTCGACACGCGACTCGTCATGCGGCCGTTGAGGAATTCCGTACGGGTGTTGAAGAACAAGGCCGCCGACATAGTTCTTGAGATTGAGAGAGAGAAGCAGGGCGCTGTCACGATTGAAGAGCTTCACGAGCATGTCGGAGGAGTTTATCCTAAGGTGATGCTCGAGGGGTTGGTGGACCGAGGGGTATGGAGCTGCGGCATGGTTGCAGGCTTGATCCACGACATCCCTAGCGTCAAAGAGCTGGTCGATCGGATCATGACCGATGCGGAGCGCTTGGTGCGTCAGCGTCTCGAGGGTTTCTTCGGCGGCAAGTCGACCAAATTGGCTGCCAACTTGGAACCTGCCTGAGCTGGGCCTGAGGACGTCGCCACCAAGCTATTACGCCACGCCGACAACTCCCGAGGCGGTGGCAACCTTAGCGGCCTCGTTTGATCTACGGTCAACGAAGCCGCTTTTTTTCTCTGCGCGTCGGCTGATCTTAAGGCGCTCGCAGCCATTCGGATCCAACCGTCGCGTTTGTCTATTTCGATCGAGCGCCGCCGAACTGTGCAAGCGGAATTGGATGAGCGTGCGATGCTGGCAGCCAATCGACACCGATAGATGAGAAGCTGGCGGATTGCGTCTTTGCCGAACGTGCCACGTCGGCCAGTTCGTTCTCCATCTCGCTCAGCGGCAAGTCAAATAATGATGTATCGGGGACGTGAATGAACCGACTAGTCGCGGCGGAGAGAAGGAGCAATTGCTGCAGGGAGCCCAGAGCAAGCAATCCATTGACGATCAGTCAGATTGTGCTGGCTTCGAAGGGCGACTGCTGTTCGACAAATTGAACGTTCTTTGCCTGATAGCTCTTTTAATGAAGTGCTGGAGGATCAAGCGTGTCCGCAACCATTCGTCTTTTTGCCAGTCTATGTGACCAGACGCTCACAGCGCTGGGCCGCTACCCATCTCGCACTGCATTTGTTTGGTCTGGCGGTGCATTGACTTACCGTGGAACGTACGAACTGATCGGGCGCATGCAGCACCTGTTCTTTCGCCTCGGCTTGAAACCGGGAACGCGAGTAGCACTGCTCTCTGCAAACAGGGCGGATGCATGGTGTGCAGCGGTAGCGGCTCAATGCGCGCGGCTCTCGACGCTTTGGCTTCATCCCATGGCTTCGCTACAGGATCACCTTTTTCAGGTCGAAGATGCAGAGGCCGAAATTCTTATTGTCGATGCGGCGACCTTTCGTGAACGGGGAGGCCAGCTCGCCGCGGCGTCATCGTGCACCAAGGCGGTTCTGACGCTCGGACCGGCGGATTACGGGCGCAACCTGCTCGATCTGGCAGAAGACGCTGGTCAGAGTTCCCCTCGCGCACTAGCCGAGCCGGGGGACATAGCGACCATCAATTACACGGGAGGAACCACCGGCAAAGCAAAAGGAGCCGTGCGCAAGCATGCCAATATGGGGGGATACGCCTCGTCCATACTGGCCAACTTCGAGATTCCAGAGCGGCCTCGATATCTCGCTGTGGGTCCCATCAGTCATGTAACCGGCAGCAATATCCTGCCAACGTTGATTCGGGGTGGAACCGTGTACCTGCAGAGCAGGTTCGAGCCTCCAATGGTCCTCGACGCTATCGCTCGGGAACACATAAACTTCGCTCTTCTGGTTCCTACGATGATCTACCGTCTGCTTGACGAGCCCGCGCTTGAGCGAGCCGCACTCAAGTCGCTCGAGCTCGTCTTGTATGGCGCTTCTGCAATGTCTCCCGCGCGCTTGACGGAATGTCTGGAGCGCGTCGGTCCAGTCTTTTCGCAGCTTTATGGGCAGACCGAGTGTTATCCGATCTCGGTATTGCGACGAGGTGATCATGATCCTCTAAAGCCCGAACTGCTGTCCTCGTGCGGCTTCCCCGCCACCGGTTGCCAAGTCCGAATCCTTGACGAGGTGGGTCACGAAGTCGATACCGGCCAAGAGGGCGAGATCTGCGTTCGCTCTCCCGGTGTGTTGCTCGAATATTGGAAGCAGCCTGACCTCACTGCGGAGGCGTTAAAAGGAGGATGGCTTCATACGGGAGATGTCGGCCGAATCGACGATCGGGGCTACATGTTTATCCTCGACCGCAAGAAGGATATGATCGTCAGCGGAGGCTTCAATATCTTTTCACGCGAGGTTGAGGACGCGCTCGGCGAGCACCCTGACGTCGCGCGAGTGGCGGTATTCGGAATCCCTGACGAGCGCTGGGGCGAGTCAGTCACGGCTGCCGTCGTGCTGCGTGACGGTGCGGATGTGCAGGCCGAAGATCTGATCGCGCGGGTTAAAGCTCGTAAGGGTTCGGCGCATGCGCCCAAGCAACTCTACTTCGTGCAGGAACTGCCATTGACGGCCGTGGGAAAGGTGGACAAGAAACAATTGCGTGCAAAGTTCTGGAGCGGACGCGACCGTATGGTCGGGTAAGACATGATAGCGGCTTCATCAGACAGGTTGGCCCGCTATCGGTCGCGACTGGCGTTGCCGTTAATCGCGGCGCCCATGTTTCGCGTCTCGGGGATCGACCTGGTCACGGCGGCGTGCGCGAATGGCGTCCTCGGCGCGTTTCCGACTGCAAACTGCAGGACATCTGAAGAGCTAGACGGATGGCTGTCGATCATAGCAGAACGTCTGAAGAAGATCGAAGGAGAGACCGGTAGGAAACCCGCTCCGCTTTGTCCAAATCTCATCGTTCATCGTACCAATACGCGGCTCCGGGAAGATCTGACTGTGCTCGTGGCCCATAAGCCACAGATTGTCGTGACGTCTGTTGGAGCTCCCACTGAGGTCCTCCGAGAGCTCCAGGAGGCTGGTGCGATAGTCCTCGCGGATGTTGCATCGATCCGGCATGCCGAGCTTGCGGCGCGGGCGGGGGCGGATGGATTGGTCCTTCTGACGTCTGGCGCGGGTGGTCAGACAGGATGGCTAAATCCCTTTGCTTTCGTTCGGGCCGTTCGCTCATTCTATAGCGGCATTCTCGTGCTCGCTGGCGGTATCGGCGATGGAGTTGCGATCGCGGCGGCAGAATCGCTTGGTTGCGACCTTGCCTACATGGGAACGAAATTCATCGCGACACACGAAAGCATGGCCTCCGACAACCACAAACGCATGCTCGTCGACAGCACGGCGGATGACATCCTGGCGACCACCGCCTTCACCGGGCTGCAGACGAGCGTCCTGACCCCGTCGATTGTGGCCGCGGGCTTAGATCCCTCTAACTTGCCATTGCGGGGACCGATCGACGTCTCTGACGACCTCGATGTCTTGGCAAGAGAGAAGCGCCCCAAAGCATGGCGGGACATCTGGAGTGCCGGTCACTCGGTATCTGGTGTCGCCGAGATACTCTCCGTCTCGGAACTCGTTATGAAGACTACGCTTGAATACGAAACGGCAAGATCGCGGGCGCCGCCGAGCCGGAGTTGATCGCAAACCAGCCGGCGAGGGGGCGCAATAACTCAAAGTCCGCGCGCCAGCACATACTTCGTGTTTGACAAGCAAATGCGCGCGAGTACCGTTAGCCGTCCAGGTGTGAGGGTGAACACGTCCGGGAGGCAGGGGAGTGAGATGCCGCGAGCGCTGATTTGCAGAGCCCTGGGGGACCCGAGTGCACTCGACTTAGCGGAAGTTGCCTCGGCACCGCTACATCGGCGCCAGGTTCGGGTTCGCGTCCGGGCTGCCGGTCTGAACTATCCCGATATTCTCGTCGTTGCGGGGCGGTATCAGCACAAACCCGCCTTGCCGTTTGTTCCCGGTCTTGAAGCGGCGGGCGATGTTATCGAAGTGAGCAAAGACGTAAAAGGCCTGTCCGTCGGCGACAAAGTGATAGTCAAATCCAAGTTCGGTACGTTTGCCGAAGAGATTGTGGCAGATCTCGAAGCCGTCCGACCTCTCCCAGTACGGTTCGACTACGCACAAGGCGCGACATTCCTGACGGCTTATGGCACCGCCCTTTACGGATTGGCAGAGCGGGCACGCCTCAGAGTTGGCGAAACCTTGCTGGTGCACGGCGCTGCAGGTGGCGTCGGTCTTGCGGCAGTGGAACTTGGAAAAGCTTATGGTGCCCAGGTCATCGCAGTCGCCTCGACACCGGAAAAACTCGTCGTGGCTAAGGACCGAGGGGCGGATCGGATTCTGCTCTCGGGTCTACCGTTTCGGGAGCAAGTCAAGGAGTTTACTTCTGGTCGCGGAGCCGATGTGGTCTTCGATCCTGTCGGAGGGAGCGTCTTCGAAGAGTCGATACGCTGTATAAATTTCGGCGCGCGTATTCTGGTCGTCGGCTTCGTCGGGGGAATCGGAATGGCCAAGACGAACTTGATTCTGATGAAAAACGCCACCCTGCACGGAATCCGCGCAGGCGAGGCGCTCCGGCGCGCTCCGAGACATGCTGGGTTTCGATGGCGCGCGCTGGCACGACTGGCCGAGTCGGGCGCCATTTCCCCGCATGTGTCGCATCGAATCCCATTCGAACGATGGCAAGAAGCGATGGAGTTGCTGACCGATCGTAGAGCGGTTGGCCGGGTCGCATTGATCATGAAATAAGCGATTCCGTGTGATGCCGTTTCGCGTCTAAATACAAGAATGCAGGGGGCTCAATGCGGCTGAATGGGAAGGCGACGATTGTGACGGGCGCTGCATCGGGAATTGGGAGAGCGACAGCAGTGCTGTTTGCAGAAAATGGTGCACGGGTGCTCGCCGTTGATCGTCCTGGATCGGACTTGAAGGGCACAGCATCGTTTAATCCTGCGATTCGGATTTTCGGAGCAGACATCGCTGCACCAGACTCGCCAGGTCGCATCATCGACGCGGCCATAGATAGATTCGACCGGTTGGACGTTCTCATGAACAATGCCGGGGTATCGCTTCGGATTTTGGTCGAAGACATGAAGGAAGAGGAGTGGGATCGCGTGCACTCGATTAATCTTCGCGCGCAGTTTCTTCTCGCGCGAGCAGCAATCCCTCACCTGAAGAGATCCGGCGCCGGGCGAATAATCAATATCGCATCTGTGATGGCTGAGGTGACGGATTATGGCAATGCAGCCTATTGCGCTGCAAAGGCGGGCATTGGCGGACTCACTCGAACCTTGGCACTCGAACTCGGAAAGCACGGAATCACCGCAAACTATATTGAACCCGGCGCGATTGTGACGGGCCTTACTCAAAAGTCGTTCTCTAATCCGGAAATCTCGGCAGTATGGTCGAGGAAATCTCCCCTAAAGCGCCTCGGTCAACCCATCGACATCGCGCGGGCGGCGCTCTTCCTCGCATCCGAGGACGCCAGTTTTGTCACCGGACACGGGTTGCGGGTGGATGGTGGACTATTGTTGAGGTGTTAGTCCGCGGCCGCCTGCTTCTGTTCGGGCAGAGCAATTGGAAGCGGCCCGAAGGGGCGCTGGCTCTTTCGGCGATGGTCAGCGCCCCATTTCCGCTTTTGAATGGCGGGTTTGTATCTGCGTGCGCCTGAGACGAGTAGATTGTTTCCAGCCCGCTGGGGCGCTTGCAACTAAGCGTCGGGGCTCTTCCGATCCTGAAGAAAGCTTGTTGCGCAAACTTATTAGTTGACAAGCAAGTTTTTGGAGCCCAAGAAAGTTTCGTCTCCGCCGGGGACCTAACTGGCTTCGGACTGCTCTCGACGAATTGGACCTGTGGGCGACGGGGTCGATCGCACATGAGGCGAATTCCGGAAGGTGTCTCGCCAGCCCCTGGAGCGGCCAGATCGTCGCGGTCAGGAGTGTTCGTTCCAGGAAGAAGGATACGATTTGAGGATGCATCATGCCTGAGCAGGAGAGTTACGTCGTTGCGACCGCAGAAAGGGTTTTCGCTGATCTGGCCGATCCCCAATCGGTCATCCAGTTGCGCAACGACTCCTGGCGCGCGCCAGCTTGGGCCGCTCTCCTGGAAACGGGTCTCCCACTGGCATGGGTGCCGGAAGTGCTCGGTGGCCCCGATGTTCCGCTGGATGAAGGCTTCGCCATATTGCGGGCGTCAGGACGCGTGGCGTTGGCTTTGCCGCTCGCAGAAGCCATGCTCGGAGCATGGATGCTCGCGCAAGCTGGCATTACTCCGCCCCCTGAGGCGGCAAGCATTGTGCCATCCGGCCCGCACGACCAGATCCTAGTTGGAAGGGATGGGCGGCTGGCAGGCAAAGCGACTTGCGTCGCCATTGCAACAGAGATCGAGCGTTTGGCTGTTCTCGTTGCTTCGAACGAGGGGCCGCATGTGGCTCTCGTGAGGACCACCGATTGTCGGATCAATGGGAGACCGAATCTTGCGGGCGAGCTCAGAGCTTCGATCGACTTCGACGGCGTCTTCCCATTGGCCTATGCAAAAGCTCCGGCCGGCCTCAACCATGCCGCTGTATTGAGAATGGGAGCCGCGGTTCGCGCTCAACAGATTGCTGGAGCACTCGAGCGAATGCTGGAAATTTCGGTTCGCTACGCCACAGAGCGAATTGCGTTCGGAAAGCCGATTGGGCAATTTCAAGCCGTTCAGCACAACCTTGCGAAACTCGGAGGCGAAGTGGCGGCATCGGTCGCTGCTGCCGTCTCGGCTGCCGACGCCATCTTACATGAGGGCCTAGCGAGCGATGCCTCAATCCTGGAGATTTCGGCGGCGAAGATCCGCTGTGGGCAGGCCGCTGAGGTTGGCGCGGCGATCGCGCACCAGGTGCATGGCGCCATCGGCTTTACCGACGAACATGTGCTCCACCGCTTCAGTTTACGTGCGCTCAGCTGGCGAGATGACTTCGGAAATGAAGTGTTTTGGAGCACGGAGCTCGGCTCGATGGTGGCTCGCGTTGGCGCGCGAGGACTGTGGCCGCTTCTAGCTTCGCGTTGAGCGGGGAGAACTCGATATGCTTGAATTGCGGTTTGATCCGGTCCGCCTTCCCCCGCGCTGCAATGAACTCCGTCATGAAGTTCGTGAGTTTCTGGCGGCAGAGGTTGCGGCGGGGACGTTCGATCCGCGTGATCCAGAGAGCGGGTCCTCGACTGCCAAAGAGTTCAGCAAGCGCGTTGGGGCGCGGGGCTGGATTGGAATGACGTGGCCCAAGCAATACGGAGGGCAAGAGCGGAGTTTTCTTGAGCGCTATGTCGTGACGGAGGAAATGCGCGTCGCCAATGCACCGACCCGCCATTTTTTTGTTGCCGATCGTCAAAGCGGGCCAACGCTGATCCGATACGCGAGTGAGGCTATCAAGCGCAAGATACTTCCAGCAATTGTCCGCGGTGAGATCTGCTTTTGCATTGGCATGAGCGAGCCGAATTCTGGCTCCGACTTGTTTGCGGCTAGCACCAAGGCGACTCGCGTCGATCACGGGTGGAGGATCAACGGAACTAAAATCTGGACGAGCAACGCTCACAACTCAGACTACATGATCGGACTGTTCCGCACATCTGCCTCTACGAGAGAGAATCGGCGGCACGGGCTGACGTCATTCCTGGTCGATATGAAAGCTCCCGGTGTGAGCTGCAATCCCATTGGCCAGATGAGCGGCCAGAAGGAGTTTAATGAGGTCGTGTTCGACGACGTCATTATTCCGGACGATCATACGATAGGAGAGATCGACGGCGCCTGGAAACAGGCGACCAGCGAATTGGCCTATGAGCGTAGTGGTCCAGAACGATTCTTGGAGACGTACGGAGCCCTCAGCGAGCTCGTCGACGCAGTTGGCACGCAGCCGCCCGCTACGGTCGTAGCAGGGATTGGCCGTCTCGTGGCCGAGCTGCACACCTTGCGTCGGATGTCGGTATCGGTCGCCGGCATGTTGGAGGCAGGGCGCGAGCCTGTCGTCGAAGCAGCCATCGTCAAAGATGTGGGCACGGTCTGGGAGCAGGGCTTGCCGCATCGTGCTCGCGACTTGGCCGCACTCGTCGCTCACGAGACCGGGCCCAACGTCACATTTGACGAGAAGTTAGCATTCTACCTGAAGATCGCGCCAAAGGTAACGATCCAGGGCGGCACTACCGAGATCCTGAGGGGCATCATCGCACGTGGCCTGGGCCTCAGGTAGAATTGTGATTAAGAGCAAGGGAATTTGAATGAGCCGGGATATCGATGTATCGCATGCGGGCCACGTCGCAACGATCGAAATTCGTCGTCCGCCACTGAACTATTTTGATCTTGAGTTGATCAGGAGCATTGCAGATGCGCTTGACGCGATCGACGCGAATCCCGCGGTCCGTGCGGTCGTGCTTGCCGCTCAAGGCAAGGCCTTCTGCGCCGGCGCCGATTTTGGTTCCGCGGCAGCGAAGACCGGCGAGGAGCGGGCTTCGCAAGGTGCAGCTCATCTCTACGTCGAGGCGGTTCGTATTTTCAGGAACAAGAAGCCGATAGTGGCAGCGGTGCACGGCGCGGCAATCGGCGGTGGTCTTGGACTTGCGATGTCGGCGGATTTCCGAGTGACATGCGCCGAGGCGCGTTTTTCGGCCAACTTCACAAAGTTGGGCTTTCATCCTGGCTTCGGGCTGACCGTTACACTCCCGGCGTTGATCGGCAGCACCAAGGCCGCCCTGATGTTCTACACGAGCCGCCGTGTAACGGGCAAAGAAGCCTATGAGATGGGACTCGCAGACATCCTGGTATCTCAGGACGAGGTACGAAACGCAGCGCTCAAGCTCGCGGAAGAGATTGCGGAGTGCTCGCCTCTGGGCTTGCTCGCGACTCGCGCCACGATGCGCGAAGGACTGGCGGAGCGCGTGCGGCAGGCGACCGATCACGAGCTTGCAGAGCAGAGCCGGCTTCGTCAGACCGATGACTTTAAAGAGGGTGTCGAGGCAACTGCTGAGCGCCGAGCGCCCGTCTTCAAGGGGCGCTGACCCCGCATTCGACGGCGGTGTAGTTGCTTTGTGCAAACTTGCTGGAGAAGTTGGATGAATGTGCTTCTTGTCTTTGCTCATCAGGAACCGCGCTCGTTCAACGGCGCGCTACGGGATATCGCAGTTCGCACTCTGACCGAGAATGGATGCGAAGTTGCGGTGAGTGACCTGTACGCTGAAGGGTTCGAAGCGCGTGCAACCGCGCAAGATTTTACGAGGCGTTCGAATCCGAAGTTTTTTAAATATCAGGCGGAACAGAGGGATGCTGCAGCTGGTGGTGATCACGGGTTCTCAGCAGATATCCTACGTGAGCAAGAACGGTTGTTGCGCGCAGATCTGGTCATCTTCCAGTTCCCGCTGTACTGGTTTTCGGTCCCGGCAATACTTAAGGGGTGGTTTGATCGCGTTTTGGCTGCCGGCTTCGCCTATGGAGGAGGCCGCTTTTTTGAGAAGGCGCCGCTCTATGGCAAGCGGGCTTTGCTGTCGCTGTCGATGGGAGCTGCAGAAGACCGGTTCGGACCGTCCGCCCTCTATGGCGATTTGAACTGGGTTCTCCATCCGCTTCGCGTCGGCACACTCAATTTTTGCGGATTTGAGGTACTCGATCATCACGTAGTACACGGTCCCGCATCGATGACACCCGCACAACGCGAAGAAGTGTTGGAGCGCTGGCAGAAGAGGGTGTGCTCGTTGGCTAACGAGACGCCGTTGCCGTTCATGAAAGCATTCGATCCCGTGCAGCCGGGACATTCGGCCGGGACGAAGGGGGCGGCCATGTAGCGCGGCTGGGACGCTGGAGCGTTGTGTCTGGCGCCGGCGGCCTTGGCGATATCGAGACGTCAGGGAGTCCGGCCACGCGGCCGGGCTGAACTCAGACAGGCAGGACGATGACCGGCACGCCGTCGAGGTGGATCATTCCGGAAATCTGCTCCCAATCTTGCGGTCGCGATGAGGCGAGCAGGTTTACGTTCGCTCCTGGAAGGCTTGCGGCGTGCGTCCAGCCGCCCCGATTACCCCACCCGTGTGGGTAACTTACGGCACCCGCAATCATATCGGTGGAGAGTTCGACTTCGACCTCGATGCTGCCAAATGAGCTGGTGATCTTGACGCGCGTCCCGTCGTGAATACCGCGTGTTTCTGCGTCAAGCGGATTCATCAGCAAGGTCGGTCTATCGGAGCGCACAAGCCTTTCGACGTTGTGCATCCAGCTATTCATGGACGGGAGCTTGCGACGGCCAATCAAGCGCAAGGGGCCGTCCTCGTCTGTTGCTGCGCCTTGCAACCGGGCAAACTCGGCACCAAAAACAGGATGCCACAGTCTTATCTTGCCATCCGGTGTGCGTAGCCTCGCCCATGAGGCTGCCGCATCTACCCGGTCTGAGAGACGGACGCCGTGGGGAAATTCGTCTCGCAGCCGCGCAAGCGAAAGGCCGGACGATCGTTCGCCAAAGCGATCGCCGTATACGCCAGCGCGAAGTGCTCTGTCGACGGCTTCCATGAGCCTTGGTCGGGGGGTATCGGATGAGGCGAAGTTGGAGAGCAGGCTTGGTAGTCCCAGCCTTTGTAGAATGGCATCGTAGACGTCGAACTCCAGTCGTGCCTTCCCCAATGGCGGTAATACTGCCCCCACGTACTGAATCCATGGGCGGGGAGCATTGGCGACCCACATGTCGGTGAGATCGTCGCGTTCATAAAAGGTCGGTGAGGGAAGAATGTAGTGGGCGTGGCGGGTGGTCTCCGTGATGTAAAGGTCGAGCGCGACCATCATGTCGAGTTGCTCGAGAGCGCCAGCCAGCTGGTCGCCCTGTGGGTAGCTGGCGACCGGATTGCCAGAATCCATGAACAGTACCCGCATTTGATCCGGGCCGCCTGTCGTGATCTCGTCCGCGAGGCTGCCGCCGGGTGAGCTGCCGATGATCAGAGGCAAGTCACCGATGCGCGACCGCTTACTACCGTATGCTGGATAGGTCCTTGGACCGCCGTCCGCTTGCAGCGGCGACATCCCGGATACCCAGCCTCCGGCCTGGCCAAAGCGGCCCGTGACCACGTTTAGCAACTCGATCAATACGTTGACGAGCGTCGCGTAGCGTCCGCGGCATACTCCCACCCGGCCGTAGCACGCCGCAGTACGCGCTTGGGCGAACCGAACAGCCAGGCTACGGATTGCCTGCGACGGTACTCCACAGTAGGACGAGGCACGTTCAGGCGTGATTGGCTTGACTGCTTCCCGAAGTTGTTCAGCCCCTTCGCTCCTCTGCTCCAGCGTCTTTCTATCTTCCAAGCCAGATGCAAAGATGTGCTGCAGCATCGCCGCTATGAGCCAGGCATCTGTATCGGGACGGATGGGCAGATGTTCGAACAAGCGCGCCGTCTCTGTCCGGCGCGGGTCCACTACGACAACCCGACCACGTTGATGAATGGCGGCAAGCTTTTGACGAACGCGAGGCTCGGACACAAGTGACATATGCGATACCATCGGGTTGGCGCCGAGCATCATCAGGAAGTCACAGTCCTCGAGGTCTGGAAAGGTAACCGGAACTGGGGTCCCATAAACAAGCTCCTGCGCCAGAATCTTGGATGCGGTGTCGGTGTGCATTGCGCTGAACGCTTTGGCTTTGGACCCGAGCGCCGCGCCGAACATCCTCGTATAGGAATAGTGCATGGTCGCGAACGAGGCGGGGTTACCGGAGTAGGTTGCCACGGCTCCGGAACCGTAGAGCTCTAGGACGCTGTGCAAGCGCTTCGCGATATCGTCCAGCGCCTCCTCCCACGACACTGGTTCGAAATCACCAGGACCGCCTTTGCGACGCAACGGCGACAACACGCGATCAGGATCATGCGTCACGGACGCCATCGCGGGCCCTTTCACGCATAGATGCCCCGCCGAGGTTACATGTTCTTCGTCAGGACGGACCTTGACAATCCTCCCGTTCTTGACCTGGGCAACGAGGCCACACTGGGCCTCGCACAGCCTACAGTAGGTGAGATGGGCGCCGTCTTGGCCAGGAGCTGTGGCGAACACTTGCGCTCCGCCCTTGTTGGAGATCGCCATTTTCCTCATCACTCCTTGCGGATCAACTTCCGGCCCTAAAGAAGCTCCGGCTAGGCACGGAACGGAACCGCTATTCGGTTCCGTCGCCCGAGAGCATCGGTCCGAACAGCTCCCATGACTGGCCATTGAACCGCATCATGCGAAGCTGTTCGATGGGGGTGTAATCGGTCGGACTGGTTTTCGCGACGATGCCTGGAAGGTATTGGGGAATTGGGAGGTCGAGGCTCGTAGCCTGCTTCATGATGTTTTCCCGGCTGAGATCATCTCCACATTGGTTGAGGATTCGGATCATGACGCCAGCCGTCACGTAGCCTTGGATGTTGGCTCCATCGGTCACATCGCCCTCGGGATACCATTTCGCCATGAACTCGCGATATTCGTTCATCGCGGGATCATCCTTCCATTGCGGATCATTAGGATCCTTAATGTAAGCGGCGCTCATGATACCTTTGGATTGCTCAAAACCCGCCGGTTTGAGAACACTCGACACAGACACAGATATGTTACTCATGATGTGCACCGGGTGCCAATCGAGTTCGGCGATCTTCTTAATCGCCTGTGCAGCGAATTTGGGCGTGCTGAAGTTGAGAAAGATATCCGCATTCTGGTTGCGGAGCTGGACGATCTGCGAATCGATGTTCGGAGATGTGACTTCATAGGCCGCTTCGCTCACAACGATTCGCGACCTTTCCGATCCGAAGACAGCGTTCAACCCTTTCAGATAGTCCTTACCCAAATCGTCGTTCTGATAAAGAACGGAAACGCGTTTGCCGGGAAAATTCTTGAGAATATAGTGCGCGTAAAGTCGTCCCTCAGTCTGGTAGTTCGGGGGCCAAGCGAGTGACCACGGGAAGTTCTTCGGGTCATCCCATTTTGCGGCGCCGCTTCCGATCATAAGATGGGGAACGCGCTTTTGGTTGACGTATTTTTGGATCGCGCTGTTGCTGGCAGTGCCGAAGGTGCTGAAGAGCAGCAGAACCTCGTCGCCTTCCACAAGTTTCCGAGTTTGTTCGACAGCTTTAGGCGGGCTGTAGCCATCGTCGTAGGAGATAAATTTGATGCGGCGGCCGTTCACCCCTCCTGAGGCATTTGTCATCTTGAAGTAGGCTGCCTGTGCCTTCGCGATCGTGCTGTATCCAGATGCGGGACCGCTGTAGGGCGAGAAGTTTCCGATCTTGATCTCTGTATCGGAGACGCCTGGCGGAGTCGCGTTCTGCGCATGCGATGGTCCCACCGATATGCTCAAAGCCGCGAGAAAGACCGTGCTGAAGATTGAATGACGCATCGCCCTCGTATTCCTCCCTGATGGTCCTGCTTGATTACGAGACGCCCCAACGTTGCAAGCAGGTCGTTCTCGCTGCCCGCATTACTCTTCGCCGCTGGTCTTGAGAGCGAAGCTTGCAAGATGGGCAAGCGGCGCTCGGCTTGGCAGTTCGGGCTGGTACGCAGTGTACCTAAAACTTACTAGTTGACAAGCAAATATTATGAGTTACAAAGCCCAGCGCGGTCACCCTCGAGAAGGAATCCGCGGCGTGGATAGGTCTGCTGCCGCGTCGATGCGCGCATCGTGGGCTGCGCTTGTGACAGCCAGTAAGCCGGGAGGAAGCGGTGAGTCAGGTTTTGGATTTGGGCGGACGAGTCGCTTTCATTACCGGTGCGGGCCAGAACGTTGGCCGGCGAATTGCGCTGCACTTTGCTGCGCACAATGCCGGCGGAGTGGCTGTAAACGATTTCCATTTGGATCGGGCTGAGGCCGTCGCGGAGGAGATTAGGTCGGCGGGCGGTAGGGCGTTGGCTGTACAGGCGGATGTGACGGATCTCGCGAGCGTCAAGGATGCAGTTGGGCGCACTGAAAAGGAATTTGGGAAGATCGGGATTCTCGTCAACAATGCGGGCAATGCGGGTGCAAACCCGACGGCTGATCTTAAGAAGCCCTTTTGGGAAGTGGGATCTGAGGCCTGGAACAAGTTTATCGGAGTGAACCTCTACGGTGTGATCAATTGCACGTCGGCGATCATTCCCAGCCTGATCGAGCGTCAGGCGCCCGGAAGGATTATCACGATCATTTCAGATGCCGGACGGTGGGGGGACCCTGGCCTGGAAATTTATGCGGGAGCGAAAGCCGGCGCGGCCGGCTTCATGCGGGCCGTTGCGCGTACGCTCGGTCGCTATCAGATCACGGCCAACTCGGTAGCTATTGCTGCGGTTTCTACGGATACGAACTCGCGGGTGAATCCGAATCCGGAGATCGAGAAGCGCATTCTCGAGAAGTACATCATTCGCAGGCGCGGTGATCCCGTCGACGTTGCGAATATGGTGCTGTTCCTTGCGTCAGACGCGAGCCCCTGGATCACGGGACAGACCTATCCTGTGAACGGCGGGTTTACCTTCGCACTCTGATTACGCGCCCGCCTCGGGTTACGATCAAACTTTAAAACCGTGCCACAATTCTTATAACCAGCGGAGTCTTGCCATGAACTTTGAACTCTCCGACCGTCAGAGGGAATGGCGTGATCGCGTGGTTCGATTTCTCAACCAGCATGTGAAGCCCGCGGATTCAATCTATCACAGCCAGGAGTCCGAGGGGCCGCGCTGGAAGGTGATACCTGTCATCGAGGACCTCAAAAAGGTGGCGCGCGCCGAAGGCCTCTGGAACATGTTCATGCCGCCCAACGATCATGAAGATGATGAGTTCCGTGGCGCGGGTCTGACCAATCTCGAATACGCTCCGCTCGCTGAGGAAATGGGCCGGATCAAGTGGTCCTCAGAGGTCTTCAACTGCTCCGCGCCGGATACTGGCAACATGGAAGTTCTGATCCGCTACGGAAGCAGGGAGCAGAAGCGCAAATGGTTGCGTCCGTTGATGGATGGCGAGATCCGTTCGGCGTTCTTGATGACCGAACCGGCAGTTGCATCGTCTGACGCGACTAACATCGAAACCAGGATCGAGCGACGGGGGGATCACTATGTGATCAATGGCCGAAAGTGGTTTTCGTCAGGAGTGCCTGATCCTCGTTGCAAATTGGGAATTCTGATGGGAAAGACCGACCCTTCGGCGGCTCGGCATCAGCAGCAATCCCAGCTATTGCTGCCCATGGACACGCCCGGGTTGAAAGTTGAGCGCATTTTGCCCGTCTTCGGATATGACCAAGCGCCTCATGGACACGCCCAGGTTCTTCTGGAGGATGTGAAGGTCCCGGTGGAGAATATGCTCCTCGGTGAGGGACGCGGATTCGAAATCGCTCAGGGGCGGCTCGGACCAGGACGCATTCACCATTGCATGCGAACGATCGGGGTGGCCGAGTTCGCTTTGGAGAAGATGGTTGAGCGTCTCACGGAACGCGTGGCTTTCGGAAAACGTATCGTAGAGCACTCGGTCTGGGAGCAGAGGATCGCCGAGGCTCGCATCGACATCGAGCGTACCAGACTTTTGACATTGAAGGCGGCTGACATGATGGACAGAGTGGGCAACAAGGGGGCCCAGCTTGAAATCGCAATGATCAAGGTCGCCGCCCCGCGGATGGCTATCGAGATCATCGACAACGCCATCCAGGCGTGGGGAGCTGCCGGAGTGACGGAGGATCCGGGCCTTGCGAGCGCGTACGCTGCAATTCGGTCCCTGCGTTTCGCGGACGGACCGGATGAAGTTCATAACCGGGCTATTGCCCGTCTCGAGTTGAAGCGGCAACGCGAAGCCGCGGAACCGCGGCGCTAGTACCGATGGCATCCGTTGCGAATCCGGATGACGAGTACTCCGGAACCAAAGCCGTCGAGGCAACGCACAGGATCGACGAAGTCCGGCTCGCAGACTGGATGAAGGCGAATGTCGAGGGTTTCGAAGGGCCCATCCGTTTATCTCAGTTTAGAGGAGGACAGTCGAACCCAACCTACCGCCTTGACACGCCAACGCGCTCCTATGTGCTTCGTCGCAAGCCGTTTGGTAAACTGCTGCCTTCGGCGCACGCTGTTGATCGCGAATACCGGGTCATCAATGCCTTGTACAAACAAGGCTTTCCAGTCCCACCGACTTTTGGCTTGTGTTCGTCAGAGGAGGTTATCGGCGCTCATTTCTACGTGATGGCCTTCGTTCAAGGCCGGATCTTCTGGAATCAGCAATTGCCTTCCGTCGAGCGGCAGGAACGTTGGCCGATCTACCTCGGCGAAATCCAGACGCTGGCCAAGCTGCATAATTTCGAACCGGCAAGTATCGGATTGGGAGACTACGGCCGGCCGGGAAACTATTTCGCGCGGCAAGTCGACCGTTGGACCAAACAGTATCGGGCGTCGGAAACCCAACCGATACCGGAGATGGAGAGGTTGATCGAATGGTTGCCCAGGACCGTTCCGAAGCAGGCCCGTGTCTCGGTGGTTCATGGTGACTATCGCCTCGACAACATGGTCTTTGCCACAGGCGGGCCCGAGGTTGTCGCCGTGCTCGACTGGGAGCTGTCGACGCTTGGCGATCCCCTGGCGGATTTTACCTATCTATTGTTGCAGTGGATCTCGTCCTCTCCCGGCCGAGTAAGCTTGTACGGTGCAAACGTCAGTGAGCTCAACATTCCCGATGTCCATCAGGCGATCGAGATCTACGGCACCGCTACCGGAATGGGGGCAGTCGCCAACCTGGACTGGTACTTCGCCTACAACCTGTTTCGGCTAGCCGGTATTGCGCAGGGAATTGCGGGCCGCCTTCGCGATGGCACGGCTTCGAGCGCGCGCGCGCTCGAAGCCACAGAGCGCGTCGCGCCAATGGCCAAACTAGCATGGCGCTATGCCATGGTGGCGGGTGCGCAATGAACGATCCGCGCACGAGCCGCCAACAGAAGAACGTTGCTCCCCGTTGAAGAGGGAGTGTCTATTGATGATCCTATTCGACATGTCCGGCTAGGTCGCAGTGATCAAGGGCTCATCACGTGGCATTGGCCGCGTCATCGCTGATCGGTTGGCAGAGCATGGGGAAAATGTCGTTATCTCGTCGCGTTAGGCGGCTTACGCCTGAGGAGGCAAGACCTCTCGCCGGTATCGAACGCTATAATGAACTGGAGGCCGGCTATTCAAAACGACAGGTAACACGTCCGCAACCATTGTCTACGCTCTGGTGGACTCGCCCACCAGGCAGCGCGTCGCTCGCTCCATGTCCAATACCGATCGCCCTCTAGAACATGCCCCCGCCGGAACCGCCGTCGATGACGACATTCTGGCCGACAATGAAGTTCGCACACTCAGAGGCGAACATGGCCGCAAATCGACCGAAATCCTCGGGCTCCCCCATCCGGCCCGCTGGAATACGCCACTGCCGCGCCACCTCGCTCTTCGCCTGGTCGACCACATCCGCTGGTGCTTGAGCCAGATTGTCGCGCGAAAGGAACGACTCCGTCGCATACATTCCGGGCAAGAGATTGTTGATGGTGACGTTGTGCTTCGCCACTTTCCGCGCCACCACGGCTGTATAGCTGGCCAGCGTCGTGCGCGGCGCACCGGAGAGCAGCCGTCGCTCCACTGGAAATTTTATAGCTACCGTAACGATGTTGATTATGCGGCCCCATTTGCGTTCAGACATTCCGTCCAGGACACCGCGCATGAGTTCAATCGGTCCGACAGTCCCTGTCCGGTACGCGTTCATCCAATCATCTGATGTGATCTGACGGAAGTCTGGCGTGTAGGGCGGCGGCGAAACGGTCGTCACCAGGATGTCGGGAGCTGGGCAGGCTGCCAACACCGCAGCTCTGCCCTCGGGCGTTGAATGGTCGGCCCGGACGAACCTCACTTCCCGACCAATGTCGCGGCTCAAAGCGCCCGCAGCTTCTCGTAAACGCTCCTCGTTTCTGGCGCTGATCAAGACCTCAGCGCCTTCCTTCGCGAGCGCGGCGGCCGTTGCTCGACCCATTCCGGCACTTCCGCCTGCTACGATCGCTTTGCGCCCTTTTATTCCGAGATCCATTCACGCCCTCCTGTTGCTCAAGGCCATGCGGGGCAGCAGAAGACCAGACGCTGCTGCCAACAACCGCGGCAAACCGTCGTCAGCAATCACTGCGTCCTGTGGACATTCCAGAGAACTGTTACTGGAGCTTCGAGGTTTCCACTGACCCCTTTTCGGCGTGCAATGGGAATGTTGACCTGACCGAGAGGGACATGGGTCGGGTATTCCGTTAAACGACTCTGGATCGCTTCAGCAATTGTCTTTTGTTGTTCCGGATCGGTCGTTTTGCTGAACTCCTGTCGCAGCTCTTCCAATTGTGGGTCGCATGGCCAGCCAAACCACGCCTTGTCGCATGAAGCATTTGTCATGCCGTTTACCAAAGGATTGGACAGGTCCGACGCATCGGGCATTGTAAACATCGCATTCCATCCAGCTGGAGGAGAATCCTTCTTCGCTCTCCGGGCAACCAGAGTGGACCAGTCCATCCGCTGCAGATCGACCTTGAATCCGACCTGCTCCAGCTGAGCCTTGGCGACCGACGCCAGGTTGTTGAGAATGGGAAGATCGGTGGTTCCCATGAGAACAACAGGCGTACCGTCATAATTCGCTTCTTTGAGAAGCGTCTTCGCTTTGGTGAGATTGGAGCTCAGCTTGTCATCCCAACCTACCGTCGATCCGAGCGGAGTATTACAGATAAAGACGGCCTTGCATTCCATATAGAACCTCGGATCTCCCACCGCAGCGTTGAGGAAATCCTTCTGGTTAAGTGCGTAGAGCACAGCCTGCCGAACCTTGGGATTGTCAAACGGCTTATGAAGCACGTTGAATCGAAGCAAGTATTGCGAACCCTGCTTGTTCAGTTTGACGAGTTCAATCTTCGGGTCGTGCTCAAGGAGCGGGAACAGATCAGGTTGCGGGGACTCAATCATGTCGACCTCGCCGTTTATCAAGGCATTCACGGCGGTTTGTGAGTCGCCGATCGTGACCCACTCCACGCGGTCGACCTTTGCAAGCTTGCCGCCGGCGAGGCCCGACGGAGCTTCAGCGCGGGGCCTGTATTTGGGATTTCTGATGTAGACCGCCTTCTCTCCAGGCTTCCAATCGTCCTTCTTGAAGATAAATGGGCCGGAGCCAGTCGTATCACTTATTTGCGTGTTGGGGTCGATGTCAGCAACCCTCTTCGGCATCACGAAAACGGCGAGTGACGGTTTGGCCAGAGCGGTCATCAACAGCGCGGTCGGCTCGGTGAGCACTATCCGGAAAGTGCGGTCGTCATCGAGGGCCATTTCTTTGACCAGCCGCATCAGCGGCGGTCCCAACGCGACGTCGCGCGCCGCCCAGCGCTTAATCGAGGGGATAACGTCCGCACTCGTCACTGGTTGCCCATCGTGCCATTCAAGCCCTTCTCGCAGCTTGAACGTATAGGTACGCTGATCTTCCGAAACGCTCCAGGAATCGACCATCTGCGGCTGGATCTTCAGATTTGCGTCCCTCGCGAACAGTGTATCGTAGATCATGTAAGCGTGGTTGCGCACAATATACGCCGACGTCCAGTACGGATCGATGATCTTCAAATCGCCTGACATGACCACGCGAAGCTTGGTGGGCTCGGCCGCTACTGACGGCGGCAAAAACCCGAGGATAGATGCCAGGATGACGAGATTGCGGATCCATTCCATCTCTGTTTCCCCTATATTCGTTCATTATCAAAAGCCGAACTGTCTTCGCCATATCACTTGCTAGACAAAAAGCAAGTCGTGTGTCACAATCAGGCTACCCGCCATCAGAGCGAGGAAACGAGAGGAAATGGCCGGTGGCTTCAGGCATCCATACGACGTGCGCATCTTCTACGGTACCAAGTAGGTTGATCGCTTGCGTTCCAACCGCACTCGCTCTGATCGCAGGCCAGCAAACGGCCGCTGATCGTCGACGGTATTTGAATGCTTGAGTTCATCGCACGCCGCCTCGCGGGCACGCTGCCTGTCTTGGCCATAGTAACTCTTTTCGTGTTTCTTATGCTCCGGCTGATTCCTGGCGATCCGGCCGCTGTCATTGCAGGAGACAATGCGAGCTCCGAGCAGATCGAACTCATCAGACAAAGGCTTGGCTTGAACGACGCAATCTGGTCGCAGTTCGGCATCTGGATCAGCCATGTCCTGAGGGGCGATTTCGGCGAAAGCTTTTTCTTTAAACGCAGCGTCGCCGAGCTCGTTTTACAGCGGATCGAACCAACGCTGGCGCTAGCTCTCTGCACTCTTCTGTTCGCGATCGCCGTCGCGGTGCCGATAGGCGTGCTGGCTGCCTACCGTCATGGTTCGCTTTTTGATCGGATAGTGATGGTGCTTTCGGTTGTTGGCTTTTCCGTTCCCGGATTCGTGGTCGGCTACTGCATGATCTACATGTTTTCAATAGTGCTCAACTTGCTGCCCGTTCAAGGTTATGTGCGATTGCAGGAAGACTTCTGGGCATCGCTGCGGCATCTCATATTGCCGTCGGTGACGCTATCCGTCGGGTTCATTGCACTCATATCTCGCATGACGCGTGCTGCTGTGATCGAGGTCTTGAGAGAGGATTACATCCGCACCGCGCGCGCAAAGGGGCTGTCCCAGGGTGTCATTCTCGTTCGCCACGCCTTGCGCAACGCTGCAGTTCCAGTGCTCACCATAATCGGCACCAGCATTGCCGTCCTCATTAGCGGGGTGGTGGTGACCGAGACCGTGTTCGGTCTGCCGGGGCTTGGTCGGCTCACGGTCGAGGCTGTGCTCAGTCGTGACTTCCCGACAATTCAGGCGGTCATCCTGATGTTCTCAGTTGTTTACGTCCTGATCAATCTGGCGATCGACATCCTTTATACGATCTGCGATCCGAGGATACGGTTTTGAGCCTACTGGTTGAAAACGTTCCGGGTGGAGACCGTTCGCCGCGCGCGGAATGGCCGAACAAGCCACTTTGGCGTCTCGCAATCCTAAATCCTGCTGTGGCAATCGGAGGGTTGGCTCTACTGCTGGTGCTCGGAGTTGCAATTCTTGCGCCCGCACTTGGAACCGTCGATCCCACGAGGATCGATCCGGGAGAACGCAATCGTAGGCCCGGAGCTGAGATTTCAGTACGCTTGGAGGATGGTACTCAAGTTAAGCGGACGGCCATCATGGGCACGGATACGCTCGGCCGAGACGTCTACAGTCGGGTCATCTACGGCACGCGCGTGTCGCTGTTCGTCGGCCTGGCGGTCGCGGTCATTGCCATCGCAATTGGGACGGTGATCGGACTGGTCTCGGGCTACGTCAGGCGGCTCGACGGTCCCATCATGCGGATCATGGACGGGTTGATGGCCTTTCCTGGTATCCTGCTCGCCATCGCGCTTGTTTCGATCTGGCGAGGAGGGCTTATGACCGTGATTTTTGCGATCGTTGTACCCGACGTGCCACGAGTCACAAGGCTTGTGAGGTCAATCGTTCTGAGCGTTCGCGAAGAGCCTTACGTGGAGAGTGCGGTTTCTGTCGGTACACCAACATGGATTCTTATGCTGCGCCATATTTTGCCTAACACCATTGCCCCGTTGATTGTCCAAGGCACGTTCCTGGCGGCATCGGCTGTCTTGATCGAGGCGGCGTTGTCGTTCCTGGGCATCGGAACGCCCGCTGAGATCCCAAGCTGGGGCAACATCATGTCCGAAGGACGCGCTCTATTTCGCATCTATCCTCATAACATCCTATTTCCGGGCCTGTTCCTGGCCATTACGGTCCTTTCAATCAACATGATGGGTGACGGGCTACGCGATACACTCGACCCGAAAATGAGCGAGGGCGCATGACGGAGCTGTCTCCGACGGTAGAGCCGGTGCCGTTGGCTCGACCTACCGCACCGAAGAACAAGCCGATCCTAGAGGTGCGTGATCTCACCGTTGATCTTCCAGCTAGAGGGGACCGATCCTACGCTATCCGGAATGTCAGTTTCACCATCAATGCGGGTGAGGTCGTCTGTCTCGTAGGTGAATCGGGATCTGGCAAATCAGTGACGGCGTTCGCTGCGATGGGCCTGCTTTCCAAAGCTCTGAAGCCATCGGGCGGTCAGATTTTGCTGGAGGGGGAAGACCTACTGAATGCCGATGAGCCGCGGCTCCGGCAGCTTCGATGCGCTCGCATGTCGATGATATTCCAGGAGCCGATGACAGCGCTCAACCCGGTTTTGACATGTGGAAGGCAAATCGACGAAGTCCTCGAGACTCACACTGAGCTTGACTCGAGGTCGAGAAGAGCAAAGATCATATCAATGCTGGTTCGTGTGCGGTTGTCTGATCCGGAGCGGATCTATGCGTCGTTTCCACACCAGTTGTCGGGCGGTCAGCGTCAACGCATCATGATCGCCATGGCGTTGATTCTCGATCCCGTTCTCCTGATCGCGGACGAACCCACCACGGCCTTAGATGTGACGACGCAATCAGAGATCCTCAAGCTGATCTCTGAATTGCAGAGCAGCAACGGGACAGGTGTTCTCTTTAT
The DNA here is from genome assembly GCF_054863025.1 of Bradyrhizobium sp. 23AC. NCBI lineage: Bacteria > Pseudomonadati > Pseudomonadota > Alphaproteobacteria > Hyphomicrobiales > Nitrobacteraceae > Bradyrhizobium > Bradyrhizobium sp. 23AC. The sequence goes on from NZ_JAVAYN010000022.1 coordinate 123,378, forward strand.
TACCCACGATTTTGGTGTGGTCGCGGAAATTGCGCACCGCGTGGCCGTTTTGCGAACTGGCGAACTTGTTGAAATGGGCCCGGCGGACCAGGTATTGTCGAGTCCTCGGCACGAATATACCAAGATGCTGATCTCCTCCGTTCCCTCTATCAAACCTCCGGTCCGGCAAGTCGCGCAGGAGCGGCCTATTTTGCTAAGAACAGAGAGGCTTGGAAAGACTTACGAGAGGAAAGGCCTTTTCAGACGAGGAGCGGCGGTCCATGCTGTTGAAGACGTCGATTTCGTACTTCGCAGGGGACAGACGGTCGGGATTGTAGGCGAGTCCGGCTCCGGCAAGTCGACGGTGGCTCGTTGCATTGCGCGATTGATTGACCCCAGCGCCGGCAAGATCATGCTTGGCGAGGCGGACATCACGCAAATGTCGTCTTCACAGCTCCGCCCTTATCGACGCCGGGTCCAGATCGTGTTTCAGGATCCCTATCGGTCGCTCAACCCACGGATGACTGTCGGCGCGTCCATAATCGAAGGTCCGATGAATTTTGGGATGAGCAAGGGTGAGGCGCTTGCACGCGCTGCGACACTCATTGAGACGGTGCGGCTCGAGCGTTCGGCGCTCAACCGATACCCGCATCAATTCTCGGGAGGACAGCGCCAAAGGATCTGTATTGCACGCGCGCTTGCAATGGAGCCTGAGCTGATCATCGCCGATGAGGCGGTCTCAGCGCTGGACGTGTCCGTGCAGAAGCAGGTACTTCAGCTGTTGGACGAGGTTCGACGAAGGCTTGACCTTGCCGTTCTATTCATCACCCACGACCTGCGCGTCGCCGCACAAATCTGCGATTGGGTGGCAGTGATGAAGCAAGGGCGCGTGGTCGAATTCGGTACGGCGGAAAGCTTGTTCGAGCATCCGCAGCACGAGTACACCCGCGCGCTCTTTTCAGCAGCTCCTGGCCGGGGGCGTGAGTTCGGCCAGCTTCATCTCGTGGACCCAGATGGGATCGCCGAACGCGTGGTCCCGTAAGTCCTATTTCTTTGTTCGAGCATGTGAGGCTCGGATTTCTTTAGGAGGTTCGCCGCCAAAGCTCGCGCCAATGCCGGTAACAGCCCCGTTACACGGCCAGGGGCTGTCTCCGTAGACGGCAAGCCTGCTCGACAAGACTTATCGACTCCGTAACGCGTTAAGTGAGCCCCAATCTTCGACTGCAGTGCAGTTGCGCTTGACGAGCGCAAGGAGGAGCGCGGCGATGGACGGGTTCTCCGGGAGTTTGTTGGCCGCACCCACGGTGTAAAGTAGTCCGGCCACCGTGTTTAGGCGATAGGAGTGCATTGCGATCTCGTCGGTGTAGCAGGGCTCTATCTCGCGAACCAAAGCTGCATGCCGCTTGACTAGGTCGCGCTCGCAGGTACGACGATCTTGCGCGCTTAGGCTTCCGGTCAAGAAATATGCGACATCGATCTGCGGGTCGCCGATACGAGCTAGTTGCCAGTCTACCAGATATGCGGATGGATTGCCGCCGGCCCCCATTTCGAAAAGGATGTTATCAACGCGCGGATCTCCGTGAAGCAGAGTTCGAAAGTCGGATTTGCGGTCCCACCATGAGCCAACCAGCGGCCCGAATTCGTCAATGATGCTGAACTCGGCCTTTCCAAGCTGATTCGCAAATCGATCGTGGCAGATCGTTGCGCCACTGGAATATGAAGTCTCTAGATGGGATTTGTCGAAGCATTGTTCGACGCCCCAGGTAATCTGGTTGAGCTCCTTTGAATTTAGAAATCGGCGATGCAGCCGGGCAAGCTGCTCGACGACTGCGGCGGCCTCGGCGGTGTTGCAGCCGTCCACCTGATTTCCAAGACGGCAACGATGCGACAAGTCCTCGAGCACCAGGTTGAGCTTGGTGCCTTCTTTGTTTGTTTGGGCTAGATATACCCGGGGGATTTGCACCGGCGGGTCGGAGCTCAGCAGATTGTACGCTGCGACCTCTCGTGGGAAGTAGCCAAAGCGCACAGCTTTCGCACCGAGGTGAGGTGACGCCGGGTGAAATTTCGCGAACACTGTTTGGGGAGCGGGGGACGGTATGTTGTAAGCGATATTGACCTTGGCTGTACTACAGACGGTGCCTTGTCCGATCTGCTCGTTGCGGGCGATCGTCACGAGCGGGACTTCGGTGCCGGAATGGGCGAACAATCGTTGCAGCCACTCTGGCGATATTTGCTCTAATGAGTCCAGGATCTCCGGCGCTTTCAAGTTCGCCGGAACTGCGGGATCGCCCTCGCGGCCCCAGCGGCCTGAGATGTAAGGCGAGTTCCAGCAATGTGTAAGTCTGCCGTTTTCGGCCTGGAATACCTCGATTCCGCATCTTTGTATCGGCGTGCCTTTGCGCGTATGAGCATTCCAGACCGAGCAGACAAAGGTATCATCAGCCAGGAGGACTTCGTGCGTGAAATAAGGCTCGCTTTGAGTTCGTCGGTAGCGAATACGCTCAATCTGCTCATCGTGACTAAGCTTGATGACGGTCGATGCGTCGTGTCGTGTTATTGGGTCGCCACAAATCTCGCGCACGAGCTCGAGCTCGCCGTTATTCCAAACTCGATCCCAATACATCACGATCAGCTCGCGCGGCGTTCTCATCCTACGTCCCTCCCTATTGATCATTCCGACCGCTACTGGCTTGGCAGGTTAGATGCGAGCGCGAACCCACTAGGGTGTCTCGTGCGACCGTCTCATTTCTTGGGGAGCTCCGGCGACGAGGTTCGGAGACCGTCCAACATTGCGTGTCAAGAAACTGCGACACGGGTGTCGCTCCTCCTTTGCATCATTGTTAGTTAATAAGCAAGTATCTTGCGCAGGTACTGAGCCTCTGGTAGCAATCGGTACAGTCATCGTCAGGCATGGTGGGAGGGATTTTCGGTCTCTGCCTCCGCTTTTCCAACTGGAGAGGGTTGATGAGCGAATTCAGGCTATTGATCGACGGAAAAATGGTTCCGGGCGATCTGAGTATGAACGTTGTCAATCCGGCAACCGAGGGAATTGTCGCGTCATGCCCGCGAGCTTCACACCGCCAGCTCGACTCCGCGGTCGGAGCCGCAAAAGTGGCATTTCCGCTGTGGAGCAGCACGCCAATTGAGCGGCGGCGCGAGGTGCTGATGCGGATTGCAGATGTTATCGATCAGAACGCTGAAATGTTGGCGCGCATTTTGACCCAGGAGCAAGGCAAGCCGTTTCCGGACTCTATGCAGGAGATTCGGGGTGCGGCCGGACTATTCCGGCGGATCGCGCCGATGGAATTGCCGATGAAGTTGCTCGAGGAAAGTGAATCCCGTCGTGTCGAAGCGCACCGACGACCGCTGGGAGTGGTGGCAGCAATAGTTCCCTGGAATTTCCCGATCGCTCTTCTGGCTTTCAAGATGCCTCCAGCGCTCCTGGCCGGCAACACTATCGTGGTCAAACCGGCTGCGACCACGCCTCTCAGCACACTCAAACTGGGAGAGCTGATCTGTGACGTTGTTCCTGCGGGCGTTATTAATGTCATCGCAGATGCAAATGATTTGGGTGGTGCGCTTTCTGCGCATCCCGACGTCCGCAAGGTGTCCTTTACGGGATCTACCGCGACGGGCAAAAAGGTGATGGCCAGTGCTGCCGATACGCTCAAGCGCGTAACCCTCGAGCTTGGTGGGAATGATGCGGCGATCGTCCTCGATGACGTGGATCCAAAGGCCGCCGCTCCGAAGATCTTCCAGCAGGCGTTTCGCAACAGTGGCCAGATCTGTGTGGCAGTGAAACGCGTCTATGCTCATGAAGCTGTCTATGATGAGCTTTGCGATGAACTCGCGAAACTGGCGGATGCTGCCGTCGTCGGAGATGGATTGCAACAAGGCGTTCAGATCGGCCCAGTACAGAACAAGGTGCAGTTCGAGCGCGTTCAAGAGCTTCTGGAGGACGCACGGCTGCATGGAAAAGTAATCGCGGGAGGCACGATTACCGAAGGCCCCGGATATTTCGTTCGTCCGACGATCATACGCGACATCGAAGACGGGGTCAGGATCGTGGATGAGGAGCAATTTGGGCCCGTGCTGCCTGTAATGAAATTCACCGATCTTGATGACGCGATCCAGCGGGCGAATAACAGTCCCTGGGGCCTTGGGGGATCTGTGTGGTCGAGGGACGAGCGCCGAGCAGTAGAAGTCGGGAGCCGCATCGAATCGGGCACGGTGTGGATCAACAGCCACGGTAGCCTGGCGCCGCACATTCCGTTTGGCGGCAGCAAGCAATCCGGAATGGGTATTGAGTTCGGCGAAGAGGGATTGGCGGAGTTCACGCAGCTGCAGGTCATAAGTGTTGCTCGATAAAGTTGGCCCGCGAATGACACGAACGCCGTCGCATCACTGCGCGTCGCACGATTTGCGGCAACAGGGTTGGATTGCGCCGGGCAATGGAGAGCGTTCCCAACTTCGGGGACAAATATGGGGCGTCTTAAGAGGAAAGTGAGCACTCGTGGCTGAGTTAGACCAGGTGTCTGCACCATTTAAGGTGTATCAGTGCTTGACTTGTGGGTTCTTGTACAACGAGGAGGTCGGAGCCCCTGATGAGGGTCTCCCCCCCGGTACGCGTTGGACGGATATCCCAGAGGACTGGATTTGCCCGGGGTGCGGTACCCCAAAGAGCGACTTCGACATGGTCGAAGTGGATCCCACCTAAGTCTGACATTTGGATGCTGCGGGCCGTTGCCTTGTCGGACGCTTCCGGCCTTTCTGGTGCCCTTTGTGATCATGGTCAAACGGGGTCTTCGTGGGCAACGAATCGCATCGAGACCAGAGTGACGAAGTCCGCTGCGTCATTTGGCGCCTGTAACCCTTGACGGGCGCCCGGGACGCAATGTGCCCCGTCCATTGCGATGATCCATGAAATCCGCATGGCGGGGGCGGAGGTTCCATCGGAGCCGCATCAGATCTTGGCGGAAAAGCCCAAGCTCTGCAGGGCTCTGCTACCGCTTGGAATACCACAACATATTAGTTGACCAGCCAACAAGTAATGATATAAGTAGGCGCATCAAAACGCCGGAAGGAGATGTCTTTCCGGGTCAGCAAATATAAAGGGAGGGCGGTGAAATGCAGGTTCCGCAGAATTTCGCCGATGCGATCGTGGATCCGCTTGCTTATGCAGAAGTCGAGCGGGTTGACGAGGCGCTCCGCTGGCTGCGCAAGGAAGCACCCCTAACCCGTATCGAGCCTCGTGGGTACGAGCCGTTCTGGACGGTGACCCGGCACGCCGACATTCTGGAAGTCGAGCGCCAAAATGATCTGTTCCATAACGCGGATAGGTCTGTGACGATCATTAGCAAGGAGGCTGAAAGGAACATCAAGCAGATTACGGGTGGTTCGCCGCATCTGAACCGCAACTTAACGCGTATGGACAACCCGGATCATTTTGCTCATCGCCGGATCGCGCAGGGGGTGTTGCTTCCGCAGAAATTGAGGGAGCGTGTACCTCGCATCCGTGAGATCGCCCGCGCATTTGTGAACAAAATGGCGGACTTAGGGGGGAGCTGCGACTTTGCGCGAGACATTGCTTTCCTCTATCCACTGCGAGTTCTTATGGAGATCATGGGGCTTCCCCAGAGCGAAGAACCCTTGATGCTCAGGCTAACGCAGCAGGCATTCAGCTCAACTGACCCGGACTTGAACCGCTCCGGCAAGCAAGTTTCAGAAGCCGAACGGATCGCGGACCTCCACCGGCTTCGGGGTGACCTTAGTGAGTACTTCACGTCCGTCGTGAACGACCGGCGAAAGTGTCCGCGTGACGATTTGGCCAGTGTGCTAGCCAATGCAAAGATCGGGGGCCAGCATCTGCAAGACTATGAATTGGTATCTTACTATGGACTGGTCGCGACTGCCGGTCACGATACGACTGCCAATACGACTGCCGGTGGTGCTTGGGCGCTGGCCGAGAATCCCGAACAGTTCGCCAAACTCAAAGGCGATCCAGCCCTGATCCCAGGTCACGTCGAGGAATCGGTGCGCTGGGAGACCGCTGTAAAGCACTTCATGCGTACTGCTACGGCTGATACGGAACTGAGTGGTCAAAAGATATCGAAGGGCGACTGGCTAATGCTCTGTTATCTTTCCGGCAACCGCGACGAAGCGGCGTTTGTAGATCCTTATCGGTACGACATCAGCCGAACACCGAATAAGCATGTTGCCTTCGGCTACGGGGCGCATATTTGCCTCGGCCAACACCTTGGGCGCCTGGAGATGCAGATCTTCTGGGAAGAGCTTCTTCCCCGATTGGAAAGCCTCGAACTTGCCGGGACGCCGACCCGGACGAAGGCGAATTTCGTCTCGGGGCCGAAGTCGGTACCTATCCGTTACAAGATGCACTGAATGCTGCCGGGCGTCGGCTTCTCGCGAAGTGCTGCTTCGGGGCAGACGAGGCCGTAGATGCGGATTGAGTGCACAAGACCAAGTGCGCTGGGAGCAGCCCAGAGCGCCGGAAGACGATTTCAGTGCCCAGCGGATGCATAGGTGCCCGACGATAAACGCGCAGGGGCGTCCCAATGCAGCACCTTGAGAACAGTTATGTAGCGCGCCAGGAGCCGCGGCCCCGACTAGGGGGTGCGCTAGGGCCATGCGGCACGTTCGCCTCGCCAATCGAAACAAGCGAGCGAGAGGAGATTCGATTGAAACGAGTTTATCAAACGATCGAAGTAGACGTGAGGGGCGCGGCACAGTGGGTTACCCTGAACCGGCCAGACGCACTGAATGCCATTAATACGCTAATGGTGACGGAGCTTCGTGACTATTTCGACGCGCTCTACAACGATCGATCATGTCGCGTTGTCGTTTTGCGTGGAGCCGGTCGCGCGTTTTGTGCCGGGTTAGATATCAAGGCCGCGCGAGAGAAGGAGGGAATTCCGTTTGCGGGCGGCTTCAATTTCCAGGGCTACCTCGCCGATGTTTATGTCAAAATGCGGCGGTGCCCTCAGCCGATCATTTCACTGATTCATGGTGCCGCCTGTGGCGGTGGTTTCGCTTTCACTTTGGCTTCCGACATTCGAATTGCCGGCACGACAGCTCGGATGAATGCCGCGTTTATCCGCCTTGGCTTATCAGCGTGCGACATGGGCGTTAGTTATTTTCTGCCGCGATTGACAGGGTATTCACTGGCTTCCGAACTCATGCTGACGGGGCGGTTCATCTATGCACAGCGGGCGCTGGCGGTCGGGCTTGTGTCTGAGGTTGTCCCCGACGATGAATTGGAGCAAGCCGCTCAGCCATACATCGACGAGATGCTCACGACAGCTCCGATGGGGCTGCGTCTTACGAAGGAGGGACTCAACTTCTCTGTCGATGCACCATCTCTAGAGGCGGCGATCGCGATGGAGAACCGCAACCAATACCTTTCGGGCCAAACTGAAGACTTCAGGGAGGGACTTCAGGCCTTTATCGAGAAGCGCGCTCCGCGATTCAAAGGCTAACTACTGGGCAAAGTGCACAGCATGGCGTTTGTGTCTGGCTGGTCGAAGATTTGTCGGTCGGATGGCGGGCCGAACTGCAAGCATGGGAGGTTTCAAGGTGGCATTTGAGTTGGATGGCCGTGTTGCCATCATTACAGGTGCGGCGAAGGGAATCGGCAAGAGAACTGCAGAGCGACTTAGTGAAGCTGGAGCTCGAGTCGTTCTGACCGATGTGGACGAAAAGGGCGTCAAGGCAGTTGCTGCGCAGCTCGGTGATAGGGCGAGAGCAATTCGCCATGACGTCACTTCACAGCAGGAGTGGAAACAGGTCGTCGCGAGCGTGGAGAAGAATGAAGGGCGGCTAGACGTTCTAGTGAACAACGCCGGCATCATTTTGAGCCGACCGTTTCTCGAGACGACTCTGGAGGAGTTCCGTCGCGTCAACGCGATTAACGTCGAAGGCGCCTTTATAGGTATGCAGTCCGCTGTTCCTTTGATGCAGCAGTCCGCAAAGACGACACCGCATGGTGGCTCCATCGTTAACTTGTCATCGATATATGGCCAGGTGGTGGGCAGGTCTCATTCGGCCTATGCAGCTTCGAAGGGGGCGGTTCGGCTGTTGACGAAGGCCGTTGCAGTTGAGCTCGCTCGCGTTCCATTGGGAAGGATCCGGGTCAATTCCGTGCACCCGGGACCGACCGAGACGGACCTCGGCACCAGCGGACTGCACCAAGCTGTTGAGCAAGGGACGTATCCCAGCGTCGAGGCGGGAATAGAGCAAGGGAAGACACTTTTTCCGATGGGACGATGGGGGCAAGTCGACGACATCGCAAGCGTCATTCTGTTTCTTGCGTCTGACGCATCCAAATTCATGACGGGTGCCGAACTCACAGTGGATGGCGGATACACGCTGTTGTAGTGCGTTCAGCTCTTGTGCTCCGCAAGCGTGCCTCACCTGTGTGACCTGCATCGATCCTGGAGTGCCGCGGGATGCAGGAAGTCAAGGTTGGCGCCTGCGAAGCCAGTCGTCTTCGGGTGCGAAGGATCATTGGTTGAGGCGGTTCACTTCGCCGCCGCAAAGATAACCGCCATCAATCGGCAAAGAAACACCGTTGATGTATACAGCTTGATCGGACGCCAGAAAAACGACCGCCGCTGCAATTTCGCTCAATTTGGCCGGACGCGCGATCGGATACTGCCTGAAGTGTGCTTCTCGAGCGGTCGCGTCTGACATCAGTCGCTCGGTCAAAGGAGTATCCAACATCCCGGGCGCAATTGCATTCACCCGGATCCCTCTACGACCGTAGTCGACGGCGGCAGCCTTTGTCAGACCTTCGACAGCGTGCTTTGACGCCGTGTAGTGCGCCGATAGCCCGAGCGCGATCCGTCCCTGAACCGAGCTATTGTTGATGATGCAGCCGCCGCTGGCTTGCCTGATAAACTGCTGGATTTCGTACTTCATGCAAAGCCAAACGCCCTTTGCATTGGTTGTCATCACCCTGTCGAAGTCACTCTCGTCGAGATCGGCAAGCCGGCCGCCGGGTGCAGCGATTCCGGAATTGTTAAATGCCAAGTCTAGTCTGCCGAAGCGCGAAGTCGTAGCTTCTATTGCGGCGTGGACTTCGGAAGCGACCGTCACATCCGCCTGCACGAATGCAGCTTCGCCTCCTTGCGACTGAATCTGGCGAATCGCCTCGGCCCCCGCTTCGAGGCGGCGACCGCATACCATTACGGATGCACCGGCTGCCGCTAAAGCACTTGCGGCGGCCAACCCGACGCCGCTTGTGCCGCCAGTGACGAAAGCGACCTTTTTCGTCAAAGTCTTTGTTCTTCTTCCGTTCGTGAGCATACAAAATGTCCTCTTGAGCGAGTGGATTGGAGTCCGGTCTTCAACTCACAGCAAAGTCAAAAGCGGGGGCCTGCGCTTGGCCATGTGATCGCGACGCAGTGCAAAGTTTCCGCGGCCGGTGCAAGCTTCAAGACACGAACAGGGGTTCGAACGTGTCGCCGCTCATCGCAATCATGCAGATCGGTGCGGATACCGCCCGAAGGTAAACCATCACTGCGCGCCGCCATCGATGCGCAGCGTCGCACCCGTCGTGAAGCTAGCGTGGTCAGACGCAAGATAGAGCGCCGCAGCGACTATCTCCTCCGGCTGCCCGCCGCGTTTCATCGCTATCGCATCCTTCGCGCGCTGGGCGAATGCGTCCATGTCCCATGCTTTTGAGATGTCTGTGAGAAAAGGGCCAGGCATGATGCAGTTTACGCGTACGGTCGGTCCATAGGCGTTTGCGAATGCCTCTGTCATTGCATTCACGCCGGCCTTTGCAGCCGCATAGGTGATGACGCTTTTGCGCGGCCGGATCGAGGCGGTGCTCGAAATGTTGATGATTACCCCGCTGCCATCGTCCACCATGCGCTGGCCGATCAGAGAGCAGAGGCGAAAGGGGCCCTTCAGGTTAACGTCGAAGACGCTGTCGTAAAGCCGTTGGTCAATATCTACCGGACGATCATAGGTAGGCGATTTGCCGGCGTTATTGATGAGCACGTCGACCTTACCAAAGCGCGTGTACGCAGCGTCTGCCAATCTATCGCACTCGTCCCATCGGCCGACATGGCAGTCGACGGCCATCGCCCGCCGTCCCAGCGCCTCGATCTCCCGCACGACCGCTTGGCACGCATCCAGTTTCCGGCTGGTGACGACGATATCCGCTCCCGCCGAGGCAAAGCCCAGCGCCATCGCGCGGCCCAGACCGCGGCTGCTCCCTGTGATGAGCGCTACCTTTCCGCTCATATCGATAATATGTGGTTTGGTCATGATTGGTAGCCTCATCTTGTTTTGGATAGGCGGTGCTGTTCCGGTGCGAACAGGCCGCCAGTTCTATGCTGGGAGGGTCGGCGCCAGGCCCCGTCGACGACCCAGCGTTGTCAATTTGCCGCAAATCCTATGTAGCGAACGAATTCGAGTTCGGCTCGCGATCAGACTCGACCGTATTTGCGGGAAAGCTATCGTCTGGATACCCCATCGCGATGTAGGTCAGCACGACTTCGTCCTCCGGGATAAAGGCAATCTCTCGGATGATATCGGAGCGCGCAATCCCTTGACCGTTGACAACCGTTCCGAGCCCCTGATCCCAGGCGGCAAGTACGATCCCATAGCAAAGGGCGCCGAGATCGAAGTGACAGGTTGCGCCCGGATCAAGGACCTTGTCATAGGTAGGACCAGTGACACCGGAGCGTCGAATTGCCTGAAACCGCGTAGCGTCCAGTCTTGACGTCGAGCCCTGTCGTCCCGCTCGATGCCCATCGCCCGGAACTGCTTCTTCGCCACGCCGATCTGACGGTCTCGGTGGCGACCTGCGTACTCATGATGGGTGAAAGTATCTCGCTTTGCCGGAGCGCCAGCCATCATCTCTCCCATGTTGCTGGCGCGCACGCGCGCCAATGGTTCGCCTGTCAGAACCTGCACATGCCAAGGCTGGCCGTCCATCGAAGAAGGGGCGCGTTTCGCTAACGCAATGACTCGATCGATCAGCTGCAGCGGGACCGGGTTCCGGTAGAAACCGCGAATGCTTCTTCGTGTCCGTACAAGCCTTTCAAACTCCACGGCATTTATCGAGATCCATATCTCGCTCCCTGGACCCAATGCGGGCCTATCTCCCAGTCTTTGACCGCCGTTGGTCCGATCATAGGTGACGATATTTGCTTGTCAAACAGCAAGTTGTGTGGATTATTGTCCACCGGTGCCGTCGGGATCGAACGCGTCGGAGCGTCTCGCGCGGCGGCCCGACATCTCCAATGGGAAAACCGATTTGTGTCTAATCAAGCCCTCCCGGACTGCCTTTTCAGTCCGAAGATTATGAGTGACCGGGGCCCAGAGCTTAGCTCGATCCAACCACTGCACTTTGGCAGGCCACGAAGGCATTTCACACGTCTGCGCTCTCCGAGACTGCTCAGAAGAGGCCGAAATTAATGTTCGTTGTGATCAACAGGCTCGAAGATCGTCGTGCCGGTGCCAAGCTCGGCGGCGGGGAGAAGCGCATCGAGGCGCAGCACGCCCGCGGCAAGCTGACGGCGCGCGAGCGCATCGAGCTCTTGCTCGACAAGGGATCGTTCGAGGAATTCGACATGTTCGTCGAGCATCGCTCCACCGAGTTCGGCATGGAGAAGACCAAGGTGCCGGGCGATGGCGTCGTCACCGGCTGGGGCACCGTCAACGGCCGCAAGACCTTCGTCTTCGCCAAGGATTTTACGGTGTTCGGCGGTTCTCTCTCGGAAACGCACGCACTAAAAATTACAAAGCTCCAGGACATGGCGATGAAGGCGCGGGCGCCCATCATCGGTCTCTACGATGCCGGCGGCGCCCGCATCCAGGAGGGCGTCGCCGCGCTCGCCGGCTATTCCTACGTGTTCCGCCGCAACGTGCTCGCCTCGGGCGTGATCCCGCAGATATCAGTCATCATGGGCCCCTGCGCCGGCGGCGACGTCTATTCGCCGGCGATGACCGACTTCATCTTCATGGTGAAGAACACCAGCTACATGTTCGTGACCGGTCCTGACGTGGTGAAGACCGTCACCAACGAGGTCGTCACCGCGGAGGAACTCGGCGGTGCCTCGGTGCACGCGACGCGCTCTTCCATCGCCGACGGCGCCTTCGAGAACGACGTCGAGACGCTGCTGCAGATGCGGCGCCTGATCGACTTCCTGCCGTCCAACAACAGTGACGGCGTGCCGGAATGGCCGAGCTTCGACGACATCGGCCGCGTCGACATGTCCCTGGACACGCTGATCCCCGACAATCCGAACAAGCCCTACGACATGAAGGAGCTGATCCTGAAGGTCGTGGACGAGGGCGATTTCTTCGAGATCGCGGAGAGCTTCGCCAAGAACATCGTTACCGGCTTCGGCCGCATCGCAGGCCGCACCGTCGGCTTCGTCGCCAACCAGCCGATGGTGCTGGCCGGCGTGCTCGACAGCGACGCGTCACGCAAGGCCGCGCGCTTCGTCCGCTTTTGCGACGCCTTCAACATCCCGATCGTCACCTTCGTCGACGTACCGGGCTTCCTGCCCGGCACCGCGCAGGAATATGGCGGCCTGATCAAGCACGGCGCAAAACTGCTGTTCGCCTATTCGCAATGCACCGTGCCGCTCGTCACCATCATCACCCGCAAGGCCTATGGCGGCGCCTTCGACGTCATGGCCTCCAAGGAAAT
>NZ_JAVAYN010000217.1:0-235 GCF_054863025.1 Bradyrhizobium sp. 23AC
TCACGAACACGAGTTCGGGCTTGAGCGTGAGGAGTTGAAAACTACGGACCGCTTTTTCTTCGTCTTCTTTGAGGTCCACGGAAGCCGCCGGCTTACCTTCCTCGAACGCTGCCGCGATGCGTTGTAGCAACGATAGCTCCTGCTGATCTGCCTCGCGTTCTTTTGCCGGCTTGGGCTTTTTGCTTTGATCTTGGAGCCGGTTGATCCGGTTCGTGACGATCTCCAAATCGGCAAA
>NZ_JAVAYN010000218.1:0-260 GCF_054863025.1 Bradyrhizobium sp. 23AC
CCCGCTTCTTCGGCCAAGGCCGGGACAGCGGCCGACGGGACCGCCAAAGCAAGCACAACACAACCGCACATCCACGATGAATTGAGATGACACCTCATGGTTTCCTCCCAGATGGGTTGCAGGTCAAAATTTTGGTCGGAGCAAGTACCTCCATCAACGAGTTTCCACGTGCCAATCATACCACTGCTCCCAAGCAGAAATCGCACAAACGGCGTTTGGATAATGCGTCGATTAGACGCGTGATCATGCATGTTTCCATT
>NZ_JAVAYN010000219.1:0-260 GCF_054863025.1 Bradyrhizobium sp. 23AC
TCGCCGGTCGCGTTACACAAAAAAGTGTGGCACATCGGTTACCAGGACGTGATTGCCGTCGGTAAATTATTTGCAGAAGGCAAATTAGACCTGAGTCGTGTTGTCGCAGTAGGCGGGCCGCGTGCCGAAAAAAATCGCTTAGTGCGTACACGCGTTGGGGCTTGTACTGATGAACTCTTGGCAGGGGATATTATCAAACCTGAAGACACTCGCGTGATTTCCGGTTCTGTTTTCTCCGGCTTTGCCGCAGAAGGGCGGTT
>NZ_JAVAYN010000220.1:0-259 GCF_054863025.1 Bradyrhizobium sp. 23AC
TCAAGACATTCATTCTACTATGCTTGGTACGATTTCTGCTTGCGGCGATGTGAACCGGAATGTCATGTGTACATCAAACCCCTATCAATCAGAAGTGCACCAGGATGTGTACGAGCTGGCGAAAAAATTAAGTGATGACCTGCTTCCGCAAACAAGAGCGTACCATGAAATTTGGCTTGATGAAGAAAAGGTAGCGTCAACGCCTGATACGGAAGTTGAGCCGATGTACGGTCCGCTTTATTTACCAAGAAAATTCAAG
>NZ_JAVAYN010000221.1:0-259 GCF_054863025.1 Bradyrhizobium sp. 23AC
CACCCTGCAGAAAGTCGGTCACCGCAATCGGCAGCGGTTGGACGTTACCCTTTCGGATGTCGAGGGTGACGAGCGCATTGGCCGGCGTCGCGAAGACGGCAGCGGTCATCAGACCGGCTGCGACCAAAATGGCGCGGAAAAAAGAACACTTTGTCATACCAAACAGCCTTTCAGCATCTATGGAGTCGGATCGCTGGGTGGTTTGAAGCGCAGGACGACTTCTTTCCAGGATTCGTATTTTTCTTTCGGAAGCATGGTG
>NZ_JAVAYN010000222.1:0-259 GCF_054863025.1 Bradyrhizobium sp. 23AC
TAAAAGATTTAACATTAAAAATGAAAGAACTCTACGAACAAAGTCAGGACACAGTAGATTCTAACACGTATATTGCGATTCCTAATGTTTTAAACAGCCAATTATATTGTAGCGGCAATATCATGGTACATGGACAAGGAACGGTGAACTCCAAAATTCATTCAGGAGGCAAATTAATGATCAGCGGTAATATTCGTGGAGGGGAGGCCTATGGAAGATTGGGAGTAGAAGTGAATGAAGTCGGTGCAGAAAGTGGAAG
>NZ_JAVAYN010000223.1:0-258 GCF_054863025.1 Bradyrhizobium sp. 23AC
TCCTACCTAAATATAAGCTTGTTACGATTTCTCTTACGCCTCCCAGTGCAATAATTCTTACGTTCTCTGTATTTTTCTTTTTCAAAATTCTAATCCTCCTAGTCTCAAGCCCGTCCATCATCGCTTAATGCTATTATAACTGAATCTAATTTTAGAAAACAAGATGAAGTCACATTTTAAGAAAGTGTTTATGTATAAAAAACGGTCATACTCAGGGACATCTGAGAATGACCGCTTACGAAATTTTTTGTTTTGATC
>NZ_JAVAYN010000224.1:0-258 GCF_054863025.1 Bradyrhizobium sp. 23AC
TTCATGAGAGGAATTTCTCCCGCTTGAAGGGTGAAATTCTTCTTTTTTACAAAAAGGTGGTATACACATTGAAATTAAAAAAAGAGAGCTTGATTATTTATTCTTTGTTACTTGGTGCTATTTTAGTTCCGGTCAACTCAACCATGATCGCAGTAGCTCTATCATCTATATCAACTTATTACGACCAATCCATTTCATACATTACTTGGGTTGTTACGATTTATCTTATTGTGATGGCAGTCACTCAGCCTATTGCTG
>NZ_JAVAYN010000225.1:0-258 GCF_054863025.1 Bradyrhizobium sp. 23AC
TGCGCGTATACTGCGCATGTCCCGGCGTGTCGGCGACGATGAAGCGGCGCAGCTTGGTGGCGAAGAAGCGGTAGGCGACGTCGATCGTGATGCCCTGCTCACGTTCGGCCTGCAAGCCGTCGACCAGCAGCGCGAAATCGAAATCGCCACCGGTGGTGCCGACGGTCCGGCTTTCGGACGCCAGCGCGTCGATCTGGTCGTCGAGCAGCGTCTTGGAATCGTAGAGCAGCCGGCCAACCAGCGTGCTCTTGCCGTCGT
>NZ_JAVAYN010000226.1:0-258 GCF_054863025.1 Bradyrhizobium sp. 23AC
TAGATTCAAAAAAAGAAGTATCCGTCAGCCGTGAAACATATCAGCAGCTTCTTGATTATAAAGAAAAAGCGCTGAAAGCAAATGAAGACGGTAATTCTAATACCGAGGAACAAACATCAGACAAGTCAAAAGGTAAATCGATCAAAGTCGTGATTAAAAATGGTATGAGCACAAGTGATGTTTCAGACATGCTAGAAAAAGACGGAATCATCAACTCGTCTAAAGATTTTAATGATTATGTGATTGACGCAGGCTACC
>NZ_JAVAYN010000023.1:0-111462 GCF_054863025.1 Bradyrhizobium sp. 23AC
CTATCATCGACTTGGCGAGCGGAGAAAGTGTCGGCCATGTCCCCGAACACCCGTCGGTCATGTCCCCGGGCTGAACACTTGATCGGGCGATCCAGTATTCCAGAGACGGCAGTGCTTGCCTCGAAAGGCTGCGGCGTACTGGATGCCCCGGTCGAGTCGGGGCATGACAGCGCGTTGTGTGGATGCTCCTCGTCGCAACCTGCGACGAGTCCCCTCACTTCTTCGCGTAAATATCCTTGTACGTATCCCGCAAGATGTTCTTCTGCACCTTGCCCATGGTGTTGCGCGGCAGCTCGTCGACGACGAAGACGCGCTTGGGCATCTTGAACTTCGCGATCCGTCCGTCGAGCGCGTTCAGCACGGCGGCTTCGGTGACATCGGCGCCCTTGTTGCAGACCAGCACCGCCGTAACGCCTTCGCCGAAATCGGCATGCGGCACGCCGATCACGGCGGATTCTACCACGCCGGGCATGGCGTCGATCTCGCTCTCGATCTCCTTGGGATAGACGTTGAAGCCGCCGGAGATCACGAGATCCTTGCCGCGGCCGAGGATGTGGACGTAGCCCTTGGCGTCGATCTTGCCGAGATCGCCGGTGATGAAGAAGCCGTCGTCGCGGAATTCGGACTTGGTCTTTTCTGGCATGCGCCAATAGCCCTTGAAGACGTTCGGGCCCTTGACCTCGATCATGCCGATCTCCTCGCGCGGCAGCTCCTTGCCCGTCTCGGGCTCGGTCACGCGCACGGAGACGCCGGGCAAGGGAAAACCGACTGCGCCGGGGACGCGTTCGCCGTCATAGGGGTTCGACGTGTTCATGTTGGTCTCGGTCATGCCGTAGCGCTCGAGCACCGCGTGCCCCGTGCGCGCCGACCATTCGCGATGGGTCTCCGCCAGCAGCGGCGCCGAGCCCGAGATAAACAGCCGCATATGCTTGGTCGTCTCCTTCGACAGCGCAGGATTCTGGAGCAAGCGCGTGTAGAAGGTCGGCACGCCCATCAGCACCGTGGCGCGCGCCATCAGCTTGATCATCAAATCCGGATCGAGCTTCGGCAGGAAGATCATCGACGCCCGCGCGAACAGCGTCACGTTGGTCGCCACGAACAGGCCGTGCGTATGGTAGATCGGCAGTGCGTGGATCAGCACGTCCTTGTCGGTGAAGCGCCAGTAGCCAACGAGCGAGAGCGAGTTCGACGCCAGATTATCATGCGTCAACATCGCGCCCTTGGAGCGGCCGGTGGTGCCCGAGGTGTAGAGGATGGCCGCCAGATCGTCGTTCGCCCGCGCGACAGTCGTGAATTCTGGGCTGGCCTTGTCGGCGGCTTCCGTCAGCGAGCCCTTGCCGTCAGCTCCGAGCGTCTCGACCCCGGCTTTCACCTTGGCGGCGATCGGGGCGAGGCCTTCGGCCTTGGAGGGATCGCAGACCACCAGCGACGGTTCGGCATCGCCGATGAAGTAGTCGAGCTCGTTGAGCGTATAGGCGGTGTTGAGCGGAAGGTAGACCGCGCCGGCCCTGACCGTGCCGAGATACAGCACGATATTGGCGACGGATTTCTCGACCTGCACCGCGACGCGGTCGCCCGGCTTCACGCCGCGCGCGACCAGCACATTCGCCATCTGTCCGGCCCGCGCGATCAGCTCGCCATAGCTGATATGGCCGCCGTCATGCGTCTCGATCGCGAGGCGCTTCGGATCGTCCAGGCCGTCGAACAGGCGGGAGAACAGGTTGGCGTTGGCAGCTGGGTTCATGCAACATTCCTCGCCGGCGAAGGCCGGTCAAACCGAGGGCTGGATTAGCAAAAACCGCCCCGATGAAGCAACGGAGACAGTTTGCATGACAAAAGCTGGGAAACGCGTGGCCTGGGTCACGGGCGGCGGCAGCGGGATCGGAGAGGCCGGCGCCGAGGCGCTGGCGGCCGACGGTTGGATCGTGGTGGTCTCGGGCCGGCGCAAGGACGCCCTGGATACCGTGGTTGCCAAGATCACCAAGGCGGGCGGGGCGGCCGAGGCCATCGCGCTGGACGTGTCCAGCGCTGCGGAAGCCCAGAAAGCCGCCGATCAGATCGTCGCCAGGCACGGCCGCATCGACCTCCTGGTCAACAATGCCGGCATCAATGTTCCCAAGCGCAGCTGGAAGGACATGGAACTGGAGGGCTGGGACACACTGGTCCAGGTCAATCTCAACGGCGTGCTCTATTGCATGCGCGCGGTGCTGCCGACGATGCGCAAGCAGCAGGACGGCGCGATCATCAACGTCTCGTCCTGGGCTGGCCGCCACGTCTCGAAAATGCCGGGCCCGGCCTACACCACGACCAAGCATGCGGTGCTGGCGCTGACCCATTCCTTCAACATGGACGAATGCGTCAACGGCCTGCGCGCCTGCTGCCTGATGCCGGGCGAGGTAGCGACGCCGATCCTCAAACAGCGCCCGGTGGTGCCGAGCGAGGACGAGCAGGCCAGGATGCTGCAATCCGAAGATCTCGGTCGCACCATCGCCTTCATCGCGAGCATGCCGGCCAGGGTCTGCATCAACGAGGTGCTGATCAGCCCGACGCATAATCGCGGATTCATCCAGACGCCGAACAACAGGGATTGAGGTTCGTACACTGTCTCAACGGGCACATTGCCGTAGGGTGGGCAAAGGCGCGAGGCGCCGTGCCCACTACCTCTCTCCATTTGCGGTTGGTGGGCACGCTGCGCTTTGCCCACCCTACGGCACCGGCCGCTTGGCGTGCTCGCGCATCACACGGACATGCCGCGCCATAGTTTCACGCATCACAAAGAATTTTTCTCCGAAACCGCAACCCGAACCCTCCCGTAGTTCGGTCCAACGACGGCGCTGCTGCTTCACGCCAACAGGTCGCAGCCGCCGTTGTTGCCCCAACTCAAGACCGGCCATCGCCGGTTACAATTCAATCGGGAGACTTTCCATGTCAAAGCGCATTGCCTATCTCGCCGCCGCCGCCTTCAGCGCCCTGGCCATCACCGCGACCGTCGTCGCGCCTGCCCGCGCCGAGGAGAAGACCGTCATGGTCGGCGGCGCCGCGATGTTCCCGTCCAAGAACATCGTCCAGAATGCCGTGAACTCGAAGGACCACACCACGCTGGTCGCGGCGGTGAAGGCGGCCGGCCTGGTGCCGACGCTGGAAGGCAAGGGTCCGTTCACGGTGTTCGCGCCGACCAACGCCGCCTTCGGCAAGCTGCCGGCCGGCACCGTCGACAATCTGGTCAAGCCGGAGAACAAGGCGACGCTGACCAAGATCCTCACCTACCATGTCGTGCCCGGGAAGCTCGAGGCCTCCGACCTCACCGAGGGCAAGAAGCTGAAGACCGCTGAAGGCGAGGAACTGACGGTCAAGAAGATGGACGGCAAGACCTGGATCGTCGATGCCAAGGGCGGCACCTCGATGGTCACGATCTCCAACGTCAACCAGTCCAACGGCGTGATCCATGTGGTCGACACCGTGCTGATGCCGGCGACGTAACACCGCGCGATCCTGTTTCATCCCCCGAACAGGATGCGACGAAACGGCGAGCCGGGGCACCCGGCTCGCTTTATTGTGACCGCCATAGCGCGACGCTATCGATTCGATGGCGGACAGGGCGTAACGAAAGCGGGCGCATCGGCGTATAATCGGTGTCAAACGACGTTCAGGACGGAACCATCATGTCGAGCCTCACAGTCACCGACGAGCAGGTCAGCGCCGCCCCGGCCAAAGTGATCCAGCCGGCCTGGGTCCGCGTCATGCACTGGGTCAATGCGCTGGCCATGATCCTGATGATCCTGTCGGGCTGGCAGATCTACAACGCCTCGCCGCTGTTCGGCTTCAGTTTCCCGCGCGAGTACACGCTCGGCGGCTGGCTCGGCGGCGGCCTGCTCTGGCACTTTGCTGCGATGTGGCTGTTGATGATCAACGGCCTCGCCTATCTCGTCACGGGCTTCGCCACTGGCCGTTTCCGCAAGAAACTGTTTCCAATCACCCCGTCAGGCGTGCTCCATGACGTCAGGGCAGCGCTGACCTTCAAGCTCGGGCATGACGACCTCACCGTCTACAATTACGTGCAGCGCCTGCTTTATGCCGGCATCATCGTGGTCGGCGTGCTGATCGTGCTCTCCGGCCTCGGGATGTGGAAGCCGGTGCAGCTCTATTATCTCGTGATGCTGTTCGGCGATTATCCGACCGCGCGCTACGTGCACTTCTTCTGCATGGCCGCGATCTGCGCCTTCCTCGTCATTCACGTCCTGCTCGCGCTGCTGGTGCCCAAGAGCCTGCGTGCGATGATCATTGGCCGCTGATTAGGAGAATTATCATGGCCAAGCGCTCATTCCTGATCCCCGGCGTCGACAAGCGGCTGCTCATCAAGGACGCCATCAAGACGATGCCGGATTTTACCCGTCGCCGCTTCATTGCGGGCGGCGCCAGCTTAGGTGCGCTGACGCTGCTGACCGGCTGCGACGTCGTGGACTCGTCCTCGGCCGATACGCTGCTGTCGCAGGTCTCGAAGTTCAACGACGCGGTGCAGGCCTTCATCTTCAATCCCGACGCGCTGGCGCCGACCTTCCCCGAAAGCGCGATCACAAAGCCGTTCCCGTTCAATGCCTATTACGATCTCGACGACGCGCCCGACATCGATGGCAAAGACTGGAAGCTCGAAGTGCGCGGCCTCGTCGACAACAAGAAGTCCTGGACGCTCGACGAACTCTACAAGCTGCCGCAGGTGACGCAGATCACGCGTCACATCTGCGTCGAGGGCTGGAGCGCGATCGGCAGCTGGACCGGCACGCCTTTGCGCGATTTCTTAAAACTGATCGGCGCCGACACGCGCGCGAAATATGTCTGGTTCCAGTGCGCCGACAAGGACGGCTACAACTCGCCCTTGGACATGCGCAGCGCGCTGCATCCGCAGACCCAGATGACGTTCAAATACGCGGAAGAGATTCTGCCGCGTGCCTACGGCTTCCCAATGAAGATCCGCGTGCCCACGAAACTCGGCTTCAAGAACCCGAAATACGTGGTCTCGATGGAAGTCACCAACGACTACAAGGGCGGCTATTGGGAAGACCAGGGGTATAATTCGTTTAGCGGGAGCTAGGCGCGCTGTCGTAGGGTGGGCAAAGCGAAGCGTGCCCACGCGCTTGTTGCAATCCGAGAGAGATCGTGGGCACGGCGCAAGTGCGCCTTTGCCCACCCTACGGCACCGATTCCTTGGCTGGCCCCACCTTCCGCTGACACAGCGCCGCGACCGCGCCCAGCGCCAGCAGCGCCGCCGACACATTCAGCGCGTAACTCAAGCTCCCCAGCGCGTCCGTGATCGCGCCGACCACGATCGGCCCCAGCGTCTGACCGACGCCGAACGAGATCGTCATCGCAGCGATCGCGGTCGGCCACATCGCCGGCGGATAGTTGAAGCGCACGAAGGCGGTGGTCGAGCCGACCACGGCGAAGAAGGCGACGCCGAACACCACGGCGGAGACCGCGAGCCATGCCGGCGAATGCCCGAGCATCGGCAGGGCCGCACCGAGTGCATTGGTGCCGAGGATGATGGCGGTGGCCAATCCGCCGCGGTCGAGCGCCAGCACGCCGCGCCAGGCCCAGGGTGTGACGAAGGCGGACAGGCCGATCAGGCCCCAGAACGCGGCCTGCGCCGCGGCCCCGCCGCCGCCGTCGCGCACATAGGCGATCATGAAGGTCATGTAGGCGATGTAGCCCGCGCCGAACAGGAAATAGCCGGCGAGGTAGATCAGCACGGGACGAATCGCGAAGGCGGCGTGGCTGCCTTCCGAGAAACGCGCGCCGCTTTCGATGCGGATCAGGAACAGCGGCACGGTCATCGCGACCGAGAGCAGTGTCAGCGCCCACCACACCATCCACCACGAGCCCGGCCCGAAATATTGCAGCGTGAACGGAGCGATCAGCCCCGAGGACAGAATGCCGATGCCGGGTCCGGCATAGAACAGGCTGAGCAGGAAATTGGCCCGCTCCGGGCGCGATTGCGCGATGGTCGCCGCCAGCGCGCCGCCGGCGACGAAGCCGGCCGCGGCGCCGAGACCCAGCACGAGGCGCGCCAGGCTCAGCGCGACGAAATTCCCCGTCAGCGCGCAAATGGCGAGCGCGGCGACGCAGGCCAGGGTTCCGCCGCGGATCGCGGCCGCCCAGCCGACGCGCTGGATCAGGCGCGAGGCCACAAGCGCGCCCACGAGATAGCCGACGGCATTGATGGTGTTCATGAATCCGGCGGCCGAATAGGACCAGCCGAGGTCCTCCCGCATGTCGGGCAGCACCAGCGCATAGGCAAAGCGGCCGATGCCGAGCCCGACGGTGGCCGCCAGCGACAGGGTCAGGATCAGCCGCGCGGGGTGCGCGTCGGGCGGTAGGCGGTCAGGCGTGTGCAAGGGGATACTCCGGCCTACCCAGTGTGGCAGGCTCCGTCCGCCTTGCACAGCCGCACCCCGGCAATGGTGTCTTGCCAAGTGCGCAACGCCGCTCTAGCACTCCGGCCGAAATCGATCTCAGAGGAAACGACCATGGCGACCCACAAACTGCTGCTGCTTCCCGGCGACGGTATCGGCCCCGAGGTGATGGGCGAGGTGAAGCGGCTGATCGATTGGCTCAATTCGGCCGGGATCGCCAAGTTCGAGACCGATACCGGCCTCGTCGGCGGCTCCGCCTATGACGCGCACAAGGTGTCGATCTCCGAGGGCGACATGGCCAAGGCGCTTGCGGCCGACGCCATCATCTTCGGCGCGGTCGGCGGTCCCAAATGGGATGCCGTTCCTTACGAGGTGCGCCCTGAAGCCGGCTTGCTGCGCCTACGCAAGGATCTGGCTCTGTTCGCCAACCTGCGTCCCGCCGTGTGCTACCCGGCGCTGGCCGATGCCTCCAGCCTGAAGCGCGAGGCGGTCGAAGGCCTCGACATCATGATCGTGCGCGAGCTCACCGGCGGCGTCTATTTCGGCGAGCCCAAGACCATCACCGACCTCGGCAACGGCCAGAAGCGCGCCGTCGATACCCAGGTCTACGACACCTATGAGATCGAGCGCATCGGCCGCGTCGCCTTCGAGCTTGCCAGGAAGCGCAAGAACAAGGTGACGTCGATGGAGAAGCGCAACGTCATGAAGTCGGGCGTGCTCTGGAACGAGGTCATGACGGCGGTCCACAAGCGCGAATACCCTGATGTCACGCTCGAGCATCAGCTCGCCGATTCCGGCGGCATGATGCTGGTGAAGGCGCCCAAGCAGTTCGACGTCATCGTCACCGACAATCTGTTCGGCGACATGCTGTCCGACATCGCGGCGATGCTGACGGGTTCGCTCGGCATGCTGCCCTCGGCCTCGCTCGGCGAGGTCGACGTCAAGACCAAGAAGCGCAAGGCGCTGTACGAGCCGGTGCACGGCTCGGCGCCCGATATCGCAGGCCAGGGCCTCGCCAATCCCATTGCGATGATCTCGTCGTTCGGCATGGCGCTGCGCTACTCCTTCGACATGGGCGCGCTCGCCGACAAGGTCGACGCCGCGATCGCCGCGGTGCTCGCCAGCGGCCTGCGCACCGCCGACATCAAGTCGGAGGGCACCACGGCCGCCTCGACCACGCAGATGGGCGAAGCGATTCTGAAGGAATTGCAGAAGCTGCACGCGTAAGCGGCAAGCTCAGCTCTCGTAGGGTGGGCAAAGCGAAGCGTGCCCACGTTCTGAGTGCGATTAGAAAGAGATGGTGGGCACGGCGCGTTGCGCCTTTGCCCACCCTACGGCACCTGCTCCCGGAGCTGATTCATGGATGCTTCACCCCGCCCCAAGATCGCGGAAACCATCATCCATGACACGGTGCGCCAGCGCGAGGCGCAGATCGGGCGGCGCTGCGAGGTCCTCAGCCATACCCGCATCGAATATGCCTCGCTCGGCGACTACTCCTATCTCGGCGAGAATTGTGACGTCGCCGACGCGGAAATCGGAAAGTTCACGGCCATCGCCAATTCGGTGCGGATCGGTGCGCCCAATCCGATGGGCCGGCCGTCCCAGCATCGCTTCACCTATTGCCCGGAATATTACGAGGCGGGCGTGACGCGCGACCGTGACTTCTTCGCGGACCGCCGCGGCGACCGGGTCATCGTCGGCAATGATGTCTGGATCGGGCACGCCGCCATCCTGCTGCCCGGCGTGAACGTCGGCGACGGCGCGGTGATTGCGGCAGGCGCTGTCGTCAGCCGCGACGTCGAGCCCTACACGATCGTCGGCGGCGTTCCCGCGCGTCCGATCCGCAAGCGCTTTCCTGATTCCGTCGCGGACAGCCTGCGCCGCATCGCCTGGTGGGATTGGCCGGATGAGCTCATCTTCGAGCGCCTCGCCGATTTCCGCTCCGAAGCGATCGAGGAGTTTTGCGAGCGTTACGACCCGGCTTTTGCTCCAGCGGCAGAATCGTAGGGTGGGCAAAGCGCAAGCGTGCGCACGTCTTCTGTCGCGATTGCCGAAAGATCGTGGGCACGGCGCAAGGGCGCCTTTGCCCACCCTACGGCACCTCGCAAAAACAAAAATGGCCGGGCGCGAGCCCGGCCATTTTGATTCGGTCGATAACTCCGCTCAGTACAGCGGGAAATTCTGCGGATAGCCGCCGACGTCCTGCGGCGGCGAGAGCGGCTGGCGGTCGATCGGGCGGTTGAGATTCTCGCGGGCGAAGGACGGATAGCCAACCGCTGGCGGGAAGGCGTAGTCGGAGAACTTGCGGTCGCCCGGATTGACCTCGGTGCCGCCGTCGAGCCAGGAGCGCTTGCTCACGTAGATGCGGGTGCGGCCCTGCTGATAGACGGCGTTGGGGCCGCTCGGGCCGTAATAGTGCCGGCCACGCTCGTCGTAGCGCTTGGTCTTGTTGTCGGCCGAGGCCGGCGTCGCCGAACCAATGACAGAGGACATGGCAATCACGGCGCCCGCTGCAAACAAGGTCGCCAATTTGGCAGAGAATTTCGAGCTCATCACGTCCCCTTCAGGCGGCAGGCCGCCAGTCGATTTCACTCCCATACTAGCCCGGCCGGGGTGAGCGCAACTAGGTCTATTGGGTCACACCAGCTTGGAATAATCGTGCGCGCTGGCAAAAGTTGCATCAATACCAGCCACTTGAGCTTGATGCCGGTCAAAGCGCCCCGCGCAATTGCGCGTTGGCGGCGCCCAGCAGCCAGTCCGGCGAGCCCACGAGGTCGCAAGCACGGCGCTTCAGCTCGGCACGGGCGAACAATTCCGCCAGCTTCGGCTCGTTGCCGGAGGTCAGCAGCGTCAGCCGGTTCAACGTGCAGGCGATCGCCGCACGCCGGGCGGGCATTGTGTCGCCCTGGCAGGAGAAGCCGGAGATCTGCAAGGCCGGCTCCTCGTTTCGCTTGAGGTAGCCGAGGCAGGCCGGCGTCCGCTTGTCCGTGCCGATCGGCCGGAACAGGGCGACGGGGCCGAATTTCGTCTCGATCAGGCCGGCTTGCTCGAGCGGGGTCGCCGCCCCGAGGCCCATCTGGATGGCGAGGTCCATCGCTACAGGACGGGCCACGTCGAATTCGCCGCCTTCCCGATAGATTTCGAGCTCGGCCAGCGGCTGGTCCGCCGCGCTCGCCCAGCGCATCACGTCTTTGCGGCCGCCTTCGGGATGCCGAAGGATGGTGTAAGAGGCTGTTTTTTCTGATGAATCGATCCGGCTCAGGGCGAAGGCCGGGTGCGAGCGATCGGCCGTGCTCCAGCCCGGCTTGTCTGCGGGATCTTCGCCGCGCAGCTCGGGCAGCTGGCCGAGCGCAGCGAGGGCGAGGATGGCAAACAGCGCGAGCGCCCCCACATAGGCGATCAGATGCGCCAGCGTGCCGACGACCTCGTCGGCGATAGCCAAGAGCGTCAGGTGGATCCGGGTAGGGCTAACGGCCGTGCTGGCCTCAGGCGACTGCATCCACGGCCTTCAGGCATGGTCCAACGTTGTCTTGAGGCCGGTTCTCGCATAGAAGCGCTGCTCTTCCTGTTTAAGCGTCAGCTTCGGGAACGGGCTTTTTCATCGGAGAGTGAACGATGGGTTACAAAGTCGCAGTCGTCGGCGCGACCGGCAATGTCGGACGGGAAATGCTCAACATTCTCGACGAGCGCAAATTCCCCGCGGACGAGGTCGTGGCCTTGGCGTCACGCCGCAGCGTCGGTGTCGAGGTCTCCTATGGCGACCGCACCCTGAAGTGCAAGGCGCTCGAGCATTACGACTTCTCCGACGTCGACATCTGCCTGATGTCGGCCGGCGGTGAGGTGTCGAAGGAATGGTCGCCGAAGATCGGCGCCGCCGGCGCGGTCGTGATCGACAACTCGTCGGCCTGGCGCATGGATCCGGACGTGCCGCTGATCGTGCCGGAGGTGAACGCTGGCGCGACCGAAGGCTTCAAGAAGAAGAACATCATCGCCAACCCGAACTGCTCGACCGCGCAGCTCGTGGTCGCGCTCAAGCCGCTGCACGAGAAGGCGACCATCAAGCGCGTCGTGGTCTCGACCTATCAATCGGTGTCGGGCGCCGGCAAGGACGGGATGGACGAGCTGTTCTCGCAGACCAAGGCCGTCTACACCAATGACGAGCTGGTCGCGAAGAAATTCCCCAAGCGCATCGCCTTCAACGTCATCCCCCACATCGACGTCTTCATGGAGGACGGCTACACCAAGGAAGAGTGGAAGATGATGGCGGAGACCAAGAAGATCCTTGATCCCAAGATCAAGCTCTCCGCCACCTGCGTGCGCGTGCCGGTGTTCGTCGGCCACTCCGAAGCCGTCAACATCGAGTTCGAGAATCCGATCAGTGCGGATGAAGCGCGCGATATCCTGCGCAAGGCGCCCGGCTGTCTCGTCATCGACAAGCAGGAGCCCGGCGGATACGCGACGCCTTACGAAGCGGCCGGCGAGGACGCGACTTACATCAGCCGCATCCGCGAGGACGCGACGGTGGAGAACGGTCTCGTGCTGTGGTGCGTGTCCGACAACCTCCGCAAGGGCGCAGCCCTCAACGCGATCCAGATCGCGGAAGTGCTGATCAACCGCAAGCTGATCAGCGCGAAGAAGCAGGCGGCCTGAAAGCAGGCGAGTGGTGAGTAGCGAATGGCGAATAGAGATTTCTATGCGCAACTCGCCATTCGCTACTCACCATTCGCCCTCTTGAATTCCTTGCTCGCCTTGTCCAGCACGAACAGCGATCCCTCCGCGACGCCGAAATAGGCGCCGTGGGTCTGCATCTGGCCGCTGTCGACCGCCTTCTGCACGAACGGGAACGTCATCAGGTTTTCCAGGCTGCGGAACACCGCGGCCTTCTCGATGCGCTCGACGAATTGCGCCATGCTCTCATGGTCGCGTTGCTCGACCACTTCACCCGGCTTGATGAACATCTGCATCCATTTGCCGATGAAGTCGCCCGGCGTGAGCGGCTCGATCTTGTCGACGAAGGCGCGGATGCCGCCGCATTGGGCGTGGCCGAGCACCACGATGTGCTTCACCTTCAGCACCGTCACCGCATATTCCAGCGCCGCCGAGACGCCATGCGCGTTGCCGTCGGGCTGATACACCGGCACCAGATTGGCGATGTTGCGGACCACGAACAATTCGCCCGGGCCGACGTCGAAGATCACCTCGGGCGAGACGCGGCTGTCGCAGCAGCCGATCACCATCACTTCCGGCGACTGCCCCTTCACCGACAGGTCGCGGTAGCGGGTCTGCTCGGTCGGCAGCCGCTGGGTGGCGAAGGCCCTGTAGCCTTCCAGCAAATGCTCTGGGAATGCGGTCATGGCCTATGCCTAAACATATACCGCCGGGGCGAACAAGCCTTTCGAATAGGCAGGCCAGATGTTATCGCCTGTGGCTGTTTGCTTGAGCATGATCCTTGCCGGAAAACCGCTGCACAGTTTTCCGGATCGTGCTCTACAACCGCCTGAGGAAACCGAAGGGAACGCTTGCATGACCCGCCCGCGCCGCAGCCATCTGTTCATGCCCGGCTCCAACCCTCGCGCGCTGGAAAAGGCGCGCAATCTCGCCGCCGACGGCCTGATCCTCGATCTGGAAGATTCCGTCGCTCCCGACGCCAAGGCGGTGGCGCGCGATGGAATCGCGGCGGCCATCGCGGCCAAGGGGTTCGGCAAGCGCGAGATCCTGATCCGGACCAACGGTCTCGACACGCCCTGGTGGGCCGACGATCTCGCCATGGCCGCCAAGGCCTCGCCCGACGGCATCCTGGTTCCAAAAGTTTCAAGTGTCGAAGATCTCAATACGATCGGCCTCCGTCTTACCGAGCTTGGCGCGGCGCCGACGGTGAAGGTCTGGGCCATGATCGAGACCGCGCGCGCCGTGCTGCACGCGGAGGAGCTGGCCGAGGCCGGGCGCGATCAATCGCGGCGTCTCTCCGGTTTCGTGTTCGGCCCGAACGACATCTCACGCGAAACGCGCATCAAGATGCTGCCAGGCCGCGCCGCGATGATCCCGATGATCACGCATTGCATCCTGGCGACGCGCGCCCACGGCCTCGAAATCCTCGACGGTCCCTACAGCGACATCGCCAATTCCGACGGCTTTGCCACCGAATGCGCGCAGGGCCGCGATCTCGGCTTCGACGGCAAGACGCTGATCCACCCCTCGCAGATCGACGCCTGCAACGCGATCTTCACGCCGCCCGAGGAGGAGGTCGCGCGCGCGCGAAAAATCATCGCGGCGTTCGAGCTGCCGGAGAACGTCTCGCGCGGCGCGATCAGGCTGGATGGTGCGATGGTCGAGCGACTGCACGCCGACATGGCCCGGCGCACGATCGCAATCGCGGATGCGATTGCCGCAATGAGCAAGGGCTGAAGCGTCAACTCGAAAAAGCGATATCCGCTTTTCAGCGACAAACGGCCATCTTCTGTTCGCCAAGAGCAGAGGACGGTGCGGCCAATTCCTCGCAATACATCCGATCGATGTTGCGCTGCATGAGCGCATAACAATCGCATGCGACCTTCTCGAGCCGCGCCCGATCGATCTCTACAAACCCGCGTCCGTCGGACGGGACCGCGCCGGCCTCGCGTAGCTTGCTCATCGTCAGGGTTACTGTCGTCCGTCGCACCCCAAGCAGTTGCGCAAGCGCCTCCTGAGTCACCGGAAGCCGGTCATCGGGCACGCGGTCGTGAAGCTGCAGGAGCCACCGCGCCATGCGGCCATCCACCCGGTGCAGCGCGTTGCAAGCGGCTACGTGCTGGAGCTGCAATAACACCGCGCGGGCGTGGACCTGCACGACGTTCCTGATGGCTGTGCTTTGCGCAAAGGCGGCGCGAAATTTGGCGGCGGAAATCAGCGATGCTGTGCCGGCTATGCGAGTAACCGCGGTCACGGATGAAAGCGACGGGCCAAGCACGGAGAACGAGGCCAAAGCGCCTTCCCGTCCCATCAAGGTGGTTGCGACCGTTTGCCCGTCCGGCATATCGAGCATGAAGGCGATTGCGCCGCTATGGGGAAAATAAACCGGGTCGAGCTCATCGCCCGAGCGCACCAGGACGGCATCGGGTTCGAACGAGACCTTCTGGAAGTAGGGCGTGAGCAAGCCGAGATCCGCCGGCGGCAGCGCCGCCAGTAGCCGATTCCCGATGCCCGCGTGGTGGACGGTCGACGTGTCCTTGTGTGGACGAGCCCCCAATGGACGACGAGGTCCGTCTATTTCATTTGCCATGATTGTCCGAAATCCGAATTGGTCAATGGCAATGATCCAAACAGAGCCGATAGGCGAGATCAAGCACGGATAATTGCGGTGGCCTTTCCGGTATCCTCGCCGCGCAAACAAGATGTTGCATACATCATACTATTAACGCCCCATTGCCACTCGGCGAGTTGCCCACGAGGTGGGAGCTCTGCTGATCGTCACCATCAACGGTCCGGCAGATAGTCGAGGCTTTTCCCGTTGCGGTGGTGAACAGGGGTGCTACCCTCAAAGCTGTTATTAGATCATTAGGTCTGGGCAATCCATTGATGCGGTTTTTTGGGGCAGCCGTCCTTCTCGTCACGTCGCTTTTGTTCACTCAGCCGGCCCTTGCGCAGTCTCGGGTTGCTCTTGTCATCGGCAATGGGGCCTATGAGAAGGTGCCGGAGTTGCCGAACCCGACTCGCGATGCGGCCGACATCGGCCGCGCGCTGGAGCGACTGGATTTCAAAGTCACGCTGGTCAAGAACGCGACCGCGCAAGAGATGAGGAAGGCCGTCATCGACTTCGGCCGCTCTGCCGAAGCATCCGATATCGCCGTCGCATTCTACGCCGGGCACGGCATGGAGGTTGGCGGCGAGAATTGGCTGATTCCCATCAGCGCGGAACTGCGGAGCGACGCCGATATCGAGAGCGAGGCTGTGAGCCTGCGCTCGGTGAGCCTTCAGGTTTCGAGGGCAGGGAAGCTGGGGCTCGTGATCCTGGACGCATGCCGCAACAATCCCTTTGCCGCGAAGATGAAACGCTCGATCAGCACCCGGGCCGTGCCGCGCGGGCTCGCGCCGACCGAACCTTCCGACAATGTCCTGATCGCGTATGCCGCCCGCGATGGCACCACGGCGAGCGATGGCGAGGGTCGCAACAGCCCCTTTACGGCGTCGCTTCTTCGCCACATCGAAACGCCGGGCCTGGAGATATCGTTTCTGTTTCGCCGGGTTCGCGATGACGTGATGGCGGCGACCAAGCGCGAACAGCAGCCTTTCGTGTATGGCTCCTTGTCGAAGGAAGAGATTTACCTGAGAGCTCCTGCCGCGAGCGCTCCGGCACCAGTCGTGTCCGCCCCGGCGCCGGCCGCGTCGGCTCCGGCGCCCGCAAGTCCCGCAGAAGACGAGAAGTTTTGGCTGGCGATCGAGACGGCGACAGTGGCAGGTCTCTATGAGGATTTTCTGGCCAGATATCCCCGCAGCAGCCATGTCGACGAAGCGCGCCGCCGGATGAAGAAATTCAAGGCCAACGAAGTTGCGGCGCTCGCATCTCCGGCCGTCCCTCCGAAACCGGACGCCACCGGGCGCCAAGGGTCTGATGGAAAACAAGGGTCTGATGGAAAAGGGTCTGACGTAAAGACCGTCGTCCGAAATCTATTTGCGCCGGAGGATAGTCAGAAAGTCGCTGCCATCGCGGCAGCTCAAAAACTCGAATTGCCGAGCTTCACCATCTCGCCCGATCAGAACGATCCGCTGAACGCCAATTCCAGGTTTGTCGGCGTGTGGTCCAACAAGCGTGGGTGGACCAATGGCAAGGGACGCTATGCCATGCTGATCATCACGGGGGTCTCCGCGACGGGCTTGGCCAGGGGATACTACCTCTGGGGCCCGCCCACGAAACAATCCTGGGCGAAGGATGTGGCGGGATACAAATCGTTCGCCGAGTTTATCGAGAACGATAAATTCGCCATCAATGGAACGCCGGTCACGGTCAAGCTGGACAAGAACGTCTTGGCGCTGTCTTCCTTCAAAAAGGAGAATCCGTCAGAGACCGCGACTATCGAGCTTCGCCCGGTCTGGCAGCTTGTACCGGCGCCAGAGCAGGTCGAGCCTTCAACCCAACGCGAGAAAGTCTCGCAGCCTCGTGCCGCCAAAAAGGAAAGCGCGGCCGGACCGAGTCCGCCGAGCAATGTCACTGGGACGAGCATGGAAGAGCGCTATCGTGCGTGCAGAAAGCTCGTGAAGGGATTTGCCCAGCGCGATGCTTGCGCGCGAAATGGCGCGATCTAGAGCGCTTTCGACCGAAGCGGGTAGCGGTTCGCGTGAAGATAACGCGTCAAAAACAAGAATCTAGAGTTGGATGACTTCCTGCGGCTGACGCCGCCTCAATGCGGTGCGATCGAACGATTCTAGTGTCGAGGCGTTGCCGCAATAGCCGTGATAATTCTCCGCGGCGGTGCCCTCAGTAAGATCGCGGTCGCATTGTCCCTTGTGATTGCATAGCGCTCCATGTCGGGCAGCAATTGCGGCTGTGCGCGCTGACACCTCGTCATGCGACGAGGCCTTCTTGCGTCCAACAACGTCATCTCGCGTCTCGACACGTTCGTCCGACGGACTGTGACAATCACCCGCATCCGCCGCGCCGCGGCCTCTGCGTGCACTCTTTGAGTTGATGTTGCGCGGAAGCGCCTCGTGCGAATGCACGCGTGATCTTGATGTTTCGCGGCTCCCAGCGTTGGACGCCGTGAAATCAAAACATCAGTCGACAACGTCTCGTCTGCGTCTCGCGCCGAGATCTCGCTCAATACATTAGATGCCTTCTATTTGGCGATGCTCGCCTGGCTGTTTATTGCACTCTGTGTCTCGTCGGCGCGATGAGACGGGGCACTAATAAGAAAAAGACTCCGGGGTACTATGATTCACGATTGGAATGGCGCGCGCGAATTTTGGCTCGTGTCGGTATCGATGCTGCTGACCACGACATCGTCATTCGCACAACAATCCAACGTTCAACCGTCGGCGGGATCCGGACAGTCGCTTCCTCCGGTTGCCGTATCTGCGCCGGAGCGCCGCGCTGCGCCCGCCCGGAGGCAGCCTTCATCGAACGCAGTGCGCGCGAGGCGTCAGGCCGATCGGCCCGAGCGCGCGCCGGCAGCGAGCGCACCTGCGACGATCGGCGCGCAGCGCGCCGCATTGCCGGTACCGTATGTCGGCGGACAAGTCGCGCGAGGCGGCCAGCTCGGCCTGCTCGGCAACAAAGACTACATGGATACGCCATACAGCCTCGCCAGCTATACGGAGAAGACCATCCGTGACCAGCAGGCCACCAGCGTCGCCGAGGTTCTGACCAACTCCGATCCGTCGGTCCGCGCGGCAATCGGCAGCAGCAACCGCTATGACGCACTGACCATTCGCGGCTTCCGGGTCGAGAACAGCGAGATCGCGTTGAACGGGCTGTACGGTCTGGTGCCGGCCTACCGTGTCAACCCGGCGCCGATCGAGCGTATCGAATTGCTCAAGGGCCCGGGCGCGTTCCTCAACGGCATGGCCCCTCAGGGAAGCATCGGCGGTAGCGTCAATGTCGTGACCAAACGTGCTTACGAAGATCTGACGCGCCTGACCGTCGGCTACATGTCGAACGCCCGCTTTGGCACGGAGGTCGACGTGGCGCGCCGCTACGGGGATCAGAAGGAATGGGGCGTCCGGTTCAATGGCGGGTTCAATGGTGGAGACACCACGATCGACCGCCAATCGGTGCGTGACGGTGTCGGTTCGCTCGGTGTCGACCACCGCGGCGAGCGCTTCCGGTGGTCGGCCGATGTCATCTATCAGGACGACTGGATGAAAGCTGCGGCGCGCGGCTATACACCAGTCAAGGGCATTGCCGTGCCCAATGCGCCGGATCCTCGTATCAATCTCGCCCAGCCCTTCGACTATGCCCGCGCAAAGAGCCTCACGGGCCTGACGCGCGCTGAATACGACCTGTCCAACAACGTCACCATGTTCGGCGCCATCGGCGCCAATCAATTCGGTTATGACAAGCGCGAGGCGCCGGGAGCGACGATCCTCACGACTTCGGGCGACGCACTTTCAACGTCGCGCTTCCAGACCGGCAAGTCCGAGGCCGTGTCTGGCGAAGCCGGTGTTCGGGCGCGATTCGATACGGGGCCGGTCGGCCATGAAGTCGTGGTCAGCGGCAGTGTCCTGAACCGAACCGACTGGCTCGGTCAGACCAATTACGGGAACTATCTCACCAACATCTACACACCCACGCTGCTGGCGGGCCCCGGCACGCCGATATCGTCCTTCGCCGAGGGCAAGTCCGACTTTCTCGGCCTGCGAAGCGTCGGCGTTGCCGATACGCTTTCGATGATGAACGGGATGCTTCAGGTGACCGTCGGCGCCAGACAGCAGCAGGTCATTGCGAACGGCTTTGATCCCGCGAGCGGTCTGGAGATCGCGCACTATGACCAGAGCGCGACGTCGCCCTCCGTGGCCCTGCTGGTGCGACCGATCAAGGAAGTGTCCTTTTACGCCAGCTACATCGAAGGTCTTTCGCCCGGACCCACGCCGCCGGCCGGCGCAGCCAACACCAACGCGGTGTTCGCTCCCTTCAAGACAAAGCAATACGAGGTCGGCACCAAGCTCGATCTCGGTCGCTTCGGCGCGAGCCTGGCGGTGTTCCAGATCAGCCTGCCGAGCGGCGTCGTCGATCCCGTCACCAAGATCTACAGCCTCGACGGCGAACAGAGAAACCGCGGCGTCGAGCTCAACACCTTCGGCGAAGTGGCGCCCGGGGTCCGGGTTCTGGGCGGTGTGACTTATCTCGATGCACGGCTCACCAAGACCGAAGGGCACCTCTATGACGGAAATCATGCGGTCGGTGCTCCGGGCTGGCAGAGCAATCTTGGTATCGAGTGGGATGCGCCCTTCCTGCCTGGACTGACGGCGACGGCTCGCACGATCTACACCAGCCGGGCCTATGTCAGCACCGACAACATCCAGAGCGTCCCCGCGTGGATGACCTTCGACCTCGGGGCACGCTATGCCACTAGTCTCGCTGGGCGGCCGACCACGTTCCGCGCGTCGCTCACCAATCTGTTCGACAATCGCTACTGGATCGGAAATCCGACCGGCTATGTGATCAGCGGCATGCCGCGGACGCTGTGGCTATCGATGTCGGTTGACTTCTGACGCGGAATGAGCCGGCGTTGCGCCGCTCACCGCGGCGCGACATCGGCGCGATCGAGCGATTCCAGCGTCGCGGCGTTGCCGCAGTAGCCGTGATAGTTCTCCGCGGCAGTGCCGTCGGCCAGATCGCGGTCGCATTGTCCCTTGTTGTTGCAGAGCGAGCAGACCCGCTCCATGTCGCGGAGCAGCAGCGGCTGCGCGCGGCCTAGCCCTTCGGCGCTGATGCCAAGCTGCTGCAGCATCATTGGCAGCTCGTCGGCAGAATGCTTGCCGTGGCGGACCAGTTCCTCGAGATCGTCAGGCGCGATCCTCAAGTCGCTCGCGATCCGGTCGAAATCGGCGCGATCGAGCTGCCGCATCTCGTTCAGCTCGCGGCGATGCCTCAGCCAGCTCGCAAAGGAATCGATGAGGTCCTGGACGATGGGATATGGCCTGCTTGCGGTGCTCATGGAAAGCTCCCTTCGGACAGCGGAATTGGAGCGAATTAAGCACAATGATGCAGAGGCGCGTTGCGCTGGATCAAACTGGAAAGGGACGAGGAAAACGACCTTGTGTCCCGGACGCGCTGCGGCGCGAAGTGCCGCTCCGCAGAGCCGGGACCCATCTCACCACGTGCTGGGCCCCGGCTCAGCAGCGCACCACCAAGGGGTGCTGCGCTGCGTCCGGGGCACGAGAGTTACGGAAACCGCTCCGCCGCCCAGGCATACAGGCTGCCCGGAATTGGCTTCTCGCCACCGCGGCCCTTTGGCGAGATGTGCAGGCCGATGATCTCGGGGTTGGTGACGAGGCCGAGATAGCTCGAGGGATCGAAGAACAGTTTTGGTTCCGCATGCACGGCGTAGAACGATTGCTTCGGCAGCGCGCAGGCGAGCTCGCCGGTACGGCGCGCGAGCGCGGTGAGTGCTGCGGGCCCGAAGATTGCGACACGGATATCCGAGAGACGGCTTGAGCCGCCGCGCAGGCGGCGCATCATGAAGGTGATGCGATGGCGGACCGACAGCCAGTTCGGCGTCAGCTCCTCCTGCTCCATCAGCTCCTCGAAGGCGGCAACGATGCCGTGCCCGGGCGGCAGGTAGATCACGGAATTGCCGAGCTGGCGTGGCCGCTCCCAGGCAAAGTAGGGCTTTGCCGGATCGACATCGACCGGCTTCAAGAGCAGCACGTCGGCGTCGAGCCAGAGGCCGAGATTCTTCGCCATCAGCTTCATGCGGAAGAAATCGCTGAACTGCAGCGTGGTCCAGTCGCGCCAGCTTCCATCCGGTTGCGGTGGCCGCAAGCGTTCGGAGAACGCATGCGGCAGGATCGCTTCGGCATCCGCGTTGGCGACGCCTGAGGGCAGGCCGGGAATGGTATCGAAGCTGTAGACGGTGACCTTGTGGCCGGCCGCCAGCTGCGAGCGCAGACAGGTCTGGCGCAGTGCGTCCATCGGGCCATGCCAGAAGGTGACGATCTCGGGCAGCATCAGCGAGCTATAAGGACAAGCAGGGCAAAGAAAAAGCCCCGGCGCTTGCGGCACCGGGGCTCGAACGAAAAACAGGTATTAGGCCCAGGCGCGTTCGCGCTTGAGCTTGTCCTCATAGGTGTCGATCGAGGACTTCTTCTCCATCGTCAGGCCGATGTCGTCGAGGCCGTTGATCAGGCAGTGCTTGCGGAACGGGTCGATCTCGAACTTGACCTTGCCGCCGTCAGGGCCGCGGATCTCCTGGTTCGGCAGGTCGATCGTCAGCGTCGCATTGGCGCCGCGCTCGGCATCGTCGAACAGCTTGTCGAGGTCTTCCTGGCTGACGCGGATCGGCAGAATGCCGTTCTTGAAGCAGTTGTTGTAGAAGATGTCGCCGAACGAGGTCGAGATCACGCAGCGGATGCCGAAGTCGAGCAGCGCCCAGGGCGCATGCTCGCGGCTCGAGCCGCAGCCGAAATTGTCGCCGGCGACCAGCACCCTGGCATTGCGATAGGCGGGCTGGTTGAGAACGAAGTCCGGATTCTCGCTGCCGTCATCCTTGTAGCGCTGCTCGGAGAAGAGCCCCTTGCCAAGGCCGGTACGCTTGATGGTCTTGAGGTACTGCTTCGGAATGATCATGTCGGTGTCGACATTGATGATCTTCAGCGGCGCCGCGACGCCTTCCAGCGTGGTGAACTTGTCCATGGTTGCGCTTTCCCGGATGGGTCTAGGGGAACAGGTATTTATCGCGATCGGGGCCGGAATCCTAGGCCGAATTGGGCGGGTCTACTCTGCCTTTGCCTCAATCGCCGCCATATCGTCGTCCGACAGGCCAAAATGGTGGCCGATCTCGTGGATCAGGACGTGGCGGACGATATGGCCGAGGCTCTCGTCGTGCTCGGCCCAGTAATCCAGGATCGGCCGGCGGTAGAGCCAGACCATGTTGGGCAGCCGCGCCACGTCGCCAAGGCTCTGCTGCGGCAGGCCGACACCCTGGAACAGGCCGAGCAGGTCGAACTCGCTCTCGCATTCCATCTCGTCCAGGACCTCCTCGGTCGGGAAGTCGTCGACGCGGAGGATCACGCCCTCGCACAGCCTACGAAATTCCGCCGGCAGGCGCTCGAAGATCTCGTGTGCCGTCGCTTCCATCTCGGCCAGCGAGGGCGCTTTCAATTCCGTCCACATGGGGCTCTCTTAGCGCGGGTTTCCCGCTGATGCATCCCGCTTTATAAAGCGCAGCGAGGTTGACGGGCGCCGCCAAAACGGGGAGCGTGGGCCTCGAACGGGACGTTTCAGGTGGGCGGAAAAATGCGAGCGAAAACAGCGCTGACGCTACTGTGCATGGGGTTGTTTTCGCCATTTTGCGTTGGCGCCGAGGCCCAGACCGCCGGCCCCGAGATTCGCCTCGCCCAGGCAGCCCCGCCTGATGCCCCGCCACCGCGCAAGCGACCGCCGCGCTTGCGCGTCACGCCCTATTACAGCCCTGACGGCGTCTATCCGCGCTACAATCCGGGTCCCAATGCGGTCCGCGAATGCAACGCGACCTATGTGCAGGAATTCCGGCCCAGCGGCACAGTGATCGTGCCGCGCATGAGCTGCTACTGGCGCCCCGGCTGATGCCCCAAGGGATCGTCACGGCGAGATGGATTGCATGGTCCGTTGCCGTCGCGCTTGCCGCCGGCCTGCCCTACGCGTCCGCGGCACCGAGGGTGACGATTCCGGAGGCCTCGGCCGGGATCGCGGTTTTCGATGTGCGACGACACGCGCGAATCCAACATATTGCGCGGCCCGTCGTGCGCCATGATCCCCGCTATTACGCGCGGCCGGTCCACTATCGTCCCTATCCCTACAGCGTGCCCGCGCCCTTCGTGTTCGGCTACGGGCCGTTCTGGTGACGTCCTAGCCGGCGGGCGCAAATCCCTTGACCAGTAATACGGTCGCCTGCGCGCCCGCCTTGCGGTCGCGCGAAATCTCCTCATAGTCGGGTGAGTTCGAGAAGGCGAGGAAGGCGGTCTCGTCCGGAAACGACATCATGACCAGCTTGTCGTGCGGCCACGCCCCTTCGAGCACGCGCGGCCGCTCATCGGCAGCGAGCAGCCGCCCATTGTACTTCTTGAACACATCGAAGAACCGCGCCTGATAGCGATCGTAGGCCGCGCGGTCGGTCATCTTCAATTGTGCAATCGCGTAGACGGTCATCTCAAAACTTCCTTCCCGTAGCGGCACAGCGCCGCAGCGCGGCGCCCGCCTCGTTCATTCATGGCGCGTTCACATCGCTGTCCGCAATTTAACCCCGGGAGCGACTGCAATTGAACAGGGATGACGCGGGCCGGGAACGAGCATCGCCACTCCGCTGTCCAAATTCAGGGAGAAGTCCATGCTGAGGAGTTTGGGTCTCCGGGCAGGCCCGATGCGCCTGCTCGGGATTGCGGCTGCGGCGACGCTGATGCTGTCGGCCGGGAGCGCGCATCGTGCTGAAGCGCTGAGCTTGATCAATCCGGCGACGTCACCTGCGACGAAAGCTGCGGCCGACGACCTCGTCACGCAGGTCCGGCACGGCGGCGGTGGGCATGGTGGTGGCGGACATTTTCACGGCGGCGGTGGCTTCCGCGGTGGCGGCGGACATTTCGGCGGCTTCCGCGGCGGCGGCTTTCATGGCGGCGGCTTCCGCGCCGGGCCGGCCTTCCACGGCGGCGGCATTCGCTACGGCGGATTCCGTCATTATGGCGGCTATCACCGCCACTGGGGCTATCGTCCCCATTTCGGCCATCGCCACTTCCACCGGCGCTATTATGTCGGCGGCTACTATCCCTACTACCACTATCCGCGCCGCTGCCGGGTCATCTGGACCTATTACGGCCCGCGCCGGATCTGCCGTTGGCATCGCTGGCACCATCCGTATCGGTATTGGTAAGCACGACCAAAGTGAAAAGGGCGCCTTAGCGGCGCCCTTTGTCTATCCGGCGGCTACAGCCAATCCTTCAGCTTCCACGACGCCGATTTCCACCGCATCAGGGTCTCGACCTTCCACTGCTTGAACATCGCAGGCGGCCAGCGGCTGAGCTTCGAGGTCTCCTCGACCCCGGGCTTGGCGACGATGTGCAAGCGCGGCGCGCGCCGGCGGTGCTGGCGCGTGGCCTCGCTGATCAGGTCGACATATTCGGGCTTGTTGGCCATGGCGCGTCCTCGCGAAAACCTCGCGAGGACGAGAGTGTCAGGCGATCGTTTAACGGCGGTTTGCCGCGATCGCTACAATTGCAGGCAGTGGCTTAGCGCCAGTCCCTGACGTCGACGAAGTGACCCGCGATCGCCGCCGCTGCCGCCATCGCCGGCGACACCAGATGGGTGCGGCCCTTGAAGCCCTGGCGGCCCTCGAAGTTGCGATTCGAGGTCGAGGCGCAGCGCTCTTCCGGAGCCAGCTTGTCCGGGTTCATCGCAAGGCACATCGAGCAGCCCGGCTCGCGCCATTCGAAGCCGGCCTTGAGGAAGATCTTGTCCAGACCCTCGGCCTCGGCCTGCTCCTTCACGATGCCGGAGCCCGGCACGACCATGGCGTTGACATGCGCCGAGACGGTCTTGCCTTCAGCAATCTTTGCCGCCGCGCGCAGATCTTCGATGCGGCCGTTGGTGCAGGAGCCGATGAAGATGCGGTCGACCTTGATGTCGGTGATCTTCGTACCCGCGGTCAGGCCCATGTACTTCAGCGCGCGATGCTTGGAGAGACGCTTGGCCTCGTCCGCGATCTGGTCGGGATCGGGCACGATGCCGGTCACCGAGATGACGTCCTCAGGCGAAGTGCCCCAGGTCACGATCGGCGGCAGCTTGGCGGCATCGAGGCGCAGCTCGTTGTCGAAATGCGCGCCCTCGTCGGAGCGCAGCTTCTCCCAGTAGCGCATCGCGGCGTCCCAGTCCGCGCCCTTCGGCGCCTTGGGGCGGCCGCGCAGGAAGTCGAACGCCTTCTGGTCGGGCGCAACCAGGCCGGCGCGGGCGCCGCCTTCGATCGACATGTTGCAGACCGTCATGCGGCCTTCCATGCTGAGCGCGCGGATGGCGTCGCCGGCGTATTCCAGCACGTAGCCGGTGCCGCCCGCGGTGCCGATCTCGCCGATGATGGCCAGGATGATGTCCTTGCCGGTCACGCCGTCCGGCAATTTGCCATCGACGGTGACGCGCATGTTCTTGGCCTTCTTCTGGATCAGCGTCTGCGTCGCCAGCACGTGCTCGACTTCGGAGGTGCCGATGCCGTGCGCGAGCGCGCCGAACGCGCCATGCGTCGAGGTGTGGCTGTCACCGCAGACGATGGTGGTGCCGGGCAGGGTGAAGCCTTGCTCGGGACCGATGACGTGGACGACACCCTGGCGCTTGTCGAACTCGTTGTAATATTCGATGCCGAATTCCTTGGCGTTCTCGGCCAGCGCCTTGATCTGCTCGATGCTTTCAGGATCGGGATTCGGCTTGGTGCGATCGGTCGTCGGCACGTTGTGGTCGACGACGGCGAGCGTCTTTTCCGGCGCGTGCACCTTGCGCCCCGTCGCGCGCAGGCCTTCGAACGCCTGCGGTGAGGTCACCTCGTGCACCAGATGGCGATCGATATAGAGCAGGCAGGTGCCGTCCTCGGCCTCGTGCACCAGATGGTCGTTCCAGATCTTGTCGTACAATGTGGTCGGCTTGGACATGAGCTTGAGCTCCGAAAGAATGTTGTGTCAGCGGATAGGCGCGCGCGGCGCGCGGGCAACAAAATCGTCAGCGCAGCTTTTAGGCTGCGCGCGTAAGCTCTGACGTTGCCGAGGTCGCGAAGCGTCCGAAGAACCGGCCAGGCAGCCGCGAGCGATCGTCGATGACGATGCGCTTGACGGGGGCAAGGCTGGTCGGATCTGGAAACATTCTAGAAGCTATATAGCATGCAGCGGTAAAAGCGCGAGGGCTTCAAGTTCGTCATTGCGAGCCACCGGGTCCGCGCGTAGCGCGGCCCGATGACAGGCTCCGCGAAGCAATCCAGGAATGCGCCCGCGCAGACAGTCTGGATTGCTTCGTCGCCAGAGTTCCTCGCAATGACGGTGAGCAAAACAAAAAAGCGCGGAGCCGAGCCCCGCGCTTTCGAAAACTTGCCTGATGGCGGAGCCTACTCGTTGACGGCCTTGGCGTGCTCGGTCTTCTCGACGATGCGGGCCGACTTGCCGCGAAGGCTGCGGAGGTAATAGAGCTTGGCGCGACGCACCTTGCCGCGGCGCACCACCTTGATCGAGTCGATCATCGGCGACATCACCGGGAACACGCGCTCCACGCCCTCGCCGTAGGAGATCTTGCGAACGGTGAAGCTCTCGTTGAGGCCACCGCCGGAACGGCCGATGCAGACGCCTTCATAGGCCTGCACGCGGGTGCGGTCGCCTTCGACGACCTTCACGTTGACGATCACGGTGTCGCCGGGACCGAATTCCGGAATGTCCTTGCCGGCGGACAGCTTGTCGAATTGCTCTTGCTCGAGCTGCTTGATCAGGTTCATGGGTAAATCTCCATCGGCGCGCCCAGCCCTGGAAACGGGGGGCTGCGCAAAATTCGTCTATCCAGCCATTGCGGATTTGGCCGCTCCTATAAGGCAAGCCGGAGCGTTTGTCACCCGTCTGTCTTGTTTTTTGGTGTTTTTTGGCGACCGGCGCGATTCGCCGGCTTGGGTGGGATTTGGGCCCACAAATCGGGCCGCCGGGCCGCCGTCAGGGCCTCGGACTGCGCCCGCCGCCAGCTGGCCACCTTGGCGTGGTCGCCGGAGGTCAGGATCTCCGGAATCGGGGCCCCCTCGAACAGCTGCGGGCGGGTGTATTGGGGGTATTCGAGCAGGCCATCGGAGAAGCTTTCCTCGGTTCCCGAGGCCTCCTTGCCCATCACGCCCGGCAGCAGCCGGACGCAGGCGTCGATCAGAGCCAAAGCGGCGATTTCGCCCCCGGACAGCACGTAATCGCCGATCGAGACCTCCTCCAGGCCCCGCCCGTCGATCACCCGCTGGTCGATCCCCTCGAACCGCCCGCAGATGATCAGGGGGCCGGGGCCCTGGGCGAGCTCTGTGACGCGGGCCTGGGTCAATGGCCGACCGCGCGGGCTCATCAGCAGGCGCGGCCGCTCAGGGGCGATCTCGGCGGCATCGATGGCCGCCGCCAGAACATCCGCCCGCAGCACCATGCCCGGCCCGCCGCCGGCCGGGGTGTCGTCGACGCTGCGATGGCGGTCGGTGGCGGACGCCCTTATGTCCCGCGCCTCGATCTCCCAGAGCCCGGAGGCCAGCGCCCGGCCGGCCAGGCTCACGCCGAGCGGCCCCGGAAACATCTCCGGAAACAGCGTCAGCACCGTCGCGCGCCAGGGTGAGGGGTTTGCCATCGCAATCAGCTTAGCCAAAAACCACGGCCCGTGGTTATGGGTCCCCGCGTTCGCGGGGACCCGCCGAGGGAGCGTCGTCGCCCTCGATCTCCTGCGGCAGCGCGATCACGACGCGGCCGCCTTTGAGATCGACCTCAGGCACCACTGCGTTCGTGAACGGCAGCAGCATCGTCGTGCCCTTGGGCGGCGCGATTTCGATGATGTCGCCGGCGCCGAAATTGTGGATCGCGAGCACGCGGCCGAGCGCGTCGCCCTCCGTGGTGACGGCGGCGAGCCCGATCAGATCGGTGTGGTAATATTCGTCCGCATCGGTCGCGGGCAGTTTTTCGCGCGC
The DNA here is from genome assembly GCF_054863025.1 of Bradyrhizobium sp. 23AC. Taxonomy (NCBI): domain Bacteria; kingdom Pseudomonadati; phylum Pseudomonadota; class Alphaproteobacteria; order Hyphomicrobiales; family Nitrobacteraceae; genus Bradyrhizobium; species Bradyrhizobium sp. 23AC. The sequence goes on from NZ_JAVAYN010000023.1 coordinate 26,732, forward strand.
GACGTAAAGCTCGATGCCGTTGAGGCGCTCGGCCTCATCGCGGGTCGTGACGCCCTTGAACGTCGCGACCAGATGATCCCTGGCCTCGCGCGCCGTTGCGACCTCGAACTGGCGCTTGCCGTCCTTGGACAGCAGCGGACCGTAGCGCCTGACGGCAAAGGGATCCTCGGTGAAGGTCCACAGTTTGACCGCACCGCGCACACCATGCGCGGCGCCGATCCGCGCGACGCAGACCAGCGCCGACATGTTCTAGCCTTAGCCCTTCGCGGCGGCTTCGGCCTGCGCCTTGCGCTCCTTGCGCGGCACGGCCTTCTCGGGATTGTTGCGCGCTTCGCGCTTCTTGACGCCGGCAGCGTCGAGGAAACGCGCCACGCGGTCGGACGGCTGCGCGCCCTTGGCAAGCCAGGCCTTCACCTTGTCCATGTCGAGCTTCAGGCGAGTCTCGTTGTCCTTCGGCAGCAGCGGGTTAAAATAGCCGAGACGCTCGATGAAGCGGCCATCGCGCGGGAAGCGCGAGTCGGCGACGACGACGTGATAGACGGGACGCTTCTTGGTGCCTGCGCGGGCGAGGCGGATAACGACGGACATTCAGTTCTCCTTCGAAGTACGGTTTGCAAAGTACGGTTTGTTCGGTTGATCGGTATTTTCGCGTTGCGCGGGACCAGTGCGATCCCGTGCGACGAATTCCTCATTTCTTCTTGCCGGGAAAACCGCCGAGGCCCGGCAGCATCGGCTTTCCGCTGAGGCCCGTGAGCCCCGGCACATTCGGCAGGCCCTGACGCAAGCCGGCAGGCAAATCCTTCGGCAAATTGGGCAGACCCTGCCCGCCGCCGCTCTGCATCTTCTCCTGCAGGGCCTTCATCTCTTCCGGCGAGGGCGGCTTCATGCCGCCGCCAAAGCCCATGGCCTGCGCGATGCCGGCGAGCGGGCCGCGCTTGCCCGAGCCCATCGCCTTCATCACGTCGGCCATGTTCCGGTGCATCTTGAGCAGCTTGTTGACCTGCTCGACGCTCTGGCCGGACCCTGCAGCGATACGCTTCTTGCGGCTGGCCTTGAGCAAATCGGGATGACGGCGCTCGTCGCGCGTCATGGAGTCGATCACCGCGACCTGGCGCTTCAAAATCTTGTCGTCGATGCCGGCCGCCGCGATCTGGTTCTTCATCTTGGCGATACCGGGCATCATGCCCATCAGCCCGCTGATGCCGCCCATGCTGGCCATCTGCAGCAGCTGCTCGCGCATATCGTTGAGGTCGAACTGACCCTTGCGCATGCGCTCGGCGGTGCGTGCGGCCTTTTCGGCGTCGATATTGGCGGCGGCACGTTCGACCAGCGACACCACGTCGCCCATGCCGAGGATGCGGCCGGCAATACGATCGGGGTGGAAGTCTTCCAGCGCATCGGTCTTTTCACCGGTGCCGATCAGCTTGATCGGCTTGCCGGTGACCGCGCGCATCGACAGCGCCGCACCGCCGCGGCCGTCGCCGTCAACTCGTGTCAGCACGATGCCGGTGAGGCCGACGCGCTGATCGAACGCGCGCGCGAGATTCACGGCGTCCTGACCGGTGAGGCTGTCGGCGACCAGCAGCACTTCATGCGGATTGGCCGCGGCTTTGATCGCGGCGGCTTCCGCCATCATGTCTTCGTCGAGCGTGGTGCGGCCGGCGGTGTCGAGCAGCACGATGTCGTACCCGCCGAGCTTGCCAGCTTCCAGCGCGCGCTTGGCAATCTGCGGCGGCTGCTGTCCCGCCACGATCGGCAGCGTCGGAATGTCGAGGTAGCGGCCGAGCACGGCCAGCTGCTCCATCGCCGCCGGACGGTAGACGTCGAGCGAGGCCATCAGCACCTTGCGCTTGTCGCGCTGGACCAGACGGCGGGCGAGCTTTGCGGTGGTGGTCGTCTTACCCGAGCCCTGCAGGCCGACCATCATGATCGGCACCGGCGGCACGGAATTGACGTCGATGGTCTGGCTTTCGGCGCCGAGCGTGTTGATCAGCTCGTCATGGACGATCTTGACGACCATCTGGCCGGGGGTGACCGACTTGACGACGGTGGCGCCGATCGCCTGCTCGCGCACGCGCTCGGTAAAGCCGCGCACCACTTCAAGCGCGACGTCGGCCTCCAGCAGCGCGCGGCGCACCTCGCGCATCGCGGCATCGACGTCCTTCTCGGTCAGCGCCCCGCGCCCCGTCAGACGATCGAGAATTCCGCCAAGCCGTTCCGACAGATTGTCGAACAATGCCGTTGTCCTGTTGCTGTCTTCCCGACGGGAAGAGCGCTCCGTTACTCACCGCTGTCAGGCCCCGGCTTGACCGGGGCATCCAGTACGCCGCGGCATCTCGGTTCCAGCCGAGCCGCCTCTGGGATACTGGATCGCCCGATCGAGTCGGGCGATGACCACTTCCTTGGATAAGCAATCGTCCAAACACCTTTACGCCCGAGGGCGCACAGCGCTGTCGGGCGTTGACCTCTGGCCTCGAGGACCAGTCGGCGGGTCGAAAAGAAAGCCTTTCCGAGAAAGTGGCGGGGTTAAACGCCGCTCACGCCCAAAAGTCAAGGAAAGTTAGGGCGCGGGAATGCCTCTGCCAAGGTAAGGTTCTGAAAATACGTCGCTTTTGACCGTCGGTTCCTTTTCCTTTGGGCCCGCCCATATAGAAGGTGATGACTTACCTCCGCCACCAGTCCTGAAGCCAACCTGTGCCGATCACCCGCCGCCGCGTTTTCGGGCTGCTTGCCGGGGCTGGCGCTCTGGTCGGTGTCCCGTCCCTCTGGATGTCCCGCATGAAAACCTATGACGGTCCCGCCTCCGACCATTTCGACGGTCTGAACTTCTTCGATCCGGACGGCGCGCCGCCGAAATCGCTGCGGGAGGTGCTGCGTTGGCAGCTCGGCGGCAAGCGGCAGCGCGCCACCTGGCCCGACTGGGCCCCCAGCCCCCATGCCGACACGCCGCCGGCGCGGGTCGATGGCGACAAGGTGCGGCTCTCCTTCGTCGGGCATGCCAGCTGGCTGATCCAGACCGGCGGCCTCAACATCCTGGTCGACCCCGTCTGGTCGACGCGGGTCTCGCCGGTCGCCTGGGCCGGGCCGAAGCGGCACAACGATCCCGGCATCGCCTTCGAGAAGCTGCCGAAGATCGATGTCGTGCTGGTCTCGCACGGCCATTACGATCATCTCGACATCGCGACGCTGTCGCGGCTCACCAAGAATTTTGCTCCGCGCGTGGTCACCCCGCTCGGCAACGACGTGACGATGCGCAGCTGGGATTCCACGATCAAGGTGGAGGCCTTCGACTGGCATGATCGCGTCGAGCTCGGCGGCGGCATCGCCGTGCACCTGGTGCCGACCCGGCATTGGACGGCGCGCGGCATGTTCGATCGCAACAAGGCGCTGTGGGCGAGTTTTGTATTGGAGACGCCGGCCGGGAAAATCTACGTCGTCTGCGATTCCGGTTATGGCGATGGCCGGCACTTTCGCCGTGTCGCAGAGAAGCACGGCAAGCTGCGCCTCGCCATCCTTCCCATCGGCGCCTACGAGCCGCGCTGGTTCATGCGCGATCAGCACATGAACCCGGAGGACGCCGTGAAGGCGCTGCGCGATTGCGGCGCCGAGGCCGCGCTCGGGCATCACCACGGCACGTTCCAGCTCACGGATGAGGCGATCGACGCGCCGGCCAAGGCGCTGCTCGAGGCGCTGGATGCTGCGAAGCTTCCGCAGGAGCGGTTCGTGGCGATGCAGCCGGGGCAGGTGGTGGAGATTTAGGTCTCGCCACGCACACCGCTCGTGCCCCGGACGCAGCGCAGCGCTACTTCAGCGGTGCGCTGCAGAGCCGGGGCCCATGCCGCCGCGATGTGCCGAGTAGCTTGCTGGGTCCCGGCTCTGCGCAGCAGCGTTTCACGCTGCAGCGCGTCCGGGACACGAGACCTATTGCTCTTTCGCCTTGATCGCCCAGCTCACAGTCACCGTCACCGACAGCGTCTCCTCGCCGGGCGCAACCGCGGCTTGCGGCGCTGCCATCGGCGCTGTTGCCATCCGCCCCTTGAATAGCGGCACCGGGCCGCCGCCCTCGGTGACGCTGAGCGGAGCGCCCAGCGTCACGCCGGTGGCCTTGGCGTAGATCTCGGCCTTGCGGCGGGCGTCCACGACCGCCTGCTCGCGCGCGTCGTCGAGCAGCTTCGAGGCTTGCGTCACCTCGAACGAGATGTTGCCGATGTCGTTGGCGCCGGCGCCGACCAGCGTGTCGATGATGGTGGCGACCTTGGTCACGTCGCGAATTTTTACGGTGACACGGTTGCTGGCGCGGAAGCCGACCACCGGGGATGCGCCGGTGGATTTGTTCTGGCCGTATTGCGGTTGCAGCGACAGCCGCGAGGTCTGGTAATCCTTCTCGGCAATGCCGGCGCCCTTCAACGCCAGCAGCACCTTGCCCATCGCGGCGTTGTTGGCGTCGGACGCTTCCTTCGCCGTCTTGGCGTCGTTGGCGACGCCGGCGTCGATCTGCGCGAGATCAGGCGCCGCGGAGATGTTGGCTTCGCCGCTCACCGTAATGGCGGATGGAAAATCGTCGGCAAGCGCGGGCGTTGTCAGCAGCGTGGCGGCGAAAACGGCGGCAAGGGACGTAGCAAGTACGGCAGTCTTTTTCATTGGTCTCACTTCAGCGGCACGAAAACGTTGATCACGAGCTTGTCCTCTGCCGTCTTCAGGGGATCGGTGAGGTATTCCTCGATGAAGGTGTCCTTGGCTTCAAGCCTCTTGTCGTCGAGGTGATTGGTGATCGCCTCGTAGGTGTTGTCCATGTTGTCGTAGGAACCGCGATGGACGAATTTCAGCACCTTGCCCTCCGGAGACTTGCCGATGCTCATGTCCTTGGACAGGTTCTTGGGATCCTGCTCGACCGGGATCTCGGCAAGGAAGGTGAAGCCGGTGTCGTCGGTCGAGGTGTAGACGATCATCGCATTGCCTGATGGCTTGATGCCCTGCTTGTCCAGGAGCGTGTTCAGCGCCTTGAACGCGTCGATCAGCGTGTCGAAGGCCGAGTCCCAATTGGCAGTGCCCTTGACCATCACGACCTTCTTGGCCTCGAGCGTGGTTTCCAGGCCGAAGGGATCGGCGGTCTGCACCGGAGCGGGTGTCGCGGCGGCCGCGGGTGGTGGGGCCGTTGGGCTGGGTGAGGCACTGGCTGCGGGCGAGGGCGACGTTGTTGGGGCCGGCGACGCGCTGGCGGCAGGCGACGGCGCGGGCGAGGCCGGCGCCGCTGGGGCAGGCGAGGCGCTCGCGGCCGGGGCGGGAGAAGCCGATGGGGCCGGCGAGGGACTTGCCGAGGCCGCCGGTGCCGGGCTCGGGGTTTGCGCCAGAACCTCAGGCAGGCCAAGCGACAAGGCCGCTGCCGGGATCAGCGCGGCCAGAGCAAGACGACGAAACCTGATCATTTTTATTCTCCCCAAGGCCTTAACCAGGGCCCTTCATCAGCAAGACCTTGCCCACCAAGGCCTAATCCGGCTTGAGCCCGGCCACGCATCCCGGTTCGCGGCGAACTTTCGCCGTTTTAACACGCGGTTGCCAAATTCGTCCCATGACAGATGCGTCATGGCAGTTCTCCTGGCAGTCCTCCTGGCGCCCGGCGGCAAATCACTGGCCAAGCCGCCAAGGATCGCCATATAAGACAGGCGAAATTCGGGAATTTTCATGAGCGCGCTGGCCAACCACGCATTTGCCAAGATGAACGGCATCGGCAATGAGATCGTCGTTGTCGACATGCGCGATTCCGCAGCAAAGGTGACGCCGGACGACGCCCGCGCGGTGGCGTCCGCCAACGGTGGCGTGGCCTACGACCAGCTCATGGTGCTGCAGAAGCCGCAGCTCGACGGCACCGAAGCCTTCATCCGCATCTACAACAATGACGGCTCGGAGGCCGGCGCCTGCGGCAACGGCATGCGCTGTGTGGTGCGGCGCATCTTCGAGAAGAACGGGCAGACCACCGCGACGTTCGAGACGGCGGCTGGCTTGCTCAATGCCTGGCAGGGCCCGGCGCCCGATCTCTACACCGTCGATATGGGCGCGCCGAGGTTCGGCTGGCAGGACATTCCGCTGGCGGAAGAGTTCCGCGACACCCGCTATATCGAATTGCAGATCGGGCCGATCGACAATCCGATCCTGCATTCGCCCTCGGTGGTGAGCATGGGCAATCCGCACGCGATCTTCTGGGTCGACGACGTCAACGCCCATGATCTCGAACGTTTCGGTCCGCTGCTCGAAAACCATCCGATCTTCCCGGAGCGCGCCAACATCACGCTTGCCCATATCGTCGATGACAAGCACATCGCCATCCGCACCTGGGAACGCGGTGCCGGCCTGACCCAGGCCTGCGGCTCGGCGGCCTGCGCCACGGCAGTGGCCGCAGCCCGCCTGAAGCGGGTCGAGCGCAATGTCGAGATCACGCTGCCCGGCGGCAAGCTCGGCATCGAATGGCGCGAACGCGACGATCACGTGCTGATGACCGGCACGGCGACCTTCGAATATGAGGGCAGATTCGATCCGGCGCTGTTTGCGCCGGCCGCCTGATGGCCGTCGACGTCGTCACCTTCGGTTGCCGCCTCAATGCCTTCGAGGCCGAAGTGATCCGCCGCGAGGCCGAGGGCGCTGGCCTTTCAGACACCATCGTCATCAACAGCTGCGCTGTCACCAATGAGGCGGTGGCGCAGGCGCGGCAATCGATCCGCAAACTGAAACGCGAGCGGCCCGAGGCACGCATCGTCGTCACCGGCTGCGCGGCGCAGACGCAAAGCGGCATGTTCGCCGACATGACCGAGGTCGATCGCGTCGTCGGCAACGACGACAAGATGCGGTCATCCGCCTGGCGCGAAGCGCGCGATGCCTTCGATCTCGGCACCGGCGAGAAGATCGCTGTCAGCGACATCATGGCCGTGAGGGAGATGGCGCCGCATCTCATCGACGGCTATACGAGCGGCCTGCCGCGCGTGTTCGTGCAGGTGCAGAACGGCTGCGATCATCGCTGCACCTTCTGCATCATCCCCTATGGCCGCGGCAATTCGCGCTCGGTGCCGATGGGCGCGGTGGTCGAGCAGGTGCGCACCCTGGCCGAACGCGGCCATGCCGAGATCGTGCTGACCGGTGTCGATCTCACCAGCTACGGCACTGACCTTCCGGGCGCGCCGAAGCTCGGCATGCTGACGAAGCAGATCTTGCGGCACGTGCCGGAGTTGAAGCGCCTGCGCATCTCCTCGATCGATTCGATCGAGGCGGATGCTGATCTGCTTGACGCCATCGCCGGCGATGCGCGGCTGATGCCGCATCTGCATCTGTCGCTGCAGTCCGGCGACGACATGATCTTGAAGCGCATGAAGCGGCGGCATTCGCGGCAGGATGCGATCGCGTTCTGCGACCAGGTGCGCCGCCTGCGCCCCGATGTCCTGTTCGGTGCCGACATCATCGCGGGTTTCCCGACCGAGACGGAGGAGATGTTCTCGTGCTCGCTCGATCTGGTCGAGGAATGCGGCCTGACATTCCTGCACGTCTTCCCCTATTCGCCCCGCCCCGGCACGCCGGCCGCGCGGATGCCGCAGGTGGCGGGCGGCGTGATCAAGGAGCGCGCGAAGCGACTGCGTGCGGCGGGTGAAGCGGCGCTTCGGCGGCGGCTGCAGGCCGAGATTGGCGCGACGCGCAATGTGCTGATCGAGAGCGAGACGCAGGGCCGCACGGAGCACTATCTGCCGGCGGCGATCGCGGGCGAGCGGGTTGGCAGCGTGGTGCGGCTTGTGATTGCCGGCAGCGATGGTGAGCGGCTGATTGCTTAGCGTGTTGTCGTCGCCCGGTTTGACCGGGCGACCCAGTACGCCGCGGCTTCTCCGTATCTTACTGACGTCTCTGGAATATTGGATCCCCCGCTTTCGCGGAGGATGACACCGCTAGTTTGGCGACAGCGCCCCCTACGACGCCCTGACCTGCCAGAACCGCAGCGTCCGCTTGGCATTCTCCGGCGTCATGCGCGCATAGTGACCTTGCGCTCTTGCAAGATCGGCCGGCTTCATTGCGCCTGTGGCAAAACGGCTTTCGAGCACGGCGGTGGTGGTCTCCCAGCTGAGCTGCGCCGCCTTGCACGGCACCAGCAAGCCGTCGTCGCGCAGGCTCTGCATCAGCGGGCGGATCACCTCGACGGTCGATCCGGACAGGGCCGCCAGCGCCGCGGCGGTCTCTTCATAGCGCCGCTGCGTGGCGAAACCGAACAGTGTCGCTTCGCTGAGATGGCCGGTTGCCTTGAGCATTGCAATCGCCCGCTTGGCACCTTCGAAATCGCGGACGCCCGACATCTCGCGATCGACACCGACGGTGACGGCGGCGATCGCGCTCTGGATTTCCTCGAACAGATGCGGCGGCGCGCGCGACAGCAGGCGGGCGCGCACGGCATCGCTCGCCGAGCGCAGCAATCGGCGGCGCAGCTCCGACGGCAGGTCGAGGCGGACGCCGACACTGACGGCAAGTTCAGGATCGGCCTCGGCCTGCCCGACCATGGCGGCGAATCCGTTTCCGGAGACGCGCGCGCCGGGATTGGCGGCGAGCCGCCGGCTGACGCTGGGATAGCGGCGCGCCAGCAAGGCGTCGGTGACGATCTCCTTCAGCCACCAGCGGCCGGCGATCGCCAGCAGATGCGGCTCGCCCTTGGATGATGCGATCTTCACCAGCTCGCCGTCGTCGAGGCGGGCGGATTCCTGCAGCACGGGACCGGCGATGCGGATCTCGTTATTGCTGGCGAGGCGGCGGATCACGGAGGGCGGCGCCTGCGCGATCGGCGCCAGCTGCGCGCTGATCTCGGCGAGCGCGATGCGTGCGCCCATGTCGGCAAGGGCGCGAAGCTCGATGGTGCCGATCAGGCGCTCGAGCACCTCGTCGAACAGCGCGATCTGCTCGTCGTCGAAACTGCCGGCGGAGGAGAGGAACAGGTCGGTGACGCGCCGGGCCGTTTCCAGGCCCTTTTCCGCCGAGCCTGCGCGAATCGCGGATTCGACCTCTTCGATGATCGATAGCTCGGCCTTGGACATCACGCCTTGCTCATCCTGAGCGGTTACAGAAGCTTGTTCTAAGCAACCGTCATCATTAGCGGCGAGCACTGAACGTTTCGTAAACCATGGGCCGGTAGCCCGGCACTGCTAAGCTCCTCACTATGAGGATCTGAAAGGCTATTCCCCGTTCCAGCCGCAGGCGCGGAGCTTTTCGTGCATGTGGGGTGGGGCCGGCGCCACGACGCGGACGGGCTCCTTGTTCCGGGAGATCGGCACCACGATCTCGCGGGAATGCAGGTGCAGCTTCGGCTCGCCGAAACGCGGGCCGTTGCCGTAAATGTTATCGCCGAAGATCGGCCAGCCGGTCGCGGCCGAATGCACCCGCAATTGATGGGTCCGCCCGGTCACCGGTTCCATGGCCAGCCACGTGAAGCCGTCGCCCCGGCCCATCACTTTCCAGTTCGTGATCGCCTTCTGTCCTTCCGGATCGGGCTTCTGCCACCAGCCGCGTTCGGCGTTGAGCCGGCCGAGTGGCATGTCGATGGTGCCCGCGTCCTCGGCGGGGCCCCCCTCGACCACGGTCCAGTAGGTCTTGCCGATCTTGCCGTGCTTGAAGAGGAGGCCGAGCGAGGCCGTTGCCTTGCGGTGGCGGCCGAGCACGAGGCAGCCGGAGGTGTCCTTGTCGAGCCGGTGAGCCAGCACCGGCGGCCGCGGCAGGCCGAAACAGAGCGCGTCGAACGAGGCCTCCAGATTGGCGCCGCCCTTGGGACCGCGATGCACGGGAAGGCCGGCCGGCTTGTCGATGACCAGCATCAGCCCGTCGCGATGGAGCACGCGGGCCAGAATTTCATCGGCCGTCAATTGGGGAACATCGAGCAATTGCAGGACTTTCGGTCAAGACTTTCGTTTGGCAGCCGGAACGGCTAACACACCGCCACCATGAACGATACCACGTCAGATCCCCCCAAGCTGAGCTGGTGGCGCCGCCTGTCCAACGGGCTGAAGCGCACCTCGTCCTCGCTCGGGACCGCGGTCGCCGACCTCGTCACCAAGCGCAAGCTCGACCGCGCCATGCTCGACGACATCGAGGACGTGCTGCTGCGCGCCGACCTCGGCACCTCAGTCGCGGTGCGGATCGCGGACGCCGTCGGCGCCGGACGCTACGACAAGGCGATCTCGGCGGACGAGGTCAAGGACGTGGTCGCCACCGAGGTCGAGAAGGTGCTGGCGCCGGTGGCAAAGCCGCTCGAGATCGATACGGCGCAGAAGCCGTTCGTGATCCTCGTGGTCGGGGTCAACGGCTCGGGCAAGACCACCACCATCGGAAAACTCTCGCAGAAATTCGCCTCCGAAGGCCGCAAGGTGATGCTGGCCGCCGGCGACACGTTTCGCGCAGCAGCCATCGAGCAGCTCAAGGTGTGGGGCGAGCGGACGAAGACGCCGGTGATCGCAGGCGCGCAGGGCTCGGATTCGGCGAGCCTTGCCTTCAACGCGCTGACGGCGGCGAAGGAGCAGAATGTCGACGTGCTCCTGATCGACACCGCCGGCCGCCTGCAGAACAAGGCCGAGCTGATGAACGAGCTCGAAAAGGTTGTGCGCGTGATCCGCAAGGTGGATGACACTGCGCCGCATGCCGTGCTGCTTGTGCTCGATGCGACCGTCGGCCAGAACGCGCTGTCGCAGGTCGAGGCCTTCCATCGCACCGCCGGGGTCACCGGCCTCGTGATGACCAAGCTCGACGGCACCGCGCGCGGCGGCATTCTGGTGGCGCTCGCGGAAAAGTTCAAACTGCCGGTGCACTTCATCGGCGTCGGCGAAGGCGTCGACGATCTCGCGCCGTTCACCGCCCGCGACTTTGCCCGCGCCATCGCCGGAATCGAAAGCTGAAGAATGGACAAGACCCAGCCGCATCCGCTGTTCAAGCTGGCGACCGAGCTCGGGCCGCTGCTCGTGTTCTTCTTCGTGAATGCGAAGTTCAATCTGTTCGCGGCGACCGGCGCCTTCATGGTCGCGATCGTCGCGGCGATGGTCGCCTCCTACGTGGTGACGCGCCACATTCCGATCATGGCGATCGTCACGGGCGTGATCGTGCTGGTGTTCGGCACGCTGACGCTGGTGCTGCACGACGAGACCTTCATCAAGCTCAAGCCAACCATTATCTACGGCCTGTTCGCCGCGATCCTCGGCGGCGGCCTGTTGTTCGGCCGCTCCTTCATCGCCGTCATGTTCGACCAGATGTTCAATCTGACGCCGCAGGGCTGGCGCATCCTCACGCTGCGCTGGGCGCTGTTCTTTGCCGGCATGGCGGTGCTGAACGAGATCGTCTGGCGCACCCAGAGCACCGACTTCTGGGTGAACTTCAAGGTGTTCGGCGTCACCCCGATCACGATGATCTTCGCCATCGCCCAGATGCCGCTGACCAAGCGCTACGGTGTTGAGCCGGCGTCGCTGGAGGCCAGCGAGGCGGACGCGGGGGACGTGAGGAAGGGATAGGCCGAAGCGTCGCTCCACATACCGCTGTCATGCCCCGGCTTGACCGGGGCATCCAGTACGCCGCAGCTTTTCCGTATACGACTGACGTCTCTGGAATACTGGATCGCCCGATCAAGTCGGGCGATGACAGTTGAGCGTGTGGCACGAGCGCGGTGCTCAGGTCCCCGCCGCCTTCAGCGCCTTCTCCATTTGCGGCAGCAGCACCGTCCGCAGATTGTCCGGCGTGATCGGGCCGACCAGCTTGTAGACGATGGTGCCTTCGCGGCCGACGACGAAGGTTTCGGGCACGCCGTAGACGCCCCATTCGATCGAGGCGCGGCCGTTGGCATCCACGCCGACGCGACCGAACGGGTTGCCGTAGCGCCCGAGGAAGCGGCGCGCATTGTCGGACGCGTCCTTGTAATTGATGCCGACGAGCTGGAAGCGCTTGTCCTTGGCGAGCTCGGTCAAAAGCGGCGCCTCGTCATGACACGGCACGCACCAGGACGCCCAGACATTGACCAGGCTGACCTTGCCCTTGAACGCGGCGGGGTCGAGGCCGGGCACCTGCGCGTTGTCGATTTGCAATCCCTCGAGCGGCGGCAGCGCCGTCTGCGGCGCCGGACGGCCGATCAGCGCGGAGGGAATCCGCGAGGGATCGCCGCTGCCGAGCCGGAACCAGAACAGCAGTGCCAGTGCGATGAACGCGATCAGCGGCAGCACCATCAGGAAGGTGCGGCGCTGCGGCGCTGCGGAGGTCGATCGTTCGCTCATGACGCGTCCACGGCGCTACGGCCGGAGCGGCGGGTGATGCCGCGCTCCTCGAGCTCGCGCAGGCGCTGCGTCTGGTTGCGATAGTCGAGCACGATCCAGCCGATCAGGATCACGACCACGAGGGCCGCTGCGGCATAGGACGTCACGATGAAGGATGCGTACGGACCGAGCGACATCATCCTGCGGCCCCAATTTCTTTCGACGCGTTTTGCCCGCGCGCACCGGCGCCCATTTCGCTGGAGAACGCGACACGGCTCGCCTGCATCATTTGCAGGGAGCGGACCCGGCGGCGCAGGATCTCGTTGCGCATCGCCGCCAGATGCAGCGTGACGAACAGCAGCGTGAACGCGATCGCCATCACCAGCAGCGGAATCAGGAACGACTTGTCGAGCGCGGAGCCGCCCATGCGCATCACCGAGGCCGGCTGGTGCAGCGTATTCCACCAGTCGACCGAGAACTTGATGATCGGCAGGTTGAGCGCGCCGACCAGGGTCAGCACCGCGGCGGCGCGTGCGGCGCGCGAGGGATCATCGACCGCGCGCCACAGCGCCATCAGGCCGAGATACATCAGGAACAGGATCAGCACAGAAGTGAGCCGCGCATCCCATTCCCAATAGGTGCCCCACATCGGACGACCCCACAGCGAGCCCGTCAGCAGCGCGAGGAAGGTGAAGGCGGCGCCGATCGGCGCTGCGGCCTTGGCGGCGACGTCGGCGAGCGGATGCCGCCACACCAGCGTGCCCAGCGAGGCGATGCTCATCACGCCCCAGACGAACATCGACAGCCAGGCATTGGGCACGTGGATGAACATGATCTTCACGGTCGCGCCCTGCTGGTAGTCGTCGGGCGCAAGCGCGGCTTGATAGAGACCGATCGCAAGAAGCAGGACGGTCGCGGCCGCAAGCCACGGCAAGACCCGCGCTGTCAGCGCGAGGAACCGCGTGGGGTTGGCGAGGTCAATCAGCGTCATGGTACCCTGATAATCATCGGTGGCCGCTCAGGCAATCAGCACGAAAGCGAGGGACGAAAGTTGATCGGGGTCAAGGTCAGTCGAGCCCATCTCAGTCGAGCCCGTGCCGCAGGCTCGCTGCGGCTGCGAAGGGGCCGATCACGAGGCTGACCAGGGACAGCGCGCACAGGATCGAGAACGGCGCGCCGAACGACATCGGACCGACGATCACGGCCTGCGAGGCCGCAACCCCGAAAATCAGCACAGGAATCGACAGCGGCAGCACCAGCACCGCCATCAGCAGCCCGCCGCGATGCAGTGTCACCGCCAGCGCCGCACCGATCATGCCGGTGAAGGTCAGGGCCGGGGTGCCCGCCAGCAGCGTCAGCGCCACCGCGCCGGTCGCGACCATGTCGAGGTTGAGCAAGAGGCCGAGCACGGGGGTTGCGACAATCAGCGGCAGGCCGGCGGCCAGCCAATGCGCCAGCGCCTTGGCGGCGCAGGCGAGTTCCAGCGGCGTCCGGCTCATCGTGATCAGGTCGAGCGAGCCGTCCTCGTGGTCGGCCATGAACAGCCGGTCGAGGGTGAGCAGGCTCGCCAGCAGCGCGCCGAGCCAGAGGATGGCCGGCCCCAGCCGCGACAGCAGCGCCAGGTCCGGCCCCACCGCGAACGGCATCAACACCACCACGGTCAGGAAGAACAGCACGCCAATCAGCGCCCCGCCGCCGACGCGGAGCGCGATCCTGATGTCCCGGCGGATGAGGGCGGTGAGGGCGGTCATGGAGTGGCTCCGGCGGCGGAGTCGCCATGAAGGTTCGGCCCGCGCCTCAGGCAGACTGCGCTCCCTCCCCCCCTGTGGGGGAGGGCGGGGGAGAGGGGTAGCCCCGGGAGAGATGCTCGTTGGAAACGGATCGCCAGCAACAGAGCGCCCGCCTTTTGAAGGCTAGAACCGAGACGTCTTGCCGTGTGGCACCCCCCTCCCTGCCCTCGAGAGCGAGCTTCGCTCGCCTCGGACCCCACAAGGGGGGAGGGAACGGAGAGAGCGGGGCCCCGCCGCTCGGAAAGCTGAGGGTCGTGTCGCCTCACGCCACACCCCCGATCCGCAGCTCCCGCGAATCGATCCCCAGCGGGGAATGGGTCGCCGCAACGATCAGGCCGCCGCGCGACAGGTGCTCGCGCATCAGGCCGCCGAACATATCCTGTCCCGTCACGTCCAGCGCATTGGTCGGCTCATCCAGCAGCCAGACCGGGCGGCGCACCGTCAAAAGGCGCGCCAGCGACAGCCGGCGGCGCTGGCCCGCCGACAGGAAGCCGGCGGGGAGGTGGGTGGCATGTTCGAGCCCCACCGTGGCAAGGCTCTCGGCGAAGTCAAAACGCTCCCCTCCAAGGAAATCGGCCCAGAAAGTCAGGTTTTCCGCCACGCTGAGCGCGGGCTTCAGGGCATCGCGATGGCCGAGATAGTGGCACTGCTCCGGCAGCGTCATTTCAGCGTCGCCCCCGTCCAGTACGATCGTCCCGCCCGCCGGTACGAGCAGGCCCGCGATCAGCCGCAGCAGCGAGGTCTTGCCCGACCCGTTGCGGCCGACGACCGCCACCGCTTCGCCGGCGACGGCCTCGAAATCGAGCCCGGCAAACACCTCGCGGCCGCCGCGCACACAAACGATCCCGCGTCCGGACAGCTGCATCTTGCCTCGTGCCACCCCGCTCAAAGCCGGGCCTCAGGAAAACTTGGGGTAGCGCATGGGAATTTTTGGCTCGCGAATGCTGCGGTACGATTGTGGCTGTGGCGGCGCGGTTAGAAAGCTTCTATAAGCCCGGAACTACTTGATGCAGCAACTCAACCTGCCCCTGCAAGCGGCCCAGCCTGATACGCTAACGGTGTTAAAATACCCTGCCGGGTATAACTAACAATTGGGATTCCTACATGACCTCGCTCGACAGCTTCAAATGCAAAAAGACCCTCAAGGTCGGCGCCAAGACCTATGTCTATTACAGCCTGCCCACGGCCGAGAAGAATGGTCTGAAGGGAATCTCGAAACTTCCCTATTCGATGAAGGTCCTGCTCGAGAACCTCCTGCGCAACGAGGACGGCCGCTCGGTCAAGAAAGAGGACATCGTCGCGGTCTCGAAATGGCTGCGCAAGAAGTCGCTGGAGCATGAGATCGCCTTCCGTCCGGCGCGCGTGCTGATGCAGGACTTCACCGGCGTGCCCGCGGTGGTCGACCTCGCCGCGATGCGCAACGCGATGCAGAAGCTCGGCGGCGATGCCGAGAAGATCAACCCGCTGGTGCCGGTCGATCTCGTCATCGATCATTCCGTGATCGTGAACTTCTTCGGCGACAACAAGGCTTTCGGCAAGAACGTCACCGAAGAGTACAAGCAGAACCAGGAGCGCTACGAGTTCCTGAAGTGGGGCCAGAAGGCGTTCTCGAACTTCTCCGTCGTGCCGCCCGGCACCGGCATCTGCCACCAGGTCAATCTCGAATATCTCTCCCAGACGGTCTGGACCAAGAAGGAGAAGATGACGGTCGGAAAGAAGACCGCCACCTTCGAGGTCGCCTATCCCGATTCGCTGGTCGGAACCGATTCCCACACCACCATGGTCAACGGTCTGGCCGTGCTCGGCTGGGGCGTCGGCGGCATCGAGGCGGAAGCCTGCATGCTCGGCCAGCCGCTGTCGATGCTGCTGCCCAACGTCGTCGGCTTCAAGCTGAAGGGCGCGATGAAGGAAGGCGTCACCGCCACCGACCTCGTGCTCACCGTGACGCAGATGCTGCGCAAGCTCGGCGTTGTCGGCAAATTCGTCGAGTTCTTCGGCCCCGGCCTCGACAATCTCTCGGTCGCCGACAAGGCGACCATCGCCAACATGGCGCCCGAATACGGCGCGACCTGCGGCTTCTTCCCGGTCGACGCCGCCGCGATCGACTATCTCAAGACCTCCGGCCGTGCGGCGCCGCGCGTCGCGCTGGTGCAGGCCTATGCCAAGGCGCAAGGGCTGTTCCGCACCGCCAAGTCGGCCGATCCGGTGTTCACGGAAACGCTGACGCTCGATCTCGCCGACGTCGTGCCGTCGATGGCCGGTCCGAAGCGTCCCGAAGGCCGCATCGCGCTGCCGTCGGTCGCCGAGGGCTTCTCGCTTGCGCTCGGCACCGAGTACAAGAAGGCCGAAGAGCCCAGCAAGCGCTTCGCCGTCGAAGGCAAGGATTTCGAGATCGGCCACGGCGACGTCGTGATCGCCGCCATCACCTCCTGCACCAACACCTCGAACCCGAGCGTGCTGATCGGCGCCGGCCTGCTGGCCCGTAACGCCGCCGCGAAGGGCCTGAAAGCAAAACCGTGGGTGAAGACCTCGCTGGCCCCGGGCAGCCAGGTCGTCGCCGGCTATCTCGCCGATTCCGGTCTGCAAAAGGATCTCGACAAGGTCGGCTTCAACCTGGTCGGCTTCGGCTGCACCACCTGCATCGGCAATTCAGGTCCGCTGCCTGAGGAGATCTCGAAGTCGATCAACGACAACGGCATCGTCGCCGCCGCCGTGCTCTCAGGCAACCGCAACTTCGAAGGCCGCGTCTCGCCGGACGTGCAGGCGAACTACCTGGCCTCGCCGCCGCTGGTGGTCGCGCACGCGCTCGCGGGCAGCGTCACCAAGAACCTCGCGGTCGAGCCGCTCGGCGAGGGCAAGGACGGCAAGCCGGTGTACCTCAAGGACATCTGGCCGACGACCAAGGAGATCAACGCCTTCATGAAGAAGTTCGTGACCGCGTCGATCTTCAAGAAGAAGTATGCCGACGTGTTCAAGGGCGACACCAACTGGCGCAAGATCAAGACCGTCGAGAGCGAGACCTATCGCTGGAACATGTCGTCGACCTATGTGCAGAACCCGCCTTATTTCGACGGCATGAAGAAGGAGCCGGAGCCGGTCACCGACATCATCGAGGCGCGCATCCTCGCCATGTTCGGCGACAAGATCACCACCGACCACATCTCGCCGGCCGGTTCGATCAAGCTCACCTCACCCGCCGGCAAGTATCTCAGCGAGCACCAGGTGCGCCCCGCCGACTTCAACCAGTACGGCACGCGCCGCGGCAACCATGAAGTGATGATGCGCGGCACCTTCGCCAACATCCGCATCAAGAATTTCATGCTGAAGGGCGCGGATGGAAATATTCCGGAAGGCGGCCTGACAAAGCACTGGCCCGACGGCGAGCAGATGTCGATCTACGACGCCGCGATGAAGTACCAGCAGGAGCAGGTGCCGCTGGTGGTGTTCGCCGGTGCCGAATACGGCAACGGCTCCTCGCGCGACTGGGCCGCCAAGGGCACCCGTCTGCTCGGCGTGCGCGCCGTGATCTGCCAGAGCTTCGAGCGCATCCATCGCTCCAACCTGGTCGGCATGGGCGTGCTGCCGCTGACCTTCGAGGAGGGCACCTCCTGGTCGTCGCTCGGCCTCAAGGGCGACGAGAAGGTCACGCTGCGTGGCCTCGTCGGCGACCTCAAGCCGCGCCAGAAGCTGACCGCGGAGATCGTCTCCGGCGACGGTTCGTTGCAGCGCGTTTCGCTGCTCTGCCGCATCGATACGCTGGACGAGCTCGACTACTACCGGAACGGCGGTATCCTGCACTACGTGCTGCGCAAGCTCGCGGCCTAAACGCGAATTTGTGAACGGTGGCTCACCGCGACGTGAGTAGAAGGTTAAACGAAGGCGGCCTATCACAAGGCCGCCTTCGTGCGTTTGCGGCATGCTCCAGATGGGCCCGCCCGGTGGAAAACCTCCCTTCGGATGGTTGGCCTGGGCGGTTGGGTGTGTCGCGCCCCGTAAGACTACGGTGACCATCCGGCGATAAGATCTCCTTTCCACGAGCAATGGTGTGCGGCGTTCGACATGACAACAATGACGGCTTCTCATCTGGTTTCACGTTGGTCCGGTGTGCTCTGGTCGGGAGCTCTCGGCATCTGTGCGATCGTCGCCGTCATCCGTCCTGCCGAGGCCGATCCCCGCGCCGTTGTCGAATTGTTTACCTCGCAGGGCTGCTCCTCCTGCCCGCCCGCCGACCAGATCATCGGCGATCTCTCCAAAGACCCGTCGATCATCGCGCTGAGCATGCCGATCGACTATTGGGACTATCTGGGTTGGAAGGACACGCTGGCGGATTCGCGCTTCTCTGCACGGCAGCGGGCTTATTCGCGCATGCGCGGCGACCGCGAGGTCTACACGCCGCAGGTCGTGGTCAACGGCTCCACCCATGTCATCGGCAGCGATCGTGTCGGCATCGAGAGCGCGATCGGCAAGACCGACAAGGGCACGGGTGTGATGAGTGTGCCGGTGACGATGTCGCTCGCGGGCAAGCAGATCAACGTGTCGGTGGCGGCGAGCAACGAGCCGGCCGTCTCGCATGGCGAGGTCTGGATCTGTTCGATCGCCAAGTCGGTCCCGATCGCGATCACCCGCGGCGAGAATCGCGGACAGCAGGTCACCTATCACAACGTGGTGCGCAACCTGCTCAAGGTCGGTGACTGGACCGGGCGTTCGGAAAGCTGGACGGTGCCGATCGAGAACCTCACGCGCGACGGCGTCGACGGCGCGGTGGTCTATGTCCAGGACGGCAGCCGCGACAAGCCCGGCACGATGCTGGGTGCGGCGTACACGTCGCTGCACTGATTTCAATTCTCTAGCGTCGTACTCACTGCCAACCTCATGGTGAGGAGCGCGCACTTGCGCGCGTCTACCGGACGATGTCTCGAATCGCCGTGAGAACCATGCAGGCCCGCTCATGCAGCTCGGCCTCGATCCTTCGAGACGCCGCGCGAAGGACGCGCGGCTTCTCAGGATCAGGGGAGAGACCGTTGGCGCTGATGAGAGAAGAATTTCGCCGAAGCAGAAACATCCCGACACAAACAAAAAAGGACCAACTTGCGTTGGCCCTCCTTGTAGCGCGTACAGACCCGATCCTGTTCGACCCCGGGGGGCTGGGGGCTGAGGAATCCGGAACCGAAAGGACCGGGTCAACGCACGTGAGCCTTTTCGCAATGCAGGGCGGCAGTCGCTAGGCGGAAAAGCGGCGAGAGTATGATTCCTGCTAACGATCCCGTGACGGTTTGCCGCGAGGGAGTTCCACCATAGCGTGTGCCCCGATTCGTAACCGATTCGACCGGTTGAATCAGGAGCCTCTTGCGGCGGTGGCCGGTTGGCGCAATCATGCAGCTGTCATGATCCAGGTTCCGGGGACGGTCTTCGCGGATTCGGGTCATGCCGTGCGATGAGGAAGCGCTCCATGAGTCTGTCGGAGGATGCCGATCCGAGCGAGCAGCGCGCGGCGGCGCGCCCCGCCGCGGCGACGACGCAACTGAGCCGGGTGACGTTCAACCGGCTCGAGCTGCACCGTATTCTCAATCTCTACGGCCGCATGGTCGCCGACGGCGAATGGCGCGACTATGCCATCGACTTCCTGAGGGATCGCGCCGTGTTTTCGGTCTATCGCCGTGCCTCGGAAGTGCCGATCTACCGCATCGAGAAGGACCCGCGGCTGGCGCGCAAGCAGGGCATGTACAGCGTGATCTCGGCGACCGGTCTGATCCTGCGCCGCGGCCACGAGCTGGAGCGCGTGCTGCTGGTGATCGATCGGAAGCTGGCGGTGGTGTAGCCACACGACCGGTGCCGTAGGGTGGGCAAAGGCGCGTAGCGCCGTGCCCACGAGCTTTCTCAATCGCCGGGATATGGTGGGCACGCTATCGCTTTGCCCACCCTACGAGACCTACTTTGTCGGTACGCTCCTCGCGCCCTCGCCGAGGTCGCGCTGCATCATCACCGTATCAAGCCAGCGGCCGAATTTCAGCCCGACATTGGGATGTGTGCCGATCATCTTGAAGCCGCCCCTGGTGTGCACGCCGATCGAGCCGGCATTGGCGGAATCGCCGATCACCGCGATCATCTGGCGGAAGCCGCGCGCCTCGCATTCGGCGACCAGTCGCTCCAGCAACTTTGATCCGACACCGCGGCGGTGGAAGGAGGGATCGAGATAGATCGAGTTCTCGACCGTGAAGCGGTAGGCCGGGCGCGGGCGGTAGGCGCCGGCATAGGCATAGCCGGCGACGCGGCCGTCGAGGATGGCGACGAAATAGGGATAGCCGCCGTCGACCAGCGCGCGATAACGGCGCGTCATCTCCACGAGGTCAGGCGGCTCCAGCTCGAACGTCGCGGTGCCCTCGCGGACGGCCTGCTGGTAGATGGCGGTGATGGCGGGAAGGTCGGCCTCGGTTGTAGGCCTGATTTCAGGTGCGGACATGGGGCAAGATTAGAGCCTTCCCGCTTCCGCTGAAAGGGGCAACGGTGTTGCCACACCCGTCATTGCGAGCGCAGCGAAGCAATCCAGAAATGCATCCGCGGAGGGACTCTGGATTGCTTCGCTGCGCTCCATCCGGGCTACGAGCGCCCCCGCGCCCAAACAAAAACCCCGGCCTTTCGGCCGGGGTTCCTATCCGTTCTCTCGTCGTTGCGCTTAGTCGCGCTGACCGAGGAGCTGCAGCAGCAGCGTGAACAGGTTGATGAAGTTCAGGTACAGCGACAGCGCGCCGGTGATGGCCGCACGCTCTGCGATGTCACCGCCGGCCGAGGCGTAGCCGTAGATGTAGTCGTTCTTCAGCCGCTGGGTATCCCAGGCGGTGAGGCCCGCGAACACCAGCACGCCGACCACCGACACGATGAACTGCAGCATCGAGCTCGCCAGGAACAGGTTCACCAGGCTCGCGATGATGATGCCGATCAGGCCCATGAACAGGAACGAGCCCATGCCGGTCAGGTCACGCTTGGTGGTGTAGCCGTACAGGCTCAGCGCACCGAAGGTGGCCGCGGTGATGAAGAACACCCGCACGATCGAGGTGTGCGTGAACACCAGGAAGATCGACGACAGCGAGATACCCATCAGCGCCGCGAACACCCAGAACAGGATCTGGGCGGTCGAGGGAGCCAGACGGTTGATGCCCGCCGAGATCACGAACACCATGGCGAGCGGCGCGAGCATGAACAGCCATTTCAGCGGGCTGACGAACATCGCGTAGCCGAACGGCGTCAGGAACAGCTTGCCGACGCGGACGGCGTCCGCGGTCGGGACATCAGTCACGGCAGCCATGTAGACGCCGAGCGCGGCAAGGCCAGTGATGGCCAGGCCAATGCTCATGTAGTTGTAGATGCGCAGCATATAGGCGCGCAGGCCGGCATCGACCGTCGCGGCGTCAACACGCCCGGCGGCCCTGCCGAAAGGAGAAGCGTAGTTACGGTCTAGGTCCGACATGGTCGAATTCCCGTTGGTTGGTCCGGTCCGGCACGAGGGTCGCCATGCCGCCGGTTCGTCAAACTCTATCTCGGATACCGACGCCAACCGACTAAATTTTGGCTAACAATCGGGGCTCCGAACCCATTCGATATGTGGGAAACTAACACATTCGCTGCAACCTTCCACGCGCGGCTGAATGTCGCCCTTGGCGGCAATCCTGACGCGAACCTGACGAGCAGTCGTGGTTAATCGCAGAAATCGTGCGATTTCGCTCTCGCGCGGCCCTCCGCTACATTTTGTCACAAATTCCGCAACACCGTGGCGGGCTTTTTGTTCAACGCCAGCAGCGTGCCCGCGAGCCCGAGCCCGACCGTGACGACAAGCGCGGCCGCGACCACGCCCGCCGCGCTGCCGGCCTGCCAGACGAAGCTCAGCGTCATCAGCCGCGTCACGATCATCCAGGCCGCGATGCTGCCGGAGATCACGCCGAACACCGCGGTCGCGAGCCCGATCAGAAGGTATTCGAGCGCATAGGCGCCGAGCAGCCGCAGCCGCGTCGCGCCCAGCGTCTTCAGGATCACCGCATCGTAGACCCGGTGGCGATGGCCGGCGGCGAGCGCGCCGCCGAGCACCAGGATCGCCGAGATCAGGGTCACGGCGCTGGCACCGCGGATCGCCAGCGCCAGATTGGTCACGACAGAGCCGACCGTCTCCATCACCTCGCGCACGCGCACGCTCGTCACCATCGGATAGGCGTCGGCGACCTGCTTGATGATCTTGCCGTCGCCTGCCGCAGTTCCGCCCGTTTCCGTCAGCGTCGCGATATGGGTGTGCGGCGCGCCCTTGAAGGCGTTCGGCGAGAACACCAGAACGAAGTTGATGCCCATCCCCTGCCAGTCGATGGTGCGCAGATTGCCGATTCTAGCCGGGATGTCGCGGCCGAGCACATTGACCACGACCTCGTCGCCGAGCTTGAGGCCGAGCCCGTCGGCGATCTTCTTCTCCATCGAGACCAGCGGCGGGCCGGAATAATCGGCGCTCCACCATTCGCCCTCGACCACCTTGGAGCCTTTCGGCAGCTCGCCGGTATAGGTCAGGCCGCGGTCGCTCTGCAGCACCCACTCCGAATCGGTCGTCGGCTTGAGCTCCTCGGCGCGCACGCCGCGCGCGGCGACGATGCGCCCGCGCAGCATCGGTACGTCCTCGACCGTCGCGCCCGGCGCGATCCGGCGCAGATAACCGTCGAACTGCTCGGCCTGCGTGCTCGGGATGTCGATGAAGAAGAAGGACGGCGCGCGGTCCGGCAGGGCTGCGAGGAACTGCCGGCGCAGATTGCCGTCGATCTGGGTGATGGTGACGAGCACGGCGAGCCCGAGCCCCAGCGACAGCACCACCGAGGGCGTCAGCGCGCCCGGCCGGTGGATGTTGGCGATCGCCAGCCGCAGCATCGGCAGCCGCGTCCGCGGCAGCCGCCGCGCGATCGCCATCAGCAGGGCGGCGATGCCGCGTAGCAGGGCGAACACGACGGCCGAGGAGGCCACGAACACCGCCGCGATGCGCTTGTCGAACGACAATCCGATCACGACCGCGATCAGCAGCGCGATCACGACGGCCATGAACACGAGATAGCTCGCGCGCGGCCGATGCCATTCCGAGCTGATGGTGTCGCGGAACAGCGCGGCCACCGGCACGTCGTGGACGCGCCCGAGCGGCCACAGGCCGAAGGCGAGCGCGGTCAGGAGGCCGTAGACGAAGGACAGCGCGAGCTCGTCGGCATGCACGGCCGGCACCACCGGCAGCGGCAGCAGCTTGCCGAACAGGCCGACGATCGCGAACGGCATCGCGGCGCCGAGCGCAAGGCCGATGATCGAACCGATGCCCGCGAGCAGGAGAACTTGCGCGAGATAGATGCCGAACACGTCGCGCCCGGTGGCGCCGACGGCCTTGAGCGCCGCGATCACTTCGAGCCGGCGGTCGATATGGCTCTTCACGGCATTGGCGACGCCGACACCGCCGACCAGCAGCGCGGCAAGGCCCACCAGGGTCAGGAACTGCGTGAAGCGGTTGATGTTGCGTTCGAGCTGCGGCGAGGCGTTGGAGCGGCTGCGGATTTCCCAGCCCGCCTGCGGCGCGGCGCTCCGCGCGTCCGCGATGAAGGCTTCGGTGGCGCGCTCGTTGTTCGCCGTATCAGGCAGCTTCACCCGGTAGACCCAGCGCACCAGGCTGCCGGGCTGGATCAGGCCGGTGGCGCGCAGGCCCGCCTCGCTGATCAGGAAGCGCGGGCCGAAGCCGATGCCGCCGGCGAGCTTGTCGGGCTCGGCTTCGACGGTTGAGCGGATCTGGAATGTCGCGGCGCCAATGGTGACGCGGTCGCCGGTCTTGAGCGAGAGCCGCGCCAGCAGCGTCGGATCGGCGGCGGCGCCGAACGCGCCGTCGCGCTCTGCGAGCAGGTCGGACATCGGCAGCTGTGGCGCCAGCGTCAGCTGTCCCAGCATCGGATAGGTGTCGTCGACCGCCTTCATCTCGACCAGTGCGAGCTGGCCATCGGCCGCGCGCGCCATGCCGCGCAAGGTCGCCGCGGTCGAGACCGTGCCGCGTGAGCGCAGGAAGGCGACCTCTTCAGGTTTCGCTTCGCGCTGGAACAGCACGAAGGAGACGTCGCCGCCGAGCAGCGTGCGGCCCTCGCGGGCCAAGCCGTCGGAGAGGCTCGCCGACACCGAGCCGACGCCGGCGATCGCCATCACGCCGAGCGCGATGCACGCGATGAAGACGTAGAAACCGCGCAGGCCGCCGCGCAATTCGCGCAGCGCGTAACGCAGCGACAGCGCGATGCCGTTTGGCTTCGCGAAGGGTTCGGCCGAGGCGCTCATGCCGGCGCAGACTGCGTGTCGATGCGGCCCGAGCGCAGGCGGATCACGCGGTCGCAGCGATGCGCGAGCGAGGAATCGTGCGTGACCAGCACCAGGGTCATGCCGCGCTCGGCATGCTTGCTGAACAGGAGGTCGACGATCTGCTTTCCGGTGGCCTCATCCAGATTGCCGGTCGGCTCGTCCGCGACCAGGATGGCGGGATCGGGCGCCAGCGCGCGGGCGAGCGCGACGCGCTGCTGCTCACCGCCGGACAATTGCGCCGGATAATGATGCAGGCGGTCGCCGAGCCCGACCGATTGCAGCTCCTGCGCCGCACGCGTTGCGGCGTCGGGATTGCCGGCAAGCTCCAGCGGCACCGCGACGTTCTCCAGCGCCGTCATGGTCGGGATCAGATGAAAGGACTGGAAGACGATGCCGACCTGGCGGCCGCGGAAGCGGGCCAGCGCGTCCTCGTCGAGGGCATTGAAAGGCGTGCCCGACACCACCACCTCTCCGCTATCAGGACGCTCCAGCCCCGCCATCACCATCAGCAGCGTGGATTTGCCCGAACCTGACGGGCCGATCAGGCCGACCGTCTCGCCCGAGGCGACCCGCAAGCTGATATCCTTGAGGATGTGAACGCGTGCCGCGCCCGTACCCAATGAGAGATTGACGTTGGAGATGGCGATAGTGTCCGCGGCTGCGGTGAGCGAAGAGGGTTCGATGCGAGTGTCCATGGTCCGGTCATATGGCAACTCCGATAGCGCGGTCGAGAGGCGTTACGGATTGTTCATGCACATAGCCGTGTTGATGCTCGGTTTGATGACGATCGCGACGACGCCGTCGTTGCAGGCCCAGCCGGCGGCCAAGCCGATCAAGCTCGTGGTCCTCGGCGATTCCCTGAGTGCGGGCCTTGGCCTCCCGGCCCAGGATGCGTTCCCGGCCAAGCTCAAAAAATCCTTGCAGGACAAGGGTATAGAGGTCGACATGACCAACGCCGGGGTGTCCGGCGACACCTCCTCGGGCGGCCGCGACCGGCTCGACTGGTCGGTCCCCAACGGAACCGACGGCGTCATCGTCGAGCTCGGCGCCAACGACGCGCTGCGCGGCGTCGATCCCGATTTGACGCGCGCCGCACTGACCGACATCGTCCAGCGGCTGAAGGCGCGCAAGATCGCGGTGATGCTGTGCGGCATGCTGGCGCCGCCGAATTACGGCGCCGATTATGCCGCGCGCTTCAATTCGATTTATCCGGACCTGGCGAAGAAATTCGACGTGCCGCTCTATCCGTTCTTTCTCGAGGGCGTTGCGGCCGACGCCAAGCTCAACCAGGCCGACGGCATTCATCCGACTGCGGCCGGCGTCGACATCATCGTCGGCAACATCATGCCCACCGCGGAGGCATTCCTTGGCACCATCGCTGAGCAACGACGTTGAAAAGCGGGCAGCGCCAACCCTCATACCCAGGGTTTTACCGGGGTGAGGCGCGCGATGCTTCGCAGAGTCACACAACTGCGATAGGAATCAGGGTACCGGTGATTCGTCACCGGCTCTAAAATTTGGATATGGTCTGTCCCACGGATCATGCCCAAGCATCGGGAGTGCGAAACGATGCCGCGTTTGTTCACTGGTCTGGAAATCCCGGCCGAAGTCAGCCAGACGCTTTCCAATTTGCGGGGTGGCCTTCCCGGCGCCCGCTGGATCGATCCCGAAAATTATCACGTCACCCTGCGCTTCATCGGCGATATCGACGGCCTGTCCGCCAACGAGATCGCATCGATGCTGTTTCGCGTCGACCGCAAGCCCTTCGAGGTGAAGGTGCAGGGACTGACGAGTTTTGGCGGTCGCAAGCCGAGAGCGGTCGTTGCGACGATCGCGCCGAGCAAGCCGCTGATGGAATTGCAGGCCGAGCTCGAGCGCATGATGCAGCGGATCGGCCTCAACCCTGAAGGCCGCAAATTCATCCCACATGTCACGCTCGCCCGGCTGCACGATGCCTCCGATCGCGACGTCGCCGACTATCTCTCGCTGCGTGGCTACTTCCCGAGCAAGGCGTTCATGGCGGAACGTTTTGTCTTGTTCTCGTCGCGCGCATCAACAGGCGGCGGCCCCTATGTGGTCGAGGACGCCTACGAGCTGTGTGCGTGAGCCATCGCTCCGGGGGTGAGTTGTTCAACGCGACAAGCCGCGTTCGTTGTACCCGACAATCTCTTCGGCTGTCCGATCGTCGATCACCGGCAGCTGGCTCCAGCGCCGCCGAATCTCCGCCATGTCTTCCAACAAGGCTGCTTGGTGGGGTCGGCTGCTAATTCGGCGAAGTCGATCTTCAATGGCTCGCTTCGTTGCCATTTCAATAGTTTCGCCTGTCTGCTTTGCGAGGCTCTCGGCTAGGTGCTCGGTCTCGGAATCTTCGATAATGAGGGCCATGTCGGGTTTCCGCGATATTGGTCGCGCAAATATAAGCGCTGTCCGATGCGAAACAAAAACCCGCATCGTCTCTTAACTCTTTGAAATTCCAGCCTTAGTCCAATTGATCGGGCGGGGCGGACAACTGCATAAGCCGTTGCGTCAATACGCGGTTGCAATTTCCGTCCGTCTCTGGCGGTAAAGGGCCATGCTCTCGACCCCCAGTTCCCCCTTCAGCGAAGCCTATCAGGCCCAGATCGCCTCCGGCGCGATCGAGGCCGATGCTGCGCAAGCCGAAGTCGCCGAAGCCTATGCCGCGCTGGACCTGCGGCTCGCGGACTACAAGCCCCAGCGCAAGCAGGGCCTGCTCGCCCGCCTGTTCAGCAGCGACAAGGATGAGGCGCCGCGCGGGCTCTACATCCATGGCGAGGTCGGCCGCGGCAAGACCATGCTGATGGATCTGTTCTTCCAGCACGCCACGGTCGAGCACAAGCGGCGGGCGCATTTCCACGAATTCATGGCGGACGTGCATGAGCGCATCTACGATTATCGCCAGAGCATCGCGCGCGGCGAGATCGCCGACGGCGACGTCATTGCGCTGACCGCCAACGCGATCTTCGAGGAGAGCTGGCTGCTCTGCTTCGACGAATTCCACGTCACCGACATCGCGGACGCGATGATCCTGGGCCGCCTGTTCGCCAAATTGTTCGAGCTCGGCACCGTCGTGGTCGCGACCTCCAACGTCGCGCCTGACGATCTCTACAAGGGCGGCCTGAACCGGTCGCTGTTCCTGCCCTTCATCAAGCAGATCACCGACCACATGGACGTCGCGCGGCTCGATGCGCGCACCGATTTCCGGTTGGAAAAACTTCAGGGCGTGCCGATGTGGCTGACGCCGGCGGACGTCGATGCGGACGCGGCGCTCGACCGCGCCTGGTCGCGGATGTCGGGCAGCGCCAAATGCAAGTCGCGCGACATTTCGATCAAGGGCCGCATCCTGCACGTGCCGTGCTCGGCCCATGGCGTGGCGCGGTTCTCGTTTGCCGATCTCTGCGAGAAGCCGCTGGGCGCATCCGACTACCTCAGGCTGGCGCACGACTATCACACTATCCTGGTCGACCATATTCCAGTGATGGACCAGTCCCAGCGCAACGCCGCCAAGCGCTTCATCACGCTGATCGACGCGCTCTATGACAATGCCGTGAAGCTGATGGCCTCGGCCGATGCCAACCCGATCTCGCTCTACCTGGCCCACGAGGGCACCGAGGCCATGGAGTTCAAGCGGACTGCGTCGCGCCTGATCGAGATGAGCTCGGAATCCTATCTGGCGCTGGCTCACGGCCGCAAGGATTCCACCGCAAGCGGCTCTACCAAGGGGCTGGTAGAGACTTAAGTCCTATTCGCTAGCGCTGTCATTCCGGGCTCGCGCTTCGCGCGCCCCGGAATCACGGACCTGTATGGCTGCTATCGCGCCAAGCCCGACAATTGGGCATCCGGCGACTTGAACGGGGGAGGCGAAAGGGATAACCACCCTCTCAGTTTTCCCCACCTTACGTGTCTAAAGGACAGGCTCACATGGCGCGCGACAAGATTGCTTTGATTGGCTCCGGTCAGATCGGCGGAACGCTGGCTCATCTCATCGGCCTGAAAGAGCTGGGCGACGTGGTGATGTTCGACATCGCCGAAGGCGTGCCGCAGGGCAAGGCGCTCGACATCGCGCAGTCCTCGCCGGTCGACGGTTTTGACGCCCACTACACCGGCGCGAACTCCTACGAGGCGCTCGACAACGCCAAGGTCTGCATCGTCACCGCCGGCGTGCCGCGCAAGCCCGGCATGAGCCGCGACGATCTTCTCTCCATCAACCTCAAGGTCATGGAGCAGGTCGGCGCCGGCATCAAGAAGTACGCTCCGGACGCCTTCGTCATCTGCATCACCAACCCGCTCGACGCGATGGTCTGGGCGCTGCAGAAGGCTTCGGGCCTGCCGCACAAGAAGGTTGTCGGCATGGCCGGCGTGCTGGATTCGGCTCGCTTCCGCTACTTCCTGGCCGACGAGTTCAACGTCTCGGTCGAGGACGTCACCGCCTTCGTACTCGGCGGCCACGGCGACACCATGGTGCCGCTGGTGAAGTACTCCACCGTCGCCGGCATTCCGCTGCCCGACCTCGTCAAGATGGGCTGGACCTCGCAGGCGCGCCTCGACGAGATCGTCGACCGCACCCGCAACGGCGGCGCCGAGATCGTCAACCTGCTCAAGACCGGCTCGGCCTTCTACGCGCCGGCCGCCTCGGCGATCGCGATGGCGGAGAGCTATCTGCGTGACAAGAAGCGCGTGCTGCCCTCGGCCGCGTACCTGAACGGCGAATACGGCGTGAAGGACATGTATGTCGGCGTGCCCGTCGTGATCGGCTCCAAGGGCGTCGAGCGCGTCGTCGAGATCGAGCTCGCCGGCAAGGACCGCGAAGCCTTCGACAAGTCGGTCGGCGCGGTGCAGGGCCTGGTCGACGCCTGCAAGAAGATCGCCCCCGATCTTCTCGGCCGCTAACGGCTAGCAAGTCCCGCCGAAGCCCGAAAACCGGTCTTCGGCGGTTTCATTTCCGGGGACCGGTTGTCGGGACGGGTCCGGTTTCAGCAGTCCAGATCGAAGTCAAAGAATCCGGGTTGCAGTTCCTGTGGTATATGGTATGCCAGCCACAAGACTGAGGTGGGCCCTAGAGGTCACCGCCCGCGGGTTCAGGGAGCGACCATATGAATATCCATGAATATCAGGCCAAGGCGCTGCTCAGCGAGTTCGGCGTAGCGATCTCCAAGGGCGTGCCCGTCCTGAAGCCCTCGGATGCGGAAGCCGCCGCCAAGGCGCTGCCGGGTCCGGTCTATGTGGTGAAGAGCCAGATCCACGCCGGCGGCCGCGGCAAGGGCAAGTTCAAGGAAGCTTCCGCCGGCGACAAGGGCGGCGTCCGCATCGCCAAGTCGGCCGCAGAGGTCACCGAGTTCGCCAAGCAGATGCTCGGCGCGACCCTCGTGACCATCCAGACCGGCCCCGCCGGCAAGCAGGTCAACCGCCTCTACATCGAGGACGGCTCCGACATCGACAAGGAATTCTACCTCTCGCTCCTGGTCGACCGCGAAACCTCGCGCGTCTCGTTCGTCGTCTCGACCGAAGGTGGCGTCAACATCGAGGACGTCGCGCACAACAATCCTGAGAAGATCGTGACCTTCTCGGTCGATCCCGCCACCGGCATCATGGGCCATCACGGCCGCACGGTTGCGAACGCGCTGAAGCTCTCCGGCGATCTCGCCAAGCAGGCCGAGAAGCTCACCGCACAGCTCTACGCGGCCTTCGTCGGCAAGGATATGGCCATGCTGGAGATCAATCCGCTGGTCGTGACCAAGCAGGGCCAGCTCCGCGTCCTCGACGCCAAGGTGTCGTTCGACGACAACGCGCTGTTCCGTCACCCCGAAGTGCTCGCGCTGCGCGACGAGACCGAGGAAGACGCCAAGGAAATCGAGGCGTCGAAATACGACCTCAACTACGTCACGCTCGACGGCAACATCGGCTGCATGGTCAACGGCGCCGGACTTGCCATGGCGACGATGGACATCATCAAGCTCTACGGCATGTCGCCGGCGAACTTCCTCGACGTCGGCGGCAGCGCCAGCAAGGAGAAAGTCGCGGCCGCGTTCAAGATCATCACCGCCGATCCCAACGTGAAGGGCATCCTGGTCAACATCTTCGGTGGCATCATGAAGTGCGACGTGATCGCCGAGGGCGTCACGGCTGCGGTTCGTGAGGTCGGCCTCAGCGTGCCGCTGGTGGTCCGCCTCGAAGGCACCAATGTCGAGCTCGGCAAGAAGATCATCCGCGAATCCGGCCTGAACGTGGTGCCGGCCGACAATCTCGACGACGCCGCGCAGAAGATCGTGAAGGCCGTCAAGGGAGGCTAAGGCCATGGCCCAGGACCATCTCGCCGCTTCATCTCCGCTTCCCGAGCACGCGCGTCTCGCCGCGTTCGCCGGCGAATGGGATGGCGAAGAGGTGGTCTTCCCGTCGCGCTGGACGGCGGGCGGGCCGGCAACTTCGCACGTCGTCGCGCGCATGGACCTGAATGGATTTTATCTGATCCAGGACGCGGTGCAGATGCGCGACGGCAAGCAGATCTTCGCCACCCACGGCATCTTCACCTTCGACCGCGACGACCGGACCTATAAATTGTTCTGGTACGACTCGCTCGGCTACACGCCGCCTTCGCCCGCCTCCGGCGGGTGGGTCGGCAAGACCCTGACGCTGGTGCGCGGCTCGCTCCGCGGCAATGCGCGCCACGTCTACGAAATCATCGACGACAATTCCTACTCGTTGAAGATCCAGTTCTCGCCGGACGCGGAAGGCTGGGCCGACGTGCTCACCGGCGTCTACCGCCGCATCCACTGATCCTCTCACTCTGTTAGTTTCGCGAAAGCAGACCTCATGTCCATCCTGATCGACAAGAACACCAAGGTCATCTGCCAGGGCTTCACCGGCAAGAACGGCACCTTCCATTCGGAGGCCGCGATCGCCTACGGCACCAAGATGGTCGGCGGCACCTCGCCGGGCAAAGGCGGCGCGACGCATCTGGGCCTGCCGGTGTTCGACACCGTGCGCGATGCGCGTGAGAAGACCGGCGCCGATGCATCGGTGATCTACGTGCCGCCGCCGGGCGCGGCCGACGCGATCTGCGAAGCCATCGACGCCGAGATCCCGCTGATCGTCTGCATCACCGAGGGCATTCCCGTCATCGACATGGTGCGCGTGAAGCGTTCGCTGGCCGGTTCCAAGTCGCGCCTGATCGGGCCGAACTGTCCGGGCGTCATGACCGCCGGCGAGTGCAAGATCGGCATCATGCCCGCCAACATCTTCAAGACCGGCTCGGTCGGCATCGTCTCCCGCTCGGGCACGCTGACCTATGAAGCCGTGTTCCAGACCTCCCAGGAAGGCCTTGGCCAGACCACCGCGGTCGGCATCGGCGGCGACCCGGTCAAGGGAACCGAGTTCATCGACGTCCTCGAAATGCTCCTGGCCGACCCCAAGACCGAGTCGATCATCATGATCGGCGAGATCGGCGGTTCCGCCGAGGAGGACGCCGCCCAGTTCCTCAAGGACGAGGCCAAGCGCGGCCGCAAGAAGCCGATGGTCGGCTTCATCGCCGGCGTCACCGCCCCTCCCGGCCGCCGCATGGGCCATGCCGGTGCGATCATTTCGGGCGGCAAGGGCGACGCCGGTTCCAAGACCGAGGCGATGAAATCCGCAGGGATTACAGTGTCCCCGTCACCCGCCCGCCTCGGCCATACGCTTGCCGAAAAGTTGAAAGGCTAATTCACTTCTTCGTACTTTTCCGGGCGAAGTTTCGCAGCAAATAGGGTAAAGGGTGCCTGTCGCGCCGAGCCTCTGCCGGGGAGCTCGGTGCCAGCGCCGTTTGTTATGCGCGAACCGAAATCGCCAGGAACTCCAGTATGTCTCGCCAGGACGCGAACGCAGCCTTTGCCCTGTCATCCTTTTTGCAGGGCACCAACGCCACCTACATCGACGAAATCTACGCCCGCTACGAGAAGGACCCGTCCTCGGTCGACGCCGAGTGGCAGGAGTTCTTCAAGAGCCTTAACGACCACCCCGGTGACATCAGCAAGAACGCCGAGGGTCCGTCCTGGGAGCGCACCAACTGGCCGCTGACCCCACAGGACGATCTGACCTCCGCCCTCGACGGCAACTGGGCCGAAGTCGAGAAGGCGGTCGGTGCCAAGATCGCGGCCAAAGCGCAGGCCAAGGGGGGTGACAAGGGCGCCGGTCTCTCCTCCGCCGATCTGCTCCAGGCGACGCGCGACTCCGTCCGCGCCCTGATGCTGATCCGCTCCTACCGCATGCGCGGTCACTTCCATGCCAAGCTCGATCCGCTCGGCATCGAAGCCCAGCGCAACCGTGAAGAGCTCGATCCGCGTACCTACGGCTTCAGCGAAGCCGATTTCGACCGCAAGATCTTCCTCGATCACGTGCTCGGCCTCGAATACGGCACGCTGCGCGAGATCACCGCGATCTGCGAGCGCACCTACTGCCAGACGCTCGGCGTCGAGTTCATGCATATCAGCAATGCCGCGCAGAAGGCCTGGATCCAGGAGCGCATCGAGGGTCCGGACAAGGAGATCTCGTTCACCCGCGAAGGTCGCCGCGCCATCCTGATGAAGCTGGTCGAGGCCGAGGGCTTCGAGAAATTCTGCGACACCAAGTTCACCGGCACCAAGCGCTTCGGTCTCGACGGCGCCGAATCGCTGATCCCGGCGCTCGAGCAGATCATCAAGCGCGGCGGCAATCTCGGCGTGAAGGAGATCGTGCTGGGCATGCCGCATCGCGGCCGCCTCAACGTGCTGACGCAGGTGATGGGCAAGGCGCACCGCGCCCTGTTCCACGAATTCAAGGGCGGCTCCGCCAACCCCGACGCGGTCGAAGGCTCGGGCGACGTCAAATATCACCTCGGCGCGTCCTCGGACCGCGAGTTCGACGGCAACCGCATCCATCTGTCGCTGACCGCCAACCCCTCGCATCTCGAGATCGTCGATCCCGTGGTGCTCGGCAAGGTCCGCGCCAAGCAGGACCAGCATGGCGATCCGCCCGACATGCGTATCTCGGTGCTGCCGCTCCTGATGCACGGCGACGCGGCGTTCGCCGGCCAAGGCGTGGTCGCTGAATGCTTCGGCCTGTCCGACCTGAAGGGCTACCGCACCGGCGGCTCCGTGCACTTCATCGTCAACAACCAGATCGGCTTCACCACCTATCCGCGCTACTCGCGCTCCTCGCCCTATCCGTCCGACGTGGCGAAGATGATCGACGCGCCGATCTTCCATGTGAACGGCGACGATCCGGAAGCCGTGGTGTTCGCGGCCAAGGTCGCGATTGAATTCCGGCAGAAATTCCACAAGCCCGTCGTCATCGACATGTGGTGCTATCGCCGCTACGGCCACAATGAGGGCGACGAGCCGGCATTCACTCAGCCGGTGATGTACAAGCGGATCGCGGCCCATGCCTCGACCCTTACCCTCTACTCCAAGCGATTGATCGCCGAAGGCGTGGTCACCGAGGGTGAAGTCGACAAGCTGAAGGCCGACTGGCGCGCGCGGCTCGACGCCGAGTTCGAGGCCGGCACCTCCTACAAGCCGAACAAGGCCGACTGGCTTGACGGCAAGTGGTCCGGCTTCAAGATCGCCGATCAGGAAGAGGATGCGCGGCGCGGCGTCACCGGCGTTGATCTTCCTGTTCTCAAGGACATCGGCCGCAAGATCACCAAGGTGCCGGACGGTTTCCGCGTTCATCGCACCATCCAGCGCTTCCTCGACAACCGCGCCAAGGCGATCGACGGCAACGCGGGCATCGACTGGGCGACCGGCGAGGCGCTGGCGTTCTGCACGCTGCTCCAGGAAAACCACCACGTCCGCCTGTCCGGACAGGATTCGGAGCGCGGCACCTTCTCGCAGCGCCACTCGGTCCTGATCGACCAGGAGGACGAGAGCCGCTACACGCCGTTCAACCATCTCGGCAACGAGCAGGGCCATTACGAGGTCATCAACTCGCTGCTGTCGGAAGAAGCCGTGCTCGGCTTCGAATACGGCTACTCGCTCGCCGAGCCGAACACGCTGACCCTCTGGGAAGCCCAGTTCGGCGACTTCGCCAACGGCGCGCAGGTCGTCTTCGACCAGTTCATCTCCTCCGGCGAGCGCAAATGGCTGCGCATGTCCGGCCTCGTCTGCCTCCTGCCGCACGGCTATGAGGGCCAGGGACCGGAGCACTCCTCGGCGCGCCTCGAGCGTTACCTGCAGATGTGCGCCGAAGACAACATGCAGGTGGTCTATCCGACCACGCCGGCGAACTATTTCCACGTGCTGCGTCGGCAGCTTCATCGCGAGATCCGCAAGCCGCTGATTGTGATGACGCCGAAGTCGCTGCTGCGTCACAAGCGGGCGGTGTCGCGCATCGAGGAACTTGCGAAGGACACGTCCTTCCACCGCATCCTCTATGATGACGCCCAGATGCTGCCGAACGAGGCGATCAAGCTCGTTCCGGACGAGAAGGTCCGCCGCATCGTGCTGTGCTCCGGCAAGGTCTATTACGACCTCTACGAGGAGCGCGAGAAGCGCGGCATCGACGACATCTATCTGATGCGCGTCGAGCAGCTCTATCCGGTGCCGCTGAAGGCGCTGGTGGCCGAGCTGTCGCGCTTCAAGAAGGCCGAGATGGTGTGGTGCCAGGAAGAGCCCCGCAACATGGGCGCCTGGCACTTCATCGAGCCCTATCTGGAATGGGTGCTGAACCAGGTGAACGGCGCGAGCCGGCGTCCGCGTTATGTCGGCCGCGCCGCTTCCGCTGCGACCGCCACTGGTCTGATGTCCAAGCATCAGGCGCAGCTGAAGGCGTTCCTGGACGAAGCACTGAGCTGAAAAGTTTTTAAGACGTCGTCATGCCCCGCGGAGGCGGGGCATCCAGTATTCCGCGGCGTTCGTGATACTCGCGAACGTCACGGCGTACTGGATCGCCCGCCTTCGCGGGCGATGACAGCTGAAAAATTCATGACCGCACCGGCGATCCCTTAAGGAAAAGACCATGACTGAAATTCGTGTGCCGACGCTCGGCGAATCCGTCACCGAGGCCACCATCGGCCGCTGGTTCAAGAAGGCCGGCGACCCCGTCGCCGTCGACGAGCCCTTGGTGGAGCTCGAGACCGACAAGGTCACCATCGAGGTCCCGGCGCCCTCCGCCGGCACGCTGAGCGAGATCATCGCCGCCGATGGCGCCACCGTCGCGGTCGGCGCGCTGCTCGGCCAGATCACGGAAGGCGCCGCAGGCGCTGCCAAGCCCGCCGCTGCTCCCGCCAAGCCCGCCGCTGCCGCTCCTGCCGCCGCTGCTGCTTCCGCGCCGGCCCCGGCCTCGAAGGCGCCGCCGGCCGACGCGCCGCTCGCTCCGTCCGTGCGCAAGCTCTCGGCTGAGACCGGCGTCAATGCCTCGACCGTTCCGGGCTCCGGCAAGGACGGCCGCGTCACCAAGGGCGACATGCTCGCCGCGATCGAGCGTGCGGCCTCCGCGCCGACCCCGGTCAACCAGCCCGCCGCCGCCGTGCAGGTGCGCGCGCCCTCGCCGGCCGATGACGCCGCCCGCGAAGAGCGCGTCAAGATGACTCGCCTGCGCCAGACCATCGCGCGCCGCCTCAAGGACGTGCAGAACACCGCGGCCATGCTGACGACCTTCAACGAGGTCGACATGACCAACGTGATGGCGCTGCGTGCGCACTACAAGGATGCGTTCGAGAAGAAGCACGGCTCCAAGCTCGGCTTCATGGGCTTCTTCACCAAGGCCGTCGTGCAGGCGCTGAAGGACATCCCGGCCGTCAACGCCGAGATCGACGGCACCGACCTGATCTACAAGAACTACTACCACATCGGCGTCGCCGTCGGCACCGACAAGGGTCTCGTCGTGCCCGTGGTGCGCGACTGCGACCACAAGTCGATCGCCGACATCGAGAAGGGCATCGCCGATTTCGGCCGCCGCGCCCGTGACGGCCAGCTCAAGATCGACGAGATGCAGGGCGGCACCTTCACCATCACCAATGGCGGCATCTACGGCTCGCTGATGTCGACCCCGATCCTGAACGCGCCGCAGTCCGGCATCCTCGGCATGCACAAGATCCAGGAGCGGCCGATGGTCGTCGGCGGCAAGATCGAGGTCCGCCCGATGATGTATCTGGCGCTGTCCTATGATCACCGCGTCATCGACGGCAAGGAAGCCGTCACCTTCCTGGTTCGCGTCAAGGAGAGCCTGGAAGATCCGGCGCGCCTGGTGCTCGATCTCTGATCCCTGATGCTCTGCGAGCGCCGTCGCCATTCGCGACGGCGCGTGTCGAACCATGGAGGCGCGCGTGACCGATAAAGTCGTTGTCATCACCGGCGGCAGCCGCGGCATCGGGCGGGCGACCGCGATTGCGGCGGCCGCGCGCGGCTTTCGCGTCGTGGTCGGCTATGCCAGCAACAAGAAGGCCGCCGACGAGGTGGTCGCGCAGATCGCGGCCAGCAATGGCAAGGCGATCGCGGTGAAATGCGATGTCGCCGAGGAAAGCGACATCCTCGAGCTGTTCAAGGAAGCGGACAAGTTCGGCACGCTCGGGGCGCTCGTCAACAATGGCGGCATCGTCGGCCAGAGCGGCGTGCGGGTCGACGAGATGTCGGCCGAGCGCATCCAGCGCGTGATGGCGGTCAACGTCACCGGGTCGATCCTCTGTGCGCGCGAGGCGGTGAAGCGGATGTCGACCAAGCACGGCGGCAAGGGCGGCGTCATCGTCAATCTGTCGTCGGTCGCCGCCAAGCTCGGCTCGCCCAACACCTATGTCGATTACGCCGCGTCCAAGGGCGCGGTGGATTCCTTCACTATCGGTCTCGGCCATGAAGTCGCAGCCGAAGGCATCCGCGTCGCCGCGATCCGTCCCGGCCTGATCGACACCGAAATTCACGCCGCCGGCGGCGAGCCCGATCGCGCCCATCGTCTGGCCCATCTGGTGCCGATGAAGCGCGTCGGCACATCGGACGAAATCGCCAATGCTATCGTCTGGCTGTTGTCGGACGAGGCTTCCTACGTCACCAGCGCCATCCTCGATGTCTCGGGTGGGCGTTGAATGCCTGCGAACGAATTCCGCGAAGATATGTTCGAAGATCTGAAAGGATTTCTCGCGCGGATTCCGGGTGCCAAGGTGGATGCGCACCATCTCTATCCAGATGAACGCTGGTGCATCAATCTCACCATCGACATCGATGATCCCTTGGCGTGGCATGTGGTTCAAGAGCTCGGCTCGATACTCAACAATCTGTCGGTGACCGAAAAATTGCCGACGCTGTTCAAGCCGATGTCATCGCCGCCATATCTGAATGGCGGTCCACGCGACTATCTGTACTGGCTGATCGAAGCGACCGGCGCAGTGTCGCCGCGCTATCTTCGGCAGTTGCTCGAGGGACGGATGCCTCGGCCTGTCGACGATCGATCGCGATGGCTCAACCCCGATGAATAGACGTGACGGAGATTCCATGACCTATGACCTCGTTGTGATCGGCACCGGACCGGGCGGTTATGTCTGCGCGGTGCGCGCAGCCCAGCTCGGCATGAAAGTCGCCGTGGTCGAAAAGAACGCAACCCTCGGCGGCACCTGCCTCAATGTCGGCTGCATGCC
Source organism: Bradyrhizobium sp. 23AC (assembly GCF_054863025.1). Lineage (NCBI taxonomy): Bacteria > Pseudomonadati > Pseudomonadota > Alphaproteobacteria > Hyphomicrobiales > Nitrobacteraceae > Bradyrhizobium > Bradyrhizobium sp. 23AC. The sequence continues at coordinate 64,690 of NZ_JAVAYN010000023.1, forward strand.
GTCGAAGGCGCTGCTGCACGCGTCCGAGATGTTCGAGGAAGCCGGGCACTCCTTCGCCAAGATGGGCGTGTCGGTGTCCTCGCCGAAGCTCGATCTTCCCGCGATGATGAACTTCAAGCAGCAGGGCATCGACGGCAACGTCAAGGGCGTCGAGTTCCTGATGAAGAAGAACAAGATCGACGTGCTCAAGGGCACCGGCAAGATATTGGGGACCGGCAAGGTCGCGGTCTCCGCCGACGGCAAGTCGCAGACGATCGAAACGAAGAACATCGTGATCGCGACCGGTTCGGACATCGCGCGCCTCAAGGGTATCGAGATCGACGAGAAGCGCATCGTGTCCTCGACCGGCGCGTTGTCGCTCGACAGGGTGCCCGGCAAGCTCTTGATCGTCGGCGCCGGCGTGATCGGCCTCGAGCTAGGCTCGGTCTGGCATCGTCTCGGTGCCGAGGTCGTCGTCGTCGAATTCCTCGATCGCATCCTGCCCGGCATGGACGGCGAGATCGCCAAGCAATTCCAGCGCATCCTGGAAAAGCAGGGCTTTGCGTTCAAGCTTGGCGCCAAGGTCACCGGCGTCGACAGCTCCGGCAAGACGCTGAAGGCGACGATCGAGCCCGCCGCCGGCGGCGCCGCCGAGACGCTGGAAGCCGACGTCGTTCTGGTCTGCATCGGCCGCGTGCCCTACACCGACGCGCTCGGCCTGAAGGAAGCCGGCGTCGCGCTGGACAATCGCGGCCGCGTCCAGATCGATCCGCACTTCGCCACCAGCCTGAAGGGCGTTTACGCCATCGGCGACGTCGTCGCTGGGCCGATGCTCGCGCACAAGGCCGAGGACGAAGGCGTGGCGGTGGCCGAGATCATCGCCGGCCAGGCCGGCCACGTGAATTACGACGTGATCCCAGGCGTCGTGTATACCACCCCGGAAGTGTCCTGCGTCGGCAAGACCGAGGAGGAGCTGAAGCAGGCGGGCGTGGCTTATACCGTCGGGAAGTTTCCCTTTACCGCCAACGGCCGCTCCAAGGTCAACCAGACCACTGACGGCTTTGTGAAGATTCTCGCAGATGCGAAGACCGATCGCGTGCTCGGCGTGCACATTATCGGCCGCGAAGCCGGCGAAATGATCCATGAGGCGTGCGTTCTCATGGAGTTTGGCGGCAGTGCGGAAGATCTCGCGCGCACCTGCCACGCGCATCCGACCCGCTCGGAGGCCATCAAGGAAGCCGCGCTTGCAGTCGGCAAGCGGGCCATCCATATGTAGTCACGCGCCCAGCGCCTAATCGGGCGGGAAACACATGCTGCGCCGCCTTCTTCAACCGGTCTGGGTCCTGCTTGCGATCGTCTTCCTGATCGAAGCCTGGCTGTGGGACCATCTCGAGCCGATCGTTGCAAAGGTCGTCGCGGCGATCCCGCTGGCGCGCTTCAAGCAATGGCTGACGGAGCGCGTCGATGCACTGTCGCCGGCCATGACGCTGATCGTGTTCGCGGTCCCCATCGTCCCGCTGTTTCCGCTCAAGCTGGTCGGCCTGTGGCTGCTCACGCATGAATACTGGACCAGTGCGGTCTTCACGATCGTTTTCGCGAAGCTGCTCGGCGTCGGCGTCACCGCCTTCGTGTTCGACGTGACGCGCGACAAGCTTTTGGAGATGCACTGGTTCGAGCGGATCTACGATCTGGTGATGAAGGTCCGCGCCAAGGCCGCCGAGCTGGTCGACCCGATCAAGCGCCGTATCCGCGAGCTGATCGCCGGCAACGGCGAAGGCTGGTCGTCACGTACGCTGCGTCTGATCCAGCGTTTCAGGAAGAGCGTGCACCAGGCGCGGTAGCTGCCCGCTGCTACATACTGTCATCGCCACATATTCGGTGTCATTGCCCGCGAAGGCGGGCAATCCAGTATTCCAGAGACGTCAGTGATTGAACCGAGAGGCCGCGGCGTACTGGATGCCCCGGTCAAGCCCGGGGGCATGACACTGTCTGTGTGGCTTGTGGCGAGCGCGTCAGCGCACCAATCAATGCAAATGCACCAGATGCGGCCACCACAGGCCGAGGCCGGTCATGAGCAGGCCGGCGAGCGTCAGGATGCCGGCGACATAGGCCAGCGCGAACATGCCGGTGATGATGGTGGCCGAGGCCAGCACGATGCCGATCTGGAAGGCGGCCGACGCCAGCTCGAAGTGGTGGTATTTCGCGGTCGCCTCGTCGCGCTCGTGCTCGGCATGCTTGGCCTTCTCGGCGAGCTGCTCGGTGCCTTCGCCGGTCTCCGGCTCGGAGCGGTAGCGCTGCGCGGTCTTGGTCCAGTCGTCGACCTGCTTCTGCACCGCGGGCTTCTGCGCCTCGTCCGCGCCGGCGAGCGCGAGCTTGCCCTGCTCCGCGGCGGTGATCACCACGGTGCGGCGGATGCTCTTGGCCTGGAAGAACGCCCAGAGATTGGCGGCCTCGACGTTCTTGCTGATCGATTCGGTCTGGGCGCCCTTGCCGAGCGTCTCCGAGATCGCCAGGAACAGCGCCAGCACGGCAATCAGGAGCGCGATCTTCTTGTTCGAGCCGGACGCGTGTTCGGCGTGCTCGGCATGCTCCATGCTTTCATGTGCGCTCATCAGTCTCTCCTGCCTCGGTTCCGCAACGATTGACCGAACCGCGCGGCCTGCGCAAGAGGCAAGGCAGTTATGACGTCAGTGTGTCAGCGCCAATTCGTCAGCGTCTTGGATGCGCGCTGGCATAGACTTCCAGCAGTCGCTCCGAATCGATGCCGGTGTAGATCTGCGTCGTCGAGAGTGAGGAATGGCCGAGCAATTCCTGGATGGCGCGCAAGTCCCCGCCGCGTGACAGCAAATGCGTGGCGAAGGAATGGCGGAGCGCGTGCGGCGTGGCGCTGTCGGGCAGGCCGAGCGCGCCGCGCAGCCGCTCCATCGCGAGCTGGATGATGCGCGGGCTCAAGGGACCGCCGCGCGCGCCGACGAAGATCGGGCCCTCGGCGGGCAGCGGATACGGGCACATCGCGACGTATTCCTGAACGAGCTCCAGCACGTTCTGCAGCACCGGCACCATGCGGGTCTTGTTGCCCTTGCCGGTCACGATCAAGACGTCGCCCTCGCCGGGACGCGGCACCTCGCGGCGCTTCAGGCCGAGCGCCTCCGAGATGCGGAGCCCCGAGCCGTACAAGAGCGCCATCACCGCGGCATCGCGCGCCAGGATCCAGGTCTCGCGATCCTCGCCGGCCCGCTCGTCGGCATCGGCAAGGCGCTTGGCCGATGCCATCGGCAGCGGCTTCGGCAAGGTCTTGGCCACCTTCGGCGCACGGATCGCCGAGAGTGCGCCGACCTTGCCCTTGCCCTCGCGCTCGAGGAAGCGGCCGAAGGAGCGCAGCCCGGCCAGCGCGCGCATCAAGCTGCGGCCGGCAATGTCGTCGGCGCGGCGCATCGCCATGAAGGCGCGGACGTCGGCGGCCTCCAGCGCCGCGAAGCGCTTCAGGGTCACGCGCTCGCCCCAATGGCTGCAAAGGAAATCCAGGCACTGCCGCAAGTCGCGGCCATAGGCTTCCAGCGTCTTCGGCGACAACCGCCGCTCGGCACCGAGATGCGACAGCCAGCGCGTCATCTCCTGCGCGATCGAGGGATCGGCGCTGGCGAGCTCGAGAGGTGGGGCGACGGCTTTGCTCATGCGCACTGGACGTGGTGATTCCACCCAGTATATCGCATCACACCCGTTTATCGTTCGCTAAGGCTGCCTCAGGGCGCTAGCCTTGAGGCCCCCGGTTCCGATTCTTCGTTCATGGATCATACCTCGCGCAGCACCACCGCCCCCACCAACGCGACCGGCATGGTCGACGTGCTGGTGCCGGTCGCGCTCGACCAGACCTATTCCTACAAGGTACCGCGCGGGATGGAGCTGAAGGCGGGCGATCTCGTCGCCGTGCCGCTCGGGCCGCGCGAGGTACTGGCCGTGGTCTGGGGCGAGAACGCCAATCCCGATCCGCGCCTGCACAACCGTCTCAAGGAGGTCAGCGAGAAGCTCGACATCCCGCCGCTCAAGCCCGAGCTGCGGTCCGTGGTCGACTGGGTCGCCAATTACACACTGAGCCCGCGCGGCATGGTGCTCCGCATGTGCCTGCGGATGGGCGAGAATCTCGGCCCCGAGCGGGTCCGCCCCGGCGTGCGCCTGGTCGGCGACCCGCCGAAGAGGCTGACGCCGGCACGGCAGCGCGTACTCGAGGTGCTGTCGGACCGGCTGCTGCACGGCAAGTCTGAAGCCGCCAAGGAAGCCGGCGTCTCCTCAGGCGTGATCGACGGGCTCGTCGACGAAGGCACGCTCACGGTCGAGCCGATGCCGCCGCCTGCGCCGCCGCCGGTGCCCGATCCCGATTTCGGCCGGCCGGATTTTACCCCGCTGCAGCGCGCCGCGGTCGACACGATGCGCGCGCTCGCGGCCAACGGTACCTTCCACGTCGCATTGCTCGACGGTGTCACCGGCTCCGGCAAGACCGAGGTCTATTTCGAGGCGATCGCGGAAGCCATCCGCCGCGGCAGGCAATCGCTGATCCTGATGCCGGAGATCGCGCTCACCGGCCAGTTCCTCGATCGCTTCGCGCAGCGCTTCGGCGTGCGGCCGATCGAATGGCATTCCGAGCTGACGCCGCGCACGCGCGCGCGGAACTGGGCGGCGATCTCCGCAGGGACTGCGCCGGTCGTGGTCGGCGCGCGCTCGGCGCTGTTTCTCCCCTACGCCAATCTCGGCCTGATTGTCGTCGATGAAGAGCACGACCAGGCCTACAAGCAGGACGAGGGCGTGCATTATCACGCCCGCGACATGGCGGTGGTGCGCGCGCATATCGCAAAAATCCCGGTCGTGCTGGCGTCGGCGACGCCATCGGTCGAATCCGAAGTCAACGCGCGCAAGAATCGCTATCAGCGCATCGCGCTGCCCTCGCGCTTCGGCGGCCAGCACATGCCGCATATCGAGGCGATCGACATGCGCCGCGAGCCGCCCGCGCGCGGCCGCTTCATCTCGCCGCGGCTTGCCGGTGAAATCAGAAAAGCGATCGAGAAGCGCGAGCAGGCGCTGCTGTTCCTCAATCGCCGCGGCTATGCGCCGCTGACGCTGTGCCGCGGCTGCGGCCATCGCTTCGCCTGCACCATCTGCGATGCCTGGCTGGTCGATCATCGCTTCCGGCAGCGCCTGGTCTGCCATCATTGCGGCTTCTCGATGCCGCGGCCGCATCTCTGTCCGAACTGTTCGGCCGAGGAATCGCTGGTCGCGGTCGGCCCGGGCGTCGAACGCCTGCAGGAGGAGGCGGCGGCGCTGTTCCCGCAGGCGCGCACCATGGTGCTGTCGAGCGATCTCATCACCTCGATCGAGACGATGCGCATCGAGCTTGCCGAGATCGCGGAGGGCCGCGTCGACATCATCATCGGCACGCAGCTTGTCGCCAAGGGCCACAATTTCCCGCGGCTCAATCTGGTCGGCGTGGTCGATGCGGATCTTGGTCTTTCCAACGGCGATCCGCGGGCGGCGGAGCGCACCTGGCAATTGCTCAACCAGGTCATCGGCCGCGCCGGGCGCGAGCAGGGCCGCGGCGTCGGCTATCTCCAGACCCATCAGCCCGATCATCCCGTGATGAAGGCGCTGATCGCCTGCGACCGCGAGGCCTTTTACGACAGCGAGATCGATCTGCGCGAACGCACGCTCTATCCGCCGTTCGGCCGGCTCGCCAGCCTGATCATCTCCGCCGGCGACCGCCCGAGCGCCGAAGGGCTTGGCCGCCGCCTCGTCGCGCTCGCCCCGCGCGACGAGCGCGTGGTGGTGCTCGGCCCGGCGGAAGCGCCGCTCGCCGTGATCAAGGGCCGCTACCGCTTCCGCATCCTGGTGAAATCGGCGCGCGGTTTCGACCTGTCGGACTATTTGCGCAATTGGCTCGCGGTCTGCCCGAAGCCGACGGGCAATCAGAAGCTCGAAGTCGACGTCGATCCGCAGAGCTTTTTGTAGGGGCTGAGCTCTCTTCTCTCGTGCCCCGGACGCAGCGCAGCGTCCCTTTGACGGTGCGCTGCAGAGCCGGGGCCCATCTCGCAGAGGAGCGCGCGGCTTCTGGGTCCCGGCTCTGCGCCGCAAGTCCAAGCGGCGTCGCAGCTTGTCCGGGACACCAGCGGCGATGACGGCCAACAAAAAAGCCCGCGGTCCCCCAAGACCGCGGGCTTGTTTCATGCGCGCATCAAACTGATGAAAACTGCGCGCGCTCGATGAGACGCTTTATCGCGCCTTAGGAGACGACTTCCGCGGTGACGCGGCCGACGCCGGCGCCGGTGAGGCCGATGGCGCGGGCAGCGCCCGTGGAGAGGTCGAGAACCCGGCCGCGAATGAACGGGCCACGGTCATTGATGGTGACGACAACGCTCTGGCCGCGGTGGGTGACGCGCAGCTTGGTGCCGAACGGCAGCGAGCGGTGCGCCGCGGTCAGGGCGTTCTGGTTGAAGCGCTGGCCCGAGGCCGTGCGGCTGCCGGACTCGTTGCCGTAAAAGGAGGCCACGCCGGAGAAGCTGTGGCCCGTGCCCTGTGACGGCGTCATCGACGCATTGGCGTTGCGCCAATCGGAGGTCGCGTTGGTATCGGTCTGAGCGTGGTGGCGGTGATGATGATGCCGGTGATGCCGGGATTTGGCGGAAGCTTCGGTGGCAGTTCCACCGATGAGAAGAGTTGCGGCAATGAAAGCGATCGCCGTGCGCGGCCGGGTCACAAAGCCCAGCGTCTTCAAAGACAGCATTTAGTGGTCCCTAAGCTAGTATTGCCACACATGTGGCTAGTGGAGCCCCCATCAGTTTGTGAGCGGGTTGGCGTTTCGATTCCTAATGAGGCGTGAATTGGGCAGTAAATCCATTCTGTGTCGTCATGAAATATCTTGTTACCGCGACCAGATATTCGGGCGATGTTCCGTAATCTTCGCTTTTAACGATTTGTTAACTTATGAAATACTTCAGAATACTGTAAAAACGAAGTCATCATCTTGAGCATTTAGAATTGGGTAAGTATTCGGCGAGTGATTCCGGCGAGGCCGGAATCACGCCTCAGCGATCCGTGTTCATGGCCGCTATGCGCTGAGAGCAGGAACCAACAAGGCGGGACCACGGCGGAGCCCGCGCGACAATTCCGTGACGTGGCACCTCGTCACCATGTCCTTGCTCAAGTCCCCTGATACGGTCGTCGGATCAGGTGGGTGACCGACGTATCCAGCGTGCGACGAACTGGCGACAGAACCTCGTGCCTTTAATTTGGCGTCATGTTGCACCTGCGCGCCTGCTATGTTAGCAAAGCCGCGATTTTCACGGATCCGGCACGTCCCGTGTCGGCCGGAAATCGAAGTCCCGCTTGAATTCCAAGGGCTTGGATCGCTTGGCGCCGCTTTGTGGCGACGGTTTTTCCCTTGCGAGTTTGACAGCAAAAAGAGCGCGTCTGTGGCTGCAGAAGATACGTCCGTTTCAGGTGTGTCCGGCCGTTATGCAACGGCCTTGTTTGAACTGGCCCGCGACCAGAAAGTGGTCGACGAGGTCAAAGCCGATCTCGAGAAATTCGAGGCCATGCTGAACGAGAGCGCCGATCTTAAGCGCCTCGTCCGCAGTCCGGTTTTCGCGGCCGATGCCCAGTCCAAGGCCCTTTCGGCCGTGCTGGCCAAGGCCGGCATCGCCGGCATCTCCGCCAATTTCCTGAAAGTCCTGACCGCCAATCGCCGCCTGTTCGCGGTGGTCGACGTCATTCGCGCCTACCGGGCCCTGGTCGCCAGGTTCAAGGGCGAGGTGACGGCCGACGTCACCGTTGCGGAAACGCTTTCGGACAAGAATCTCGACGCCCTCAAGGTTGCCCTGAAGTCGGTGACCGGCAAGGACGTCGCGCTCAACGTGAATGTCGATCCCTCGATCATCGGTGGCCTCGTCGTCAAGCTCGGCAGCCGCATGATCGATAGTTCGCTTCGCACCAAACTCAATTCGATCAAGCACGCGATGAAAGAGGCAGGCTGATGGACATCCGCGCCGCGGAAATTTCCGCGATCCTCAAGGACCAGATCAAGAATTTCGGCCAGGAAGCTGAAGTCTCCGAAGTCGGACAGGTGCTGTCCGTCGGCGACGGTATCGCTCGCGTCTACGGTCTGGACAACGTCCAGGCCGGCGAAATGGTCGAGTTCGAGAACGGCACCCGCGGCATGGCGCTGAACCTTGAAACCGACAACGTCGGCGTCGTGATCTTCGGCGGCGACCGTGAGATCAAGGAAGGCCAGACCGTCAAGCGCACCCGCGCCATCGTGGACGCGCCGGTCGGCAAGGGCCTGCTCGGCCGCGTCGTCGACGCGCTCGGCAATCCGATCGACGGCAAGGGCCCGATCCAGGCCGACAAGCGCATGCGCGTCGACGTCAAGGCGCCCGGCATCATTCCGCGCAAGTCGGTGAGCGAGCCGATGGCGACCGGCCTCAAGGCGATCGACGCCCTGATCCCGATCGGCCGCGGCCAGCGCGAGCTGATCATCGGCGACCGTCAGACCGGCAAGACCGCGATCGCGCTCGACACCATCCTGAACCAGAAGCCGCTCAACGCGCAGCCCGACGAGAACATCAAGCTGTACTGCGTCTACGTCGCGGTCGGCCAGAAGCGTTCGACCGTCGCCCAGTTCGTGAAGGTGCTGGAAGAGCAGGGCGCGCTCGAATATTCGATCGTCGTCGCCGCCACCGCTTCGGATCCGGCGCCGATGCAGTACATCGCGCCGTTCACCGCCTGCACCATGGGCGAGTTCTTCCGCGACAACGGCATGCACGCGGTCATCATCTATGACGATCTGTCCAAGCAGGCCGTCGCCTACCGCCAGATGTCGCTGCTGCTGCGCCGCCCGCCGGGCCGCGAAGCTTATCCGGGCGACGTGTTCTACCTGCATTCCCGTCTGCTCGAGCGCGCGGCCAAGCTCAGCAAGGATCACGGCTCGGGCTCGCTGACCGCGCTGCCGGTCATCGAAACCCAGGCCAACGACGTGTCGGCCTACATTCCGACCAACGTCATCTCGATCACCGACGGTCAGATCTTCCTGGAAACCGACCTGTTCTTCCAGGGCATCCGTCCCGCGGTGAATGTCGGTCTGTCGGTGTCGCGCGTCGGCTCCTCGGCGCAGACCAAGGCCACCAAGAAGGTCGCGGGCAAGATCAAGGGCGAGCTGGCGCAGTACCGCGAAATGGCGGCGTTCGCGCAGTTCGGCTCCGACTTGGACGCCTCGACCCAGCGCCTGCTGAACCGCGGCTCCCGCCTGACCGAGCTCCTGAAGCAGCCGCAGTTCGCGCCGCTGAAGATGGAAGAGCAGGTCTGCGTGATCTGGGCCGGCACCAACGGCTATCTCGATCCGCTCCCGGTCAACAAGGTGCGCGCGTTCGAGGACGGTCTGCTCTCGCTGCTGCGCGGCAAGAACGTCGAGATCCTCAATTCGATCCGCGACACCCGCGACCTCTCCGACGACGTGGCTGCCAAGCTGAAGTCGGTGGTCGAAGGTTTTGCGAAGAGCTTCGCTTAAGCGTCGTCATGGCCGGGTCTTCCGGCCATGATCGCTTCGCGAGAGGCAAGACAATAAGAAGCGTGCCCGGCGCCCGGCCGGGCATTGCGATCGGGACAGGCTAGCGGTCCGACGTATCAGTCGAACCGCCGGGGTGAACGAAGAATGGCGTCACTTAAAGACATGCGCGTGCGCATCGCCTCCACCAAGGCGACGCAAAAGATCACCAAGGCCATGCAGATGGTCGCGGCGTCCAGGTTGCGCCGCGCCCAGCAGGCGGCCGAAGCTGCGCGCCCCTATGCCGACAAGATGAGCGCGGTGATCTCCAACATCGCCAGCGCCGCCGCCGGTTCACCCGGCGCGCCGGCGCTGCTTGCCGGCACCGGCAGGGACCAGGTCCACCTGCTGCTGGTCTGCACCGGCGAGCGCGGCCTGTCCGGTGCCTTCAACTCCTCGATCGTGCGCCTCGCGCGCGATCGTGCCCAGGCGCTGATGGCGCAGGGCAAGGAAGTCAAATTCTTCTGCGTCGGCCGCAAGGGCTATGAGCAGCTCCGCCGCCAGTTCGACAAGCAGATCGTCGAACATCTCGACCTGCGCAGCGTTCGTCAGCTCGGTTTCGTCAACGCCGAGGACATCGCCAGGAAGGTGCTGGCCCGTTTCGAGAACGGCGAGTTCGACGTTTGCACGCTGTTCTACGCGCAGTTCAAGTCGGTGATCGCCCAGATCCCGACCGCGCAGCAGATCATTCCGCTGGTCGTGGAAGAGAAGGCGGCGAACGCGCCGTCGACGTCCTACGAATATGAGCCGGAGGAGGACGAACTCCTTTCGGGCCTGCTGCCGCGCAACATCGCGGTGCAGATCTTCCGCGCGCTGCTGGAAAACACCGCTTCGTTCTACGGCGCGCAGATGAGCTCGATGGACAACGCCACCCGCAACGCCGGCGAAATGATCCGCAAGCAAACCCAGATCTACAACCGAACCCGTCAAGCCCAGATCACCAAGGAGCTGATCGAGATCATCTCCGGCGCCGAGGCGGTCTGACGCACGAACTCAACGACGGTCGTTCAAGTAAAGAATTTCGAAGGAGAGCTTCATGGCTACAGCAGCTAACCCGGTCGGTCGCGTCACCCAGGTCATGGGCGCCGTCGTCGACGTTCAGTTCGAGGGCCACCTCCCGGCCATTCTCAATTCGCTGGAAACCAAGAACGGCAACATCCGCCTCGTGCTGGAAGTTGCGCAGCATCTCGGTGAGTCCACCGTGCGCACGATCGCGATGGACGTGACCGAAGGTCTGGTGCGCGGCCAGGAAGTGACCGACACCGGCCTGCCGATCCGCGTTCCCGTCGGCGAAGGCACGCTCGGCCGCATCATCAACGTCATCGGCGAGCCGATCGACGAAGCCGGCCCGGTCAACGCCGAAAGCCTGCGCCCCATCCATCAGGACGCGCCGAGCTACACCGACCAGTCGACCGAAGCTGAAATTCTGGTCACCGGCATCAAGGTCGTCGATCTCCTGGCTCCGTATGCAAAGGGCGGCAAGATCGGCCTGTTCGGCGGCGCCGGCGTCGGCAAGACCGTGCTGATTCAGGAGCTGATCAACAACGTCGCGAAGGCGCACGGCGGTTACTCCGTGTTCGCCGGCGTCGGCGAGCGCACCCGCGAGGGCAACGACCTCTATCACGAGTTCATCGAGTCCAAGGTCAACGCCGATCCGAAGAATCCGGATCCGAGCGTCAAGTCGAAGTGCGCGCTGGTGTTCGGCCAGATGAACGAGCCGCCCGGCGCCCGCGCCCGCGTCGCGCTCACGGGTCTGACCATCGCGGAAGACTTCCGCGACAAGGGCCAAGACGTGCTGTTCTTCGTCGACAACATCTTCCGCTTCACCCAGGCCGGCTCGGAAGTGTCGGCGCTGCTCGGCCGTATTCCTTCGGCGGTGGGTTATCAGCCGACGCTCGCCACCGACATGGGCGCGCTGCAGGAGCGCATCACCACCACGCAGAAGGGTTCGATCACCTCGGTGCAGGCCATCTACGTTCCGGCCGACGACTTGACCGACCCGGCGCCCGCGACCTCGTTCGCGCATCTTGACGCGACCACCACGCTGTCGCGCTCGATCGCCGAAAAGGGCATCTATCCCGCGGTGGATCCGCTCGACTCGACCTCGCGCATGCTCTCCCCGCTGGTCGTCGGCGAGGAGCACTACGCGGTTGCCCGTCAGGTCCAGCAGGTGCTGCAGCGCTATAAGGCGCTCCAGGACATCATCGCCATTCTCGGCATGGACGAGCTTTCGGAAGAGGACAAGCTGACGGTGGCGCGCGCCCGCAAGGTCGAGCGCTTCATGTCGCAGCCGTTCCACGTCGCCGAAATCTTCACGGGATCGCCGGGCAAGTTCGTCGAGCTCGCCGACACCATCAAGGGCTTCAAGGGCCTGGTGGAAGGCAAGTACGACCATCTGCCCGAAGCGGCCTTCTACATGGTCGGCACGATCGAAGAAGCCGTCGAGAAGGGCAAGAAGCTGGCGGCGGAAGCGGCCTAAGGCGCGAATGGCGAATGGGGAGTAGCGAATAGACGCGCTGCTCTCTTCGCCACTCGCCATTCGCTACTCACCATTCGCAGGTACACCATGGCTACCTTCCACTTCGATCTCGTCTCTCCGGAAAAGCTCGCCTTCTCGGGCGAGGTCGATCAGGTCGACATCCCCGGCGTCGAGGGTGATTTCGGCGTGCTGGCAGGGCATGCGCCGGTCGTGGCCGCGATCCGTCCGGGCATTCTCACCATCACCACCGCTGGCCGCCATGAGAAGGTCATCGTGCTCGGCGGTCTCGCCGAAGTCTCCGAAAAGGGCCTGACCGTGCTCGCCGATGTCGCGACGTCGCTGGCCGAGCTCGACCGCGCCCAGTTCGCGGCGACCATCTCGGAGATGGAAGAGGGGCTGAAGGAGCATGAAGGCGGCGAGCTCGATCAGGCGATCGAGCGGCTCGACCACTTCAAGAGCATCCAGCAGCAGCTCAACTCGACGGCTATGCACTAAGCCCCGGGGCACCGCTCCGGGGCTCGAACGAGAACCTTGCAAGACATTCCCTGACCAAGTGCAGCGCTCGTCACACCCGTGGCGGGCGCTGAAACTTTGTTGCACCCCGCCGCCGATAGCGGCATTCTGCCCTGCGAATTTGTTCCCGGGGCGGGTCGCAGATGAAACGCAAGATCGCAGCGATTTTCGCAGCCGATATTGCCGGTTACTCGAGACTGGTTGCCGAAGACGAGGAGGAGACGCTGCGGCGTCTGGCCTCCTATCGCGAGGTCGTCGACGATTTCATCGCGAGGGCCGGGGGACGCATCTTCAATACGGCGGGCGATGCCGTGCTCGCGGAATTCCCGAGCGCGGTCGATGCGGTGCGTTGCGCGATCGACATCCAGGAATCCTTGCGGACCCGCAACATGGCTTATCCGCCGAGCCGGCAGATGTCGTTCCGCATCGGCATCACTATCGGCGACGTGGTCGAGCGCAACGGCGATCTGCTCGGCGACGGCGTCAACATCGCTGCGCGGCTGGAGGGTCTCGCCGAGGTCGGCGGCATCTGCGTCTCGCGCGCGGTGCATGAGCAGGTCGCCAACAAGCTCTCGGTGCAGTTCGCCGATATCGGCGCGCAGGAGGTCAAGAACATCCCGACGCCGGTGCACGCCTACATGGTGGCGATGCGGCGCGAGGACGGCAGCTATACCAAGCCGCAGCTGAAGAAAGCGGGCTCAAAGCTCGCCACGGCGCCGGTGTGGATGTGGCCGCTGGTGGTCGCAATCGTCTCGATCGTCGCCATCGGCGTCACCGGCTTCCTCTACAACACCAAGCTCAAGCAGACGGCGAATGTCGCAGCGACGCCGGCCGCAGCACCAAGCGCGGCGCCGAGCCCCGCGCCGACTCAAATGGCCAAAGCGCCAATGACGCCAATGGCGCCGCAAAATGCCGGCGCTGCGATGGCGCCGATGCCTGCGCCGTCACCATCGGCCGCGCCGATGGCCGGCAAGTTTGCGGCCGACAGCGTGCCCTTCATCAACGAGCGCGTGCGCAACTTTCTCGCCGGCGATTATTCCGCTGCCGGCGACTACAAGGCCTTCGCGCTCAATGTCGGCGGCTTCACCGGCTCGGCCCTGAACCAGCCGAACGAGGAGGCCGCGCGCAACACCGCGATCGAGCAGTGCCAGAAGCGCGCCGATGCCGCGCAATCGCCGCGGCGCTGCGAGCTCTATGCGGTCGGCAACAACGTCGTCTACACGCACGGCAAGCCGCCGATGCCGCCGTCTCCCTATTTCCGGCACGACGCCATGACCGAGCGAAGCTTCGCATCGAAGGACTTTCCGATGGTGCGCGAACCGCAAAAGGTCCGGCTCGAGAACATGTTCGTGCCGGCGGCGAAATCCCGCTCGGTCGCGCTCGGCCCGGGCGGACAATATTTCATGGTGCTCGGCGCCGCGTCCGCCGAAGATGCCGCGCGCCGTTCGCTGGAATCATGCGGCGCGATCGCCGGCGTCGCGTGCCTCGTGGTCGCGATCGACGACAATTTCGTCGTGCCGATCCCGACGCTGTTCAGGATCACCGGCTTCTTCAATGCCGCCTCCAACGCCTCGATCGTGGCGGATGCGCGCGGCGAGGTCGTGCGCAAGCTCGGTGACGCCATGGGCTGGAACGCGGTCGCGGTCGGTAGCGCGGGCCGGCCAGGCCTCGGCCTCAAGGCCGCCGACGAGCAGGCCGCCGTCACCTCCGCACTCGCCGACTGCGCCAAGCGCGACAGCGACTGCCACGTCATCGCACTCGGCCCGTTCACGGTGGGTCCGATTAATTAGCGCGTGCTGAGACTGGGCCCGATCGCTGCCGGGCGCGAGATGCGCTCCCTCTCCCGCTTGCGGGGGAGGGCTGGGGTGGGGGTGTCTCCGCAACGGGACACTCCCTGGGTGGAGAGAGCCCCCACCCGGCGCTTCGCGCCGACCTCCCCCGCAAGCGGGAGAGGTTGGACACCCGTGACGGATTGCGCAGCGCTGTGAACTTCTTCCGCGGTGTCAATCGCTTCACAACAACCACAGCGTACCGCGCCGGCGGCGGCCTTCTACTGTGCATGGGGTTGTTTTCGCAGTTTCAGTTTGCGAAGGCCGCGAACTGCTGCGCGACGGCCTGATAAACCTCACGCCGGAACGGCACCACGACGTCGGCAACACGATCCAGGCGCTCCCAGCGCCAGGCGTCGAACTCGGCGGGCTGGCCGTTGCGCGGCGTCAGCGGGTCGATCTCGTCATCCTTGCCGGTGAAGCGCAGCGCGAACCATTTTTGCCGCTGGCCACGAAATTTCGCGAGGCGATGCGTCTGCGGTCCGTCATAGGGCGGGAATTCGTAGCTGAGCCAGTCGGTCTCGCCGAGATAGTCCGCGCTGACGACGCTGGTCTCCTCCCAGAGCTCGCGCATCGCGGCATCGCGCAAATTCTCACCGTCGTCGACGCCGCCCTGCGGCATCTGCCAGTCGAGCCCGGGCAGGATGATCTCGGGACCGTCGCCCTTGAAGCGATGGCCGATCAGCACGCGGCCTTCGGTGTTGAAGAGGGCGATCCCCACGTTGGGGCGGTAGGGTTTTTGATTGGTCATGTGCTTTCGCTCTCCGTCGTCGTTCCGGGGCGATGCGCAGCATCGAACCCGGAACCTCGAGATTCTCAGGTGCGCACTGCGCACCGGAGTTCACGCTTCGCGTGCCCCGGAATGACGGTGGAGGTCAATCCTCCGCCAGCGCGGAAAATTCCTGCACCACGCGCTCATAGACCGGGCGCTTGAAGGGAATGATCAGCCCGGTCAGATTCTTCATCGGCTCCCAGCGCCAGCTCACGAATTCGGCCTTGTGGCCGCCACCGCCGGGATTGGCGACATTGATCTCGCTGTCCTTGCCGGTGAAGCGCACGGCGAACCATTTCTGGCGCTGGCCGCGATAGCGGCCCTTCCAGGCGCGCCCGGCGACCGTGCGCGGAATGTCGTAAGTGAGCCAGTCCGGGACCTCGCCGAGCCGCTCGACCGAGCGCACGCTGGTCTCCTCATAGAGCTCGCGCCTCGCGGCGTCCCAGGTGTCCTCGCCGGGATCGACGCCGCCTTGCGGCATCTGCCAGACATGGGTGTCGTCGACATGCTCGATGCCGCCGGCGCGGCGGCCGATGAACACCCGTCCCTCTGTGTTGATCAGCATCACACCGACGCAGGTCCGGTAGGGCAGATCCTCGTAACGCGCCATTCCGCCAGACCTCTCGCATGCTGTCGGTAAGGCTTGACCGGTCCCGCGGGACCCGTGCCGTACCAATCCGTTGATTTAGCTGGATTTTGATTTCAGCATCGCGGTTGTCAATGGCACCAAAAGGATACCCCGGTCGCCCAATGTCTTGGTCCAGGCGCCGATGCGCTCGATCGAGACGGGAAGGGCGGAGGCGGTGCCGACAGCCGCGCCGCGCTCGCGTGCCGCCGATTCGAGCTTGTTCAGGGCGCGGTCGATCTCGGTCGGGGTCGGCACCACGTCGATCGCGATGTCGCCCTTGCCGAACGGCATGGCCTGGTTCGCCGCGGCCTGGGCTGCGATGCTGCGGGGCGAGGAGCCGTCGTCGAAGAAGCCGAGGCCGCGCTTGGCCGCCTCGCGGATGATCGGCTGCATCGCCGGCTCCGTCGCGATGAAGCGGGCGCCCATGAAATTGGTGATGCCGGCATAGCCCTGCATCCGGCTGAAATGCCAGAACAGGCGGTCCATGTTCTGGTCGGCGCTGAGCGAGGTCAGCAGCGTCTGCGGTCCCGGATCATTGTCGGGGAAGTCGTAGGGCTCCATCGGGATCTGGAGGAAGATCTCGTGGCGCTGCGCGCGGGCCCGTTCGGCGAGCTTGCCGGGATCGGTACCGTAGGGCGTGAAGGCCAGCGTCACCGCTGCCGGCAGCCTCATGATCGCATCGGTGGTCTTGGCGGCGCCGACGCCAAGGCCGCCGATCACGATGGCGACCACCGGCATCTTGGCGGCCTTGGCGCGATCGGCGTCCGCCGCATAGACGTTGAACGGCTTCAGCCCGTCGGCGACCACCGGGATCATGCCGTAGCGTGACTTCTCCAGCAGTTTTGGATTGATCCCGGCCATGACCGGCGGCGGGGCCGAAGCCGCCCCCGCCTTGTCGCCTGCGTCCTCGCCGATCACCACGTCATGGCGGGCGCCGGTGGAGCCGTCGATCATGGTGACGGTCTTCTGCTCGCCGGGAGCGGCCTGCTTCGGCGTCTCCTGGCTGTCGTGTTTGCCGTCTTGCTTGCTGTCCTGGCCGTGGCCGGCGGCGGGCTTCTCGGCGGGAGCCTTGTCGGCGCCGTTCTCGCGGATGGCGATCCGCGTCATCGGCTCGCCGCCGAGCGGATCCTTGTTGAAGATGGCGAAGCCGGCAAAGGTGAGGAGGAACAGGCCGAGCAGCACGGCAAGCGCCTGCATGGCCGTGAACGGCAGCCGCAGCCGGCGTTTCCGGCGCGGCTTGTCCTGTCCGAGCGGGGCGCTCAGATCATCGGCCGTTTCAGTCATGCGCGATCCCGAATCACTGCCAATGACGATACCACGCCGGGGTCAAGCGGCGGCAGGCCGGGATAGGCCGGGGATGCCAGGAGTTATCAGCAACCAGGAGTTCCAAGCAAAAGGGCGGCTCCGAGGAGCCGCCCTTTCGTGGGATCGCGTGGATACGCCGACTTAGTTCGCCGCTTTGGGCTTGTCGGTCGTGGCCTTGTTGTCGCCGCCCGGGGTGGGCGCGGCGGAGGCGCTGTTCTTGATGCCGTGGAGCAAGTCGTCGGCGAGCTTGAGCGCCTTGTCGTCCTTGGCGTCCGGCGGGACGTAGGACTGCGAGCCGGTTTTCTCGTCGCCGTCGTTCTTGAGATGGCCGCGCAGCGAAGCTTCGCCCTTGGTGTCGGTGCGCGACTTCAGCTCGTCCGGCACGTCCTGCAGCACTTCGATGTCGGGCACGATGCCCTTGGCCTGGATCGACTTGCCCGACGGCGTGTAGTAGCGCGCCGTGGTCAGCCGCAGGGCGCCATTGCCGCTTCCGAGCGGAATGATGGTCTGCACCGAGCCCTTGCCGAACGAGCGCGTGCCGACGATGGTCGCGCGCTTGTGGTCCTGCAGCGCGCCGGCGACGATCTCCGACGCCGAGGCCGAGCCGCCATTGACCAATACGATAACCGGCTTGCCCTTGGTCAGATCGCCCGAATGCGCGGTGCGACGCTGGGTCTCTTCGGCATTGCGCCCGCGCGTCGACACGATCTCGCCCTTCTCCAGGAACGAGTCGGAGACGGTGACCGCTTCCTCGAGCAGGCCGCCCGGATTGTTGCGGAGGTCGATGATGTAGCCCTTCAGCTTGTCGCCGATCTGATTGGAGAGGTTGGCGACCTCGCGCTTCAGGCCTTCGGTGGTCTGCTCGTTGAAGGTGGTGATGCGGATATAGGCGATGTCGTCGGCCTCGACGCGCGCGCGCACCGAGCGGACGCGGATGTTGTCGCGCACCAGGGTGACGTCGATCGGATTGTCCTGTCCCTTGCGGATGATCTTGAGCTTGATCTTGGTGTTGACCGGGCCGCGCATCTTCTCGACCGCCTGGTTCAGGGTCAGGCCCTGCACCGCCTCGTCGTCGAGATTGGTGATGATGTCGTTGGCCATGACGCCGGCACGCGAAGCCGGGGTGTCGTCGATCGGCGAGACCACCTTGATCAGGCCGTCTTCCATCGTGACCTCGATGCCGAGGCCGCCGAACTCACCGCGGGTCTGCACCTGCATGTCGCGGAAGCTCTTGGCATCCATGTAGCTCGAATGCGGATCGAGGCCGGTGAGCATGCCGCTGATGGCGGATTCGATCAGCTTGGTGTCGTCGGGCTTCTCGACATAGTCGGAGCGCACGCGCTCGAAGACGTCGCCGAACAGATTGAGCTGGCGATAGGTGTCTGCGGTGGCGGCTCGCGCGCTGGAGCCCATGAACACCGCGCGCGGCTGGGTCACGAACAGCATCAGCGCCGCGCCGGTGGCCGCGCTGAGGAGGATTACTGAAGTCTTGCGCATCATCCGCGAACCTTCTCGCCTTCATTTGCGGCCCACCATGGGCCTGGATCGATTGGAGTGCCGTCCTTACGGAACTCGACATACAGCACAGGTTGACTCGCGTTCGTCGCGAGAATGGAGGCGACCTGAGAGGTCGATCCCATCGTCGCAACCGGCTCCCCCGTGAGCACAAACTGTCCGATGTTGACCGAAATGCGCTCCATCCCGGCGATCAGGACATGATACCCGCCCCCGGCGTTGAGGATCAAGAGTTGTCCATAGCTGCGGAACGGGCCTGAATAGACCACCCAGCCGTCACACGGCGTTGTGACCTGGGAGCCGGGCTTGGTCGCCAGCGAAATGCCCTTCTGGACCCCGCCGACCCCGTCGGAACCGCCGAAATCCCTGATCTTGTTACCGTTAACTGGAAGAGGCAGGAGACCCTTGGCGGAGGCAAAGACGATCGCAGGGGTGGTCCGGGACCGGTCCTTGAACACGCCCGGCCCGGACTTGGCGCTCGCGCTGGCACTGGCGGCCGCCTTGGCCTCGGCCTGCCGTGCGGCCTCGGCTGCCTTCTCGGCCGCCTTGGCGGCGCTCTGCAGATCCTGCTCCATCTTGGTGATCAGCCCCTGGAGATCGCCGACCTGTCTCGAAAGCGCGATGGCGCGCGAATTCTCGGCATCGAGGTCCTTCTCGCGTGCCGCCTGCTGGCGCTGCCGCTCGTCGACGAGGGCGGTGAGCCGGGTCTGGTCGCTCCTGACCTTGTCGCGATCGGAGGCGAGCTGGTCGCGCTCGGTGGCGATATTCTTGCGCAAGGCCACGAGCTCGCCGAGCTCGCTTGCGATCTTTTCGGCGCGGCCGCGCAGCTCCGGCACCACGGCGCCGAGCAGCATTGCCGTGCGCAGTGATTGCAGCGCATCTTCGGGCCGCACCAGCAGCGCCGGCGGCGTGCGCCGTCCGGCCCGCTGCAACGCCGCCAGCACCTCGACGATGTCGGCACGGCGCGAATCGAGCGAGGTGCGCATCGCCTGCTCGCGTCCGTTGAGCGTGCGCAGACGCGTTTCGGTCTCGTCGATCTTGGTCTCCACGCTGCGCACATTGGCGGCGGTGTCGATCAGCTGCTGATTGAGCTGAGTGCGGTCCTGGCCGAGCGAGGTGATCTCGGCCTTGAGCTTGGCCTGCGCCTCTTCCGCGCTCTTCTGCCGGGCGCGCGCGGCTTCCAGCTCCTGCTCGCGCTGCTTGATGGCGTCAGGCGAGACGGCGGCTGTCTGGGGCGCCGGCGCTGCGGTCTGGGCTTGCGCGAGGCTTGCGCCGGCAACGCTTGTGATCAGCAACAGGTTGAGGAGCGGCGCTCGCATCGTGTCGGCAAAGGTGCTCGTTGTGGCGCGCATCACGCGCGGTGATAGGGGTGGCCGGCCAAAATGGTGGCGGCCCGATAAAGCTGTTCCAGAAGCATGACGCGGACCATTTGGTGCGGCCAGGTCGCAGAGCCGAACGCAATCGCGAGCTTGGCCTTACGGCGCAATTCGGGCGAAAGTCCGTCCGCCCCTCCGATCACGAAGACAGTATGTCCGGCACCTTCGTCCCGCCAGCGTCCGAGATGCCGTGCGAATACGGTGGAGTCGAGATTTTGCCCGCGCTCGTCCAGTGCCACCAGGATCGATTTGTCCGGAATATGCGCGGAGATCGCGGCGGCCTCTTCGGTCATCCGCGTCGCGGTGTCGCGCGCGCGGCTCTCGGGGATTTCGTGGACCAGGAGCTCGCGGAATCCGAGCTTGCCGCCGGCCTCGTCGAACCGCTCGAAATAGCGGTCGGCAAGCTCCCGTTCGGGGCCCTGCTTCAGCCGGCCCACCGCAATGACAGCAACGCGCATGATATCTTCAGGGGTCTGATATCTTCAGGGTCGTGTTTTCAAGACCGCGCGCAAATGGCGCGCGCACGACGCTAGCATGCGCGTCAGCCGATTCGAAATCGGCTCGATCAGCCTAGATCGCCTTCGCCGCCCCTGGGCCCTGCGTGTACAATCGCTCGAGATTGTAGAACTCACGGACCTCGGGTCTGAACACGTGCACGATCACGTCGCCGGAATCGATCAGCACCCAGTCGCAATTGGGCAAGCCCTCGACATGGATGTTCTTGATGCCGTTTTCCTTGAGGCCCTTGGCGACGTTTTCCGCGATCGCGCCAACGTGCCGGTTCACCCGGCCGGTGGTGACGATCATGTAGTCGGAGTACGCCGATTTGCCGCGAAGGTCGATGGTGACCGTCTCTTCCGCCTTCATGTCCTCGAGGCGGGAGAGGATCAGGCTCAGCGTCTTGTCGGCGTCGGGTTGCGCCTTCAAGACCGCAGCTTTGGCTGATGTTTTACGCGCCGGCTTGGCAACCTTGGGTAAAACAGACTTCGTCGAAGCTGACTTGGACAATACAGATGTGGTCAGGGACCATTCCTTTCACTGTATCGCGAACGCCGAATCCAGCGCTCACTGGTTACACTACATCATGTGGGGTTAAGGGTTTCAATATGCCAGAGAGGCGAAAGCCCACACCACATCCACGCCCTCGTCCTCACATTGTACCTTTCCAGCTCCCGTCCGGGTTCCGTAAGCCCGTCGAGGACAGATTCAGCTTCAATCCGGTCAGGAACACCCAGGCGGGCGCTGTTCGATCCGCAAGCAGCGCCGCCTTGTTCTCGGGCAGGCGGTAGCGTGCCAGCGCTTGGGCTGCGGGGGAGGCGAGGGCGCGAAAACTCTGCGGCGGGCGATCGATGACTGCCATCGGCACCTGGCCGGCGATGCGCCGCCAGTCCTGCCAATGATGGAATTGAGCGAGATTGTCGGCGCCCATGATCCAGACAAAGCGCAGGCCCGAGAAGCGGCGGCGCAAGGTGTTGATCGTGTCGATAGTGTAGCGGGTGCGGATGACGGATTCGAGACAGCTGACCTCGATCCGGGGATCATCGGCGACGTCGCGCGCGGCCCGCATGCGCTCGCCGAGCTCATGCAGATTGCCGTTCTCCTTCAGCGGATTGCCTGGGGTCACCAGCCACCAGACGCGATCGAGTTGCAATCGTTGGAGCGCGAACCGGCTGATCGCGCGGTGCGCCTGATGCGGCGGATTGAACGAGCCGCCGAGCAGGCCGATGCGCATGCCCTCCGTGTGGGGTGGGACCGCTTGCGCCACGAAACGCGGCACGACGAAATTGTTGCTCAATGCCCGCCCCGCGACGTTGCTTACGGCCGCGTCTGTCCGGTGCCGTGAACGCGATATTTGAAGCTCGTCAGCTGCTCGGCGCCAACAGGGCCGCGGGCGTGGAAGCGGCCGGTCGCAATCCCGATCTCGGCGCCGAAGCCGAACTCGCCGCCATCGGCAAACTGTGTCGAGGCGTTGTGCAGCACGATCGCGGAATCGACCTCGCTCAGGAATTTCTTCGCGGCCGCCTCATCCGCGCTCACGATCGCATCGGTGTGATGCGAGCCATGGTTCTGGATGTGCGCGATTGCGCCATCGACGCCGTCGACCACCTTCGCCGCGATGATCGCGTCGAGATATTCGGTGTCCCAATCGTCGTCGCTCGCAGGTTTTACGCGCGCATCCGTCCCTTGCACCGTTTCGTCGCCGCGCACTTCGCAGCCCGCCTCGATCAGCATCTCGACCAGCGGCTTCAGATTTTTGCCGGCCGCGGCGCGATCGACCAGCAGCGTCTCGGCCGCGCCGCAGACCCCGGTGCGGCGCATTTTTGCGTTGAGCACGAGCGACTTCGCCATGGCAAGGTCGGCGCTGGCATCGACATAGACGTGGTTGACGCCTTCGAGATGCGCGAAGACAGGCACGCGCGCTTCCTGCTCGACGCGCGCGACGAGGCTTTTTCCCCCGCGGGGCACGATCACGTCGACCGCGCCGTTCAGGCCCGAGAGCATCATGCCGACTGCCGCGCGGTCGCGCGTCGGCACCAGCGTGATCGCAGCTTCAGGCAGGCCCGCCTCGCGCAGGCCCTGCACCAGGCATTCATGGATCGCGCGGCAGGACCGAAAACTGTCCGAGCCGCCGCGCAGGATCACGGCATTGCCGGACTTCAGGCACAGCACGCCGGCGTCGGCCGCAACGTTCGGACGGCTCTCGAAGATCACGCCGACGACGCCGAGCGGCACGCGCACGCGCTCGATCCTCATGCCGTTCGGCCGCTGCCAGCTCTCGGTGACGATGCCGACGGGATCGGCGATGCCGCGTACGATGTCGATGCCCTCGGCCATGCCCTCGATGCGCGCCGGCGTCAGCGTCAGGCGGTCGATGAAGGAGGATGTGGCATTGCCGGAGGCGCGGGCTTCCGCGACGTCCTCGGCATTGGCGGCGAGGATCGCCGCAGAGCTCGCGCGGATCGCCCGCTCCATGGCTTCCAGCGCCCGGTTTTTCTGCTCCGGCGGCGCCAGCGCCAGCACGCGCGCGGCAGCGCGGGCACGGGTTCCGAGATCGGACATCAGCGCCTGGAGATCGGCATTGCCGTCGACGGCTTTGAGGGGGGCGGCCATTGGGGTCAAAACCTTCTGCTAAGGCGGTGTCCTAGCACGGAAATCCCGCGCCTGCGAAGGGTCGGGAGGGTATGGCAGGTCTCCCAAGCCGCGCGGCGGCTAGGCCACTGGCTCAGCAAAAGGGCCGCAGCGGCCCTTATCCGCCCACCACCAGATCGTCGCGGTGGATCATCTCCGATCTTCCGCTGATACCGAGGATGGTCATCACATCAGGGGAGGAGCGGCCCTTGATCCGCTCGGCGACCTCGGCGTCGTAGGCGATCAGGCCGCGGCCGACCTCGCTGGTGTCGGGGCCGCGCACGATCACGGCATCGCCGCGGGCGAACTGGCCCTCGACCTTGATCACGCCGGCCGGCAGCAGGCTGGCGCCGGCGCGCAGCGCCGTCACTGCGCCGGCGTCGATGGTCAGCGTGCCCTTCGGCTCCAGCGTGCCCGCGATCCAGCGCTTTCGCGAGGTGATCGGATTGGCCGGCGTCAGGAACCAGGTGCAGCGGCCGCCGTCGGCGATCGCCTGCAAGGGATGCTCGATCTTGCCGGAGGCGATCAGCATATGCGTGCCGCCGGTGGTCGCGATCTTGGCCGCCTCGACCTTGGTGCGCATGCCGCCGCGCGACAGCTCGGACTCGGCGTCGCCCGCCACGGCTTCGATCTCCGAGGAGATGCTCTCGACCACCGGAATGAGCTTGGCGTTCGGATTGTTCTTCGGCGGGGCGTCATAGAGTCCGTCGATGTCGGACAGCAGCACCAGCAGGTCGGCGCTTGCCATCGTGGCGACGCGCGCGGCGAGCCGGTCATTGTCGCCGTAGCGGATCTCGTTGGTGGCGACCGTGTCGTTCTCGTTGATCACGGGGATCGCACGCCACTCCAGCAGCTTGCCGATCGTGGAGCGCGCATTGAGATAGCGGCGGCGCTCCTCGGTGTCCTGCAGCGTCACCAGGATCTGGCCGGCACCGATGTCGTGCGCCCCGAGCACCTCGGACCAGATCCGCGCCAGCGCGATCTGGCCGACGGCGGCGGCGGCCTGGCTCTCTTCCAGCTTGAGCGGGCCGCGCGGCAGCTTGAGGCGGCTGCGGCCGAGCGCGATCGAGCCGGAGGAGACGACGAGGACGTCGCGTCCCTCGCGGTGCAGCTTGGCCATGTCGTCGGCGAGCGCGGCGAGCCAGGACGCCCGCACCTCGCCCTTGTCGGAATCGACCAGCAGCGCGGAGCCGACCTTGACGACGATGCGGCGGAATTGACTGAGTTCGGGGCTGGCCATGGCGGTCGTCAAATTGCTCTGTCGTTGGTCCGGCGGAGCGAAAAAGGGCGGCGCCGATGCGGCTAGCTTTTGCAGCAGGACGGTGGCCGGCGCAAGGCAGCGGAGCCGGTAAATAGGCCTAACGGCGCCCTTGTCGGCCAAGGCCCGGGCAGTCTATGCCTCGAATAATCAATAACGAGGGAGGATGACGTGGACCGACGCAGCTTCATCGCCGGAGGCCTCTCGCTGCCCTTGCTGGCGCAGGCCAGTGGCGCACATGCTCAATCCGGTCCGCTGACGCGCATCATCTTCCCGTTCGCGGCAGGCGGCAGCGGTGATGCCTTGTGTCGTCTCATCGCCGAGCAATTCGGCGCCCCGCTTGGGCGAACCATGATCGTCGAGAATCGTACCGGTGGTGACGGGTTGATCGGAATCAGGGCCGTGAAGGGCGCAAGCTCCGACGGCAATACAATCTTGGTGACGACCGGTCCGACCATGTACCTGCTGCCGATGGTGGAGAATCAACCGAGCTTCGACGCGGCCAGGGATTTCGTCCCCGTGTCGCAACTCGTTCGCTTCGAGTTTGCCGTCGTTGCAAGTCCCGCGATCGGGGTGGGTAGTTTTGGTGAACTCGTCACCTGGTTGAGGGCAAATGTCGCAAAGGCCGCCTATGGGACACCAGGCAGCGGCAACATCCCGCACTTCCTCGGATGGCGACTTGAACAGATCCTTGGTCTTTCAATGACCCGGGCGCCTTATCGCGGGAGCGCGCTTGTCATGAATGATCTCATCGCCGGCCATCTGCCGTTCGGCATCACCACGGTATCCGATGCGATCGCGCAGCATCGTGCCAACGGTGTGAGGATCCTCGCGATTGCAAGCGCAGAGCGCTCGCCGTTCGTCCCCGATGTGCCGACGCTGAAGGAAAGCGGTATCGATCTCGTTGCCGACGGCTGGTACGGCATGTGGCTCCCCGCCGGCAGCCCGCCGGATTTTGCCGAAAAGCTCAGCGCAGCCGCGGTCGCGATGCTGGCCAAGCCGGAGGTGAAGGACAAGCTCGCCGCCATCGGCCTGATCCCGGTCGGCAGCACGGCGGAAGGCCTGTCAAAACAGCTCGCGGCGAATATCGCGTTCTGGCGGCCGATCGTGCAGGCGACGGGCTACAAGATCGAGAATTAGGTCTCGCTCGCGCTCCACACTCGACCGTCAAGCCCGGGCATGACGAGTTGAGAGAGCTGCGCTCCGCTCACTCACATCTTCGCGCGCTGCGCTATTCCGTCCTTGATCGCGGCAAGCTCGGCTTCATCCCAGATGCCGATCAGGAAGCCGCCTTTCACTTGGAGCTGGTTCTCGGCATAGGCGGCGATCTTTTCGGGGGGCGTGGTGATGTGACCGCTCGGATGCAGCGCCCAGTCGAACAGCTCGGCCTGCAACCGCGCGATGATGCCGGCGCATTCGGGGTCGTCGCCGCGATCGACAAACTCTTCCGGATCGGTCTCGAGGTCATACAGCATCGGGCGGAAGCCGGAGGCGTGGATGTATTTCCAGCGGCCGTCGAACACCATGAAGAGGCGGCAGCGCTCGATCGGCTGGTTCAGCTTCAGCCGCACGTCCTGCATGGCGTAGTCGTATTCGGAGAACGCGACCTTGCGCCAGTCCGGCGGTGTCGGCCCGCGCAGCAGCGGCAGCAGCGAATGCCCTTCGAGGATATGACCCGGCACCTTGCCGCCGAAATAATCGACGAAGGTCGGCGCGAGGTCGATTCCCTCCACCAGCGCATCGCTGCGCGTGCCGCGCGTGGCGTCGGCTTCCTTCGAGGGGTCGATGACGATCAGCGGAATCTTCGCCGACTGCTCGTGGAACAGGTCCTTCTCGCCCATCCAGTGATCGCCGAGATAGTCGCCGTGATCGGAAGTGAACACGATCATGGTGGTTTCCAGCAGATCGCGCTCACCTAAGAACTTCATCAGCACGCCCATCTGGTCGTCGATCTGGGTGATCAGGCCCATATAGGTCGGGATCACCTTCTCGCGGGCATCGTCGCGCGCCATGTTGCGGGAGTAGCGCATGTCCATATAGGCGCCGAACACCGGATGCGGATTTTGCCGCTCGCGCTCCGAGCGGATCACCGGGATCATGTCATCGGTCGAATACATGCTGGCGTAGGGCTCTGGCGCGATATAGGGCCAGTGCGGCTTGATGTAGGACAGATGCAGGCACCACGGCCGGCCATCGGTCTCGGCCTCGCCGATGAAGTCCATCGCGCGCCGCGTCATGTAGGGTGTTTCGGAATGCTCGTCCGGCACGCGCGCGGCCTTGTCGGCATGCACCAGCAGCCAGCCGTTCTGCAGCGAGCCGTCCTCTGCCGCACCTGAATTGGCCCAATGCTCCCAGGGATTGGTCGCTTCAAAACCCTGCTGGCGCAGATATTCGTCGTATTTCGGGCGCGGGCGGCCGGTCGGATGCAGGCCATCGTCGCGCTCATACGGCTCAAAACCGCATTCGGCGACGTGCACGCCGATCATCGATTCCGGGGGGATGCCGAGCGCCTTCATGCCTTCGATATCAGGGGCCATGTGGGTCTTGCCGACCAGCACGTTGCGCACGCCGATCTTTTTGAGGTGATCGCCGAGCGTCGGCTCGCCGACGCGCAGCGGCCAGCCGTTCCAGTGCGAGCCGTGCGAGCGCATGTAGCGGCCGGTGTAGAACGACATCCGCGACGGGCCGCAGATCGGCGATTGCACATAGGCCTTGCTGAACAGCACGCCGCGCTTGGCCATGGCGTCGATGTTCGGCGTCTTCAGCGTGGGATGGCCGGTGCAGCCGAGATAATCATAGCGAAGCTGGTCGCACATGATCCAGAGAACATTCTTCGCGCGCGGCATGCGTCATCCCTGCATTTTCTTGATTGCTGGATGCTGCGCTATCGGAGGGGCGAAGACAAGCCGGTGATGCGCGTACGCGTAGCCCCATCCTCCACTGTCGTCCCTGCGAAAGCAGGGACCCATAACCACAGGGAGGAGTTTGGCGAAGATTAGAAGTTCGGTATACGACCATCCGCATCGAGAGATCACGCGGTATGGGTCCCTGCGCCCCGTGCGCAATTGCGCACTAGGCAGGGACGACGAGAGAGTTCAAGCCGACCACGGCTCCGCTTCGGCAGCGCTCTTGGCCTTGGCCGACACCGGGGCCTCGCCGATCACCTCGACGAGTGCACGCAGCGCTTCCTTGACGCCGTCGCCGGTGACGCCGGACAGCAGCAGCGGCGTCTTCTTGGCGGCGCGCTTTAGCCGGTCCTTCTGCTTCTTGAGTTCGTCCGGCTCGACCGCGTCGATCTTGTTCAGCGCGACGATCTCGATCTTGTCGGTGAGCAGCCCGCCATAGGCGTCGAGCTCCTTGCGCACCGTCTTGTAGGCCTTGCCGGCGTGCTCGCAGGTCGCATCGATCAGATGCAGCAGCACGCGGCAGCGCTCGACATGGCCGAGGAAGCGGTCGCCGAGACCGGTGCCTTCATGCGCGCCTTCGATCAGGCCCGGAATGTCCGCGAGCACGAATTCGCGGCCGTCGGCATTCACGACGCCGAGCTGCGGATGCAGCGTGGTGAAGGGATAGTCGGCGATCTTCGGCCGCGCCGCGCTGACCTTGGACAGGAAGGTCGACTTGCCGGCATTGGGCATGCCGACGAGACCGGCATCCGCGATCAGCTTCAGCCGCAGCCAGATCCAGCGCTCTTCGCCGGTCTGGCCGGGATTGGCGTTGCGCGGCGCGCGGTTGGTCGAGGTCTTGAAATGCGCGTTGCCGAAGCCGCCATTGCCGCCCTCGGCCAGCACGAACTTTTCGCCGACCTTGGTGAAGTCGTGGATCAGCGTCTCGCGGTCCTCGTCGAAGATCTGCGTGCCCATCGGCACCTTCAGCACGATGTTCTTGCCGTTGGCGCCGTGGCGGTCCGAACCTGAGCCGTTCTCGCCCTTCTGGGCCTTGAAGTGCTGCTGGTAGCGGTAATCGATCAGCGTGTTGAGGCCATCGGCGACCTCGATGATGACGTTGCCGCCGCGGCCGCCATTGCCGCCGGAGGGACCGCCGAATTCGATGAACTTCTCGCGGCGGAACGCCACGCAGCCGTTCCCGCCATCACCAGAGCGGATATAGACCTTTGCTTCGTCGAGGAATTTCATGGGCCATAGGTAGGCCAGCCGGCCCCCTCCGGCAACCCGGATAGACCCGCAAATCGGCCGAATTTCTCGCGATTTCGCCCCTTGCTTAACCAGTCGGCCGGCGCCGGATCAGGAATTTCTGCATCCCCTCCAGCACCAGCTCCTTGCGCTGGTTGAACACGGTGCTGCGAAGCGTCACCGCGCCGGTGGTGCGGCCCGGCACCAGCTCGGTGACCTCGAGCGCGGGATAGATGGTGTCATCGGCAAACACGGGCTTGAGGAACCGGCTCGACTGCTCGAGGAAGCCGACCAGGGAGTCCTCGACCATGAACGGAAACAGGCCGGCGCCCGGCGCGGTGTGGATCAGCGTCTGGAAACCGTGGGCGAGCAGATGCGGCATGCCGCGGCTGCGGCAATATTCCACGTCATAGTGGACGGGATGGGTGTCGCCGCTCGCGGTCTGGAACGCGGCGAATATCGCCGAGGTCTGGGTGCGGCTCGGCAGCACGAAGCGTTCGCCGATGACGAAATCCTCAAACCAGCGTTGCGTGGGGATCATGCGATGCTGGGTCGGATCGAAGTCGGGCATGTCCCTGCTCTCTGTTCGTGGCCGGCCTATCGCTACCGCGACGCGAGGAGTGCGACAATCCGTTCAATTCGGCGATACGGGCTTGTCCGGCGCGGCCACGTCATTAAAACGACCGCAAGCGATACTACCAGCCGATTCCTGACGCTCTGTCCCCGTCATTGCTTCGCTGAGCACGCAACGACGAATCCTTCACCCAGACTCGCTGCAATGCCCCTGTTCAAGAACCTCTCCGCCTATGACGATCGCTCCGCGCGCCTCGCCGGCATCGGGCTGATGGTGCTGTCGATCTTCATGTTCTCGTTCGGCGACGCCATGGGCAAGTTCCTGGTCGGGACTTATTCGGTGGGGCAGCTCTTGTTCCTGCGTGCCTGCGCGGCGCTGCTGCTGCTCGCGCCGCTGATCTGGCGGCAGCGTCACGATTTCGTCCGCCTCGAGCAGCCCTGGCTGCAGCTGTTTCGTGTCGTGCTGTCGACGCTCGAGGTCGCCGCCTTCTTCCTCGCCACCGTCTATCTGCCGCTCGCCGACGTCATCACCTATTATCTCGCCGGTCCCATCTTCGTCACCGCGATGTCGGCGATCTTCTTGGGCGAGAAGGTCGGCTGGCGGCGCTGGACCGCGATTTTGATCGGCTTCTGCGGCGTCCTGATCGCGCTGCGGCCGTCGGCGCAGACCGTCAGCCTGCCGGCGCTGATCGCGCTCGGCGGCAGCCTGTCGTTTGCGACCTTGATGCTGATCACGCGCAGCCTGCGCAAGACGCCCGACATCGTGATGGCATCCTCGCAATTCGTCGGCACGTTTTCGCTGGGCGCGGTGCTGTCGGCGTTTCACTGGGTGCCGCCGACATCAGGCAGCCTGGTGATCTTCGCGCTCGCGGGATGCGTCTCGGTCACCGCGCTGTTCTGCGTCAACCGCTCGCTCAAGCTGGCGCCGGCCAGCGTCGTGGTGCCCTACCAATATTCGATGATCGTCTGGGCCGTGATCTTCGGCTTCGTCGTGTTCGGCGATGTACCGTCAATGGCCACGCTCATCGGCGCCGCGATCATCATCGGGGCGGGGTTCTATATTTATCTGCGTGAGCGGGATCTGGGGCGAGAGAGTGCCGAAGTAAATCCACCAGTGTAGCCAAAGCCACGCCGTCGTCCCTGCGAAAGCAGGGACCCCTACCCACAGGGAGATGTTTTGCGAAGACTCGGAGTGGGCGCTTTGCCTCACACTCCTCCCTGTGGTTATGGGCCCCCGCTTTCGCGGGGGCGACACTGGTGATTGAGGACGCAGTGCGCCGCTACCTCATCCTCCGCGCGCTGCTCCAGCTCTTCAGCGACGCCCACACGCCGCGCGAAAGGCGGAAGCAGTCGACCGGCGTCGAGGAGCCCAGCGCCAGGAAGCGATGCAGCTGCACGCCGCTCCACTGGAAGCCGCACTTCTCCAGCACGTTGCGCGAGGCCGGATTGGTGACGCGCGCGCCGGCATAGAGGTGCTCGTCCTCGAACTCCTCGAAGAAGAAGTCGATCGCGCCGCGCGCGGCCTCGGTGGCAAAGCCCTTGCCCCAGTGCTCGACGCCGAGCCAATAGCCGAGCTCGGCATTGCCGGGCGTGGAGCAGTCGATGCCGACCATGCCGACCGGCCCGGTATCGTGCTCGATCAGGAACACCGTCTCGCTGCCGAGCGCGGCGGTGGCGCGGACGAAGGCGACGGCGTCGTCCTGCGAATAGGGGTGCGGGAGGCGGCGGGTGTTTTCGGCGACGCGGCGGTCATTGGCGAGCCGGGCGATGGTCCTGACGTCGGCGAGGGTCGGCCGCCGCAAGGTCAGCCGTTCGGTGGCGACGACACCAGGTCTCGCCTCAGCCAAGGTCGCGCTCGAGAAATCCTGCAACATGTCCGGCTCCGTGAAAGTCACTAAGTCAAAGTGAGCAAGTCAAAAGAAAAGGGGAGGCCGGTTTCCCGCCTCCCCCTTGGAGCCTTCGATCTCTTGCGATCTTAAGGACTCCGCCGGTTTGGTAGGACCGGCGGACTCCAATTTGATCCGCCGTCTATTCAGCCGCCTCTGCGAGCGGGAGCACCGATACGAAGGTGCGGCCGTTGGCTTTGGCCTGGAACGTGACGCGACCCTCGATCTTGGCGAACAGAGTGTGGTCCGTGCCCATGCCGACATTAAGGCCCGGGTGCCAGGTGGTGCCGCGCTGACGCGCAATGATGTTGCCGGGAATCACAACTTCCCCGCCGAACGCCTTGATGCCGAGGCGCTTACCCTTGGAATCGCGACCGTTGCGCGATGAACCGCCTGCTTTTTTGTGAGCCATGGCTCGTCTCCGAAATCCTGCGTATTTCTAGATCAATTCCTTGACGGAATCATTTCAAAATTTCTCACGCATCAATTCGTGAATTGGCGTGATCGATTTTGCGTTACTCGGCGGCTTCCGCTGCCGGCTCCTTCGCCACCTTCTCCCGCTTCGGACGCGGGCCCTTGGTGGGCTTGGCGCCATCCGTCAGGATCTCGGAGATGCGGAGCACCGTGATCTCGTCGCGATAGCCGCGCTTGCGGCGCGAATTCTTGCGGCGGCGCTTCTTGAACGCGATGACCTTGGGGCCGCGCTTGTGGTCGAGCACCTCGACCGCAACGGACGCACCTGCGACCGTCGGAATACCCAGCACCGGCGTGTCGCCGCCGAGCACCAGAACTTCATTCAGCTGAATGATCGAGCCGACTTCGCCTTCGATCTTGCCTACTTCGAGAACATCATCCGGCACGACGCGGTATTGCTTGCCGCCGGTTTTGATGACTGCGAACATCGTTTTTTTCTCCGTGTTCAATCCCGGCCTCGCGACTGTAATCGTCGGGGTCGGCTTTTTGTCAGTCGCTATGGGTTTATCGAGTTTTGTGCGGGCGGGAGTTATCCCTTTGAAAACCCACGCAAAAACAAGCGGCGCGAGAAACGCCCCGCGCCGGTTGGGGGACTTATAGCCGCCGGCAGAGAAGAGTCAAGGAAAACCGCGGAAAACGCCCGGATTTGAAGGATTTGGGCCTCTTCCGGCGCCCCGTCGAATCTGCGGGATGGCATTGCAACCAACGGGTTCCCTTGCCGTTGTCATCGCAAATCGACATGCGGGCAAGGGCTTACCATGGCAACGGACGAACTGGTCAAGGCGACGGGCATCGCCCATCACGGCGCGGAGCGGCTGCCGTCGGTGGAGATCGACAGTTTCAACATCGAGATGAAGGACGAGGACGGCTTTCTCGGCGATCGCGCCAGCAAGGGCGCGTTCCGCGACATCCTCGACCGCTGGCGCAAGCCGCTGCGCAAGACCGGGGAGGACCCGTTCGGCAAGGAGCCCTCGGAGGAGATCAGCAAGAAGACGCTGGATGCCATCCTGGTCGGCGACGACACCGAGGCCTCCGCGGTGGTGCACAGCGCGATCGAGGATTTCGCCCAGGAGCTCGCCTATGTCACCCGGCGTTTCCTCAAGACCAAGGCTTGGGCCAAGACCGAGCGCATTGTGGTCGGCGGCGGCTTCCGCGATTCCCGGCTCGGCGAGCTGGCGATCGCGCGCACCGAGATCATCCTCAAATCCGAGGACTTCAAGATCGACATGATGCCGATCCGCCATCACCCGGATGAAGCCGGCCTGATTGGCGCGCTGCATCTGGCGCCGTCCTGGATCTTCGAGGCCTATGACAGCATTTTGGCGGTCGACATCGGCGGCACCAACATCCGCTGCGGCCTGGTCGAGACCAACTGGAAGAAGGCCAAGGATCTGTCGAAGGCCAAGGTCGTGAAATCCGAGCTGTGGCGTCATGCCGACGACGAGCCGACGCGCGAAGGTGCGGTCAAGCGGCTCACCAAGATGCTGAAGGGGCTGATCGCGGAAGCCGAGAACGACGGCTTCAAGCTCGCACCTTTCATCGGCATCGCCTGTCCCGGCGTGATCAATGCCGACGGCTCGATCGAGAAGGGTGCGCAGAACCTGCCGGGCAATTGGGAGAGCAGCAAGTTCAACCTGCCGGCGAGCCTGATCGAGGGCATCCCCGAGATCGGCGAGCACGACACCGCGATCCTGATGCACAATGACGGCGTGGTTCAGGGCCTCTCCGAGGTGCCGTTCATGCAGGACGTCGAGCGCTGGGGTGTGCTCACCATCGGCACGGGCCTTGGCAATGCCCGCTTCACCAACCGCCGCAAGGAGAGCGCGAAGGACCGGGACACTACGGAGAACGGCAAGAAAAAGGCCAAGGAAAACAACAAGGACAGCGCCAAAAACGACTAGCTGCGCGTTTTCAAGCGAAGTGGACACCGGTTCGCGTCGAAAAAACGCGCAAAACGGGGAATCTGGAGCCCCGTTCCGATGTCATCGGAACGGAAGCGGGCTCCAGAGTAACCTTGACTGGTTAGGTTAAGGACCGGATTGCGTTGCGGCGCCGAGGCCGCACGCTAGGGTCGAATTGTCGCCTCACCTGGCCGGCGAAGCCGCCCTTCCCAGCCAGTATTGCAATGAGCGGCAAGGGACCGCCAGTGTTTACCGCGTCTGGCGGTCCCACCCCGTTTTTCCCAGGTGATTCGGACCGCTCCAGCCCCCTTCAGTCCTTGCGCACGCCACCTTCGGGGGAGCGGCATCACTCGCAAATCCTTCAAACGGCCCCTGAAATCCGCCGCGAGCGGCATCTTCGCCGTCACAGGGCCTCGCCAGCTCCGAAAACCGATCTGATTTTCGCCCCGCGCGCCTTGTCTGGCCCGCCATCCTCGCCTATTAACGCCCCCAACCACAGGGGCCCAGCTCCTACCATGGCGCCTTAGGAGAGGTGGCAGAGTGGTTGAATGCACCGCACTCGAAATGCGGCATAGGTGCAAGCCTATCGGGGGTTCGAATCCCTCCCTCTCCGCCATAATCTGTCGACTAGCTAAAAGTCTCGATCAATCAAGCGCTTCTCGCAATGCGAATCCTGCAATGTAGCAATCCAGACTGCTACGCCGCTGGGCCAATCTGCTTCAGGCATCGAATTTTTGGAAAGTCGCCGGGCCGTTCATCGACTCAGAGCCCGCCCCTGTCAGAAAAGCGTACGCTCAGCGGCTGCAAACAAAATGCCCGGAGACGGATTCTCCGCGCTCCAAGTCTCGAAGCGATCAGCCAAGCGTAAGCTAGGCAACAGCGTCGGCAATAGCGTGTCCCAGCGCCGACGAAGACCAACGATCATTTCGCGCGCATGGCCTTCGCCTAAGCCATTGATTTTACGCCGGTCGTCTACTGTGCATGGGGTTGTTTTCCAGTTTTTTGTTATCCGGGCGCTTAAGACCCCGCGCCGGCGCCCGCCCGCTTGAACCCGCCACCGGCGGGATCCGACCTAGCAATGCCCCGCCGCCGGCCGGGACCAAGGCAACCCACCCCAATGTTCGACAAGTCCTACCGCGACCGCCTCAACGCTGATCTTGCGCAATGGGAAGCCGATGGCGTGATTGCGCCGGCGGCGGCGGCCTCGATCCGCAATGCGCTGCCGCCGCTGCCGCCGGGCATCAACATCGCCGTGGTCGTCGGCATCGTCGGCGGTCTGTTGATCGCGGCCGCGTTCCTCGCCTTCGTGGCGGCGCACTGGACCGAGATCGCGCGGCTGTTGCGGTTTGCGATCCTGCTCGCCGGCATGGTCGCTACCTCTGGCCTCGGGGCCTGGTTCGCATCGAGAGGCCGCCACGTTCTCGCCGATCTCTGCGCCAGCGTCGGTGCGATCATCTTCGGTGCGGGCATCGCGCTGGTCGGCCAGATGTATCATCTCGGCGACGACTTTGCCGGCGGCATGCTGCTGTGGTCGATCGGCGCGTTCGCCGCCGCGCTGCTGACCGGCTCGCGCGGTGCGCTCGCGGTCGGCCTCGTCGCCGCCGGCATCTGGACCTGCATGCGGACTTACGACGCGCCCGACGTCCTGCATCTTCCGTTCGTGGCGGTCTGGCTGATTGCGGCAGCTCTCGCCTTCGCCTGGAAGTCGCGCGTCGCCGCTCATCTCGTCGCGCTCGCGGTGCTGCCGTGGTGGATCGCGACGTCGCTCCGCTTCGAGCTCGACGGCGCCCAGCCGTCCTTCGTGCTCGCCAACGGCGCCGCCCTGCTGTTCGGCGCCGGGCTCGCGCTCGCAGCCTGGCCCTCGCCGAGGGCGCTCCGTCTCGGGAGCGTCCTGTCGATCTACGGGGCGTTTTCGCTGGCCGGCGTCGCCGTCCTGGAGGTGGCGACCGTCGACGACATCATCCGCTTCCGGACCAGCACGGTATCCGCCCAGCCGATTTGGGCGATCCTGTGCGGGGCCGCGGGGGTGATCCTCGCCCTCGTCTCCGCCATGCTCACGAAGCGCGCAGGTGAAATCCTCGCATCATGCGCGATCGGGCTCGTGCTGCTCGCCGCGCCGATTTGGCCGGTCTCCACGGCC
Source organism: Bradyrhizobium sp. 23AC (assembly GCF_054863025.1). Taxonomy (NCBI): domain Bacteria; kingdom Pseudomonadati; phylum Pseudomonadota; class Alphaproteobacteria; order Hyphomicrobiales; family Nitrobacteraceae; genus Bradyrhizobium; species Bradyrhizobium sp. 23AC. The sequence continues at coordinate 100,163 of NZ_JAVAYN010000023.1, forward strand.
GGCGAGCCCTGGTTCGCTTACGCCGCGCTGCTTTGCGCCATGCTGTGCCTCGTCGTCTCCGGTGTGCTCGATGACGTGCGCCCGCGGATCGCCGCCGGCTGGCTCGGAATTGCCGGCGTCATCGCCGGCATCACCTGGGCGGTGCACGGCTCGTTGCTGCGCCGCTCGGCCTTTCTTGCGGGGGCCGGACTCATCGCCGTGGTCTTTGCCACCGCGCTCAATCGCATGCTGCCGAGGGCTGAGCGATGATCGGTACCATCACTGGACTCTGGCAGCGCATCCCGAAAGCCGTGCTGTTCGGCGTCGCTGTGCTGCTGCAATGCTTGCTGCTGGTCCTGATGGTCGCCGACCGCATGCAGATCCTGCGCGAGGGCCATGAAGTGACCTTGCAGACGCAGCCGGTCGATCCCCGCGATCTCCTGCGCGGCGACTATGTCGTGCTCCGCTACGACATTTCGCAAGTGCCGGCCGGCGCGCTCGCCGGCAAGCCGGCCGACGCGCGTAATCCGATCGTGTTCGTCAAGCTCGCGCCCAATGCCGACGGCCTTTACGCGGCGGTTTCGGTGCATGCCGAGCCGGCGCCGGTCACGGCGCCCGACGTGCTGATCCGCGGCCGCGTCAGTTATTCCTGCGGATCAAACGTCCGCACCTTCTGTGACAAGCTGACGATCAAATACGGCCTCGAAAGCTATTTCGTGCCGGAAGGCGAGGGCAAGAAGCTCGAGCAGGCCCGCAACCAGCAAAAAATCCGAATCGTCGCCGCCGTGCTCCCCTCAGGCCGCGCCGCCATCAAGCGGCTGCTGCTCGACGGCGCGCCGGTGTATGAGGAGCCGCTGTATTAGAGGGCGACCGGTGCCTTCAGCGCCCGCCGCAGCACGTCCCACACGCGGGGATCGCTCATCTGCGCCACGTTGAAGCGCATGAAGTGCGAGGCTTTCTGCGCCACGCTGAACACGTTGCCCGGCGCCAGCACGACATCCTGCTCCAGCGCCGCGCGCGCGACCTGCGCGGCGTCCCGTCCGCCTGTGAGCCGGCACCAGAGGAAGAATCCGCCGCGCGGCATCAGCCATGGCTCCAGCCCCAACGCCTGAAGTTTTCGCGCGACGTCGCGGCGCGTCCGCGTGAGCTTTTGCCGGAGTTCGTCCATGTGCTTGCGATAGCTGCCGCCGGCCAGCACCTTTGTGATGATCTCGGTCGCGGCCGGGCTCGGGCCGCCGAAGCTGGTTGCGACCTGGAGGTCGACGAGATGCTCGATCCAGTCGGGCCGCGCGGCGATATAGCCGCAACGCACTGAGGCCGACAGCGTCTTGGAGAAGCTGCCGATGCGGATCACGCGGGTGAGCCCGTCGAGCGCGGCCAGGCGCGGCGAGCGCTCCGGCTCGAAATCGCCGAAAATGTCGTCCTCGATGATGGTGAGGTCGTGCGCGGCCGCCGCGGTCAGCAGCCGGTGCGCGGTCGCAAGCGACATCGTCGCGCCGGTCGGATTGTGCAGCGCTGAATTGGTGATGTAGAGCCTGGGACGTTCGGCACCGAGGATCTGCTCGAAGCGGGTGACATCAGGGCCCGACGGTGTGTAGGGCACGCCGATGATCCTGACCTGATGCGCCCGCAGCAGCGCGCGGAAATTGAAGTAGCAGGGGTCGTCGACCAGCACCGTGTCGCCGGGACGCAGCAGGAAGCGGCAGACGAGGTCGGCGCCTTGCGTGCCCGAGCCCGTCAGCATGAGCTGATCGACGGACGCGGGAATCGAATCCTCGGCGAGGCGCGCAAGCAGCAGCCGGCGCAGCGCCAATCCGCCGCGCGTGCTGCCATAGTCCGTCAAGAGATCCGCATCGGTCCGCGCCAGGGCACGGACGGCGCGGCGCAAGGCCGCTTCCGGCATCCACTCCGCCGGCAGCCAGCCGCAGCCGGGCTTTAGCACCGCGGCGTCGGCATCGAGCGATTGCCTGGAGACCCAGAACGGATCGACCTCCCGGTCGCGCCGCGGCCCGGCTTCGGCCAGCGCAAGCGGCGGCATGATCGTCGGCGAGACATAGAAGCCGGAGCCGCGACGGGCGCGGATCAGGCCTTCGGCCGCGAGGCGATCATAGGCTTCGACGACGGTCGACGGCGACACACCCATCGTGGCCGCCAGGCTGCGGACCGATGGCAGGCGGTCGCCGGCACTGAGCGCGCGGCCGGCGATCTTGCCGCGGATCGCGCTCATCACGTCAATGGTCCGCGTGCCGCCGCGTCCCTTCGATGGCGCTCTGATGTCCAAGGTGTATCACCTTCCATACCCATACAGATTTGCCGGATTGTACTGGATTGTGACTGGTCGGGCCACCGCCGGCAGCCGAGTATCGCGGTTCTCGAAAGGCGGAACGGACATGCAATCTGCGGGGAGCGGCTGGGGCAATGGCCTGCTCGGCGTCATCATCTTCAGCGGCTCGCTGCCGGCGACGCGCGTCGCGGTCGGCGGCTTCTCCGCGCTGTTCCTGACGTCGGCCCGCGCGGTCATCGCGGCGCTGATCGGTGTGGCCGTGCTCGGCGTGCTGCGGCAGGCCCGGCCGCAGCGGGGGGATTTCGCCTCCCTCACCATCGTCGCCATCGGCGTCGTGGTCGGCTTCCCGCTGCTGACGGCGCTCGCGCTCCAGCACATCACCTCGGCCCGTTCAATCGTCTTCATCGGCCTGTTGCCGCTCTCGACCGCGGTCTTCGCCGTGCTGCGTGGCGGCGAGCGGCCGCAACCCTTGTTCTGGCTGTTCGCGATCCTCGGCAGCGCCACGGTAGCCGGCTTTGCCTTGTCGAACGGCGGTTCGGCCTCGCTCACCGGCGATCTCTTGATGGTGGCCGCGATCGTGCTGTGCGGCCTCGGCTATGCCGAAGGTGCCGCATTGTCGCGCCGGCTCGGCGGCTGGCAGGTGATCTCCTGGGCGCTCCTGCTCGCGCTGCCGCTGATGGTGCCGGTCGCGGTTCTGACCTGGCCGGCGAGCTGGAACGGCGTCAGCGTGCCCGCCTGGATCGGGCTCGCTTACGTCTCGATCTTCAGCATGTTCGTCGGCTTCATCTTCTGGTACCGCGGCCTTGCGATCGGCGGCATCGCGCGCGTTGGCCAGTTGCAGCAGCTCCAGCCGTTCTTCGGTCTCGCGCTCGCCGGCCTGCTGCTGCACGAGCCCGTCGCCTGGAGCATGATCGCGGCGACCGCGCTCGTGGTCGCCTGCGTCTTCTTCGCACGCCGGTTTGCGTGAGGCTTGTGCCTCACGCCTGCCCCATCACCGTCTTCGTCAGCGCGCCCTTTGCAAACTTCTTCAGCGGCATCGGCTTGCCGAACAGGAAGCCCTGCACGAGATCGAAGCCGAGCTCGTTGGCGGCGACGAGGTCGGCGCGGCTTTCGACCCCCTGGGCCACGCTGCGCGCGCCAAAGCCCTGCGCGAGCTCGACGATGTGACGGCACACCGTGCGCTTCAACCGGTCACTGCCGCTGCCGGTGACGAATTGCCGGTCGGCCTTCAGCTTGACGAAGGGAACTTTGTCCCGCTCCATCAGCGCCGGCCAGTTGGCGCCGAGATTGTCGATCGACAGGCCGATATTGTGTAGCCCGACCTCGCGCGCGACCTCGGTCAGGTGATCGAGATCGCGGATCGCCTCCTCGCTGTCGATCTCGACCGTCAGCCCGCCGAAGGCCGGATGCGTCGGCACGCGACGGCAGAGATCGCGCACCGCCTGCGGCTCCTTCAGATAAGACGCGGGCAGGTTGATCGAGAGATCGACCGGGGTCTGCTGCTCCAGCAGATAATGCCAGTCCCGTATCGCGCGCTCGATCACGAATTCGGAGAGATCACGCAGATGCGGATCGCGCTCCTCGGGAATGAAGTAAGCCGGCGGCACCACGCCCCAGGTCGGATGCCGCATCCGCACCAGCGCCTCGGCACCGCAGCGGATCAGCGTGCGCGCGTCGATCTTGGGCTGGTACCAGAGCTCGAGCCAGCCGGCATGCAGGGCCTCGCCGACATGCACGGCGGGACTGGGCGCGGGCTCCTCCGGCAGCAGCATGGCGATGCGCTCGCGCAGCGTTTCCGCCGCAAAGGGCGTGGTCAGCGGCGGCAGCATGGCAAGGCCATATTCCTCGCCGACCTGCCGCACGGCCTTGACGATGATCGACTCGCGGGCGCCGACGGCGAGAACCTTGCCGGAAAATGCCTCGCGCACCAATATTTCGAGGAATCTCCCCGGCTCGATACCGTCGGCGGCGACGCCGAGCAGGATCAGGTCCGGCAGTTCGGTGGCGAGCACCGTTTGCAGCTCGTCCGAGCTGGCGCATTCGCTGGTGACGAAGCCGAGATCCTCCAGCACCTCGCTGAGGAAGGCGCGCAGATGCCGCTTACTATCGGCCACGCAGGCGCGCGGCGTTACCTTTCGTCGTCCGAAGGTCACAGGCCTTCGTCCGACGAGTTCAACCATCCCATCGTTCATCAACACCACTCCCGTTCCGTGACGGTTTCTTAAACGCCGAGCGTGGGTTCAAATAAGGAGAGCTTCACATCGTTCTTGAATTATTTGAGTAACGTTAAACCCTGCAATTCGAGCTAATTTGTCGACAGACTCTTCGCAAAGAGTTCGCATACCCGAGCACCACGCGCACAACGACTGTCAGCGCACGCGAAATGTCTCTCGCGCGATGAAAGCTGCGTCCCGCTTGCGGGTGGATCGAGGCGAGCGATGCGGATGTGTGTCCTTTCGAAGCAACGAGGCGACCAGCGGAGATTAATTTTCGGCGTTGCTTCGGGGTGTGCGCCCGCTCGTACGCAACGAAGACGGTGAACAGGACCGCGTCGTCCGCGGTGGGCGGGCTGCGTTGCGGCGGTCGCTCTCCCCGATGGCTTTGTGGTGGATCCGGAGCGAGCGACGGCGACGTTCGAAGGATTCGCCTTCGCGCGATGCGCGCAAGTTTCGCTTTCGCTCGTGACGGTTCTGCGACACCGCGTCCCGGCCCGCGGCTGCAAATGTGAAGCACATCACACGCGCATTGCTGCACCTGCGCTATTGCTCGGCACAGCCGGTGGTGGGCTGTCGAGGATTACGACAATGACGATGCGGCGAATGATGTATTGGTGGTTCAGGGTCGTGATGTCAGGGCGATTTCTCGATCGCTTCCTGTGCCTGCCGCGTGCGCATTAGAGCATGAACCGGAAAAGTGTGCAGCGGTTCGCGCGATATCAGGTCTGCCCGATCAATTTGCGAAACGCCGCCGCGCCGTCCTGCACCACGTCGCGGCCCTTCCAGGCCAGGTAGGTCAGCTTGCCGCCGAGCGTGTCGTGGCTGCGCAGCCGGCGCGAGCCGAGGATGTGGCCGACATTGGACGGGAAGCGGCTCACCTCGGCGGACACCAGCGCCGCGATCGCATCCATCAATTGCTGGAGCCGGATTCCCCATTCGCAACCCTCGATGCCGTCGATGCGCACCTTGAGTGCATATTCGGTGTCGTAGATCTCGGCGAGCAGGTCGCGGGCGACCAGCACCCGATTGTGCCGGAGCGCGATCCGAAGCGCGAGGCGCTTGTCGTCGAGCCGGTCGAGCACCATGGGAATGACGCAGGCATAGGGCGTCGCGGCGACATCAGTGACGCTCTTGCTCGCAGCCGCCTTGGTGGCGAGACGCGCCAATTGCCAGGGCATCGTCAGGCGCCTCGCCACCAGCGCCAGCGCGAAGGGCAGCGCATCGGGATGAGACTTCTTGAAGGCGTCGAGCTGCGCGGTGATCTGGGCAACCCGGCCGTCGTCGAATTTCGCGATCTTCTCAGGCAGCTTTTCGTTGAACTTCGGCAGCGCATCGCCCGCACGCAGCACGTGCTGCATCTTCCTGACGTCGTCGAAGGCGGTGCGTGAGGCCGTGTATTGCGCGAGCTTGCCGCGCGCGAATTCGGTGCTCTCCACTGATGCGAAGGTGCTCTCGAGCACCTTGACGACCTTGGTCTGGAAGGTCGAGGCGACCTTCAGGACTTCCTTCGGGTTGTTGGCGGCGACCTGGTCGTTGATCGCCTTGATGTAGTCGCGTGCCATGGTCGGCAGCAGGTCGCGGCAGATCCACTCCCAGATCGGGGTGAGGGTGTTGCGCGAGATCCGCCCCATATTGGCGTGCTCGGGCGCGCCGTCGATCAGGAGCAGTTCGAGCGGCGCGAAGAAATAGCGCGACGGGCTGGTGGCGCGCGCCTGGGTCGATCCGTCCTTGCGAAACTCGGCGCGCAAGCGCGACTGGATGTCGGACGAGCCGGGCATGTCGATGCCGCACAGCTCGAGCCGTTCGAGTTCGCTGAGCAGACAGCTGCGCGACAGCGGCGTCAGCCTCTGCAGGAATTCCGACAGCCGATCGATCTCGTTCATGGCACGCAATCTTTCGCAGCGTTTCCCGCGGGCGTGCGGGCCCAATGCGTGGAGGCATTTGCGCGCTCTCAACTTCCCCTAAGAGAAGCAAGTCGCCGTTAATTAATCCGTAAAAACCGGGGGGAGGCGTCGGAGCGAAGGCAGCGGTTAAGGACGATTTCGCCTGTCTGCCCAAGTTTTTGGCGTAAAACTCAACCCTGGCGTGGGCCGGCGCCGCCGAACGCAAGCACAAATTGTGCCGGCGACACCACTTTAACGCAAAACCGACAAAATCACCGTAGTCTTACGGAGCAAAAAGTTAACCACAGACCGCCCCCGGTTCCGCTAAACGAGTGACATGGGGTCACAGAATGATACGGCCACCGATTCGCGGCCGTCGGAATGGTACGAAAGCAGCGCTGCTCCAACTGAAGAGCTCGATTTCGTCCGCCTGAGCGCCGCCCGGGCCAAGGCCGCCGACGAAATGGCCGCTGCCATCGCCCGAGAGCTCAACGGCCCCCTGACTGCGCTGCTGCTCTACATGGGCGAGATCAAGCATCACAGCGACCAACTCGCGCCTGTGACCGGCGACCGCGCCTATTTGCAGCGGGTGGTCGAGAACGCGCTGGCACAAACCGAGCGCGTTTGCGGCCTGGTCAAGCAGCTTGCCGGTCCCCACAAGGGGGGCTTGTCGATCCCCTCCAGCGCCGAGGACGCGGAATCGAAGGCCGTCCGCGCCCAGCAGGCCCAGCGCGTGCCGAGCGCCGAACTCCTCAGCCTGTCGGGTCAGAAGCGGCTGACCAAGCGCGAGCGCGAGGTGCTGAGGCTGATCAGCGAAGGTTATTCGAACAAGCAGGGTGCGCTTCGAATGCAGATCAGCCCGCGCACGTTCGAGAGCCATCGCGCCGAGGCGATGCGCAAGCTCGGTGCGCGCAACACCGCGGATCTGGTCCGCGCGGCGCTGCTGCACTCGATCGACTGAGGCTGGTGTGTTGCATCGCCGGCGGCGATGATGCGGACAAGGCCCCGAGAGATCTCCCGGGACGTCTTAAAAACCCGATCGCGCTCAGAAATAATCTTCGGCGAAGGGACGCGCGCGCGAGACGGGACGCAGCGGTTTGATCTCTTCCTTCGGTCCGTTCGGGATGATCGTGATGGTCCAGCGGGGCGGCATGCTCGATTCATGCTCCAGCACCGAACGCACGAAGCCGGTCACCGTGGACTCGCCAGCCCTCACCGTCGCCATGCGGCCGTTGAACTGTGCAATACGGAAGCGGCGAACCTCTTTCTGGTCCGCGGTCTCGTAGGTGAACATGGAAACCCTCCTGGTTTCCGGCGACTATCGCCACCTATGATTAGCCATCTCTAAAAATCCCAAGCCGTAGAAGTACGGCGGGTTTCGCGCGGTCTGGACTAGCCCTGCGGCTCCTGTGCGCGCGCGGCGGCATAGGCGGCGTCCATCAGGTCCAGGAGATCGCGGAATTCGCCATCGCCGAGCCTCTCTGCGGACTTCTCCAGTCGCAGCGCCAGCGCCGCGAGCCTGACATAGCCGAACGTCCCGGCCGCGCTCTTCAGCGAATGCGCTTCGCGCGCGATCCTGGCGTGGTGCTGCGCCAGCGGGAGCGTGCGAAACAATTGCAGGCGCGCGGAGGTCTCGCGCCAGAATACATCGCGCACTTCGCAGGCACCGTCCTCGCCGATCTCGCGCACCAGTGCTTCGTAAGCGCGCGGCTCGCGCGCAGGCTCGGCATCGAGCGCCTTCTGCGCGGGCGCGACGGTGACTTCAAACATGGGCCTGCTGCCTTGATCACGGGTCATTTGTCGCGCGGCACGTCCCGGCGCGAGGGCTGCCCCGTGTCTACGGCATTCGAATTTCAGTTCCGGTAGCAGGACACTAGGTGTTTGAAGGCCGGCATTAGCAGGCAGTTTACCATGGGCGTGCGGCGGTCAGCGCGCGCCGAGCAGCCGGTCGTACTGGGCCTTCACGGTGGCGTAGCATTCGCACGCCGTCTGGCGCAGGCCGTCGAGGTTGGTGATCTGGATGTGCCCGCGGCTGTAATGGATGAAATTGGCCTGTTGCAGGGTGTTGGCGACCAGCGACACGCTGTTGCGCCGCGCGCCGATCATCTGCGCCATGGCCTCCTGGGTCAGCAGCAGCCGGTAGTCGCCCGAGAGGTCATGCGTGTGCAAGAGGCAGCGCGACAGCCGCGACTCCACGGGATGGGCGGCATTGCAGCCCGCCGTCTGCTGGACCTGGGCGTAGACCGCCAGCCCGTGGCGCGTCAGCAACGTGCGCAGGGTGCTGCTCTGGTCGGCGGCGATCCGCAGCCGGTCGAGATCCATCACCGACGCGACGCCCGGAACCAGCACGATGGCGGTGTTCAGCGCGGACGCATCGCCCATGGTCGAGAGCGTCCCGAGCAGGCTGTCGCGGCCGATCATGGCGACTTGCACATGCTCGCCCTTGGCGAGCTTCACCACCAGCGAGATGACGCCACGGTGGGGAAAATACGCGCGCGTCAGCGTCTCGCCGGTCTCGACCAGCACCGCCTCATGGGGCAGGTCGACTGTTCGCAGGTGCGGGCGGATCGATTCATAGTCGTCTGCCGACAGTGCGGACAGGAAGCCGTTGGTTGAGCGCAACATCGTTTCCAAAAGCTGCCTCCCGTTCCCGCGCCATCGAATCGCGATAGACGAAATCACGCCCGGCACGCGTAAGTTCCATCATGTTCACGTCGGGATATATTGGCAATTGGGACAAGTTGTCCGACCACGGCAGCACTCCTGCCACGCTGCGTGCACGCCGGCATACAGTTGGTAGCGCCGAGCTGTCGTCACGGCACGGTTCCGACCAGGCGGAGGTGGTGGGCTTTCACGGCCGAATAGCAGTCGCAGGACGTCGTCTCCAGCGCCCGTAGATTGAGGATTTCAATCTGGCCACGGCTGTAGTGAATGATGCCGGCCCGCTGCAGCGCATGTGCGACCAACGAGACGGCATTGCGCCGTACGCCCAACATCTGCGCCAGCGCCTCCTGGGTCAGCGGCAGGATTTCACTGTCCGAGAGATCGCGGGCGCGCAGCAGCCAGCGCGCGAGCCGCGCCTCGACCGGGTGCAGCGTATTGCAGAGCAGCGACTGCTGCGCATGCGCGAGCAAGGCCTGCTCATGGCGGACCATCAGCTGGCGAAACGGCGCGCTTGCGGCAGCGACCGTACGGAAAGCTGCGATTTCCAGCACGGAAGCAGTCCCTGGGAACAGCACGACCGCGTCTGTCGGCGCGATGCCGCCGGCAAGCGCCGCGCCGCCACCGACGACACTGTCGCGGCCCAGCATCGCCACCTCGATCATCTGTCCTTCGGACAGGCCCACCGTGATCGAAACGGATCCGCCATGCGGGAAGTAGACATATCTCAGCGCAGCACCCGCCTCGCACAAGACAGATTTCCTGACCATTTCGACTGTCGCGAGATGCGGGCGCAGCAGACCGAGATCTGCCGCGTCGAGCATTTGCAGCAATTGGTTGGACGGGCGGCCGCTCGCAATCATCGAAGGTCAATCCGGCGTGTTCGATGTACGATCGGTGTAAAGCCGTTCGTCATCCAGTTGCGCGGTGACAAAAACATATTGTAAAGGTTGTGGCGCTGTCCATATACCCGTTAGAGGGCAGACAGGCTGCAGCATTTGCGGCGGAAATAAGAATGGCGCGCTGATTCGCTCCTGAGCCTGTGCGCCGGTCCTGTAGGGGTTGCGCAGGAAAAAGCTGCAAGGGGCTTTCATGAGCCGGAAGCATTGCATCCGTGCTGCGATCAGACGCCGGTCGACCCGCGCAGTGTCGTCCGTTGGACCAGCATTTACAGCCATCCAATATTGCCATGAAACCTGGCGTCGCGTGGCCGCGGATTTCGCGTCCATATTCCCCGTGCCGCCAATGACATTCGCGACCATCCATTTTTCGACTGAAAGCAAAGGAGAACGGCGTGCCCCACGGTTCAATTATTGAATCGCCAAAACGGGAAACTCACATGGGGACAGAAGGTCTGCGCCATATTCTCGTTGTCGACGACGACCCGATGGTCTGCATGGCCATCGAGGTCTATCTCCAGCGCAACAATTTTCGGGTAACGATTGCCGAAGGAGGTGAAGCCGGACTTCGTGCGCTCGAACACCAGCAATTCGATCTGATGATCATCGATATCTTCATGCCGCACATGCGCGGGTTCGAATCGATCCGGCTCTTCCACGAGCGGGCGCCGGTCATTCCGCTGATCGCGATGTCCGGCTACGCCTTTGCGAATCTGAATTCGCCTGCACCCGATTTCCTCCGGATGGCGCTCGAGCTCGGTGCAGCGCGCTGTCTGCGCAAGCCGTTCACGCCGCATGCGCTGCTCGCCGCCATCAACGATTGCCTGGCGGAGCATCGTCCCGACGGCGACATCGCCTCGGCCGCGCGATTGGGTTAGCGCAGCGCGGCGGCTATGGCCACGGGGTAACGGTTCGTTTACCGCGTGTGCGGACCACGCAGATCGCGCCGCCAACGCGAACCGAGGGGCGCGACTGCGCCTCCGGTTGCGGACGGCTCGGTTCGATGTCCCGCAGGCCGTCGCTATCGTCCTTCACGAGCAGGACTTTCCAGCGCGCTTCGCCCGCTGTTACCGGCCCGTTTACCTCACACGTCCCCGTCGTTGCGGCGCGGAGCCGGTTTTGCCGAAAAGCGCAGCCGCATGCGGGCGAACCGCAAACTTCTCTTCAATATCCGTATTAGGACGGAGGATGAAATTAACGGGACTGTGAAAAGGGATGTCTAACGATCGAGCATAGGGCTTCCGTCCGCGCCAAAGGTGGCGCAGCCGCCGAAGTCCAGAGTCAGGTCAGTAAGGCGTAGCTCATGGATGATCTGTTGCGGGAGTTTTTGACGGAGACCAGCGAGAGCCTGGACACCGTCGACAACCAGTTGGTGAAG
>NZ_JAVAYN010000227.1:0-257 GCF_054863025.1 Bradyrhizobium sp. 23AC
TACATGTTGGGATGGTGGCAGTGTCACAAGTAATCAATGTCTTGTCGATATAATCGGTGCTCCGTCTAAATATAGATTCAATGCAACCGCGGGAGTAGGTGGAAACATATCTAATCTTGGTACGTGTTTGATATATCAGGGGGACCAACTTACATATTATTTTACTCCAGAGAAGGGATATGAAGTAAAAAAAATATATGTTGATGGTGTAGCTTTAACTGGTAGTGATTTTGAGAATGCTATAGATAATGGATATG
>NZ_JAVAYN010000228.1:0-257 GCF_054863025.1 Bradyrhizobium sp. 23AC
TTGAGCAGTTTTGTGCGGCCTTCTTTACCAAGAACAAGTCAAACGCGGCGATCAGTAATATTATTCACCCAGCCAAAGAGCGTTGGCAAAAGCGTTACGCATCTGCAATTGAGGCGTATATAAAAGCGAAAGAAATGTTTGAACGCACTAAGAAAACAGAAGATGCAGTATTAATAGCTAACGCAGAAACAAGCTTTAAAGAGTGTAAGCAAGAAAAAGACCGCCTAGAGATATTCAAAAAGGATTTAGGCAGCTTT
>NZ_JAVAYN010000229.1:0-257 GCF_054863025.1 Bradyrhizobium sp. 23AC
GCAATTTTCGCTGCGCGTCGATCGCGGCGATGCGCTGCCCGTGCTGCTCTTTGCCGGGGTCAAGCGGATCGACGATACCTATCAGGCGGCGCTGCAGGCCGGGCTGCTCGGGACCGGTCCCGGCCTCGCCTTCGTTGCGCCGACCGCCACGCCGACGCCAACCGACACGCCGAGCGATATCGGTGCCACCGACGCTGCGCTGGGTGCGCAAACTGGGGTGAGCGGCAGTGTCGTAACCATTCAGGTCGACACGCCCA
>NZ_JAVAYN010000230.1:0-256 GCF_054863025.1 Bradyrhizobium sp. 23AC
GAGCGGGCCGTGCGCGGCGTTCTCGCGTCGACCGATGTGCGCGTCGAAGTCATCGTGATCGATGATGGATCGAGCGACGAGACCAGCGAGGTCGTCGCTTCCGCTTTTGCGCAGGACCCGCGCGTGAAGCTGCTCACGCTCGAAAATGGCGGGAAGGCGCGGGCACTCAACCACGCCCTCGCGCTGGCAACGGGCGAGATCGTGATCGCGCTCGATGCGGACACCCAGTTCGAGCCGACCACCATCGCGCGGCTGG
>NZ_JAVAYN010000231.1:0-256 GCF_054863025.1 Bradyrhizobium sp. 23AC
GTCGGCACCGAAGCCGAAGCTGCGAACCTTCGAGTCCATTTCGTTGATGCCCGATAGGATCAGCACGGGCGTCTGCACGCGCGCAACACGCAACCGCTTCAGCACGTCATAGCCGTGCATGTCGGGCAAGTTGAGATCGAGCAGAATGATGTCGTAATCATACAGCTTACCGAGATCGAGGCCTTCTTCGCCAAGATCGGTTTTGTAGACGTTGAACCCTTCGGTGGTCAGCATGAGCTCGATCGCCATGGCGGTC
>NZ_JAVAYN010000232.1:0-255 GCF_054863025.1 Bradyrhizobium sp. 23AC
GCATGAAGGACATGAACACGATCATAGTGAGCATGCGGATCATAATCATGATGTGTTGATGGCAGATACCAAAACCCAAAAATACAGCCTTTTTGCTTTAGAACATAAGCAGTTCGGCGATGTTCATGTTGAACTTGGAGCACGTGTCGATCATCAAAAAGTAAAAGTGGATTCGGAGCAAAAAGATTATTCCGGTACGGGTGTTTCTGCCTCTGCCGCTGCGAATTGGGAGTTTGCACCGAATTACAAACTGTC
>NZ_JAVAYN010000233.1:0-255 GCF_054863025.1 Bradyrhizobium sp. 23AC
GGTTGGTTTATTATGAACAAACCCTTCGACAAACTTAAACTTCATGGTTTTAATAATTTAACTAAAAGTTTAAGCTTTTGTATTTACGACATTTGCTATGCAAAGACCGAGCAACAACGTAAAGAATATATTGAATATATCGATGAGCAGTACAGTGCAGATAGACTAACCGACATTTTAGGTGAAGTTGTTGATATTATAGGTGCTAACATTTTAAATGTAGCGCGCCAAGACTACGAACCGCAAGGTGCAAGC
>NZ_JAVAYN010000234.1:0-255 GCF_054863025.1 Bradyrhizobium sp. 23AC
ATAAAGATAGAAACAATCAAAGTACTCAAGACTTTAGTCAAAGTGGCCGTATTTTGGTGCAGATCGCTGCAGAACGTGAAGTCGCCAATGATCACTATCTAAAAGTTCAAGTTCAGCCGCTACTAAAATCCAGTGGTGATGTGGATCTGGATGATGCTTTCTTCGCTATTGGTCGCCAAGCCGACTGGGAATTAAAAATTGGTCGCTTTGAAGGCTTTGATATGTTCCCTGTTGGCCAAGATACGATGCTCGATT
>NZ_JAVAYN010000235.1:0-255 GCF_054863025.1 Bradyrhizobium sp. 23AC
GCGCGTTTCGATCGGCATTGGCGTCAACTGGAATTCCCCGTTCGGCCCGCTCCGCATCGATCTTGCCAAGGCGCTGCTCAAGCAAAGCGGCGACGACACCAAGCTCCTCACCTTCAATGTCGGCGGCCAATTCTAGGGCCGCCATGCCAAACCGGAGCGCCCGTCCCAGGCGCTCCGGTCCGTTGCCTCAGAACTTCAGCGACACGCCGCTGAAGAACGCCCGACCATAGGGGTCATAGGTTGACGGATAGGTGT
>NZ_JAVAYN010000236.1:0-255 GCF_054863025.1 Bradyrhizobium sp. 23AC
TAATTGGTACTTTAAATTTCTAGCGAGATTCAAAATAAAAAAGAATTTTAATTATTCTGTAGCACAAATGTGTTTCTCGCCTTTAATAAAACCTGATATTACAATTTTTCTAGATGTTGATCCGTCTATATCCGTAAAAAGACGTACTAATTATTCCATTACAGAGACTGGGAATATGGATGGGTATTCAGGTCGTACTCAAGATAATTATATAAAATATCAGAATGAAGTAAGAAATGTGTTGAAAAAAATGAG
>NZ_JAVAYN010000024.1:0-110076 GCF_054863025.1 Bradyrhizobium sp. 23AC
CTTGCTCCGTCATTGCGAGGAGCTCTTGCGACGAAGCAATCCAGAATCCCGTCGCGGAAAGACTCTGGATTGCTTCCGCCTTCGCCAAGGCTTCGGCGGACAAGTCGCTACGCTCGCAATGACGAGTTTGATGCAGCTGTGCGCCAGATTCCCGCTCTCGTGCCCCGGACGCAGCGCAGCGCTTCTTCAGCGGTGCGCTGCAGAGCCGGGGCCCATGTTGCAGCGGTGCGCGGGGCGGCGCTGGGGCCCGGCTCTGCGCAGCAGCGTAAGAACGCTGCAGCGCGTCCGGGACACGAGTGCCCCCTCCACCGCCCGGTCTGCACCGCCCCCTCTCTCACGCACTTTTCGCCCCGTCACTGGCACCGTCAGCCCGAGCGGCTCGGTCAGCACAGTCGGTCAAGGCGACGGCGTGACCTTCACCGGCTCCGGCCGTCTCGGCGCCCGCAGCGGTTCCGGAACCTGGCGGCGCTCCGATGGTTGCGGCGGAACCTGGAGCTCAGCGAAGCAGTAACGCCCAAGGAAATGCCTGATCTCGCGGCGGAACGAACGCGCCGCAAGCCCAATTCAAGCCACATCCTCTCCGGATTTGCGGCTCATTGCCACCCAAGTCTTTGATGACAAAGGGCTGGTTAAGAGTTGCGTCATGCGTAACCGGGAGACCAGGATGGGCAACCGCACCGCAAAATTCGTATCCGCGCTAGTCGGCAGCATCATTGCCGGCGCGCCACTGGCCGCCGTGTCGCAGAACGCGCCGGCGCCATCGAGCACAGCCAACGCGGCCGCCGACTGCCTCGCCTCGCCGAAGGGCGCCGCGCCGCAGGGGCAGCACTGGTACTATCGTCTCGACCGCACGACCAAGCGGCAATGCTGGTATCTGCGCGCCGCAGGCGGCAAATCCTCCCAGACCGCGCAGGCGACGACCGACGCGCCCGAGGCGGATTCGGCCGCGCCGCAAGCGATGCAGAACGCGCGCGCCGAATACACCGCTCCGCAGACGAGTGCCGCACCAGGCATGCCGAACATGAGCGCGCCCGCGCCCGCCGCAGCTAATGCGCCGCCGGTCGCCCAGCAGCCGCCAAGCGGCGCGCCTGCGACCAACGCGCAGCAGCCGGCTGTGACCGCGCGCTGGCCCGAAGCCTCCCCTGCCTCCGCCGCGCCCGCACCGCCGCCGGCCCCCGTTGCGGCCACCGCGCCGGCGGGCGCGAAGCCGGCAAAGCCTCCCGCGCCGATGGCCCTGGCCGGGGCAGACGGCACCGCCGACAAGCCGGCCGGCTCGGTGCAGATGCTGCTGCTCGTGATCGGCGGCGCGCTGGCGCTCGCCGGCATCCTCGCCAGCGTCATCTACCGCTTCGCCGGCGGACGCCTCCGCGTCCAGGCCGCCGACCGCCGCGGACATTGGGACGATTGGGCGCCGCAGGACCATGACGTAAGCCGCGCGCCCTGGCTCGGTGCGGAGCCGGCCGTCACGCCGCGCGCACAGCAGGGCCCCGTCGACTTCGATGAAGTTCGGCCGCCGCAGACCGCGCAAATCGCCGCCTTCACCAAGGAGATCGGCAGGATCGCGGCGCAATCCGCGTCCATTCGCAACAAGGCCGCCGAGCTCGACAAGGCCGACATCTTCAACGGAAAGTTCGAGATCGAGGCATCGGCGCCCCGGCTCGCGATCAAAGATACGGCCGACGAAGAGCCCGTCGATCGCCATGAAGATGCGCAGGTGGATGCGCAGGCCGGGGATGCCGTCGACGTCGACGTGATCACCGCGATGCTGGAACGGCTGGCGAAGCAGGGGCCGCGGCTGCCGCAGCCTAGCCCTGAAGCTGAGCTTGCAGAGCTCGTACGAAACCAACGAGGCCAATCCGCCGCTCGCGCTTGAGGCGCTCGGCCTTCAGGATCGACTGCACCTCGGCAAAGGCCTCGTCGACGTCGTGATTGATCACGATGTAGTCGTACTCGGCCCAGTGGCTCATCTCGTGGCTGGCCCGGCTCATGCGCTTGCGGATGACCTCGTCAGAATCCTGCGCGCGCGAATGCAGGCGTTTTTCGAGATCGCCGGCCGAGGGCGGCAGGATGAAGACGCTGACGACGTCTTCACGGGCCTTGTGCTTCAATTGCTGCGTGCCCTGCCAGTCGATGTCGAACAACACGTCCTGCCCGGCTGACAGCGCCGCCTCGACGGGGCCACGCGGCGTGCCGTAGCTGTTGTCGAACACCGTCGCCCATTCCAGCAGCTCGTCGGCCTTCACCATCGCCTCGAACGTGGCCTTGTCGACGAACGTATAGTCCTTGCCGTTGACCTCGCCCGGCCGCATCGGCCGCGTGGTCGCGGACACCGACATTTTCAAGCCGGACATGCGGTCGATCAAAAGACGCGACAGCGTCGTCTTGCCCGCGCCCGAGGGCGAGGACAGCACGAACATCAATCCGCGCCGCTCGACACCGTCAGTTCCGTGACCGCCGCTCGTCATCGATCACTCCAGATTCTGGACCTGCTCGCGGAACTGCTCGACCACGTTCTTCATGGCGAGGCCCGTATTGGTCAGCTCGATGTCGTTCGACTTCGAGCAGCAGGTGTTGACCTCGCGGTGAAACTCCTGCGCCAGGAAGTCGAGCTTGCGGCCGATCGGGCCACCCTTGCCGATCAGCTCACGCGCCTGCGCGATGTGGGAAGCGATGCGGTCGAGCTCCTCGCGAATGTCGGCCCGGGTGGCGATCAGGATCGCCTCCTGCATCAGGCGGTCGGAATCGAAGCGGTCGGAGGTGTCGAGCAGGCTCGCGATCTGCTCGGCGAGCCTCGCCTTGATCGCCTCCGGCTTGCGGCCGGGCGCGGCTTCCGCCCTCTTCGCCAGTTGCTCGACCTCGTCGACCCGCTGGGTCAGGATCTGCCCGAGCGAAGTGCCCTCGCGCTTGCGCATCTCGACGAGATCGGCGAGCGCCTTGTCGAAGGCCTCGGCGGCGGCGATACGCGCGGCCTTATCCTCTTCCTCGTCGCCCTCGGGCTCGGCGACCTCGACGACGCCCTTGATGGCGAGCAGGCCGTCGATGCTCGGGGCCACCGCATCGACCTTGCCGGCGATGACGGCGGCGGCCTTGAGCACGGCGTTGAGCACGTCCTCGTTGACGCGAACGGTGGCCGCGGCGTTGGCGCGCTTGACGGTGAGATTGGCGTAGACGGTGCCGCGCGACAAAAGCTCGCCGGCGCGTTTCTTGGCGTGGGCCTCGAGCTCGTCGAACCCTTGCGGCAGCCGCACCCTGAGGTCAAAGCCCTTGGCGTTGACCGACTTCAATTCCCATTCGAATGTGTACGGCCCGCTTGCGCCGTGGCATCTCGCAAAGCCGGTCATCGACGACAGCGCCATCAGGTCAATTTCTCCGGAAACACGGGATTCGCGAGGCATCAAGCCACGCGAATCTTAAGACTATTTTGCAGGAAAGTGGAATCCGCAAAGCCGGCAAGCAGGTCTGCAACGCGCCTAGCGCTGGACCACCGGCGGCGAGGGCTGCACCGCGCCCTGCCGCGCCGGTGCCGGAGCGGCGGGGCGCGCCGCAGGCGGCTTTTTCTGTTGGTTGGGCCGGGCCGGCGTCGTCGCCGTCGGCGTATCGGCAGCCCCGGGCGCGACGGCGGCGGGCGGCGCCGCATCCTCGGCCGGCTCCACCGTGTCGTTCTGGATTTGCTTTTCCATCGCGCGGAGCTTGGCGACGTTCTTCTGATGGGCGTCGTAAGTCTCGGTAAAGGCGTGCCCGCCGGTGCCGTCGGCGACGAAGAAGAGGTCGCGGGTGCGAGCCGGATTGGCGGCGGCCTCCAGCGAGGCGCGGCCGGGGTTGGCGATCGGACCCGGCGGCAGGCCCTCGATCACATAGGTGTTGTAGGGCGAAGGCTGCGTGATCTCGCTGCGCTTGATCGGGCGGCCCAGCGTGCCCTTGCCGCCGACGAGGCCATAGATGATGGTCGGATCGGACTGCAGCTTGATCCGCTGCTTCAGCCGGTTGGTGAACACCGCGGCGACGCGGCTGCGCTCGTCCGGCTTGCCGGTTTCTTTTTCGACGATCGAGGCGAGCGTCACCAGCTGCTCCGGCGACTTGACCGGAATGTCCTGATTGCGGCGCTCCCAGATCTCGGCGAGCACGCGCTTGTGCGCCTGCTGCATGCGCTGGACCACCTGCTCGCGCGGGGTGCCGCGCGGGAATTTGTAGGTCTCCGGCAGCAGCGTGCCCTCGCGCGGCAACTCGCGCACGCTGCCGGTGAAGATGTCGTTGTCGGACAGGCGCGCCACGATCTGCTCGGAGGTCAGGCCCTCCGGAATCGTCACGGCGTGCTGCACCACCTTGCCCTCGACGATGGTGGCGATGACGTCGCGGAGCGATGCGTTCTTCTGGAACGAATATTCACCCGGCTTGAGGTCCGAGCTCGCCTTCAACGCGGCAACGCTGGCGATGAACACCCACGGGTTGATGTCGGTCACGCCTTCCCGGTTCAGCGTCTCGGCAATGTCGCGCTTGCCCGCACGCTGGGGGATGTTGACGATCTTGTCATCCTTGAGCGGCCCGGGCGCCTCGAGCACTTGCCGGCCGTAATAATAGACGCCGCCGGCGCCGAGCATGGCGATCAGCAGAAGGGTGATGATGGCGTTGCCGACGACCACGAAAGGATTGCGCGCACGGTCCGATCGCTTCGGCGGCGGCGGGACCTGCTCGGGCTCGAGCGCTGCCCGCGGACTCCGGGGCGAAATGGGCGGCCTTTCACTCATCGAAACAACCTGAATCCTGCCGGTTCAATCGCGGCCCGACAATCGCTTGCCCTGCCAAATGCACGCGCCCACTTCCATGACTATCGCCGAATACGGCAAAACGGTGGATTCGTCTCAAACTTAAACTAACTGGCCAGGCGCCGGACGATCACCGACGCATTGGTACCGCCAAAACCAAACGAGTTCGACAAGGCGACGTTGACCTCTCGCTTCTTCGCCTTATGCGGCACGAGATCGATCACAGTCTCCACCGACGGATTGTCGAGGTTGATCGTCGGCGGCACGACATTATCGCGAATCGCGAGAATGGCGAAGATCGCCTCGATCGCACCGGCCGCACCGAGGAGATGACCCGTCGACGACTTGGTCGAGGACATCGCAACCTTGGAGGCGGCATTGCCGAGCAGACGCTCGACGGCGCCGAGCTCGATCTCGTCGCCGAGCGGCGTCGAGGTGCCGTGCGCGTTGATGTAATCGAGATCGGAGGCGGTCAGGCCGGCGCGCTTGAGCGCGGCCGACATGCTGCGGAAGCCGCCATCGCCGTCGGGCGACGGCGAGGTAATGTGATAGGCATCACCCGAAAGACCGTAGCCGATCACCTCGGCATAGATCTTGGCGCCACGGCGCCTGGCGTGCTCGAGCTCTTCCAGCACCAGGACGCCGGCGCCCTCGCCCATCACAAAACCGTCGCGGTCCTTGTCATAGGGACGCGAGGCTTTCTCGGGTGTGTCGTTGAAACCGGTCGAGAGCGCGCGCGCGGCGTTGAAACCGGCAATGCCGATCCGGCTGATCGGCGATTCCGCGCCGCCAGCGACCATCACGTCGGCATCGCCCAGCGCGATCAGGCGGGCGGCATCGCCGACGGCGTGTGCGCCGGTCGAGCAGGCCGTGACCACCGAATGGTTCGGTCCCTTCAGTCCGTGCGCGATCGAGACGTAGCCGGAAGCCAGATTGATCAGACGGCCCGGAATGAAGAACGGCGACACCCGGCGCGGTCCGCGCTCCTTGAGCAGGATCGCGGTCTCGGCAATGCCGTTGAGGCCGCCGATGCCCGATCCGATCATGGTGCCGGTCGCGCATTTGTCCTCTTCGGTCTCGGGATGCCAGTTGGCGTCGTCGAGCGCCTGGCCGGCGGCGGCCATGCCGAAGATGATGAAGTCGTCGACCTTGCGCTGGTCCTTCGGCTCCATCCACTTGTCGGGATTGAAGGTGTCGTTGGCGCCGTCGCCGCGCACGACCGTGCAGGCGTATTTGGTCTGAAGATCGGAGACATCGAAGCTCTCGATCTTGCGCGCACCGCTCTCGCCGTTGAGGATGCGCTTCCAGGTCGGCTCGACGCCGCAGCCGAGAGGCGACACCATGCCGAGACCAGTGACGACAACCCGCCTCATATCCGAAAACTCCGCATCGAAAGATTCACGGCCAATAACAAGAAACCGGCTGACCGCTGGGAAGCGGCCCGTCCGGTTTCAATGTTGTCCCCGCGAAAATGAAGAGCCTTAGCTCTTCGCGTTCTTCTCGAGAAACTTCGTGGCGTCGCCGACAGTGAGAATCGTTTCCGCAGCGTCGTCCGGAATCTCGCAACCGAATTCTTCTTCGAACGCCATCACCAGCTCGACGGTGTCCAGACTGTCGGCGCCGAGGTCGTCGATGAAGCTCGCGGCGTCGACAACCTTCTCGGGTTCAACACCAAGGTGTTCGACCACGATCTTCTTAACCCGTTCGCCAATGTCACTCATTGCATAACCTCGTGTTGTTCCCTGTAGACCCGACCCCCCGGGACGATACGAGCCGTCGTGGTCGTGTTACTTGCCTTCGCTTACGAACTTTGATTTGGCCCCATCCTAACCGATACAGGGCCCGGCGAACGACGGCCAAGGCTCCGCATCGCCAATATACAGGGTTTCAAAAACCTGCAATGGCGTTCTTTGCCCATCCGTTGAGCGTCCGGTTATCATACTTCAACTGCCTTGACTATAAGCCTCATTTCCCTCCGGAAACGGCCGTTTGCCGCATCCGCACAGCCCATGTGGGCAGTGCGGAACGAGCGCTTCAGATCATGGCCATGCCGCCGTTGACGTGAATGGTCTGGCCGGTGACGTAGGCTGCTTCGTTCGAACTCAGGTAGACGGCGGCCGCCGCGATATCCTCGGGCGTCCCCAGGCGGGCGGCCGGAACCTTGGTCAGAATCGTTTCGCGCTGCTTGTCGTTGAGCGCATCGGTCATCGGCGTCTTGATGAAGCCCGGTGCGATGCAGTTGGCGGTGACGCCGCGCTTGGCGTATTCGGCCCCCAGCGTCTTGATCATGCCGATCAGGCCCGCTTTCGAGGCCGTGTAATTGCCCTGCCCGGGATTGCCGGTGACGCCGACCACCGACGTGATGGCGATGATGCGGCCGAAGCGCTTGCGCATCATCAGCTTGGTGGCGGCGCGTGCCAGGCGGAAGGTCGCGGTCAGATTGACGTTAATGACCTCCTCCCAATCCTCGTCACGGAGCTGCACGAAGAGATTGTCGCGGGTGATGCCGGCATTGGCGATGAGGATGTCGAGCTGGCCCATTGCCGCTTCCGCAGCGGGCACCAGCGCCTCGACCTCGTCGGCCTTGGAGAGATTGCAGGGCAGCACATGGGTGCGCTCGCCGAGCTTGCCGGCAAGCTCGTCCAGCACCTCCTTGCGCGTTCCTGATATCGCAACGGTCGCGCCCTGCGCGTGCAGCGCCTGCGCGATCGCGCCGCCGATACCGCCGGTCGCGCCGGTGACGAGCGCCTTTTTGCCAGTCAGATCGAACATCGAAAACTCCTCCAAAGCACGATCCGGAAAAGTGCGCAGCGGTTTTCCGAAAGATCGTGCGTAAACTGAAAAACTCAAGCGCGACGAGAAATCATCGCGCTTTAGCCCTGCTTGGCAGCGGCCAATGCATCCTTGGCGGCGGCAATGTCGTTCGGGCCACCGACTGAAACGCCGACGGCGCCGTCCGCGATGCGCTTGACGAGACCGGACAGCACCTTGCCGGCGCCGATCTCGAAGAACCGCGTGACGCCCTGCCCTGCCATATAGGCAACCGACTCGCGCCAGCGCACGGTGCCGGTGACCTGCTCGACCAGGCGGCGACGAATCTCGTCGGGATCGGTGATGGCGCTCGCCAGCACGTTCGACACCAGCGGCGAAGCGGGGGCCTTGATCGTGACCTTCGACAGCGCTTCGGCCATGGCGTCGGCAGCGGGCTGCATCAGCTTGCAATGGAACGGGGCGGACACCGGCAGCAGCATCGCGCGCTTGGCGCCCTTGGTCTTGGCGATCTCGACGGCGCGATCGACCGCGGCCTTGTCGCCCGAGACGACAACCTGCCCGCCGCCATTGTCGTTGGCGGCCTGGCAGACCTGCCCCTGCGCCGCCTCCTTGGCGACCTCCATGGCGGTCTCATAGTCGAGGCCGAGCAGCGCGGCCATCGCGCCGGCGCCGACCGGAACGGCTTTTTGCATTGCGAGACCGCGGGTGCGAAGCAGGCGGGCCGTATCCGAGACCGTCAGGCTGCTGGCCGCAGCCAGCGCCGAATATTCACCGAGCGAGTGGCCGGCGACGAAGGCCGCATCTCGTCCCACGGAAAATCCCGCCTCCGCCTCCAGCACGCGCAGGGTGGCGACAGACACCGCCATCAGCGCCGGCTGGGCGTTTTCGGTGAGCTGGAGGGTTTCGGCCGGACCGTCCCAGATGATCGCCGTCAGCTTCTCCCCCAGCGCGGCGTCGACCTCGTCGAACACGGCGCGCGCCACCGGAAAGGCATCGGCCAGGGCCTTGCCCATGCCGACCGCCTGGGAACCCTGCCCAGGAAATGTGAATGCAGCCGTCATCGGCGCTCCCTGCTTGTCGGACACGATCCCCGCGAGAACCGGCAGCCGATTACGCACGGCGTTAGGCCATGGTTCCGGATCGTGCTCCAAAGGGGGCCGTAGACACTGTCCGGGGCCGGACTGTCAAGCCGAGATGGGAACTTCGAGCAGCACTCAACTGGGGATGCGCCCCCTCAAAACCCACCGGCGGTCTGGTTGGCATCGACCTCCGCTCCGGCCTGCGCACGGCGCGCGCTGCTCGCCAACTGCCCCGGCCGATCCTCCCTGTCAGGCTTTGCTGTCGCAAGCCGCAACACCGCCGCGTAGTTCGGCTGCACCTCCATGCGGCCGGCGTGCCGGCTCTCGCTCAGCAGGCGATGGACCTTCGGCAGATTGTAACAGGGCACGTAGAACAGCAGATGATGCTCGAGGTGATAATTGACGTAGTACGGCGCGATGAACAGGCGCTCGAGAACATTGGCATGCGTGGTGCGGGTGTTGCGCAGGGGATCGCTGCTGTCGGGGACGACGGCATGCTCTGCAATGTTACGGATGCGGGTGATGACCATCATCCAGGTCAGAAGCGGCACCAGCCAGAGCAGCGGATAGGCCCACCATACGCCGGCCGCCGCGAGCGCTGCGAACATCGCGGCGTTGAGGAGGCATTGCGGGCCGAGCTTGTCCCAGAAATGCGCCAGACGCTGCCGCCACGGCCAGTCCTTCGGCCCTAGCGCATTGAGCAGCTGCGCCTTGCGCTGCTGGTAGCCGGTCTGTCCGGTGATGTCGCGAATGAACTTGCGACGATAGCTCAGCTTTGTAATCGGAAACGGCGCCGACAGCACGAGATCGGGATCATCCTCCTGCTGCGTGCGCGCATGGTGCTGCAGGTGGTAACGCCGGTAGCTGCGCGTCTCCGCAAACAGCGGATAGGCACAGAGCCACTGGCTCAGGGCCAGATTGGTTTTCTCGTCGGCGGACAGGCAGCCATGCGCGCCATCATGCATCAGGATCGCGAGGCCCAGCTGGCGCGAGCCGATGATTGCGACGGCGAGGACATAAGTGACCGGATTGGGCCACCAGGCGACCAATGCGATCGCGCCAATGATCAGCGCCCAGGCGTGCGCGATCAGCGCAACACCTTTCCAGGTCACACGCTCTCGGACATCGGCGAGCTGGTCATCGGTCAGGAAATCGCGGGCACGCATGCGAAGCGCGGTCATGGCCTAGCCTTCCTCGTTCGAATTGCTTGATGCCTCGCGCCCCTCGACGAGACGCAGGCGCGCCGTGTCATCGGATTTCGCCTGCTCGCCGAGCACGCGCAGCATCTCGGCGCAGAGCGCCTCGGACGAACGGCCCATGGCGTAGCCTTCGAGAATGACGCCGATGGCGACGGCCCAGAACCGCCGCGAGCTTTCGTCCGGCGCGCGCAGCGAGCGCCAGCCGTGCCGCGCCACCTGGCTCGCATAGGCGCGCGCGCCTTCGCCGTGCAGGCGCTCGATCGTGCGCTCGACGAGCGGCGCAAGATCCTGGCGGCGCCGCGTCAATGTCAGCGCCTCGGCGAAGAAAGCCACTGAATCGCTCGCCGTCACGGTCTCCGCCAGCGCATGCGTGTAGTCCCGTGGCGTGCGCGCCTTCAGCGCCGCCTGCTCGGTCGCACGCGCCAGATACAGCAGCTCGCGGCAGGCGCATTCGACGAACAGCGCCTCCTTGGTGCGGAAGTAGTAGGTGATCTGGCTCGGGAATGCGTCCGCTGCGGCGGCGATGTCGGTGATCGCTGTGCCCGACAGCCCCCGCTCCCGGAACAGCGGGCTTGCCGCATCCAGCAGCAGCGAGCGCATCTTGCGCCCCGCCGACCGTGTGGCCCGCGCGGCATGCTTCGGATCGCCCGCGGACGCCTCAAATGGAGCCTGGACCGATTCACCCGTCATCAGCACCTCCCGACCTCATTATTTGTATGATATACAAACAAATAGGTCAAGCTGGTACGGGAGGGTGGTTTGAAGGCCCCCTGTCAGCTCCGTCTGGCCGAAAACGAGGTCTTCAACCTTGCCAAGTCAGCCAAAATCCGTATAAGGCGCGCATCCGCAGACCCCGGCCGGGAGCTGAACGGACGGTCTCAGCAAGTCATTCGTGATTTTGGTGTGGCAGGGCCAGTCGGCCCGTCGTCCCGTGCTTCCGCCTTCTGAGCTTAATCCCAGAGTCCTTTCCGAAGGCCTCTTAAGGGCTTGACGCCGGGCGATGCGCCAACATGAGGAAAGGACCACCATGGCTCTTTATGAGCATGTTTTTCTTGCGCGTCAGGACGCGAGCACGCAGCAGGTCGAAGAACTGACTGCGCAGATGACCGGCATCGTCGAGGGTCTCGGCGGCAAGGTCACCAAGACCGAGAATTGGGGCATACGCTCCCTCACCTACCGCATGAACAAGAACCGCAAGGCGCACTTCGTGCTGCTCAACATCGACGCGCCGTCCGCGGCGATCGCCGAGATCGAGCGCCAGGAGCGCATCAGCGAAGACGTGATCCGCTATCTCAGCGTCCGCGTCGAGGAGCTCGAGGAAGGCCCGTCCGCGATGATGCGCAAGGCCGACCGTGACCGCGAGCGCGACGACCGTGGCGGCGGCTTCCGTGGCGACCGCGAAGGCGGTGGCTTCCGTGGCGACCGCGAGGGTGGTTTCCGTGGTGGCGATCGTGACGGTGGCGGCTTCCGCGGTGACCGCGGCCCACGCCGTCCGCGCGAAGAAGCTGAAACCACCACCACGACGGACGGGGAGTAAGAACAATGGCTGAAGCTGGTGCACGCCGCCCATTTTTCCGTCGTCGCAAGAGCTGCCCGTTCACGGGCGCCAATGCTCCCAAGATCGACTACAAGGACTCCAAGCTGCTGATGCGTTACGTCTCCGAGCGCGGCAAGATCGTGCCGAGCCGCATCACCGCGGTGTCCGCGAAGAAGCAGCGTGAGCTCGCCCGCGCCATCAAGCGCGCGCGGTTCCTGGGCCTGTTGCCCTACGTCATTCGCTGATACGAATTTAGCCGGCGGCGACATCGCCGCCGGCTAAACTCTTTAATTTCATAAGGCTTCCGGGTCGTCCGGTCGCCGATGGTTGGGGCGAGATGCCTCTAACCGCTCGAAGGGAGCGGGACAGCTGATGATGGCCTTTGTGCTGATAGCCTTGATCGCCGGCGCTGCGTCGGCCCTGATGTTCGCTTCGATCATTTCGGGCGCGCTGATCTCGCTCGTCCTGTTCTATCTCGCACCGCTGCCGCTGATGGTCGCCGCGATCGGCTGGGGACCGCTTTGCGCAAGCCTCGGCGGCATCGCTGCTGCGATCGGCCTCGGTGCCCTGTTCGGCCTGCCCTATTGCATCGCATTCGCCGTCACCGTCGCGCTGCCGGCGTGGTGGCTCGGCCATCTCGTCCTGCTCAGCCGTCCTGTGGGAAAGGTTGCCGTGGGACATGTCGCGCCTGACGCCGCCGCGCCCGCCGAACCTGAGCTCGAATGGTATCCGGTCGGCCGCATCCTGCTGTGGCTCGCGGGCTTCGCCACGTTGACCACGATCGCCGCCCTGCTCACGCTCGGGACCGACGCCGAGACCATCATCGGCACGCTGCGGCGCGGCCTGATGCGCCTGCTCCGGGCCACCGACCCGCAAAGCTCCGGCGAAGCCGGTCAGTTCGTCGACGCGATGGTGCGGATCGCACCGGCCGGGGCCACCATCATCGCGATGATGACGCTGACCCTCAACCTTTGGCTCAGCGCCAAGATCACGGCGACGTCGGGCCGGCTGCGCCGCCCGTGGCCGGACATGAAGACGGCGGAGCTCCCGCCGATGACGCTGGTGGCGCTCTGCATCGCGCTCGCCTTCTGCTTCACCGGCGGGCTGCTCGCGATCGCCGCACAGATCGCCGCGGCCGCGCTGATGATGGGCTATGCGGTAACCGGCTTTGCCGTGCTGCATACGCTCACGCTGGCGCTGAAGAGCCGCACGTTCTGGCTCGGCTCGACCTACGCCGTCGTGGTCGTGTTCGGATGGCCTGTGATCGCGATGGTGATCCTCGGCCTTGCGGATGCCGTGTTCGGCTTCCGCGAACGCTTCCTGCGCAGCCGGCAACCGCCGCCGCTGCCGACCCCTTGAGTTCAACCCGAAACCGAAACCTTACAGAGCACTTCAAAAGGAGAACGAATATGGAAGTCATTTTGCTGGAACGCGTCAACAAGCTCGGTCAGATGGGCGAAGTCGTGAAGGTTCGCGACGGCTATGCCCGCAATTTCCTGCTCAAGCGCGGCAAGGCGTTGCGCGCCACGGCCGACAACCGTGCCAAGTATGACGGCATGAAGGCCGAGCTCGAGGCCCGCAACCTCGCCTCGAAGGGCGAAGCTTCCAAGGTCGCCGAGAAGATCGAAGGCAAGAACATCATCGTGATCCGCCAGGCCTCCGAAGCCGGCCAGCTGTTCGGCTCGGTCAACGTGCGTGACATCGTTATCGCGTTCGAAGCCGATGGCGTTTCCCTCGCCCGCCCGCAGATCCAGCTCGACGCGCCGATCAAGACCATCGGCAAGCACGCGATCACCGTCGCCGTCCACCCCGAGGTCGAGGTCGAGATCACCGTGACGGTCGCGCGCAGCCAGGACGAGGCCGAGCGCATCAACCGCGGCGAGGACATCTCGACCCGCAATGAGGACCGCGACGCGGCCGCCGAGGCGATCGCCGCCGCCGGCGAGTTCTTCGATCCGGAAGCCGAGCACGACGAAGCCGAGCCGGCACCGGCCGCGGAAGAGAAGTAAGCCTCGCATTCATACGCGAAGCGAAGCCCGGTCGCCTCAGGCGGCCGGGCTTTTCGTTTTGGCGGCGACGTCCTCGCTCAACATCGCGATCGAGGCCAGCGCCGTCGCCGTGTGCTTCTCGACACCGTCGCTGACGCAGAACACGTCGGCCGCGACCACCGACACCTGGCGGCCCGGCTTGATCACGCGGGCACGGCAGATCAGCTTCTCGCCGACCGCGGGCGACAACAGATTGAGCTTGTATTCCGCCGTCAGGGCCGGCTGGCCGCGCGAGGTCGCGGCTGCGATCGTCGTGGCGTTGTCGACCAGGAAGGCGGTAACCCCGCCGTGGAAGAAGCCGTGCTGCTGCAGCAGCTCCGGCCGGCGATCCACAGCGATCGTGCAAGTGCCGCGCGACAATTCCGAAAGCTCGGCGCCGACCAGGTTCATGAAGCCTTGCCGGCCGACATTGGCGTGGATGCGTTCGGCTACAGTGGCGAATTCGGGATCTGCTGCGGCGCTCATGAGGCCTCTCCTATGTCTTGTTGATGCGTTCGGGCGGCCGCAGCGCACGGCCGGCACAGGCGATCAGCGTGTCGGCCTCGACGCGCGGATCGGCGCGGTCGCGTCCCGACAGGAAAGCGCGGCAGAAGATCTGCGCCGGGCCGATGAGCTGGCTCACGAACATCACCGGCGTCATCGCCAAGAGCTCGCCATTTGCGACCAGCGGCGCGCGCCAGCGCTCGATGCCGTCGGCGAGCCGCGCATTCTGCGCGCGCTGGGCGTCGCGAACCTCCTCACCCCACTCGCTTCGCGATATCTCGAACAGGTAGCGCGCCTCGCGCCGGCTGGTCACGACCCAGTCGAGATGGGCCCGGATCAGCCGGTCGATGCCCTGCTCCGCATCGGGCACGGGGTCGAGCGCCGCCAGCACCGCGGCGTGATAGTGCCGCAAGACCTCCAGGAACAGCGCACCGGCGAGCTCCTTCTTCGAGCCGAAGGCGTGAAAGAAGCTGCCATTGGAGGCGCGGGCCCGGGTGCGGATCGCGGCCACCGTCGCGGCTTCGAAGCCGACGCGGTCGAACACGATCAGCCCGGCTGCCAACAGGTCGTTCCGCACGCTCGCCGTCATGGACGCCTCCTAGAGTATTACTCTAGAGCAATACTCTAGGCGCGGTCAATGCAATGCAGAGGCCGCGATGAACGCGACCTCCGCATGTCGATCAAAAACGTCGCTGGCTTAGCGCGAGATGGGCGGCGTTGGCGGACCGGAGGACTCGGCCGGCGCAGCAGGCGGCGCTGCAGCGGTCGCGGGCGGTGCCGGCTGCGGCCTGGCCGCCGGTTCGGAGCTGGCCGCAGGCGCGGCCGGCTTGGGAGCAGCCTCTTCCGCCGGCTTGGGCGCGGCTGGCTCGGCAGGCTTCGCGGCAGCCGGAGCAGCCGGCGTTACCGCCGGGACCGGATCGGGCCGCAGCGCCGGAGCTTCACTGCCGCGGGGCTCGGCCTTGGCACTGTCAGGCTTGGTCTCAACAGGCTTCTCGGACGCCTTGCCGCTGTCGGGCTTGGCCTCGTCGCGACCGGGCTCGACCTTGGCCGTGTCGGGCTTGGACTCAGGCTTGGCTTCGGGCTTGGACTCGCTCTTCTTCTCGTCAGTGGCTGGCGCCGCGGCATCGACCTTCGGCACCTCCTCGGTGCCGGGCTTGGCGCGGCGCTTGCTCTTGCGTCCCTCGGGCGCAGCCTGTCCCTCGGGCTTCATGCCCTCTTCGGCCGGCCGTGCGGCACGCTTCTGGCGTGCACCTTCCGCTGCGGGAGCAGCAGCCTCGCCGTCCGGCCTGACCGCGTCCTGGGGGCGCGGACGGCGGCCCTGATGTTCGGGATTGGTGCTCGCGTCCTTTTCCTTGGCGCCGTCCTTCTTGCCGTCCTTGGCCTGGTAGCGGGTATCGGTGGCGCCGTTGGAGACGAGATAGGAGGCGAGGATGCCCGCCATGTCCGAGCTCGTGGTGTAGTGCTGGCGCAGGAAGCCCGGCAGCGAGCCCGGCGCGACGGATTTCAGAAGTCCGCGCGGGCTCTTGTGGCATGCATTGCAGGTCTGCGCGAAAAGCTGGGACGGGGTTTTGCCGGCCTCGAGGTTGGTCACCTGCGCAAAAGCGGTATCGGCCGCGCCGAAGCCGATCAGAAGCAATACCGTCGCGAGGCTGAGCGCTCGGCTCGACATTCCCATCATCTCCATTGAATTCCGAGAGTTGCAGCCGGCGTCCGGCGCGGCAGCGGTCACCTTTTATCCGATTGAGCCACGAATGGAAGCAGGCACCACGCGCAAGGATGTGATTAAGCGGTTTGCGAATATCGGCTGTGAACTCAGCGCATTAGCGCAGCCGATCCTGCCTCCCTAAATTTGGATGCAAGCGCATAGGAACCGCCGCGTCACCTGGGCGTCAGAAGTGAAGGCCGGGTTAGTCGCATCCCTTCGGGTTCGCTCGAGAGGAAGGTGTCGATGGACCTCTTGTTGCGTAGATTTCTGTCTCAATTCATCCGCCGCGGCACGATGACGGTGACCGGCTCGAGCGGATCGAAGTTCACCGTTGGCGACGGCACTGGCGAACCGGTCGCGGTGCGCTTCGTCACCGCGGAGGCGGAGCGGAAGATCCTCGTCAATCCCGAGCTCGGGCTTGGCGAGGCCTATATGGACCGCGAGTTCGTCGTCGAGCGCGGCACCATAGCTGATGCCCTCGCGATCCTGCTCGATCAACCCGACCTATTGCCGCAGTGGGCAAAACCCTGGTGGCGCCTGCGCTATCTGACGCGGCATCTGAAGCAGTTCAATCCGCGCTCGCGCTCCCGCCACAACGTCGCGCATCACTATGATCTCGATGCCCGGCTCTATTCGCTCTTCCTGGACGCCGACAAGCAATATAGCTGCGCCTATTTCGAGACGCAGGACGCGACGCTCGACGACGCGCAACTCGCCAAGAAACGGCACATCGCCGCAAAGCTGTTGGTCAGGCCCGGCCAGCGCGTCCTCGACATCGGCTCGGGCTGGGGCGGGCTCGGGCTCTACCTCGCCGATATCGCCGGCGCCGACGTCACCGGCGTGACGCTGTCGAGCGAGCAGCTGCAGCTCGCCAATGCGCGCGCGGCCGAGAAGCGCCTGACCGGCTCGGCCAGATTCCTGCTCCAGGACTATCGCGACATCGAAGGCCCGTTCGACCGCGTCGTCTCGGTCGGCATGCTCGAGCATGTCGGCGCCCGCTTCTACGACACCTACTTCCAACGCTGCGCCGAGCTGTTGAGCGAAAACGGCATCATGCTGCTGCACGCGATCGGCCGTTCGCAGGGCCCGGACTCGACCAATCCCTGGATCGCCAAATACATCTTCCCCGGCGGCTACATCCCGGCGCTGTCGGAGGTGCTGCCGGCGATCGAGCGCGCCGGCCTCCTGGTCTGCGATATCGAGATCCTGCGCCTGCATTACGCGGAAACTCTGAAGGCCTGGCGGGAACGTTTCATGGCGCGGCGCGAGGAGGCCGTGCAGCTCTACGACGAGCGCTTCGCGCTGATGTGGGAATTCTATCTGGCGGCCTGCGAGATGACGTTCCGCAAGCAGGCCATGATGAACTTCCAGATCCAGCTCACCCGGCGCCAGGGCGTGGTGCCGATCACCCGCGACTACATGCCGCGTGAAGAAGCCCGGCTGCGAGCTCGCGAACGCGCGAGCAAGCCCAGGCTGAAATTGGCTGGTGAATAGGTCCTAGTCTGGTGAATAGATCCTAGTGCCGCAGGGTCGAAATCTGGGAGGAGCGGAAACTGGCCGTTAACGCCAGTTGCGCCCTCAGCGCGACCAGGATTTCCGGGGCAACAGGCTGGCGACGTATTTCCGGCCGTTCCGCGTGCTCCATGGCCGCAATCAGCCCCGAGAGCCAAAGCCGGCTACCTGCCTCGCTCCGCCAAATCTGGTGCTGCCGTTCTGGCCGCATCGCCTGCCTCGTTCCCTGTTGACGGATCGCGGGAGACAATTCCCTCCCCGCCTGCCTGTTCCCGTCTTACCCCCGAAAGATTCCGGGGAGATGTGATCCAATTCACATAAGTCTGGTCGGGCCTGGCCTAGACCGTCGCCATGAGCAAAGAGACCCAAACCTCATTCGACGTGCAGGACGACCTCCGCACCGATTACGCCCTGATCGTTACCGGCGTCGGGGCGGCTCTGGTTGCGCTGGTCTACCTCCTGCTGGTCTGAAGGCGAGCCCAAAGCCGCCAGCGCGCGTCTTTTCGCGCGCATCTGGATTCGTCTGCGCGCCAATCCATAAGGTTCACGCATAAGGCTCATCGTTTCAGGATTTTTCCATGGTGCGGGCGCGGCCGCTTTCCAGGCCGGGGCGAGTTCCGCAAAAATCCGTCAAGCGCGACGCATGCTGCGAGCGCTAATCATCCACCATTTTAACTGAGCGGTTGATAGCGGTCAGCTTTCGCTTCCGCTTTGCACCGAGGCGGCGCTTTATCCCGGCCCCGCATCCGCCCAAGAAAATTGCTAAGCACGTCCGACCATGGCCCTGACTGATTCGAACGTCCTCAAACTCGCACCCGAGCCCGGAACTCCCGCCTATCGGAGCGCGCCGCATAATATCGAAGCGGAACAGAGCCTTCTGGGCGCGATCCTGGTCAACAACGATGCGTTCTACCGTGTCTCCGACTTCCTCGAGCCGAAGCATTATTTCGAGCCGCTGCACCAGACCATCTACGAGACCGCCGCCAGCCTGATCCGGATGGGCAAGATCGCCACGCCCGTGACGCTGAAGACGTTCCTGCCCGCCGACACCGATGTCGGCGGTATGACCATCGGGCAGTATCTGGCGCGCCTCGCGGCCGAAGCGACCACCATCATCAATGCCCAGGACTATGGCCGCACCATCTATGACCTGGCGCTGCGTCGCGACCTCATCGGCATCGGTGAGGACATGGTCAATGTCGCCTATGACGCCCCGGTCGATTTCGCGCCGCGGGCGCAGATCGAAGATGCCGAGCGCCGCCTCTACGAACTCGCCGAGTCCGGCCGCTATGACGGCGGATTTCAGAAATTCTCGCAGGCGCTCGCGGTCGCGGTCGATCTCGCTGCAAAGGCGTTCCAGCGCGACGGCAAGCTGTCCGGCATCTCGACGGGCATGCGCGACCTCGACACCAAGATGGGCGGCCTGCAGCACTCCGACCTCATCATCGTCGCGGGCCGTCCCGGCATGGGCAAGACATCGTTGGCGACCAACATCGCCTACAATGTCGCGCAAGCCTATGTGCCGGAACTCCAGGCCGACGGCACCACGAAGGCCGCCAATGGCGGCGTGATCGGCTTCTTCTCCTGCGAAATGTCGGCCGACCAGCTCGCAACCCGTATCGTGGCCGAGCGCACCGGCGTTCCCTCCTCCCACATCCGCCGCGGCGGCATCTCGGAAGCCGATTTCGAAAAGATCCGGGAGGTCTCGATCGAGCTGCAATCGCTGCCCTTCTACGTGGACGCCACCGGCGGCTTGTCGATCGCGCAGCTGATGGCGCGCGCGCGCCGGCTGAAGCGGCAGAAGGGCCTCGACCTGCTCGTGATCGACTACATTCAGCTGCTCTCGGGCTCGGGCAAGCGCAGCGATAATCGCGTGCAGGAAATCACGGAGATCACGACCAGCCTGAAGGCGCTGGCGAAGGAACTCAATGTTCCCGTGATCGCGCTGTCGCAGCTCTCGCGTCAGGTCGAATCGCGTGACGACAAGCGGCCGCAGCTCTCGGACCTTCGTGAATCCGGCTCGATCGAGCAGGACGCCGACGTCGTGCTGTTCGTGTATCGCGAGGAATATTACCTCGCGATGAAGGAGCCGCGCCCGGGCACGCCTGAACACGAGAAGTGGCAGCTTGACATGAGTCTTGCGCACGGAAAGGCCGAGGTCATCATCGGCAAGCAGCGTCACGGCCCGACAGGCACGGTCGACCTGGCCTTCGAAGCCTCGGTCACGCGGTTTGGCGACCTCGCCCCTGACAGTCAGCTCCCGGTTCGCAGCGGCAACGACTACTGAGTTCCTTGAACAGGACCTGCCTCTTGCGTAAAACGACGCCATGACAATGGCGTCCGACCCGAAAACCATCTCACAATCCGGCCTTCTCTCCGCGGAGGCCAACCGGGCTGCCGCGCTCGCTGCCTATGGCGGCTTGCTGACCGTCGATCTCGACGCCATCATTGCCAATTGGCGCAAGCTCGAGAAGACGGCAGTGCCGGCCGAATGCTCGGCGGTGATCAAGGCCGACGCCTATGGCTGCGGCGCCGCCGAGGTCGCGCGCGCGCTGAGCAAGGCCGGCTGCAAGACCTTTTTCGTCGCCACCATCGAGGAAGCGCGCAAGGTGCGCGCAGCCGTGCCGGAGCCCACGATCTACGTGCTCGGCGGCTATTTCCAGAATACCGGCGAGCACTACGCCAAGATCAATTGCCGTCCTGTCATCGGCGACCTCAACGAGCTCGCCGAATGGGACGTGTTCTGCCGCCGCACCGGCTGGACCGGGGGTACGGCCGTTCACATCGACACCGGCATGAACAGGCTCGGCCTGACGCTATCGGAAGCGCAGGCCATCATCCCCCGCATCAATGCCGGCGATCACGGCATCACGCTGGTGATGAGCCATCTGGTCTCGGCCGAGCAGCTCAACAGCCCGGTGAACGCCAAGCAGCTCGCGTCCTTCCGCGCCATCGCCAGCGAATTCTCCGGCGTGCCGGCGGCGCTCGCCAATTCCTCCGGCATCTTCCTCGGCGCACCGTTCCAGTTCGATATGGTGCGGCCGGGCGCTGCGCTCTACGGCGTCAACCCGACGCCGGAGGCCGACAATCCGATGCAGCCGGTGGTCGACCTCAAGGCGCGCATCGTGCAGATCCGCAACATCGAACGCGGCGAGAGCGTCGGCTATGGCGGCACCTGGACCGCGCGGCGGCCGACCAAGCTCGCGATCATCGCGGTCGGTTATGCCGACGGCTATTTCCGCGCCGCCAGCTCTAATGACGGCACCCGCGGCGCCGAAGTCATCGTCGCCGGCAAGCGCTGCCCGGTCGCTGGCCGCGTCTCCATGGATCTGATCGCGATCGACATCACCGATCTGCCGCCGAACGCGGCGCGGCGCGGCCATATGGTGACGCTGCTCGGCGAGGGCATCACCGTCGACGAGCTCGCGCATCATTTCGGCACCATCGGCTATGAGGTGCTGACCAGCCTCGGCCACCGCTACGCCCGCCTCTACAAGGGCGGCAATGTGGAGGAGCCGCTGGTGAAGCCGGCGGCCGCGCAGACCGCCGAGCAGCCGCCCTCCCCACCGCCGGTCGAGCAGCCTGCGGCCCCGCCGCCGCTGCCGGGTTAGTCCGGATCAACACGCGCGTGCCCCGGACGCGGCGCAGCGCTACTTCAGCGATGCGCTGCAGAGCCGGGGCCCATCTCTCAACAGTGCACCGTGTCGCCTTCCGGGTCCCGACGCGCGTCCGGGACACGGAAGGGATCGCTTATTTCTTCTTCCTGTTGTCCAGCGCCGCCTTGCAGGTCGCGCTGAGCTGGTCGCGCTTGTCGGTGAGGCAGGCGACGACGCGCCCTCCACCCGGCGCGATGCCGGCGCAGAATTTATCATAGTCTGCCTTGCACGCACCGCGCGGGTCGGACGATTGTGCCGACGCGGCCCCGGAGAACGCGAGGACGACGATGATGGCGGCAAAGTTCAGCTTGGACATTGTATCTCCGGGTACGGAAGGCAGGAGCCGGTAGCTCTACATGAAGATCGCGACATTCAACATCAACAACGTCAACCGCCGCCTGCCCAATCTGTTGGCATGGCTGCGCGCAGCAAAGCCCGATGTCGTCGCGCTTCAGGAATTGAAGGCAAGTGATGGCGAATTTCCGGCGGCCGTGATCGAAAAAGCCGGCTATGGCGCGGTGTGGCGCGGACAGAAGACCTGGAACGGTGTCGCCATCCTCGCCCGCAATGCAGAGCCCATTCTGACCCGCGACCGCTTGCCTGGAAAACCCGGCGATCTCGAAGCCCGCTATCTCGAAGCCGCCGTGCGCGGGATCATCGTCACCAGCATCTATCTGCCGAACGGCAATCCGCAGCCGGGTCCGAAATTCGATTACAAGCTGGACTGGTTCGCGCGCCTCAGGCGCCACGCCAAGAGCTTCATCAAGCAGGATCTGCCCGTGGTGCTCGCCGGCGACTACAACGTCGCGCCTACGGAGCTCGACATCTATCCGACGCGCTCATGGGACAAGGATGCGCTGATCCAGCCAAAGAGCCGCGCAGCCTTTGCTTCGCTCGTAGAGCAAGGCTGGTGCGATGCGATCCGCGAGCTGCATGCGGACCAGCGCATCTACACGTTCTGGGACTACAAGCGGAACCGCTGGCGGCGCGATGCGGGGCTGCGGCTCGATCATCTCCTGCTCAGCCCTGCCCTTGCCCCGCGCCTGGCCAAGGTCGGCGTCGACAAGAAAATCCGCGGCGAGGATGGCGCCAGCGATCACGCGCCGGCATGGGTGGTGTTGAAGGAACGTTGATGCCGTAGGGTGGATTAGCCCCGCGGCTGCGCGAAGCGCAGTCCGCTGGCGTAATCCACCGCTTCTGTTTCTGCGGACACGAACAGTGGTGGATTGCGCTTCGCTAATCCACCCTACGCACTATCGCCCATAATAGTCCTGCACCGTGTCCCACGCCGCCTTTTGCAGAAGCCGCGTCGTCTCCGCGTCCAGTCCCATGATGTAGGAATTGTCGACGGGCGAACGGCCTGTCAACGCGGCAAACGTCACGCATGCCGCAAGATAGGTGCCCGCCGGACTCGGATGCCGCTTGTCCAGTGCATACAGATTGAGTTCCGGCTGCAGCTTGCGCACCCGCGCGAAGGCAAGACCTGCGGGAATGACCAGCGCATCGTTGGCATTGCCTGCGATCGTATAGGCCTCGGCCAACGATTCCGTCATCTCCGGCTTGTCGGCATAGGCCCAGGACATGAACAGCACCGGCCGCATGCCGTGGACGCGAACGATCTCGCTGTCCTTCTTCGCGAAACTCGCGAACGCGTCCTTCAATTGCGGATGGACCGGGCACTGGCTGCAATCCATCATCACGACGGCGTCGTACTGCCGTCCCGGCTTGTTGAAGATGACGTTGTTCTGCTCGTCGAAGGAATAAGCGCCGAGGCCGCCCGGCCGCAGCAGATTGTCCATGTCGTGCCAATCGAGGCCGGAGCCGCCGATCGTCACCATGGTGTTGCGGTACACCGCCTTGTTCGCGGGATCCACAGCCCGCTCCATGAAGGTGAGATGCCCGGGCATGCCGTTGTTGTAGTAGAAGAAGCTGTTGCCGACGAACAGCGCTGCCTTGGGGAAGTCCGGTCCGAGCGAAGTCACCTTCGGCTTGGTCTGCGCCTGGACATTGAAGCCGGCTGCAACGGCGAGACACATTGCGAGCATGACTCGCGCAAAAAGACGCATCATGGCTTCCTCCCCTTTTCTCCAGGGCCGGAACCAAATCAGCTTTTCAAAATGGCCTCAAGAGCACGTACATGCAGCGGACATCCGCCCGCATGCATGCTCACCACAAGTTCTTGCCGTCGATCATGTTGACCGGCACCGCCTCCAGATCGAAATCGTCGAACAGGCGCGCGTTCACCGCGACCTTGGGATTGTCGAAATCAGGCTTGCCGGTCGACCAGTCCGGCGACTCCGAATAGGTGCCGCATCCGCAGCTTGCACAAAAATGATGTTTGACGGTGCGACTACCCCACAAATAGGTCGCGACGTTATCGGGCGGAGACAACAGGCGAAACTGCGCCGGCGTGTAATAGGCCCACAGCGCGCCGCGCTTGGCACAGAGCGTGCAGGTACAGCGCGTCACGCCAGTTGGCGCCTCCGTCACCTCGAACACCGTCTCACCGCAATGACAGCTTGCCTCGATCGGCATGGTCCGCTCCCCGTTTTGTCAGGAGATGGTCGTAGCCTGCCCCTGCTGCCAACATGCTGTCAGCAGCGGGGCGGATGGGCAAGAAACGTGAAAACAACCCCATGCACAGTAGCCGCCCTCCGTCGATTCAATGACTTACGGGTACCCCGAATGTCGGATTGCCCTCGCCCCGGCAAAACACCGCGCGATGTCAGCATGAGAGACGTCCACCGGCGTTGCCGGGCGCGAGAGCTGTTCAGGTGGCGCCTTCGTCGGGAATATTGAGAACAACGCCACAGGCCTTGCAATGCACGGCGTCGGCATCGTGCCTCTGGAGCCCGCAAGCCGGGCACGGAAATCGCACCTTGTGGGGACTGAGCAGCGCGCGTGCGAGATTGAAGAACAGCGTTACGCCGAAAATCATGATCACGACGGTGATGAGACGACCGAGCGTGCCCGGCAGGGTGATATCGCCGAAACCGGTCGTTGTCAGCGCCGTGACGGTGAAATACAGCGCATCGGCATAGTTGTGGATCTCATTGTTGCGAAACTTCTGGGTCTCGTAGACGATCCCCGTCATGACGAATATGAAAACGGCGAGGTTCGTCACCGCGAAGATGACCTCTTCGTTGCGACGAAAGAACGGAGAATCGATGCGGAGCCTCGCCAGCATCTGGTAGTCGCGAAGCAGCCCCAGCGTTCGCAGGATCCGGAGAAAGCCGCCCGCCTCGCCGGCAAGCGGTGCCAGGAAAGATACGATCGCTACCATGTCAGCCCAGGTCGCAATCTGACGGAACTTCCGAAGGGGATGCCGGCCGACGAGGAGTCGCGCCGAGAAATCGGCAAGCAGAAGCATGCCGAACAAAACGTCGAGCGTCTCGATGATCTCACTGGGAGGCAGGAACGAGGTTGCAATGATGAACAGCACCGTCACGATATCGAAGGCAAGCAGCGCGTAGCGGAAGCGCACGCCGCTCGGCGTTGCGCCCTCGTAAAGGCCGCGGACGCTGCTTCTGAGAGAATTGAGGGTCACGGCATCATGATCGCGGTTTGCACGGATGATGGCAACTCGGAGAGCGCGCCGCAAGATCGAACCCAATCGCTGCTGTCTTTGGCCGAGAAGGTTTGCGAACCACGTGTTGGGAGATGACCGAAACGAACGTCTGCCATACCGACAGTCGGGGCCAGCCCGCGATGCATCATGCGGCGCGAGCACCTTCGGCAGGACTGCCGCGGAAAGCCTTAAGCCTGTCGGTGCGAGGAAGGCAGTCCGCGGCGTTCCTGAGAGGAACGTCCGCAGTGTTGAAGCCGACGCGATCGACATTGTTGCGGATGTCGGATCGGTAACTCGTCGTGTGGAGAACGAATATCTTCGTCGAAGAGGTGCTGCCAGGTCGATGTGGAGATAGTCGACGTTCGCCGTCCAGTTTGCCGCAAGCGCCGTCTCAATGCCGCCGCCGACGACCCAGTTGCCGCGATCGTAGCGATAGCTGCTCGCGGAGCCGAGCCGGAGGTGCGGACTGGGCGATGTCGTCATCGACGCGGCCAAGCGACGCCGCCGGTGAACTAAGGCCGGACCTGCGGCGCGGCGAAGCGCGCGTTCCGTGGCCAACCAGATACCCGCGATTTCCGACCGGGTTGAGAGCCGAGCCTCTTGACCTCAGCCCCTTGGTCAGCATACTGGTCTGACCAAGATCAGACCAGTGGGACGGGAATGGAGCTCAAGCGGGCCACCGAAGGCGAAAAAGGATTCGAGAAGGTGTTCGCTTTCCTGCGCGAACGCCTGCTCGCTGGCTCGCTCAAGCCTGGCGACCGCCTCATCTCGGAACGCGAGCTGGCAACTCTCCTCGGCGTCAGCCGGCCGATCGTCCGCGAGGCACTGCGGGCCCTCACCGTGCTCGGCATCGTCGAGATCCGCGACCGCATCGGCACCGTGGTGACCCGGCCGGACGTGTCGGTGCTGAACGACTTCTTCACCTTCGCGCTCGCCCAGCAGGCGGACATGCTCGACGACGTCATGCAGGCGCGCGTCGCGATCGAATGCCAGGCGATCCGCCTTGCCTGCGAGCGCGCCAACATCGCCGATTTCGAGCGTCTGCAGCGCGCACTCGCGAAGATCGGCGAGACGATCGACGAAGCCGATGCCGGCGGCATGGCCGATTTCGACTTCCACCGTGCCATCGTCGTCGCCTCGCATTCGGAGACGCTGACGGTCCTGCATGGTTCGTTGGCTGGCCTCTTGACCCATTCGCATCGCAGCCGCCGTGAACTGGTGCAGGCCTTCCCGTCGATGAAGACCTATCTGATCGACGATCACCGCCGCATCTTCGAAGCCGTGATTGCGCGCGACCCGGAGCGGGCGGACGCGACCCTGCGCAAGCATTTTGCCATCGGCGACGAGTACCGGCGGCGCGCCATCGTCGGCGACATCGACAAGACCAGCGCCTCGGGATGATCGCGGCAGCGCGGTCAACCAAGCCAATCAACCAAGAAACGGACTGATCACATGGGACGGAACGACAAGGGCAATGTCGGCTTCATCGGCATCGGCACGATGGGCCGAGAGATGGTGCGCAACTTGCTGATGGCCGGCCACGCAGTTCGCGTGTTCGATCTCGACGAGGCGGCACTGGCCGACAGCGCCAGGGAAGGCGCGACTCGTACCAGGAGTCCCGCCGATGCCGCGCAAGGCGCCGACATCGTCATCACCATGCTGCCTGACACGCCCCATGTCGAGGCGACCATTTACGGCGAGCAGGGCCTGCTGAAGTCGCCGCCACCAGGCAAGCTCATCGTCGACATGAGCACGATCTCGCCGGTCGCCGTCCGCCGCATCCATGCCGACCTGCAAAAGATCGGCGTCGGCTTCATCGACGCGCCGGTCTCGGGCGGGCCGGTTGGCGCCAAGAATGCCGCGCTCTCGATCATGGCCGGCGGCGATGCCGACGCGTTCGCCAAGGCCGAGCCATTCTTTCGTGCGATGGGCACCACCATCACGCATGTCGGCGCATCCGGCGCCGGCCAGACCGTCAAGCTCTGCAACCAGCTGATCTGCGGCATCAACATCCAGGCGATCTGCGAGGCGCTGGCGCTCGGCCGCGCTTCGGGCCTCGATCTCAATCTGCTGCGCCGGGTGCTGCTCGGCGGCTCCGCGGCCTCCTGGATGCTCGACAAGCTCGGCCCCCAGATGATCGCAGGCGACGTCTCCGCCGGCTTCCGGATCGATCTCCAGCTCAAGGACCTTCGCCTGGTCCAGGAGCATGCGCAGGCGCTCAGCGTGCCGCTCCCCGGCACCGCGCTCGTGACCAGCCAGTATGTCGATGCGCGCGCGCATGGCGAAGGAAGCAACGGCAACCAGGCGCTGTTCCGCGTCTACGACCGCATGACCAACCAGACAACCGGCTGAACGAGTGGCGATGAGCCTTCAACTCGACTTTCCCGCAGTGCTGGAGCGTTGGCCGAGCTTTCTCGCCGGCGCCGTCCTCACGCTGGAGCTTGCCGCCTTCGCGACGGTGCTCGGCGCCCTCCTCGGCACGCTCGCGGCGGTCGGGCGCGGAACGCACAACGCGCTGATATCAGGCGTCTGCAAGGTCTATGTCGAGACCATCCGCAACACACCGCTCTTGGTGCAGATCTTCCTGGTCTATTTCGGCCTTGCCAGCCTGGGGCTGAAATTCTCCGCTTTCACGGTGGCCGTGGCCGCGCTGACGATCAACGTCGGCGCCTACACCGCCGAGATCATGCGCGCCGGCTTCGAGGCGATCCCGCGCGGACAGATCGAGGCGGCCGAGGGCCTGGCGCTGTCGCGCCTCCAGATCTACTGGCACATCATCCTGCTGCCGGCGATCGAGAAGGTCTATCCGGCGCTGACCAGCCAGTTCGTGCTGCTGATGCTGGCCTCTTCCGTCTGCTCGCAGATCTCGGCCGAGGAACTCACCGCCGTCGCCAACTACATCCAGTCGGATACGTATCGCGCGTTCGAGACCTACATCATCGTCGCCGTGCTCTACGTCATCCTGTCGCTGGTGATGCGCGCCGGCTTCTGGGGCCTCGGCCTCGTGCTGTTTCCGCGCCGTCGCCGGCTCGGCACGCCATTGTGAGATGATCATGGGCGGACATCTCAACATCAATCATCTGATGTTCCTCGGCCAGGGCGCGCTGTGGACCATTGGCCTGTCGGTGATCGCGCTGATCGGCGGCGGCATCGTCGGTTTCGTGATCGCGCTCGCGCGGATCTCGCCGCTGAAATCGGTACGGATCGCCAGCGCCGTCTATGTCCAGCTCATCCAGGGCACGCCGCTGCTCGTCATCCTTTTCCTCGGCTATTTCGGTCTCGCCGCGATCGGCCTCAAGGTGTCGCCGCTCGCTGCTGCCGGCGCCTCGCTGACACTGTACGTCGCCGCCTATCTCGGCGAGATCTGGCGCGGCTGCATCCAGTCCGTGCCGAAGCCGCAATGGGAGGCCGCCGAAGGCCTGGCGCTGAGCCGGACCCAGCGCATGATGAAAGTTATCCTGCCGCAGGCCATTCGCATCGCCACGCCGCCCACCGTCGGCTTCATGGTGCAGATCGTCAAGAACACCTCGCTCGCCTCCGTCGTCGGCTTCGTCGAGCTGATGCGCTCGGGTCAGATCGTCAACAACTCGCTGTTCGAGCCGTTCGCCATCTACGCCATCATCGCCGTCATCTATTTCGCCATGTGCTATCCGCTGTCGCTGTTCAGCCAGAGGCTGGAACGGCGGATGGGGCGTGGCAGATCCAACCTCGCGCCGGCCTGACATGCAACAGAACCCCTCCTCCAATTCAATCGTGTCGCTCCGCGACGTGCAAAAGAGCTTTGGCTCGCTCCGGGTCCTCGATGGCGTCAGCTTCGCAGTCGAGCGCGGCGAAGTGCTGGCGCTGATCGGCCGCTCAGGCTCCGGCAAGAGCACGGCGCTGCGCTGCATCGACCGTTTCGAGAAGGTCGACGGCGGCGAGATCGTCGTTTGCGGGCATAGGGTCGACCGTCCCGACGTCGATCTGCGCGCGCTGCGCCAGGACGTCGGCATCGTGTTCCAGAGCTATAATCTGTTTCCACACCTGACGATCGAGCAGAACATCACGCTGGCACCCTGCGCCGTGAAGGGCCTGGCGAATTCGCAGGCCAAGGACCTCGCGCGGAAAGTGCTGGCGCAGGTTGGGCTCGAAGAGAAGCTGCACGCCTATCCCGAGCAATTGTCGGGCGGCCAGCAGCAGCGCGCCGCGATCGCGCGCTCGCTCGCCATGCAGCCGAAGGTGATGCTGTTCGACGAGGTCACCTCTGCGCTCGACCCCGAACTCACCGCCGAAGTGCTGAAGGTGATCGAGCAGCTGGCGGCGGACGGCATGACCATGGTGATGGTCACGCACGAGATGGGCTTTGCCAAAGGCATCGCCGACCGGATCGTGTTCATGCATCGCGGCAAGGTTCACGAGACCGGCCCCGCCTCGATCCTGACATCGCCGACGACGCCGGAGCTCACGCAATTCGTGGGCACCGGAAATCTAAAATCATAACAGGGAGAGGAGAACTAGGGATGACCAACAAGACACTGCTTGGGACCGCGGCCGCGCTGCTCGGCCTCGTCATTTTGTCCGCCACGCCGGCAACGGCCGACCTGCTCGACGACGTGATGAAGGCCAAGAAGATTCGCATTTCAACCGATCTTGCGATTCCGCCCTCGGGCATGATGGATTCCAGCATGAAGCCGACCGGCTCCGACGTCGAGGTGGCTCAGCTGCTCGCCAAGGACTGGGGCCTCGAGCTCGAATTCATCCAGACCACCGGCGCGACCCGCATCCCCAACGTCCTGACCGGCAAGGCCGACATCATCATCTCGACCCTGTCGGTGACGCCCGAGCGCGCCAAGGTCATCGACTTCACCAAGCGCTATGCGACGCTGCAGTCCGACGTCGGCTGCCTGAAGTCGATGAACGTCAAGGACTGGCCCGACCTGAAAGGCAAGACCATCGGCGTTTCGCGCGGGACCACGCAGGATACCACCCTGTCCAACATGAAGGACAAGGAGCTGACGATCGCCCGCTATGACGACGACGCCACGGAAGTCACGGCGGCCGTCTCCGGTCAGGTCGATTGCGTCGGCACGTCGGCCACAATCATCAACCAGATCGGCGTCAAGAATCCCGCCCGCATCTTCGAGTCGAAGATTCCGCTCGCGACCTTCGACCTCGCCATCGGCCTGAAGAAGGGCGAGCAGCGCCTGATGGACAAGCTCAACGGCTGGATCACCGAGAACGTCAAGAACG
Source organism: Bradyrhizobium sp. 23AC (assembly GCF_054863025.1). Lineage (NCBI taxonomy): Bacteria > Pseudomonadati > Pseudomonadota > Alphaproteobacteria > Hyphomicrobiales > Nitrobacteraceae > Bradyrhizobium > Bradyrhizobium sp. 23AC. Next base: position 29,552 of record NZ_JAVAYN010000024.1, read on the forward strand.
GCAAGCTCAACGCGATCTACAAGAAATTCCACGGTGTCGAGCTGCCGCCCGACATGCGTAGCTGAACGAAAGAGAAGCCGTGACAGCCGCTTTCCGGCTGTCACGGTCAATGCAAAATCAAGAAGGACACCACATGCGTCTCGTCATCGGATCCGACCACGCCGGCTGGCCGCTCAAGCAGACCGTTATCGACCACATCCGCAAGCTCGGCCACGACATCGTCGATGTCGGCTCCCATGACGACAAGCCGGTGGACTTCCCCGACATCGCGCGGGCCGTGGCGCAGAAGGTGACGTCGGGCGAAGCCGCACGCGGCATCATGGTGTGCGGCACCGGCGTCGGCGCCTCGATCGCGGCCAACAAAATGAAGGGCATCCGCGCCGCGGTCTGCCACGACGTTCATTCCGCCCATCAGAGCGTCGAGCACGACGACGTCAACGTCATGTGCATCGGTGCGCAGATCGTCGGCGCCTGGCTGGCCGTGGATCTCGTCTCATCCTACCTCTCCGCGGAGTTCTCGACCGACGAGGATTTCCGCCGCCGGGTCGAGAAACTGCGCGTCATGGACGAGCAAGGCTGAGGGCCTCTCCACCATGATCCTGGTGTTCGGGTCGCTCAACATCGACCTCGTCGCGAAGGTCCCGATCATTCCTGGCCCTGGTAGGACGGTGCTGGCGCCGTCCTACCAGACGCATTTCGGCGGCAAGGGTGCCAACCAGGCCGTTGCCGCCGCGCGGATCGCGGGACCGGGACAAGTCCGGATGGCGGGCCGCGTCGGCCGGGACGGGTTTGGCGACAGTGCGATCGAGAACCTCAGGGCTAACGGTGTCGACGCCGATCTCATCGCCAGGGCCGACGCGCCGACCGGCTGCGCCTTCATCACGGTCGATCAGGCCGGCGAGAATGCGATCACGGTGGCGAGCGGTGCCAACATGACCGCGAGTGCCGGAGATCTTGGTGCCGCACTCTTCACGCCCGACACGGTGCTGGTGCTTCAGATGGAAGTGCCCTTCGCGCAGGCGCTCGAGGCTGCGCGCAGGACCACATTGGCCGCCGGCACCGTCGTCTGGAATCTCGCGCCCGTCCCGGAGAGGATGACCCGCGAGATGGTGACAAAGCTTCTTGCCGTGACCGACCATCTCCTCGTCAACGAGCACGAGGCGCTGGACGCCGCCGCAGCCATCGACCTCGCTACGTCCAGTTACGAGGCCGCTGCCGCGGACCTCGCCAGGGCCGGCGACCTCACCTGCATCGTGACCGCCGGTGCGCAAGGCGCGCTGGCCGTGACGGCCGACGGCTCCCGCTTCCGCGCAGCTGCTCCACGGATCACGCCGGTGGACACGACCGGCGCCGGCGACACCTTTGTCGGCGCGTTTGCGGCCATGCTGAGCGAAGGCGTGTCGCTGCAGATTGCGCTCGATGTGAGCTGCGAAGCCGCCGCATTGAAATGCCTCAAAGCCGGCGCCCAGACCGGCATGCCGATGCGCAGCGCACTAGGTTCCCTCGCCTAGCACGAATCGCCCATATCGCTGCCCGCGGCTAAACTCTCCCGATTCGTGGGAGACCGTTTTGGCCTTTCTCTTCGTCCTCGTCGTCGGCCTCGTCGCCGGCACCATCTCAGGGATCGTCGGCACCGGCTCGTCGATCATGCTGATGCCGGTGCTGGTCTATGCCTATGGGCCGAAGGAAGCGGTGCCCATCATGGCGGTGGCGTCCGTGATGGCGAACTTTTCGCGGATCCTAGCGTGGTGGCGCGAGGTCGACTGGCGGGCTTGTGCGGCCTATTCGGTCACGGGCATTCCGGCGGCCGTGCTCGGCGCACGGACGCTGCTGGCGCTGCCTTCGCATGCGGTGGACCTCGCCATCGGCATCTTCCTGATCGCGATGGTGCCGGTGCGGCACTGGCTGGCGCGGCACGACCTCAAGGCCAATCTCTGGCATCTGGCGATCGGCGGCGCCGTGATCGGCTATCTCACCGGCATCGTGGTCTCGACCGGCCCGCTCAGCGTGCCGCTGTTCCTGTTCTACGGACTCAGCAAGGGCGCTTTCCTCGCCACCGAGGCGGCCTCCTCGCTCGGCCTCTACTTCGCGAAATCCGTGACCTTCGAGCGTTTCGGCGCGCTGACCGGCGATGTCTTCACGAAGGGCCTGATCGCGGGCGCCTCGCTGATGTCGGGCGCCTTCATCGCAAAACGCTTCGTGCTGCACCTGAAGCCGGACGTGTTCCGCCTGCTGATGGACGCGATCATGGTCGCGGCCGGGCTCTCCATGCTATGGAACGCGACGCAATCTCCCTGAGCATTATTGACGCCCCATGGCCAAGAACACGCTTTCCTTCATCTGCCAGAACTGCGGCGCGGCCTATAACCGCTGGCAGGGCAAGTGCGAGTCCTGCGGCGAGTGGAATACGCTCGCCGAGGAGGACACCAGCGGCAGCGTCCCCGTCTCGATCCGCTCCAAGCGCAAGGGACGGACGTTTGCGCTGGAGAGCCTGTCGGGAAAAACCCAGGATGCTCCTCGCCTGTCCTCAGGGATGACCGAGCTCGACCGCGTCACCGGCGGCGGCTTCGTCCGCGGCTCGGTGCTGCTGGTGGGCGGCGACCCCGGCATCGGCAAGTCGACATTGCTGACGCAGGCCACCAGCATGATGGCGCGCGCGGGCCACCGCATCGTCTACATCTCCGGCGAAGAAGCAGTCGCGCAGGTGCGGCTGCGCGCCGAACGGCTCGGGCTGTCGGATGCGCCGGTGCAGCTCGCCGCCGAGACCTCGGTCGAGGACATCGTCTCGACGCTGTCCGAGGGCGCGGTCCCGCGGCTGATCGTGATCGATTCGATCCAGACGATGTGGACCGACACGGTGGAATCCGCGCCGGGCACGGTGACCCAGGTGCGCGCCTCGGCGCAGGCGCTGATCCGCTTTGCGAAGAAAACCGGTGCGGCCATCATCCTGGTCGGCCATGTCACCAAGGACGGCCAGATCGCAGGCCCCCGCGTGGTCGAGCACATGGTCGACGCCGTGCTGTCGTTCGAGGGCGAAGGCTCGCAGCAGTTCCGCATCCTGCGCGCCGTGAAGAACCGTTTCGGCCCGACCGACGAGATCGGCGTATTCGAGATGACCGGCCTTGGCCTGCGCGAGGTCACCAACCCCTCCGAGCTGTTCCTGTCCGAGCGCGATCTGGGCACGCCCGGCACCGCAGTGTTCGCGGGCATCGAGGGCACGCGGCCCGTCCTGGTCGAATTGCAGGCACTGGTGGCGCCGACCTCGCTCGGCACCCCGCGACGGGCCGTGGTGGGCTGGGATCAGAGTCGGCTCTCGATGGTACTGGCGGTGCTGGAGGCCCATTGCGGGGTCAAGCTGTCGGGCCACGACGTCTATCTGAACGTGGCGGGAGGCCTGCGCATCCACGAGCCCGCGGCCGACATGGCCGCCGCGGCCGCGCTGGTGTCCTCCCTGGTTAATGCGCAGTTACCCACCGATGCGGTCTATTTCGGCGAGATTTCACTCTCTGGCGTGATCCGGCCGGTGGCGCAGACCCCGGCCCGGCTCAAGGAGGCGGTCAAGCTGGGCTTCAAGCGCGCCGTGCTGCCCGAATCGGCCCGAGGCGGGGATGCCGGCGGTGACGCCGGACTGTCCCTGAACGCGGTCAACAGCCTGACGACATTGGTCGCAGAGATTGCCGCCAAGGGCTCCCGCCGGGGCGAATCGAACGCGCCGGCAGAGAAAAATGCCACACCGGCAAGATTCCGCCGTGGAGAGGGTTAGGTGGAGGTGACGTCGGAGGCCCCCGCCGCTATACAGCCGTCACAAAAGCAGCATGGGATTGCGTGGTTGCGGCCTTGCCGGGAACGCCGTCTGCCCCTCTTTTAGGGCAGCGGCCAAACACCGATTCGCTGAGCACCTTCGACGTACGAGCGGACCAGACCAGCCGATGCCAGTAACACTCCTCGACCTGATCCTGCTCGGTGTGATGCTGATCTCGGGCCTGCTCGCCATGGTCCGCGGCTTCATGCGCGAAATCCTGTCGATCGCGGCCTGGGGCGCGGCGGCGATCGTGACGCTGTACTCCTTCTCGAAGCTGCTGCCGACCGCCAAGACCTATTTCAACAACGACACCGTCGCGAGCGTGGTCGTGGTCGCCGGCGTGTTCGTCGGCACCCTGGTCGTGGTCTCCGTGATCACGGTCCGGATCTCCGACATGATCCTGGATTCCAGGATCGGCGCGCTGGACCGCACCCTCGGCTTCCTGTTTGGCCTGGCTCGCGGGCTTTTGATCGTCGTGGTCGCCTTCCTGTTCTTCACCTGGCTGGTTCCAGACAAGCAGCGCCCGGACTGGGTGACGGGGGCCAAATCCCGCGTCGTGCTCCAGGGAACCGGGGATTGGCTGATGGCCCTCTTGCCTGACGACCCCGAGAACACCATCTTGAAGAGATTCAAGAAAAACAAACCAGATGATGATCAAGCTGAATCCGAGCAGCAGCCTTCGGGCGGTGGCGACGGTTACAGTAAACCTGCTCGTGACAGTTTGAAGAAACTGATCGAGAAACCTGCGGCGCGTTGATTGCCCTTAAAGAGAGGCGCGGACGAGATGCGACACCCTGACCAGGACGCCCAACTTGATCTCGATCCTAACGCCGGTCCAGGCCCGGCCGCGCTAGAGGTTCAGGACGACCTGGAAGGAGATACGCTGCGCGAGGAATGCGGCGTCTTTGGCATCTATGGCCACCCGGACGCCGCCGCCATCACCGCGCTCGGCCTTCACGCCCTTCAGCACCGCGGCCAGGAAGCCGCCGGCATCGTCTCCTACGACGGCAGCCGCTTCCACAGTGAACGCCGCCTCGGGCTCGTCGGTGACACCTTCTCCCGCCGCGAGGTGATCGACCGCCTGCCCGGCAATATGGCCGTCGGCCATGTCCGCTATTCCACCACCGGCGCCACCATCCTGCGCAACGTGCAGCCCCTGTTCGCCGAGCTCAATGCCGGCGGTCTCGCGGTCGCCCATAACGGCAACCTCACCAACGGCCTGACGCTGCGCCGCGAGCTCGTGAAGCACGGCGCGATGATGCAGTCGACCACCGACACCGAGGTGATCCTGCACCTGGTCGCGCGCTCCAGGCGCGCCCGCTTCATCGAGCGCTACATCGACGCGCTGCGCGAGATCGAGGGCGCCTATGCGCTGGTCTCGCTGACCAACAAGAAGCTGGTCGGTGCGCGCGATCCGCGCGGCATCCGCCCGCTCGTGCTCGGCGAGCTCGACGGCTGCCCGATCCTGACGTCGGAGACCTGCGCGCTCGACATCATCGGCGCGCGCTTCATCCGCGACATCGAGCCGGGCGAAGTCATCGTGTTCGACGAGAACGGCCAGGACATCCACAAGCCGTTCCCGCCCATGGCGCCGCGTCCCTGCATCTTCGAATACATCTATTTCTCCCGTCCGGATTCCATCGTCCACGGCCGCTCGGTCTACGAGGTCCGCAAGGCCTTCGGTGCGCAGCTCGCGCGCGAGAGCCACGTGCCGATCGACGTCGTCGTGCCGGTGCCGGATTCCGGCGTCCCCGCCGCGGTCGGCTACAGCCAGCATTCCGGCGTGCCGTTCGAGCTCGGCATCATCCGTAACCATTATGTCGGCCGCACCTTCATCCAGCCGACGCAGGCGATCCGCGAATCCGGCGTGCGCATGAAGCACTCGGCCAACCGCGCCGCGATCGAAGGCAAGCGCATCATCCTGATCGACGACTCGCTGGTGCGCGGCACCACCTCGAAGAAGATCGTGCGCATGATGCGCGATGCCGGCGCCAAGGAAGTGCACTTCCGTCTCGCCTCGCCGCCGATCCTCTATCCCGATTATTACGGCATCGACCTGCCCGACCGCGGCGGCCTCCTGGCCGCGACGCATTCGCTGGAGGAGATGCGCGAGATCATCGGCGCCGACTCGCTCGCCTTCCTGTCGATCGACGGCATGTACCGCGCCATGGGCGAACCCGGCCGCGACCCCGCCAATCCGAAATTCTCGGATCACTGCTTTACCGGGGCCTATCCGACCCACCTCACCGACCAGACCCAGACCGAGCAGCAGCCGCGGCAGCTGTCTCTGCTGGCGGAGGCGAGCTGACCTTCTGCTGTCATTCCGGGGCGCGTGCAGCGCGAACTATGGTGCGCAATTGCGCACCCGAGAATCTCGACGTAGGCCGGTAAGCTCTGGATTCCGGGTTCGGTCCTGCGGACCGCCCCGGAATGACGGCGTGATGGGGGCTTGTCCCAGCCATCCACGCCTGTAAAACCCCGCAATGACCAAACCCCTCGCTGACCGCATTGCTCTCGTCACCGGCGCCTCGCGCGGCATCGGCTATGCCACCGCGATCGCGCTCGCCAAAGCCGGCGCGCATATCGTGGCGGTGGCGCGCACGCAGGGCGGGCTGGAAGAGCTCGACGACGAGATCCGAAAACTGGGTGGCAGTGCCACGCTGGTACCGCTCAACCTCACCGATTCCGACGGTATCGCGCGTCTCGGCGCCGGCCTGCACGAACGCTACGGCAAGCTCGACATCCTCGTCGGAAATGCCGGCGTGCTCGGCCCCTCCTCGCCGATCGGTCATATCGAGCTGAAGACCTTCACCGACGTGATGGCCCTCAACGTCTCCGCCAACTTCCAGCTGATCCGCTGCATGGAGCCGCTGCTGAAGCAGTCCGATTCCGGCCGCGCTGTGTTCATCACCTCGGGCGCCGCCAACAAGGCGACCGCCTATGTCAGCCCCTACGCGGCGTCCAAGGCCGCACTGGAAACACTGGCTCGCGCCTGGGCGCAGGAGACCGCGAACACGAAGCTGCGCGTCAATCTGTTCAACCCCGGCCCGGTCCGCACCCGCATGCGCGCGACCCTGATGCCGGGCGAAGACCCTGAGACGCTGGATACGCCCGAGCAGGTCGCCGAATTCATCGTGCCGATGTGCGCGCCTGACTGGACCGAGACCGGCAAGTTCTACGACTACAAGACGCGCAGCCTGATGAGCTTCCGCTCCCCGGCCTGATTGACTCGACTGCCTCCCCGCGATTGGCTGCCCGCGCGTAAGCGGCAGCAAGCCGCACGCCAAAAAAGGGAGGTTGCCATGGCGCCATGGCATGATCGCGCGGGCTCTAAGTCTGCGCTCGCACGTCACGCACTCTCCATTCTGATCGCAGCAGTCGCCTTCGCGTTTCCGGTTGCGTCGAACGCCGGCGACGTGCCGACTTTTGCGGTCGATTCCTCCTGGCCAAAGCAGCTGCCGAACAACTGGATCCTCGGCCAGGTCGGCGGCATCACCGTCGACTGGCAGGGCCATATCTGGGTGATCCATCGCCCGCGCTCGCTCACCGACGACGAGAAAGGCGCAAGCCTCACTCCGCCGCGCTCGAAATGCTGCGTGTCGGCGCCGCCCGTGCTCGAATTCGACGTCGACGGCAATCTGCTCCGGTCCTGGGGCGGTTCGGGCCAGGGCTATGAATGGGTCGGCCGCGAGCATGGCATCGAGGTCGACGAGCGCGGCTTCGTCTGGGTCGGCGGCAATGCCGACAACGACAACGCCATCTTGAAGTTCACGCTCGACGGCAAGTTCGTCGCCCAGATCGGCAAGTTCGCCCCGAGCCTCGGCAGCAACGACACGACGCAGCTCGGCAAGCCCGCCGAGACCGCGCTCGACAAGGAGGCCAATGAGATCTACGTCGCCGATGGCTACGGCAACCGCCGCGTCATCGTGTTCGATGCGACGACGCTGGCCTACAAGCGGCACTGGGGGGCCTACGGCAACAAGCCCGACGATGCCAAGCAGGCGCCCTACGATCCCAAGGCGCCGGTGTCGCAGCAATTCGGCAATCCCGTCCACTGCGTGAAACTCGCCAATGACGGCCTCGTCTATGTCTGCGATCGCATCAACAACCGTATCCAGGTGTTCAGGAAGGACGGCAGCTTCGTGAAAGAGTTCTTCTTCGAGAAGAACACGCTCGGCAACGGCGCGGTGTGGGACATCGCGATCTGGCCCGATCCGAAGCAGACCTATCTGCTTAGCGCCGACGGCGAGAACAACGAGATCCGGGTCATCAAGCGCGAGGACGGCAGCGTGGTCGGCAGCTTCGGGCACAACGGCCGCAACGCCGGTCAATTCCACTGGGTGCACGCCATGGCGATCGACGCGAGGGGTAACGTCTATACCGCCGAGGTCGATACCGGAAAGCGCATCCAGAAATTCAAGCTGACATCGGACGCGCTCAAATAGCGTCTCAACGCATTTTTCCCAAAAAGTTAACCGACGGATGACGCTAGGACGCAGCGTCATCCGGCTTTAGGCGCATTGCCGCCGGCCCTGGGACAGGCTAGAGCCAATCAGCCGGAACAAGGCTCCGCAAGAGAGCCGTCCGCATATTTGACAATGGAGGAAACCTTTTATGACGACGACGTTCGCGCGCCGCTCCGCGGCCCTTCTGGCCTGTGCCGCCTTCGGTTTTGCAACATCCGCCTACGCGCAGGACAAGACCGTCAAGATCGGCGTGCTCAACGACATGTCGAGCCTCTATGCCGACATCGGCGGCCCCAACTCCGTGGTTGCGATCAAGATGGCGGTCGAGGATTCCGGCCTGCTCAAGAAGGGCTGGAAGATCGACGTCATCAGCGGCGATCACCAGAACAAGCCCGACGTCGGCGTCAACATCGCCCGGCAGTGGATCGACAACGAGAAGGTCGACGCGATCGCCGATACGCCGAACTCCGGTGTCGCGCTGGCGGTCAGCAACCTCGTCAAGGAAAAGAATGCGGTGCTGCTGAATTCCGGCGCCGCCTCCGCCGACCTCACCGGCAAGGCCTGCACGCCGAACACGATCTCCTACACCTATGACACCTACATGCTGGCCAACGGCACCGGCAAGGCGCTGACCAAGGCCGGCGGCGACAGCTGGTTCTTCCTGACTGCGGATTATGCCTTCGGCCACGCGCTCGAACGCGACACCACGGCGGTCGTGACCGCGAACGGCGGCAAGGTGCTCGGCAGCGTCAAGCATCCGATCAATACCGCGGACTTCTCATCCTTCCTGCTGCAGGCGCAATCCTCCAAGTCCAAGGTGGTGGGCCTTGCCAATGCGGGCGGTGACACCACGAACTCGATCAAGCAGGCGGCCGAATTCGGCATCGTCTCCGCCGGCCAGAAGCTCGCGGCATTGCTGCTGTTCATCAACGACGTGCATTCGCTAGGTCTGAAGACCGCCCAGGGCCTGACCTTTACCGAATCGTTCTACTGGGACCTGAACGACAAGACCCGCGAATGGTCCAAGCGTTTCTCGGCGCTGGCCAGCAAGAACGCGATGCCATCGATGACGCAGGCCGGCAATTACGCGATGGTGCTGCACTATCTCAAGGCGATGGACGCGCTCGGCGGCAATCCGCATGACGGCGCCAAGGTCGTCGCCAAGATGAAGGAGCTGCCGACCGACGATCCGCTGTTCGGCAACGGCCCGCTGCGCCAGGACGGCCGCCGCCTCATCCCCGCCTACCTGTTCGAGGTGAAGAAGCCCGAGGAGTCGAAGGGGCCGTGGGACTATTACAAGCAGATCGCCACGATCTCGGCGGAAGACGCCGCCAAGCCGCTCAAGGACAGCGATTGCCCGCTGGTGAAAAAGTAAGAGACCGTACGGTGGGTTAGCACGCGGCTGCGCGAAGCGCAGTCCGCTGGTGTAACCCACCACTTCTCTCGCCCCGACAAAGGTGGCGGATTACGCTTCGCTAATCCGCCCTACGCTCGTACGGCTTGGCGAGCAGGCCCTAGGGTGGGCAAAGGCGCGTCAGCGCCGTGCCCACCATCTCGCCGCACTAACAGAAGGCGGTGGGCACGCTTCGCTTTGCCCACGCTACGAGACCGTCTTGGTTGCTACGAGACTGTCTTCACCCCACCCAGCGTCCGCACCGCGATCGCTACGCAGACCACCATCAGCGCTGCCGCGAGCAGGAACGGTGCGCCGGGCAGATGTAGCGGCGCGCCGGCGCTGATGAAATAGGAAAAGGTCAGCGTGAACAGGAACGGACCGACGAGCTGCGACACGCTCTGCACGCTCGCGGTCGCGCCCTGGAGCTGGCCCTGCTGATCGGCTGAGACCAGCCGCGTCATCAACGCTTGCGACGCGGCACCCGAGATGCCCCACAGCGCCAAAATGGGAATTCCGATCCAGGACAGCGGCCCGGTCGGCGCAGCGCCCAGGACCACGAAGCCCAGCGCGCCACAACACAGTCCCAGCAACAGCGCGTTCCGCTCGCCGAGCACGCGCACGATCGGGCCGATCGCAAGCCCCTGCACCACCATGGCGCAGATGCCGACCATCGCCAGCGTCAATCCCACGGTCTTGGAATCCCAGCCGTAGCGATAGGTCGCATAGAGCACGAAGGTCGAGGGCAACACGACATGCGCGACTTGCGCGATGAAATTGACGACGGACAACGCAGCGAGCACCGCATTGGAGCGCAAGAGGCGGAGCGCGCCGACCGGACTGGCGCTCCGCCAGCGGAACGGCGCGCGCCTGTCGGGCGCGAGCGATTCCGGCAGGACGAACAGACCGTAAAGCGCATTGGCGAAGCTGAGGGCCGCCGACGCCCAGAACGGCAGGCGCGGATCGATATCGCCGAGCAGGCCGCCGAGCGCTGGCCCCAGGATGAAGCCCGCGCCGAACGCAGCGCCAATCCGGCCGAAGACCGCCGCGCGTCGCTCCGGCGGCGTGATGTCGGCGATATATGCGAAGGCCGTCGAGATGCTGGCCGAGGTGATGCCGGAGATGACGCGGCCGACGAACAACCACACCAGGGACGGCGCCAGCGCCATCAGCACGTAGTCGGCTGCAAGGCCGAAATTCGACAGCAGCACCACCGGCCGCCGTCCGAAGCGATCCGACAGCGCGCCGAGCAGCGGCGAGAACACGAACTGCATCAGCGCCCAGGCGGTGCCGAACAGGCCGAAGATGCGAGCGGCGTGGGCGGTATCGTTGTCGACGAAGCTCTCGATCAGCTTCGGCAGGATCGGCATGATCACGCCGAGCGCGAGCATGTCCAAGAGGATGGTGACGAAGATGAAGGCGACCGCGCCGCGCCTCGCGGGCACGGCGCCTTGCGCCGCCGCCTCGCCGGCGCCGTCACTCACGACGGGCGCTTGCGCTTGTGCGCGAAGGGATTGGCCTTCTCGCGCAAGGTGATGCGCACCGGCGTGCCCGGCAGCTCGAAGGTCTCGCGCATGGAATTGATGAGGTAGCGCAAATAGGACTGCGGCACCGCGTCAGCGCGCGAGCAGAACAGCACGAAGCTCGGCGGGCGCGCCTTGGTCTGCGTGATGTAATTGAGCTTGAGCCTTCGGCCGGACACGGCCGGCGGCGGATTGGCCTGAACCGCCTGCTCGAACCAGCGGTTCAATGCCGAAGTCGACACGCGCCGGTTCCAAAGCGCGTAGGCGTCCTGGATCGCCTGCATCAGCCGATCGATGCCCTCGCCCATCAGGCCCGAGACCGCGACGATTGGCACGCCCTTGATCTGCGGCAGCAAATGGTCGGCATCGCGACGCAGACCCGAGATCGCACCGCCCCCCTTGCTCTCCATCAGGTCCCATTTGTTGACGGCGAGCACCACCGCGCGGCCCTCGCGCTCGATCAGATCGGCGATACGCAAATCCTGCTCCTCGAAGCGGTTCTGCGAATCCATCATCATCACGACGACTTCGGCAAAACGGACCGCGCGCAGGGCGTCGGCGACCGAGAGCTTTTCCAGCTTCTCCTCGATGCGAGAGCGCCGGCGGAGACCTGCTGTGTCGAACACGCGAAACTCGCGGCCCTTCCAGTTGATCTCGACCGCGATGGAATCGCGCGTGGTGCCCGCCTCCGGGCTCGTCAGCAGGCGTTCCTCGCCTAGCAGATGGTTGATCAGCGTCGACTTGCCGGCATTGGGCCGGCCGACGATGGCGACCCGGATCGGGCGCGTCGCGGCCTCTTCCTCGGTGAGCGGCTCGTCGTCCTCGGTCTCGTCGTCGTCGACGGGCTCCGGCATCAGCTTGGCGAGCTCATCGTAGAGCTCGCCCATGCCCTCGCCATGCTCGGCCGAGATCTGGATGGGATCGCCGAGACCGAGCGCAAAGGATTCCATCGCGCCGGCATCGCCATGCTTGCCCTCGCTCTTGTTGGCGACCAGCAGCACGGGCTTGTTGGCCTTGCGGGCGAAATCGGCGAAGGCGCGGTCGGTGGGCGTGAGGCCGACGCGGGCATCGATGACGAAGAACAGCGCGTCCGCCTGCGCGATCGCAGTCTCGGTCTGCTCCTGCATGCGCGCGGTCAGCGAGCCCTTGGCGCCTTCGTCGAGGCCTGCGGTATCGATGATGGTGAATTCGAGATCGCCGAGCCGCGCCTCACCCTCGCGGCGGTCGCGGGTGACGCCCGGCAGGTCGTCGACGAGCGCAAGCTTCTGTCCGACCAGGCGGTTGAACAGCGTCGATTTGCCGACATTGGGCCGGCCGATGATGGCGATCGTGAAGGACATCGGTCATTCGTGCGCTGCCGGGGCTGCGCCTGTCAATCAAAGGAAAAAATTAGCGCGAGAAGCTGCCGCTCGGCAGCGGCGCCGGGAAGCCGCCCTGCGTCTGCTGCTGCGTGGTCTGGGTCGGTTGCGCCTGCTGGACCGGCTGATCCGGCGGCGGCGCAGTGGTGCGCTTGCGGACGATCTTGTGCTTGGGCGGCGGAGCGGCCGTGGCCGGCGCCGCCTCCGGCTGGGCCTCGCCGTCGACTTCGCCGGCGGGCGCTTCAGTCGGCGCTGCGGCTGCGGCGGCCGGCTGTCTCGTGTGCTTCGCCTTGGCTCCCTTCGCCGGCTTGGCCTCGGGCGGCGGCTCGGCGGGCAAGGCCGCGACGGCAGGCGCGTTCGGATCGGGCTGCTGCTGCGCGCCCTTGTACATGTCCTTCGGGACGCCCTGCTCGAGGCCCGGCACGCCCTCCGGGAAGACCGGCTTGCGGTCGCCCGGCAGCTTCTTCTTGGTGTCGAGGAAGTCGAGCATGTCGCTTGGATCGAAGCTGGAGCAGCCGCCCAGGACGCCCGTGAAGGCGATCAGGACGGCGGCTGCGATCAAGCGTGGCGTGCGGCGCATATCGTGTCTCGTCTAGGTCAGGGAGCCGTCGTCAGCTCTTCTTGCTCAGCTCTTTTTGCTCAGCTCTTGGCGACGGGCGGCAGCAGGGCCTGGAGCGCCTCGGCGCGCGAGCGCAGGCCAGGCGGCGTTTCGCCGTCTTCACCGATCGCGTCGAGCCACTTGCGCGCCGCTGTCATGTCGTTGTTGCGCCAGGCCGACAGCGCCAGCATCTCGCGGGCGCTGTGGCGGAAGGTCGATTTGGGGGCGGCGGAAGACTCCAGCCGCTGCTGCATGTCGGCATAGCTGGCGCTGTCGAGCAGCAGACCGGCGGCGCGGATCTTGGCCAGGTCCTGCCACTCACCACCCGCGCTGCGGTCGGCAGCGATGTCGTCGTACATCTTGGCAGCAGCCTTGGCGTCACGGGGCGCCGCCTCGGCTGCGGCGCGCAGCCGCGCCAGGGTGCGATAGCCCGAGGGTGCCTTGGCGGCGAGCTCAGTGAAGGCGGCCTCGGCCTCGGCATGCTTGTCCTGGTCGGACAGCTCGGCGGCCTTCTCGAAGGCGGCGCCGGCCTCGGCGGCCTTCTTGGCCTCCAGATATTGATAACCGCGCCAGCCGCCGACGCCGGCAACGACCAGCACCATCAGGGCGATGAAGTAAATCGAATATCTATCCCACAGCTTCTTGAGCTGTTCGCGACGTACTTCCTCGTCGACTTCGTTAAATAATTCAGACACTTATGCTAATCCCATGCCCGTCCGGGTACGCGCGCCGAAGCGTTCGCGTCAGGAATCCCGTCCCCCACGTGGCGGCGAGGTACCCTAACGATATGGCGGTGGCAAGGCAAAGCGAGCCCAATCAAGGCGTTAACCACCCGGGACAGCCCGGATTGGCGCCTGTCCGGCTCAAGCACCCAGGAGCTCCCGGAGCTGCCGCTTCAGCACCTTGCCGTTGGCATTGCGCGGCAGCGGGTCTGGTGTGATCGCCAGGGTCTCGGGAACCTTGTAGTCGGACAGACGCTCCGCACACCAGGCGCGCAGGGCCTCGCCGGCGACCGGCGCGCGCGTCACCACCACGGCGTGGACGCGCTCGCCCAGCACCGGGCACGCCTTGGCGATGATCGCGCTCTCGATCACCGCGGGATGGCCGGCGAGCACGGATTCGACCTCCGCCGAATAGATCTTCAGGCCGCCGCGATTGATCATGTCCTTCTGCCGGTCGAACACGCGGACGAACCCGTCCGCATCGACCGAGCCGAGATCGCCGGAGTGCCAGAATCCGCTGGTGAAGCTTTCGGCGGTGGCCTTCGGGTTATTCCAATACCCCTTGATGACGGAGGCGCTCTGGATCCAGAGCTCGCCGATCTCGCCATGGGGCAGCTCGCGCCCGTCCGGATCCATCGCGACGATGCGCGCGCCCGGACACGGCAGGCCGACGCTGTCGATATGGCTCTCGGTCAGCTCGCCCGGCATGATCGTCGAGGGCGACGTCGTCTCGGTCGCGCCGTAGCAGTTCATCAGCTTCAGGCCGGGAATTGTCGCCTTGAGCTTCTCGATGGTCGCGACCGGCATCGGCGCGCCGCCAAAGCCGCCGATGCGCCAGCTCGACAGGTCGTAGCTGTCGAAATCAGGTTGGAGGAGGCAGAGATTGTACATCGCCGGCACCATCACCGTGTAGGTGACGCGCTCGCGGGCGGCGAGCTTGAGGTAATCGGCCGCCTTGAACTCAGGCATGATGATCAGCGCGCCACTGCTGCGGATCATCGTCGTGATGTTGGCGACGATTCCGGTGACATGGCCGAGCGGCACTGCCGCGATCGATCGATCCGCTTCCGTCAATTGCAGGCAGGACACGAACACCATCGAGGAATGGACGATGTTGCAATGGGCCAGCATCGCGCCCTTCGGCTTGCCTGTCGTGCCCGAGGTGTAGAGGATCATCGCGGTATCCTCTTCGCTCACCTCGATCGGCGCAGGCGCTGGCGGGTTCTCGGCGAGCGCGGCGAAGCGCGAGCGAGCCGGATCGTCGTCGACGGCGATGCGGTGGATCACATCGGGCACATCCTGCGCATCGGGCAGCCGCTCTGCGAGGCCTGCTTCGTGGATCAGGACCTTGGCGCCGCAATCGGCGAGGACATAGGCGATCTCCGGCTTCTGCTGGCGCGTGCTGAGCAGCACGGTGACCAGCCCCTCATGCGCGGCGGCAAACAGCAGCAGCGGGAATTCGATGCGGTTGCCGAGCAGGATCGCGACGCGGTCGCCGCGCTGCAGGCCAAGCTTGCGGAAGCCCGCGGCGATCCGCGCGGCCTGCTCCACGGCCTGCCGCCAGCTCAGCCGGACATTGCCTGCGATCAGCGCCTCGCCATCGGCATTGCGGGCGCGGGCTTGCGCGATCATCTCCCACACGCTCGCCGGCCGATCCGAAAATGCCGGCACCACGCGGTCGCCGAAGCGCGCCTCGAACCGCATCGCCGGGATCTGAGATTGCGACCAATCCATCGAAGGGCCCTCGGCTTGTTGCTCTTGTCAGCTTCCGCGCATGGACATCCGGGTTTCGTCTTGTGCTGACCGGCTAGACCCCGATCACGGGAACACCGATCACGACCGGATGGAACGCGAAGGCCAGCGCGAGATAGGCGACGACGCCGACGACCACCGCAATCAGATCATTGCTGACGCCGCCCACCGGGATCGGCGGGCCGCCGGCGTCGGTGCGATGCTTGAGCGAAATGCGGTCATACACCGCCCAGCCCAGGAACGAGCCGAACAGGATGATGGAGCCGAGATCGCCATTGGCCAAAAGATGCGCCGCCGCCCACAGCTTGATGCCGGCCAGCATCGGATGCTTCAGCGTCGCGTAGATGCGGCCGCGCAGATAAGAGGCGACCACCAGGATGACCGCGGGCAGCATCAGCGCGAGCGTGATGTGCTTCATCGCCTTCGGCGGATACCAGACGTCGATCCAGCCGGAGCTGCGGTAATGGGCAAAGCCCCAGATGATCAGCGCCAGCCCCGCGAGCGAGACCACGGTATAGAGGATCTTGTAGGTCCCCTCGCCCAGCCTCGCGATCGCCTGCGCGCGCGCCTCACGTTTGGTGGTGAACACATGGGTCGCAAAAAACAGCGCAAGCCCCAGGATCATGACCAGCAGACCCACGACATCCTCCCCGCAAAGCAGCCCCGCCTCTGAGGTATCATCGATTGGGCCGTGGTCGCAACTGATGCGCTATTTGCCCAGCTCGCGATTGTCGACATAGCGGATCGCGATCGGCCGCCCGGCCAGCGCGCCGCCGAGTCCGCCGGTGAATTTCAGCGGCAGGCAAGCCTTCAGCGATGAATTGATCGCATCCAGATAGGTCGTCCGGGTATCGGCGGGGACGCCAGGGGTTGCGAAGGTCAAGCGCGGCGGGCCGACCAGGCCACCGTCCCTGTTGAAGCTGAAACGCACCGACATCTGCATGCCCGCGCGCGGATTGTCCGATGGCGGCGACCAGCAGCTGCGCAGCTCGGCGAAGAGGTCGCCGATCGTGTCGAGATCGTGATCGGGCTTCTGGTATTTGGCGCGGTCGGCCTCGGACGGCACAGTCTCGATCGTGAGCTGGAGGTTCTGGCCGTAAGGATAGTCGATCTCGGGAATGCAGGGACCGGGCTCGAGCGGGCTGCAATAGGACGGCGTGCAGGGCCGGCCGTCGAGCACGCTGCACGGCTCGTGCGCGAATGGGATCGGATTGATCTGGCGGCGCTGCGCGTCGGCGGCGATCGTCGAGATCGCCAATAGGATGAAAACGAGGATGCCGCGCCACATGGAGTGCACTCGCAAAGCCATGCGATAAAAGTGGCGTTGCCCATCAACGCGTCAAGTCCGAGCGCATTCACATGCGCGCGTTCAACACCGGTGTCGTCGCCCGGCCAGTGCGCAATTGCGCACTAGGACCGGGCGACCCAGTACTCCGTGACGGCGGTGATGGAATCGAGAGGCTGCGGCGTACTGGATTCCCCGCCTTCGCGGGGAATGACAGCGGAGGGTGTGACTGAAAAGCGGGCGGAGCGCCCACCCTACCCCTTCTTCTTGACGTCCTTGACGTTGGTGAATTCGATGCCCTCGGCGCGTTCTTTTGTGTAGCCGAGATAGAACTCGTTCCTTGCCAGATACACGGGATCGCCGTCGACGTCGTCGGCGATGCTGGAGGTGTTGGCGGCGATGAAGGTGTCGAGCTTCTTGCGGTCCTCCGAGGAGACCCAGCGCGCGAGCTGGAATTCGCTGACCTCGAACTCGACCGGCAATGAATACTCGGCCTCCAGCCGCGCCTTCAGCACGTCGAGCTGGAGCGCGCCGACGACGCCGACCAGCGCCGGCGCACCGTCGCGCGGCCGGAACACCTGCACCACGCCCTCTTCCGACATCTGCTGCAGCGCTTCCTTCAGCTTCTTCGCCTTCATCGCGTCGGTGAGACGGACGCGGCGGACGATTTCCGGCGCAAAGCTCGGCACGCCGACGAAGTTGAAATCCTCGCCCTCGGTCAGCGTGTCGCCGATGCGCAGCGTGCCGTGATTGGGAATGCCGACGACGTCGCCGGCGAAGGCTTCGTCTGCGACCGAACGGTCCTGCGCGAAGAAGAATTGCGGGCTCGACAGCGGCATGCTCTTGCCGGTGCGAACGAGCTTGGCCTTCATGCCGCGGCTGAGCTTGCCCGAGCAGAGCCGCGCGAAGGCGATACGGTCGCGGTGGTTCGGATCCATATTGGCCTGGATCTTGAACACGAAGGCGCTCATGCGCGGATCGGTGGCCTCGACCTTGCGCTGGTCGCTGTCCTGCGCGCGCGGCTCGGGCGCGAACTTGCCGAGGCCTTCCAGCAGGTCGCCGACGCCGAAATTGCGCAGCGCGCTGCCGAAATAGACCGGCGTCAAATGGCCCTCGCGGAACGCGTCGAGCTCGAACGGCTTTGACGCTTCGGTGACGAGCTCGAGCTCGTCCTTGACCGCGGAGACATCGAGATTGGCATTGAGCTTGGCGAGCTCGGCCATCTCGATCTGCTGCGCCGCGCCGGTCTTGGCGCCGCCGCCTTCGAGCAGGCGCACGCCGCCATTGGCGACGTCGTAGGTGCCGAGGAAGTCGCGGCCGCGTCCGACCGGCCAGGTCATCGGCGTAGTGTCGAGCGCCAGAGTCTTCTCAATCTCGTCGAGCAGCTCGAACACGTCGCGGCTCTCGCGGTCCATCTTGTTGATGAAGGTGATGATCGGGATATCCCGAAGACGACACACCTCGAACAGTTTTCGAGTGCGCGCCTCGATGCCCTTGGCGGCGTCGATCACCATCACGGCGGAATCGACCGCCGTCAGCGTGCGATAGGTATCTTCCGAAAAGTCCTCGTGGCCCGGCGTGTCCAGCAGGTTGAAGACAAGGCCCTCGAACTCGAAGGTCATCACCGAGGTCACGACCGAGATGCCGCGCTCGCGCTCGATCTTCATCCAGTCCGATCGCGTGTTGCGCCGCTCGCCCTTGGCCTTGACCTGGCCGGCGAGGTTGATGGCGCCGCCGAACAGCAGCAGCTTTTCGGTCAGCGTGGTCTTGCCGGCGTCGGGATGGGAGATGATCGCAAACGTGCGCCGCCGCGCCACTTCGGCGGCAAGCGGGGAACGGGCCGGCGATTCGGCTGTGGTGGTGGCGATGTCGGACATGGCGGGAGCGTGTGGCAGGGAAAACGGGCCTGATCAAGCCTCATTTGGTGATTGCGGAGCCTTCCGGCCAGCCCCATATCGGCCTTGGCCATACTGGCCTTGGGGGGAGGACGACCTCCCCGGCCCATCAGCACATCAGCCGCGGGGACGACCCTGCCTTGAATGGAGGGTCGTCATGGCCTGGAGCATCCTGTTCGTCGCGGGCCTTCTCGAGATCACCTGGGCGATCGGCCTGAAATACACCGAGGGCTTTAGCAGGCTTGTTCCGTCCGTCGTCACGCTCGCGGCCATGGCCGGCAGTGTCGTCCTGCTCGGATTCGCCCTCAAATCCCTGCCCGTTGGAACCGCCTATGCGGTCTGGACCGGCATCGGCGCGGTCGGCACCGCAACGCTGGGCATCATCCTGTTCGGCGAGCCGGCCACGGCCCTCCGCCTTGCCAGCATCGGGCTGATCGTTGCCGGGATCGTCGGGCTGAAGCTGGTTACTTGACGAAGATCTTGACCGCCCACCAGGTCAGCGCCGCCACGATGGCCGAGGCCGGAATCGTGATGACCCAGGCATAGACGATCGAGCTGGCAACGTTCCAGCGCACCGCCGAGACGCGGCGGGCGGCGCCGACGCCGACGATGGCGCCGGTGATGGTGTGCGTGGTGGAGACGGGAACCCCGAGATAGGTCGCCATGAACAAAGTCGCGGCCCCTCCGGTCTCGGCGCAAAAGCCCTGCATCGGGGTCAATTTGGTGATGCGCAGGCCCATGGTGCGGACAATGCGCCAGCCGCCCATCAGGGTGCCCAGCGCCATCGCCGCCTGGCAGGACAGCACCACCCAGAACGGCACCGAGAAGTCGCTGCCCAGATGGCCCTGCGAATAGAGCAGCACCGCGATGATGCCCATGGTCTTCTGCGCGTCGTTGCCGCCATGGCCGAGCGAATAGAGCGAGGCGGAGGCGAATTGCAGGATACGGAAGGCGCGATCGACCGCGAACGGCGTCGAGCGCACCGAGGCCCAGGACACGATCGCCACCAGCATCATCGCCAGCAGGAAGCCGATCAGCGGCGACAGTACGATCGCCAGCACCGTCTTGGTCAATCCACTCCACACCGCAGCCGAGATCCCGGCCTTGGCCATGCCGCCGCCGACGAGCCCGCCGATCAGCGCATGCGAGGACGAGGACGGGATGCCGAGCGCCCAGGTCACGAGGTTCCAGACGATGGCGCCGACCAGGGCCGCGAAGATCACCTGGGCGTCGACGATCGAGGGATCGATGATGCCGGTGCCGATGGTCTGGGCGACGTGCAGGCCGAACACCATGAAGGCGACGAAATTGAAGAACGCGGCCCAGAACACCGCGAATTGCGGCCGCAACACGCGGGTCGAGACGATGGTCGCGATCGAATTGGCGGCGTCGTGCAGGCCGTTCAGGAAATCGAACAGCAGCGCGACGGCGATCAAGCCGACCAGGACGGGAAGACCCAACGCGGCATCCACAGCGGCCTGCCCTAAACTTGCTCGATGACGATGCTGTTGATCTCGTTCGCGACGTCGTCGAAGCGATCCGCCACCTTCTCGAGGTGGTCGTAGATCTCGACGCCGACGATGAAGTCCATCGCATTGCCGTCGCGATGCTTGAGGAACAGCTCCTTCAGGCCGATGTCGTGGAGATCGTCGACGCGGCCCTCGAGCTTACCGAGCTCCTCCGTGATCGCGGTCAGCATGGCGACGTTCGGGCCGATCGATTGCATGAGCGGCAGCGCGCGGCCGACCAGATTGGCGCACTCGATCAGAAGCCCGCCGATCTCGCGCATCGGCGGCTCGAAGGTGCGGACCTCGAACAGCATCACCGCCTTGGCCGTCTGCTGCATCTGGTCGATGGCGTCGTCCATCGACGTGATCAGGTTCTTGATGTCGCCGCGGTCGAACGGGGTAATGAAGGTGCGGCGCACCGCCGTCAGCACCTCTCGGGTGATGTTGTCGGCGTCGTTCTCGAACTGGTTGACGCGCTGGCAATAGACCGGCGTCTCCTCGCCCCCGTTCAGCATGCCCTGGAGCGCGATGGAGCCCTGGATCACCGTCTGGGCATGCCGGTCGAACAGGTCAAAGAACCGTTCTTCCTTGGGCAGGAAAGCACGAAACCATCGCATCATGGGGGTAGGCTACCGGTTGGAAATGGCCCGGCCCTGTCGGACCGTCATGAAACTGTCATAGACCATTTTCGATCCGCGCGCGTGTCATCTCACGCCCGCGGAGCCGGATCATCCACCGCTTTCAGACGGCCGGTAAACCGTTTTTGAATCAGCTACTTAGAGCGATCGCCGGAAGTAATGCGCGATTTCGCCGATGACGCCGCGGCGGAAGGTGAGCACGCAGACCACGAAGATCGAGCCTTGGATCACCGTCACCCACTGGCCGAAGCCGGCGAGATATTGCTGCATGGCGATGATCGCGAAGGCACCGACCACGGGACCGAAGATGGTTCCGAGGCCGCCAACCAGCGTCATCAGCACGACCTCGCCCGACATCGACCAATGGACGTCGGTGAGCGAGGCGTTCTGCGCCACGAACACCTTCAGCGCACCGGCAAAACCGGCCAGCGTTCCCGACAGCACGAAGGCGAGGAACTTGTACTGGTCGGTGCGGTAGCCCAGCGAAATCGCGCGCTGCTCGTTCTCCCGGATCGACTTCAGCACCTCGCCGAACGGCGAGTTGATGATGCGGTAGATCAACAGGAAGCCGGCGAGAAACCCGACCAGCACGACGTAATAGAGCACCGTCGGCTTGGAGAGATCGAAGACGCCGAACATGCGTCCCTGCGGGATGCCCTGGATGCCGTCCTCACCGTGGGTGAACGGGGCCTGGAGGTAGATGAAGTACAGCAGCTGCGACAGCGCCAGCGTGATCATCGAGAAATAGATGCCCTGGCGGCGGATCGAGATGTAGCCGGTGATCAGCGAGAGCACGAAAGCCGCGGCGATGCCGACGAGGATGCCGAGTTCGGGCGGCAACGCCCACACTTTTAGCGCATGCGCGCAGCAATAGCCGGCGGTCCCCAGGAACATGGCGTGGCCGAACGACAACAGGCCGCCATAGCCGATCAGCAGATTGAAGGCGCAGGCGAGCAGCGCAAAGCACAGCGCCTGCATCACGAAGAATGGGTAGACGCCCGTGAATGGCACCGACGCCAGCAGCAGCGCCATCAGTACGAAAGCGATCATCTCGTCGCGCATCGCGCGAGGGGTCACCGGCAGCGTGTCGTCCGTCAGGGTTGTCATATCAGGCCGCCCTTCCCGTCAATCCCGTTGGCTTCACCAAGAGCACCAGCACCATCAGCACGAACACGACGGTGTTGGAGGCCTCGGGATAGAAATACTTGGTCAGACCCTCGATCACACCGAGCGCGAAGCCGGTGATGATGGAGCCCATGATCGAACCCATGCCGCCGATCACGACCACCGCGAACACCACGATGATGAGGTCGGCGCCCATCAGCGGCCGCACCTGGTTGATCGGCGCCGAGAGCACGCCCGCGAGCGCGGCAAGGCCGACGCCGAGACCATAGGTCAGCGTGATCATGCGCGGCACGTTGATGCCGAAGGCGCGCACCAGCGTCGGATTTTCGGTGGCGGCGCGCAGGTAAGCACCGAGCTGGGTCTTCTCGATCAGGAACCAGGTCGCCAGACACACGACCAACGAGAACACGACCACCCAGCCGCGATAGATCGGCAAGAACATGAAGCCCAGATTCATGCCGCCCTTGAGCTGGTCCGGAATGGCGTAAGGCAGGCCGGAGGAGCCGAAATAGTTCTGGAACACGCCCTGCACGATCAGCGCGATGCCGAAGGTCAGGAGCAGGCCGTAGAGATGGTCGAGCCCGGTCAGCCATTGCAGCATGGTCCTTTCCAGGATCATGCCGAAGATGCCGACGATCACGGGTGCGATCAGCAGCGCCCACCAGTAGTTGATGCCGCCGAGGCTCAGCAGGAAATAGGCAACGAAGGCGCCCATCATGTAGAGCGCGCCATGGGCGAAATTGATGATGTTGAGCATGCCGAAAATCACGGCAAGCCCGAGACTGAGCAGCGCGTAGAACGAGCCGTTGATCAGTCCCACCAGTAGCTGAGCGTAGAGAGCCTGCATCGGGATTAGTTTCCGCCAACAAAATGAAAGCCCGCCAGCGGCACGACCGCCCCGGCGGGCAAGAGAGTTACTTCTTCACCAGCGGACAAGCGCTCTCGGAGAGCGGCCGGAACGCCTGGTCCGCGGGGACGGTGCCCACCAGCTTGTAGTAGTCCCACGGCCCCTTCGATTCCGAGGGCTTCTTGACCTCGAACAGGTAGGCCGGGTGAATCTTGCGGCCGTCGACCCGGATACTGCCCTGACCGAACAGCGGATCGTCGGTCGGCATCGACTTCATCTTCTCGACCGCCTTGGCGCCATCATGCGGATTGCCGCCCATCGCCTCCAATGCCTTGAAGTAATGGATCAGTCCCGAATAGACACCGGCCTGCACCATCGAAGGCATCGCCTTGTTCTTCATACGCTCCGAAAAGCGCTTGGAGAAGGCGCGCGTTCCGTCGTTGAGATCCCAATAGAAGGTCTCGGTGAAATTGAGCCCTTGCGCCACGTTCAGGCCGAGCGAGTGAACGTCGGTGATGAACAACAGCAGCCCGGCAAGCTTCTGCCCGCCGGCAACGATGCCGAACTCGGCCGCCTGCTTGATCGAATTGGTGGTGTCGCCGCCGGCATTCGCAAGACCGACGATCTTCGCCTTCGATGCCTGCGCCTGCAAAAGGAACGAGGAGAAGTCCGAGGAGTTGAGCGGGTGCTTGACGCTGCCGAGCACCTTGCCGCCCGCCTTTTGCACCACCGCCGTGGTGTCGCGCTCCAGCGCCGCACCGAACGCGTAGTCGGCCGTCAGGAAAAACCAGGAATCGCCGCCCGCCTTCACCAGCGCCTGACCGGTGCTGTTGGCCAGCATGAAGGTGTCATAGACCCAATGGATGGTGTTCGGCGAACATTGGGCGTTCGTCAGATCCGAGGTCGCCGCACCCGTGTCGATCAGGATCGAATTCTTCTCCTTGACGACATTGTTGACCGCGAGCGCGACGCCGGAGTTCAGCACATCCATGAAGATGTCGACCTTCTCGACGTCGACCCATTGGCGCGCGATGGTGGTGGCGATATCGGGCTTGTTCTGATGATCGGCGGAGATCACGTCGATCTTCCAACCCTTGGCGGCAAGCCCGGAATCCTCGACCGCCATCTGGGCGGCCAGCGTGGAGCCCGCCCCACCGAGGTCGGAATAGAGACCGGAATTATCGGTCAGCACGCCGATCTTGACCGTCTTGTCCTGTGCCGAGGCGCCACTTGCGACGAATCCCAAAGCCACGCCGAGAAGAAGTGCAGAAAAACGCTGTTTCATATTCCCTCCGGGAAATCCACTATTGAACGCCTTGGGGCGTCAGACGCCCAAATAGGTGTGGAGCTTGTCCATGTTGGCGGCAAGATCCGCATTGGCAAATCCGTCAATGATCTTGCCGTGCTCGACCACGTAGTAGCGGTCGGCGACGGTGGATGCGAAGCGGAAATTCTGCTCGACCAGGAGGATCGTGAAACCCTCCTTCTTGAGCCGCGCAATGGTGTGTCCGATCTGCTGGATGATGACCGGCGCCAGGCCCTCGGTCGGCTCGTCCAGCATCAGGAAGCTCGCGCCGGTGCGCAGGATGCGCGCGATCGCGAGCATCTGCTGCTCGCCACCGGACAGTTTGGTGCCCTGGCTGTTGAGCCGCTCCTTCAGGTTCGGGAACAGATCGAAGATCTGATCGAGCGGCAGCCCGCCTTCACGGACCACCGGCGGCAGCATCAAATTCTCCCGCACGTCGAGACTGGAGAATATGCCCCGCTCTTCCGGGCAGAATGCGATGCCCATGCGCGCGATCTTGTCGGAGGTCGCGCGGATGATCTCCTGGTTGTTGAACTTCACCGAGCCGGTACGCTTGCCGATGATGCCCATGATCGACTTCAGCGTGGTCGTCTTGCCGGCGCCGTTACGCCCGAGCAGGGTGACGACCTCGCCCGCGTTCACGTCGAAATTGATCCCGTGCAGGATGTGGGACTCGCCGTACCAGGCTTCCAGGTTGCGGATTTGAAGGATGTTTCCGCCGGTCGCAGCCTTGGCCGGAGCCTCGGCGATCGCAGTGTCAGGCATGACCGGCTCCCAGATAGGCTTCCTTGACGCGCTCGTCCTTGGTGAGCTCCGAGTAATGGCCCTGCGCGAGCACCTGGCCGCGCGTCAGCACGGTGATGATGTCGGACAGGTTGGCCACGACGCTCAAGTTATGCTCGACCATCAGGATGGTGTATTTCGCCGAGATGCGCTTGATCAGCGCCGCGATCTTGTCGATGTCCTCGTGGCCCATGCCGGCCATCGGCTCGTCCAGCAGCATCATCTCCGGGTCGAGCGCGAGCGTGGTTGCGATCTCCAGTGCACGCTTGCGTCCATAGGGCATCTCGACCGCGGGCGTGTTGGCAAACTCGTTGAGGCCGACATCGTTCAACAATTCGCGCGCGCGATCGTTGAAGCGGTTGAGCACCGACTTGGAGCGCCAGAAATCGAACGAAGAGCCGTGCTGGCGCTGAAGCGCGACACGGACGTTTTCCAGCGCCGTGAGATGCGGAAACACCGCCGAAATCTGGAACGAACGGACCAGCCCCATGCGGGCCACGTCGGCCGGCGCCATCGCGGTGATGTCCTGCCCCTTGTAGAGGATCTTTCCGGCGGACGGTTTCAGGAACTTGGTCAGAAGATTGAAGCAGGTCGTCTTGCCGGCTCCGTTCGGGCCGATCAACGCATGAATGCTCCCACGGCGAACCTTGAGCGCAACGTCGCGGACGGCGAAGAAGCCCGCGAACTCCTTGGTCAAGCCTTCCGTTTCGAGAATAAACTCATCGGCCAAACAGATTTCCCCCTGCCCGCGCGAGCCGCGTGGCTATCCTTGTTGCTTCGGCTTTCCGGGGGCCTTGGAGCCTATCCTTGGAGCCCATCCGGAACGCCGCCTCCGGGCGCGGAATATGCCGGAGGTGACGGGGGTTAGGCAAGGCGGAAAGCTGAGCAGATCAGGTCTCCGGCTGGGATACAAATGCTCCCTTAGTCGGAGATGTTTTGATGTCGTGCCTGCCCGGCCTCCCGGTTCGCAAGGCACCGGTCATCAAGCCGTCGTTAACGGTCTTTCGTCCGGTGCGCCAGCCTTCATAGAAAATTTTCCCGCGGGCGGCATCATGTGCTGGTTTTGACGTTCCGGGATTATTGTTTTGGATTTCGCAAGCGCCGCTCCGTCCGTTGTCAAGTCGATCAGGCAGCGTGATCTCCTGAACACGTGGCTGCGACTTTATGCGATCCAGCAGATCGCGCCGGCGGTCTGGGAATATCAGCCCGCGCGGCTCGAGGAAGAGCTATCCGATCTCATCTATTATACGGTGGACGCTTCGACGCCGGCGCCACGCCTCACCATCCAGAGCGAAGGCACGCGCATCTCCCGCGCTTATGGACATACCGGCAAGGGCGTTCTGCTCGACGATTATCTCGGGCCGCGGCTCGCCCCCTTCGTGATGCCAGTCTACTATGAATGCGTGGCCCGCGGGCTGCCCGTCTACAGCGTTGCCGACGTCGACGACATCTACGGGCGCATCGTCGCGTATGAACGGCTGCTGCTGCCCTTCCAGACCGGCGGCCAAGTCTGCCACGTCATCGCCTCGGTCAAGACCTTCTGCGAGGACGGCGGCTTCGAGATCAAGAATCTGATGCGCGGAAATGACGCGCTGCCGCGCCCGAAGCTACGTGCCGTGATCGATCGCGATCTCTTCCATCGCGCGCCTGGCCGCATCGCGACGGCCGACGTCGTCGAGTTCGCGGACCAGTCGGCCCCCGGCGTCACCAACGAGATCATCGAGCTGAACTAAAGCATGATCCGGAAAAGTGCGCCGCGGTTTTCCGAAAGATCATGCTCAAACAACAACCTGAAGCGCGACGACAATCTCGTCGCGCTTTAGTCTCTAACGCGTTTTGGCGCCGACTTCCTTGGCATAGATGTCCGGCTTGAAGCCGACCAGCAGCTTGCTGCCGATTTCCAGCACCGGCCGCTTGATCATCGATGGTTGCGCTAGCATCAACGCCAGCGCCTTCTTCTCGCTCAAGCCTTCCTTGTCGGCATCGGGCAACTTCTTGAAGGTCGTGCCGGCGCGATTGAGCAGCGTCTCCCAGCCGACCTTGTCGCTCCACTGCTTGAGCTTGTCCTTCTCGACGCCCACCGCCTTGTAGTCGTGGAATTCATACGCGACGCCATGGGTATCGAGCCAGCCGCGCGCCTTCTTCATGGTGTCGCAGTTCTTGATGCCGTAGATGGTGTTGGGCAAGATGTTCTCCGCGCATGGCGTATCGTGATGTTCGCAGCGTTGTACGAAACTCCGCTTCGCGCGACAACATTGCGAACGACGCCAACTCTCCGAACGGACACATTATGCACGTCACTCACGATCCCGCCGCGACCGCCACGCCGACCATCGACTTCAACAGCTTCCTCGCGGTCGATATCCGTGTCGGGACCATCGTCGACGCAAAACCGTTTCCGGAGGCGCGCAAGCCGGCCTTTCGGCTGTGGATCGACTTCGGCCCGGTGATCGGCGTGCGCAAGAGCTCGGCCCAGATCACCGAAAACCATCCGCTCGAGACTTTGGTGGGACAACAGGTCGCGGCCGTCGTCAATTTCCCGCCGCGCCAGATCGGACCCGTCATCTCGGAGGTGCTGACGCTCGGCTTCCCCGATGCCGACGGCAAGGTCGTGCTGGTGCAGCCGAGCAAACCGGTGCCGAACGGCGGACGGCTATTCTAGCCGCGCGCAATCGAGTGCCGCGTCGCCTCTGTCGACGCATTCACAACGACATCATCCTTCTCCTGCCAGGCCCCCCAGGCCAGCCAGACTTGACCAAAATCATCTTCCGCATTAAAAATGACTGACTGATCGTTTTTTATTACGATCAACTTTATTCTCGGCCCAACCGGGATCAACGGTAAAACGATCGACCTGTCAGTTATTTAAGGACGGCGAGATGCCCAAGATCAGCGACAAGCAGCGCGAAAGTCGGCGGCAGCAAATTCTCGAAGCTGCCCTCGCCTGCTTCTCCGAAGACGGTTTTCACCAGACCGGCATGGCCGACATCGTGAAAAGGTCCGGACTGAGCCACGGCGCGGTCTATCTCTACTTCCAGAGCAAGGACGATCTGATCGAGGCGCTCGCCGACGACCGGCATCGGCGCGAAGCCGTGCTTAATTCGGTCGCGCAAGGATCCGGCGATCCGATCGAAGGGCTTCACGCGCTGATCCGCGTTTACGCGCAATGGCTGACCGACCCCGCCGGCGAAGCGCGCCGCCGTGTCGGCATTCACGGCTGGGCCGAAGCCCTGCGCAACCGCCGCGTCCGCACCAGCGTCGTCGAAGGCATCGACATGCCGCGCGCGCTGATCGTGGCGCTGGTCGAGCGCGGCCAGCATGACGGCCTGATCAGACGCGACCTCGGTGCCGAAGCGATCGCACGCGTGCTGATCGCGATCTTCCAGGGTTTTGTGCTGCAAGAATGCTGGGGCGAGGATTTCGACGTCGAGGCCTGCATGGCGGCCGTGGCCGGGGTGATCGACGGCTTTCGCACGACCAGACCCGACATCAAGCGGCGAAGCAGGACGTAAGCGATGTCAGGGATCCACGACCTTCTAGCTGGCGCCGGCGTCGGCCTGGTCAGCGGATTGACATCGGGCTTGATGGGAACGAGCCCGGGTGGCGGGCTCGTGATCTTCAGCGTGCTACTGCTCGGGGCCGAACAACACGTCGCGCAGGGCACCTCGCTAATCACACAGATCCCGCCGACGGGCCTCGCCGGCGCCCGCCGCTATTGGCGGAGCGGCAATCGCAGCCCCTTGCCGTGGATCGTCTGGATCGGCATCGGATTTCTCGTCGGCGGTGCCGGTGGAGGCTACGCCGCGGCGGCGGTTTCCGACCAGGTCTTGCAATGGACTTATGTCGTCTATCTCGTCGCGCTGATCGCCCTGCTGATCCTGCGTCGCGATCGCAAAGACGGTGGCCGTGAGGCCGGCGACCAGGCCCAACTGCCCCGGCTACCCCTGCTGCTCATCGGCCTGCTCGCCGGGTTTTCCTCCGGCTTCATGGGCATCGGCGGCGGCCTGGCGATCACGGTCGGCCTTGCTGCGGGCCTGCGCGTGCCGCAGCATCAGGCGCAGCTCGTCAGCCTCGTATTCTCGGTCATCCCGACCAATCTTCCGGCAGCCTGGATCTACTGGAGCAAGGGCCTGATGGTCGGTTGGCCGGCCATCACAGGCATTCTGGCCGGCCTCTGGATCGGCACCGATCTCGGCGCACGCCTGGCCAATGGCGTCAGCAAATCGGTGCTGCGTCGGGTCATGATCGCCTTCGTCTCGCTGATGGCGCTCTACATGACGTACAAGGCGCTGACCTGATCTTACGGCCGAGGCGGAATGTTCAGCCCGCGCTGCACCGCCGGACGCGCGAGGCCCCGTTCGAGCCAGGCACCGACCGATTTGAACTGGGTGAATTCGACGAGATCGCCGGCACCATAGAAGCCGATCAGATTGCGCACCCAGCCGAGCATGGAGATGTCGGCGATGGTGTAATCGTCATCCATGAACCATTGCCGTCCCGAAAGATGCGTCTCCATCACGCCGAGCAGACGCTTGGCTTCGGCGACGTAGCGGTCGCGCGGACGCTTGTCCTCAAAATCCTTGCCGGCGAATTTGTGGAAGAAGCCGACCTGACCAAACATCGGCCCGATGCCGCCCATCTGGAAGTGCACCCACTGGATGGTCTGATAGCGACGGGCGGCATCCTGGGACAACAGCTTGCCGGTCTTCTCCGCGAGGTATTGCAGGATCGCCCCG
This sequence comes from Bradyrhizobium sp. 23AC, assembly GCF_054863025.1. Lineage (NCBI taxonomy): Bacteria > Pseudomonadati > Pseudomonadota > Alphaproteobacteria > Hyphomicrobiales > Nitrobacteraceae > Bradyrhizobium > Bradyrhizobium sp. 23AC. The sequence goes on from NZ_JAVAYN010000024.1 coordinate 59,289, forward strand.
GACTCGAACAGCGGCAGCGGCCTGCCGCCGGGACCGTTGGGATCGAGGATCGCCGGGATCTTGCCGTTCGGATTGAGCGAGAGGAATTCAGCCGTCTTCTGGTCGTCCTTGCCGAAGTCAACGAGATGGACCTCGTAGGGAAGCCCGATCTCCTCCAGCATGATCGAGACCTTGACACCGTTCGGCGTGGGCAGCGAATAGAGCTGGAGCAGTTCGGGATGTTTGGCCGGCCAGCGTTTGGTGATGGGAAAGGCGGACAGATCAGACATCGGCACTCCGGCTGCGTTCGTAAGATGCCGCCTAATCTAGGCGAGCCGGCGAACGATGCAAGGCCGAGCAGCCGTCAGCTTAACGCCTGCGTCGCCAGCCAGTCACAACGGCCGCAACACGTGGCTGGTGGCGTAGGCGACGTCGCGCTGTACGCGCTGCTCGATGAAGAGCTGGCCGGTGACGAGCAACGCACCGGTGAAGACGAGCGCAAGCATCGCGGTCGCGAATTGACTGGCATCATTCATCGCAAGAGCTTCTCCGTCATCTGCTCAAACGGGAACGCGGATCAACTGTCGCCAGTTCCTACATGCTTCAAATATATTGCCGCTTTTTCCCGATAAGACTCCAGGCCGCCGCTCTCAATAATTGATCTCCATTCGCAGTCCGCGCGGATCGATCTCCTCGCCCTCGACACGCTGCGTGCTGTCGCGCGCCGCCACCGCGCAGGCACAGGCGTCGATCAGATCGTCGCGGCCGATGCCGGTGCCGTGGCGAAGCGTCAGCCATCTTTCGACCTTGGTGAAACCCCGAGCTCTCAGCAGCGCGACGCGCTGCTCGCGGCCTTGCGCCGACGTCTTGTTCGCGAGCCGTGCTCCTCCCGCCAGATTCCAGAAAATCAATTCCGGATGCGCTTCGCCGATCGTCGCCTGCCGCGCCGGCGTCATGACATCGTCGACCTCCCTGATCTTGTCCCTGATATTCCACAGCTGCGCCGACACACCCCTGCCCTTGCCCTCATGCGTCCAGTAGTAACGGTTGGCCTCAGCCATGTCGGCGAACGTCCAGAGATCCCGGCGCGCACCAAGAAAAACGGCGGGGCCAATCAGCTCGCGCGCACGCAGGTCGCACAGGCGATAGCCGGCCGGATTCAATCCGATCGGCATGTCGATCATCGCGCGCGCATGCGGCAACGCGAGCAAACGCGTCAGGCCCGGCGAATAGTCAAAACCATGATCGCCGCGTTCGTCGATCCAGGCCGCGACCCAGCCGAAACGAAATCCGTCGAGGCCGAGATAACTATTCACGCGCACGACCCCGCCGCTGCCGACGTTCGTTCATCCCAAGCTGTCACCTCGATGTTGCTCGAACAGCGGTCATGTCTCATCTCGTCAGATATTCGCGCATCAGCGCGCGGGCGCGGTGCAGCCGGGCCTTTACGGTCTGCCTGGATGCACCGAGCGCGACGGCGATTTCCTCGATGGTCATTTCCTTGACGTCGCGCATCAACGCAACGTCGCGATAGTGCGGCGGCAGCGCCTCGAAAGCTGCGGCGACGTCGAGCCGCAGATCGTTTTCAGGACGCGTCAGCAGCAGCGCTTCGGCCTCATCGTCATCGATCGCCGGCGCGAGGCCTGCCTTGCGCGCCAGCCGAAGGCATTCGCGGCGGACCACGCTGAACAGCCAGGCCGAAAACGCCAGCAGCGAACGGATGGTGCCGACGTGACGGAACAGGATCCACAGCGCTTCCTGCGTCGCATCCTCGGCATCCGCCGAGCTGCGGCAGGTCGCCCGAGCATAGCGGCGGATGTCCGGCTGCGCCGTCTCGAGCAGCGAGGAGATCGCATGGGGATCACCGAGCCGAGCGGCCTCGAACAGCTTTGGTGAGATCGCAGCCGCACTCACGACACGCCCCCTCGCCCGATCCCCGCCATCGCACACATCGGGCAATAGCCGACGAAGCCGGTCAGCGCGAAGCCGGCGCCGCCCAGCGCGACCAGCCACGCCGTCGCACCGGCCAGATAGACGAATGCCGCGACCACCACCGCCACGCCCGCGGCGATCCGCACCGCCTGGTGCAGGCCGCCGATGTTCTTCCTGTAAAATGCCATCGCATCCTCCGAGATGAGCCGAGGCAAAGTGCCTCGACCATCAAGAGAGCGCGCCGGCCGGAAAGGATTCGCGGGGCGCGTGATTTTTTTCGCGGTCAGCCTCCGACGGCCTGATAGGCCAGGCGCTTGAACTCGAAGAAGAACGGATTCCAGAAGCCCATGTAACGCTGGGCCATCAGGACGCCCGCGGTATTGGCCTCAGGGCAGATCCACCAATGCGTGCCGGCGAGCCCGCCCCACTGGAATTCCCCGGTGGAGTTCGGCGGATCGAACGGCGTCGGCGCGAACGTGACGGCGCCGCCGAGGCCAAAGCCCTTGCCCGGGATCGGGCCGAGATTGGCGAAGCGGATGGTCTGCCCTGCCGGGAGCTGGTTCGTCATCATCTGCCGCAGCGTCTCCGGCTTCAGGAGCGCATCCGAACCGGGCAGCAGCGCGCGGACCAGCGCGAGCATGTCCGGCAGGGTCGAGACCAGACCACCACCGCCCGAGAGCCGCGGGAATGGCCGCCGATAGGCTTGCGGAAACGGCAGATTGTCGGCCCGCGTGAGGCCGGGTTTCATGGGATCGAGCACATCAGCGCCATTGTAAAGCGCAACCAGCCTGCCCTGCTGCGCTTCCGGAACATGGAAGCCGGTGTCGGTCATGCCGAGCGGGTCGAAGATGCACGCCTTCAGAAAAGCGTCGAGCGGCTTGCCGGAGACGACCTCCACGATACGGCCGAGCACGTCGGTGGCCACCGAATATTCCCAGGACGTCCCAGGGTGATAGGACAGCGGCAGGCTGGCGAGTTGTTCGATCATGTCGGCGAGTGGCGTCAGCGGATTGAGTACGCGCGCCTCGTTGTAGGCTTTGAACAGCACCGTGCCGGGATCGAAGATGCCGTAGCTGAGGCCGGAGGTGTGGGTCAGGAGCTGCCGGATCGTGATCGGGTTCTTCGCCGGCTCGACATCGGCAAGGCTCGAAGCGCCCGGCTTCAGCACCTTCCGATTAGCGAGCTGCGGCAGGAATTTCTCGATCGGGTCATCGAGGCCGATGCGGCCTTCCTCGACCAGCAGCATGATCGCGCAGGTGACGAAGATCTTGGTGTTGGAGAACGCGCGGAAGATATGGTCGGGACGAAGCGCGGTCTTTGCTTCGCGGTCGGCAAAGCCGACGCATTGCTGGTCGACCACCTCGCTCCCGCGCAGCACGGCCCAGGATGCGCCCGGAATGATCTCCTGATCAACGTAGCGCTGCATCGCCGTCCGTGCGGCGGAAAATTCCGTAACCTTGGCGTCCATGAGTTTCCCCCAATTGCGGTTTGGACGGATATAGCGCGCTTTCGCAGGAAATGAAGGCCGCAGCGCCTATTGCTGCTTCATGAAGGCTGTGACGTGCAGGCAGCGGCGGATGCGCATGCCCTGCCGCTGGTACAGCGCGATCGCCGACACGTTGCTGGAAAACACGTGCAGGAACGGAATTTCCCCGCGCGCCTCGATCCCGCGGGCGACGGCCGCAAGCAGCGCCTGCGCATAGCCGCGGCCACGATAGTCAGGATGCACGCACACGGCCGTCATCTCCACGAACTTGCCCGGCTTCATGCGCTCGCCCGTCATCGCGACCAATTCGCCGCCGGCGCGAATGCCGAGGAACGTGCCGAGCTCATGGGTCCGCCGTGCGAACGGACCGGGCTTCGTCAGCTCCGTCAGCGCCATCATCGCGGGAACGTCGTCGGCCCCCAGAGTGACGATCTCGGCATCGCGGAGCGGACTGTCGGCGGGCGAGCCGATCATCTGCTCGCAAGGCCCGGCGATCACGACCTTGAAGCCGGCGGGTACCTCGACCGGATCCGGCGTGAATAATGCGGCGACCTGCGAGCCCGACAGGAGTTCACCGAGCGCGGCAAAGCTTGCCGCGGACATGTCGACCATGTCGGCAAACGGCGTCATGTCGACGGGATAGCGCAGCGCCCGCGGGCCGCCTTCGGCCAGATGCTTGTGGCTGGTCGTCAGCGCGCTCCAGATCGGACGATCCAGCAGCGCCTCATCGCTGTCGGACACCGGCCTAGTCCTTGTCGAAGCTGACGATCACCGCAGCATTGGCGATGAGGATGGGATCGTTGGCCACTTCGGTCGCCGAGGGAATCTCCAACCCGCCCTTGACCGCGGTGACGGTCACGGTGCCGTAAGGAAGCTCCTTGGCCACCGCCTCCTTGTCGACGGCTTCCGGATTGGGCACCGCGATCGTGACGTCGACGAACATGTCGTTCGCGGTCTTGCCAATCATCCGGAAGAAGCCGAGGCTCGAATGCCTGATGGCATCCGACACCGCGCGCTTGGCCGCCTTGGTGGCGTCCCTGCCGTGGACATCGACGCCCATACCCATCTCGGTGACGCAGCGAACACGAGTCATGCTCATTCCCATTAGTGCTGGAGTTCAGAAGGGCCGACCTTCCGCGATCTACGCCTCCGGCACAAGCGCCTTTTCGCGCAGGAAATATGCGTTGCGGTCCTCCTCCTGCGCGTTCACGACCGCGCGAATTCGCAACAAATCCTTGCGCGCAACCAGGCCCACCACACGATGACTGGTGCGTTCGACCACCGGCAGGCGCCCGAGATCGGAGGCGACCATGAGATCGGCGATCCGCCCCAGCACGTCGTCGGGATGCGCTATCACGGCCGATGAGTCCGAGACGACGTCGTCCAGCGTTGCCGCCTGGTGATCGCCCTCGGTGCGCCAGCGCAGCACATCGGCGCGCGTGACCATGCCGGCCAGCCGTCCATCGGCAGTGACGACGGGATAGGATTTGTGACGGCGCTGGTCCGAGGTGAAGAACGCGACCGCTTCGTCGATGGGCATGCCGACCGGCAGCGTGTCGACATCAGTGACCATGACATCGGCGGCGCGGAGCAGCTCGAACGGATCGATCGCGTATTCGCGCGTGATATGCTGGCCGCGGCGCGCGATCTTCTCGGTCAGGATCGAGCGCTTCAGGAGCAGCACCGTGACGGCATGCGCTGCGCCGGTCGCCGCCAGCAGCGGCAGCAGCATATCGATATTGCCTGTCAGCTCGATGGCGAACATCACGCCTGTCAGCGGCGAGCGCATCGTGCCGCCCATCATCGCGGCCATGCCGACCAGTGCCCAGAATGACGCGCCACCGGGCAGCACCAGCCCCTCCATCCATCCGGCGGTGCCGCCGAGAATGAGCAGCGGCGCCAGCACGCCGCCCGACGTGCCTGAGCCGAGCGCGATCACCCAGACCGCGGACTTCACCAGCAGCAGCCGGATCGCCTCATCGCGCGCCATGTGGCCCGACAAGAGATCGGCGATGACGTCGTAGCCGACGCCAAGCGCGCGCGGATCGACGAGACCGCCGAGGCCGACGATCACGCCGCCAAGCATCGGCCACCACATCCAGTGCACCGGCAGGCGGTCGAACAGGTCTTCGATCGCGTAGAGCAGCCGCGTCATCAGCCCGGATTGCAGGCCGGCGACGATGCCGACGCCGATCGCTGCCGCCAGCCCCCACCACGGCAGATCCGGCCGCTCGGCAAACGGAAACAAGGGTCCGGTCCCGAACAGCAGCGGGCGCCAGGCCGCCGAGATCACCGCCCCCGTCACCACGGGCAGGAAGCTGCGCGGTTTCCATTCGAACAGCAGCAGTTCGACCGCGAGCAGGACGGCCGCGATCGGCGTGCCGAAGATCGCGGTCATGCCGGCGGCAGCACCCGCAACCAGCAGCGTCTTGCGCTCGGCGGCGGTGAGATGAAAGCACTGGGCGAAGATCGACCCGATCGCGCCGCCGGTCATGATGATCGGCCCCTCGGCGCCGAACGGTCCGCCGCTGCCGATCGACACAGCCGAGGACAGCGGCTTCAGGACCGCGACCTTCGGCTGCATCCGGCTGCTGCCGATCAGGATCGCCTCGATCGCTTCGGGGATGCCGTGTCCCCGAATCTTCTCCGAGCCGTAGCGCGCCATCAGCCCGATCACGAGACCACCGAGCGCCGGCGCCAGCACCATCCAGATCCCGGGACGGGCATTCGCCAGCGAGACGTTCTCGGTGCTGAAATGACCGAACCAGACCAGATTGGTGACGAGCGCGATGAGCTTCAGCAGCACCCATGCGGCGCCCGCCCCGAGGCTGCCGACCAGCAGGGCCATGCCGATCAGGATCAATACACGGCGGTCGGCGGTGAAGTCTCCGGGCTTGCCGCGAGGACGCGGGAGGCCGCCGGCGATGTCCAGGGTCTGGCGCATGGATAGCTCTTGTCGGGAGATTTTGGCGGGAGGGTTCTTGGCGCTGCCAATATATCGTGTCACGATATATATCAAGGAATGGCTGGTATGATCCTCCGGGCAAATGTCGGCCGGAGCGCTACCTCTCCCGCGCCCGCAGCTCGTCCACGAGCACCCGCACGTTCTCCGAATAGTCAATCGGGATCACGACCAGATGCACGCCGCCCTCTTTGAAGGCGGCATCCAGCGTCGGGCCAAAGCTGTCGATGCTCTCGATCCGATGCCCCTTCGCTCCATAGGCCTTCGCGTAGAGGACAAAATCGGGATTGCCAAAGGTCATGCCGTAGTCGGCGAAATGATCGACGGCCTGCTTCCAGCGGATCATGCCGTAGGCCCTGTCCTCCAGCACCAGCACGACCAGATTGAGCTTGAGGCGGACGGCGGTCTCCATCTCCTGGCTGTTCATCATGAAGCCGCCGTCGCCGGCGACCGCGAGCACACGGCGATCGGGATAGAGCATCGCGGCCATCATCGCCGACGGCAGGCCTGCGCCCATGGTCGCCAGTGCGTTGTCGAGTAGCAGCGTGTTGGCGACGCGGGTGCGATAGTTGCGCGCGAACCAGATCTTGTACATGCCGTTGTCGAGCGCGACGATGCCGTTCTCCGGGATCACCTGCCGGATGTCGTGCACGATCCGCTGCGGCGTCGGCGGCCAGCGCGGCTCGGTGGCGCGGTCGGCGATGTGACCGAGAATCTGCTCGCGCAACGGCAGCAGCGCCGCAGCCTGCGGCAGCTTGCCTTCGAGCCGATCGGCGAGCAGCTCCAGACTCGGGCCGACGTCGCCAATGACCTCCGCGTCGGGAAAATAGACCAGCTCGACACTGGCCGACGTGTAGCTGACGTGAATGACCTTCGGGCCCGCCGGCCCCATGATGAAGGGCGGCTTCTCGATCGGGTCGTGACCGATCGCGATGATCAGGTCGGCGGCATCGATCGCGTCATGAACGTAGTCGCGTTCGGACAGTGCGGCGGTGCCCATGTAGAGATTGGTGCCGCCGGGCACGGTACCCTTGCCCATCTGCGTGGTGAAGAACGGAATGCCGGTTCGCCGCACGAAGCTGGCGATACCGTGGGTCGCGCGCGGCCGGCTGGTCGCGGCGCCCATCATGACCAGGGGATGTCTCGCCGACAGAATCATCTCGGCGGCGCGGTCGAGCGCGACGCGATGGGCGACAGGGATTTCGATCGGATGGACCGGGACCACGGGGACATCAGGCACTTCGTCACCCGCGATGTCCTCGGGCAATTCCAGATGCACCGGCCCCGGCCGCTCCTCCATCGCGACGCGAAAGGCATCGCGCACCACGGTCGGAATGCTGGAGGCGCTGACGATCTGCCGCGACAGTTTCGTCAGCGGCTTCATGGTCGCGACCACGTCCACGATCTGGAAGCGCGCCTGACGGCTGCTCATGATCGGCTTCTGGCCGGTGATCAGGATCATCGGCATCGCGCCGAGATGCGCATAGGCCGCGCCCGTTGACAGATTGAGCGCGCCGGGCCCGAGCGTCGAGAGGCAAACGCCGGGCTTGCCGGTCAACCGCCCATGCGTGGCGGCCATGAAGGCGGCAGCCTGCTCGTGACGGGTCAGGACCAGCTCGATCCTGGAGGTGCGCAGCGATTCCACGAGATCGAGATTCTCTTCGCCGGGAACGCCGAAGATGCGGTCGACACCTTCGTTCTCAAGCGCCGCGACAAACAGGTCCGATCCCTTCACCTTGCGCTCCTGTCCGCTCATGTCGCCTCCGCTTGTGCTCGCTCCCGTGTTCCACGGCAGTTGGCACATGTTAGCGGCCTGCGGCGCCGGCACAACTCACAAAGGGCGACACACGGCATCAACTTCGCCATTGCCGTGCGAACCAGGCGAAACAATCGAGGGTCTCTCCGCGAGGCCGCCAGCATGCACGTTGCAAGCGGCGCGCAACCTGCTATCGCTCCGGCAATGACACCCAGATCCTTCGAAACCCGCTGCCTGCGCCTGCCTGCCGTCACCAAGGTGGTGCAGTGGGAGGGCACCTCCGTCTTCAAGGTCGGCGGCAAGATGTTCGCACTCGGCGGCGGTTTTGCCGCGCGCTCCGGCGGCTACATGTTCAAGACCGCGAACATGGCCTACGCCATGCTGATCGAGCAGGGCCTCGCCCGGCCGGCACCGTATTTGGCGCGCGCTAAATGGGTGCAGCTCGTCAGCAACAACGCCTTACCCGATGCAGAGCTCATCCTGTATCTGGCGCAGGCGCACGCGCTGATCGCAGCAAAGCTGACGCGGAAGACACGCAAGGAACTCGGCCTCGCCTCACCGGAGCGACCATGACCATTCCCGCGTGCAGCACAGGGATCGCTCGCGGCGACATTGAGCTTTCATTGTTCCCCGTTATACTGCCGCTTCTGGATTCGATTTAGGGCATCGGCGTGGCGATTGATCTGAAGGCGGTCGAGCAACTCGCTACCGATCAATCCTCACTCAAGGCCGCCGCCGGCCTCGCCAAGCCCGCCAAATGGTCCGGTGTCGGCATGAGCCGTGATGCCGCGCTGATCTGGGGCGAATGCGCGGGCTCCGGCGCCAATCCGTACCGCGTGATGGCCGATCTGCGCGACCTCGGCAACAAGTGCACCTGCCCCTCACGCAAATTCCCCTGCAAGCACGTGCTCGGCCTGTTGTGGCTGAATGCGGAAGCGGTGGTGCCATTCACGCCCGCCGACACGCCGGCCTGGGTCAGCGATTGGCTCGGCCGCCGGCGCGGCCCGTCCACGGCAAAGCCTGCGACCAATGCGCCGCCCGGCGGCGACAAGGATCTGGGTGCCGCACGCACCGCCGAGCCTGAGGTCGCAGACGACCCGAAGGACGTGGCGCGGCGCGAGGCGCAGGCAGCCAAACGCAACGAGGAGACCGAGCGCGCCATTCTCGATGCGCTGGATGCACTCGAGCAATGGATCGGCGACCAGCTTCGCATGGGATTGTCGGGCTTCATCGACGATGCCACGGCGCGATGCCGGCGGATCGCAGCGCGGCTGGTCGATGGCAAGGCCGCGGTGCTCGCCGGCCGGATCGACGAGCTGCCGTCCCGCCTCCTCGCGCTTTCTGCAGGTGATCGGCCGCGCGGCGCCGTGGTCGAGCTCGGCAAGCTGGTACTGCTCGCGCGCGCCTTCCGCGCCACCCCGCGCAACACCGAGATCCGGCGCGCGGTCGCCGCCTCGGAGACCCGCGAGACGGTGCTGGCCGATCCAGATGCGCTACGGGTCGATGCGGATTGGGAGGTTCTTGCGGAGCAGGTGCAGACGCGCCGTGACGGGTTGGTGTCGCAGACGACATGGCTGCTCAACCTCGCCGCGGCCGGTCCACGCTTCGCAATGCTGCTCGATTTTTTCCCGGCAAGCGCGGGAAGGCGCGGTTCAGTCTTCACGCCCGGCGAGCGCTTTCACGGCGAGCTCGTCTTCTATCCGTCGGCGCAGCCGCTTCGCGCTTTGCTCGTCCGGCGCGACCCCGCGCAGGAGATGCCGGCGCCAGTATGGCCCGCACCGGACGACACACTCTCCGAGGCGTTGACGCGACCGTTGCTGGCAGAGCCCTGGGTGATCGACATTCCGCTGCTGCTGCCGCAGGGGCGCATCGCGCGCGACGCTGCCGGACACACATGGTGGCGATCGGCCGATGGCCTCGCGACGCTGCCGGTCGCCTCCGAGGTCAACAGCATTCTGTGCGGCACCGATCTCACGCGCACGGCTGCGATCTGGTCTGGCAATCGGCTCGCGATCCTCGCCGCGCAGACCCCTTGGGGGCGGATCGGCGGCCATGACTGAGGCGACAAGGGCCGAAGCAATCTTTGAAGCCATGAGCGCAGTCCTCTCGCGCTGGACGATGGGATCTGCGGCCGCGCCTGCCGCCACGCTCTGGCGTGCCGAACTCGGCGACGATCCTGCCGAAGCGGAATTGCGGCTGCTTGCGCTTTCAGGCCAGTTTCTCGGCACGTTGGTAACGATGGAGCCGGCTTCAGTGCTCCGCGTCCTGCCTGATATCCCGACGCTTGCACCGCCGACAGTGCCCGAGGACCTGCGTCCGCTCGTGCGCCGGATGCTCGCGGCGAAGAAGCAGGCGCACGCCGGAACCGAACTCGTCCACTTCCTCGCAGCGCGCGGCTGGACAACGCATCCGGCCGACTGGATGCCCGCAGGCGATGATGACGACGCGCCGGACGTCTATGCCGTCTGGCGCGACTGGGCGACGATTGCCGAATCCGACGGCGCCGCGCGGCATCAGACCCGCGACGATCTCACCGCCGAGAACTGGGACGATTTCTGGCCCGCCGCGCGCAAGGCGGCACTGGCCGCACTCAGGCGACGTGATCCGTCCGCTGCGCGCGCGGTGCTCGAGGCCAAGCTCGCGAGCGAGACGGCCGACGCACGTTTGCGCCTGCTGTTGCTGCTGTCGGAGCGGCTATCCGATGACGACATCGCCTTCCTCGAACGCATCGCGGCCGACGATCGCGCTCCCAAGGTCAAGGCGCTTGCGGCCTCGCTGCTCGCGCGTCTTGGCCGAGGCCCTGCGGCCGGCGAGGACGTCGCCGAGCTCGCCGGCTTCTTTTCGGTCAAGACCAAGGGGATTCTGCGCCGCTCGCGCGTGATCCAGGCCGAACCACTCAAGACACCAGCGCAAGTGCAACGCCGCAAGGCGCTGTTCGACGGCGCCGACCTCGCCTCGTTTTCCGCAGCGCTGGGGCTTGCGCCGCAGGAGCTGATCGCCGCCTGGGACTGGAACGTGGACCACGCCGCCGACATGTCATTGATCAACCTGATCGTCGCGACCGGGGCGGATGCGCTGGTCACGCAAGCGGCGGACGCCATCGGCGAACGCGATGCCACCGGCCTCGTTGCCGCGCTCGCGCCGCGCCTTGCGCCCGCCGAACGCACAGGGCATGCCGAGGCGGCGCTGCGCACCCACGGCATCAGCTTCGAACTGGCCCAACAACTCGCAGGCGCAGCGGCACGGCTGGACGATCCGCTCTCTGCACCCGCCGGCAAGACCCTGCTCGCCGCGCTTCAGCGCGATGACGCAAGGCCTGGCGATCAGGCCTTGGAGCTTCACGCGCTGGGCCTCATCGCCTCGCGCGACGGCGCGCAACGATCACTGCATCGACTGACGGCTGCGGGCCTGCTGCAGGGCGACCCGCGCCTCGACATGCTGCGGCTCAACGCCGCGTTGGACGACAACGGAGCGAAACCATGAGCGAGAAACTGCGCTTGCCCGCCGAGGACAGCTATGCCGCGGAGCTGAAGGCACTGGCCGCGGGCGACGGACATAGACCACCGGGCTGGGCGCTGTCGCCGCGGCAGGTCGTGACCTACCTCATGGGCGGCAAGGCAACCGACGGGACGGTGATCACGCCGAAATATGTCGGAGACAAGCGGCTGATCGAGACCGCCGTTGCGACACTTGCGACCGATCGCGCCTTGTTGCTGCTGGGCGTGCCCGGCACTGCCAAATCGTGGGTCTCCGAGCATCTCGCTGCGGGCATCACCGGCGACTCCACACTCGTGATCCAGTGCACGGCCGGGACCGACGAGAACCAGATCCGCTACGGCTGGAACTATGCCCAGTTGCTCGCGCACGGGCCGAGCCGCGAAGCGCTGGTCCCGACGCCGCTGATGCGTGCCATGGAGACCGGCAAGCTCTGCCGTTTCGAGGAACTGACGCGGATGGGCAGCGACGTGCAGGACACGCTGATCACGGTGCTGTCGGAAAAGATGATGCCGGTTCCTGAGCTCAACACTGCCGTCTATGCCCAGCGCGGCTTCAACATCATCGCCACCGCCAACAACCGCGACAAGGGCGTCAACGAATTGTCTTCCGCGCTCAAGCGCCGCTTCAACGTCGTCGTGCTGCCCCTGCCCGACAGCGCCGAGGAGGAAGTGGCGATCATCGTCAAGCGGGTCGGCGAGATGGCGCAGAATCTCGACCTGCCGGCACCGAAGAACGTCGCCGACGAGGTCGCGCGCGTGGTCTCGATCTTCCGTGAGCTGCGTTCGGGTTCGACCGAAGACGGCAAGATCGCGCTGAAGTCGCCCTCGGGCGGGCTGTCGACAGCCGAAGCGATCGCGGTGATGGTCGGCGGCATCAGCCAGGCGACCTTCTTCAACGACGGCAAGCTGACACCGGAAACGCTCGCCAGCAACATGATCGGCGCGGTCGTGAAGGATCCGGTGCAGGATACAGCCGTGCTCGGCGAATATCTCGAAACCGTGCTGAAGAAGCGGCGCGGTTTTGAAGGCTACTACGCTTCGTTAACCGATCTGATCTGACGGCACGGCACGTCCGATGGCAGGCCAGGTCTCTCTGTTCGGCATCCGGCACCACGGCCCCGGATCGGCGCGGCGGCTGGTGGAAGCGCTCGATGCGCTGAAGCCCGCGGCAGTGCTGATCGAGGGCCCGGCAGATGCATCCGAGTTGCTGCCGATGCTCGCCGACCCTGACATGGTGACGCCGGTGGCCTTGCTCACCTACGCCGAGGACAATCCGGCGAACGCCAGCTTCTTTCCCTTTGCCGACTATTCGCCGGAATACCAGGCCGCACGCTGGGCGGTGCGCCACGGCGCGACCCTGCGCTTCATCGACCTGCCGGCATCGGACCGGCTGGGTGCCACCGACGGCGACATTGCGGAGGAAATTGCGGCAAGGGCCGAGGCCGATCCAATCAGCCACGACCCGATCGGGGCGCTCGCCACTGCCGCAGGCTATGACGACGGCGAGTCCTGGTGGTCCGACGTCATCGAGGAAAATCCTGCAACGGGGCCGATCTTCGCGGCCGTTGCCGATGCGATGACGGCGCTGCGCGCGGACGAAAAATCGCTGTCGGCCCGCGAGGCCGCGCGCGAAGCGCATATGCGGATCGAGATCGCGAAGGCGGCGAAGGAATGCGATGGCGCCATCGCGGTCGTCTGCGGCGCCTGGCACGTGCCGGCGCTCGCCGAGCGTCGCAGCCTTGCTGCGGATCGCGAACTGCTCAAGGGCCGGCCGAAGACGAAGATCAAGGCGACCTGGGCGCCCTGGACCGCGCCGCGCCTGGCGCGCGCGAGCGGCTATGGCGCGGGCGTGGTGGCGCCGGGATGGTGCGCCCATGTCTGGGACACGCGCGAGCGCGATCGTGCCGCGGAGTGGCTTGCCAAGGCGACGCGCGTGCTGCGCGATCGCGGCCATTTCGTATCGACCGCCTCGGTGATCGAAGCCCAGCGTCTGGGCACGGCGCTCGCGGCGCTGCGCGGCCGTCCTGCGCCGGGTTTCGCGGAGCTGCGCGAGGCGGCCATCGCGTGCCTGTGCAACGGCGAGCGCGCCATGTGGGAGGATATTTCGGCCGAGCTGCTGATCGGCGCAGGGGTCGGCGCGATCCCGGCCGCGACACCGCTCGCGCCGCTGCTCGAAGATCTCCAGCGGCAGCAGAAGGCGACGCGGCTCAAGCCGGAGGCGCTCGATCGGCCGCTAACGCTCGATCTGCGCAGCGAAAGCGGGCTGATGCGATCCACGCTGCTGCACCGGCTGAACGCGCTCGACGTGCCCTGGGGACGGCTGACCGATGCGGGCCGCAGCCGCGGTACCTTTCGCGAGAACTGGCAGCTGCGCTGGGAGCCGGAATTCGCAGTCAGGCTCGTGGAGAATCTGCTCTTCGGTTCGACCATCGCCGAAGCTGCCGGCGGACGCCTGATCGAAGCGATGGGCAAGGAAGCCGAGCTTGCTCCGCTCGCGACGCTGGTGCGCAATGCCATGATCGCCGACCTTTCCCGCGCCACCGCGTTCGGCATCGCGGTCCTGGAGACCAAGGCGGCGCTGACCAGCGACGGACAGTCTCTGCTTGCTGCGCTGCCGCCGATGGCCGACATCCTGCGCTATGGCGAGGCGCGCGCCGGCACGGTGGAGCATCTGGCGGCGCTGATGCCGCGCATCGTGGTGCAGGCCGCACTCGCTTTGCCCTATGCCGCGCGCAATCTCGACGGGCCCGCGGCGGCAAAGCTGCGCGGCGCGCTGCTCGCAGCCGACACCGCGATCCAGCTTGCCCAGATCGAGCCCGAAATCGTAGCCAGCTGGCGCGATGCGCTGAGCGCACTGCTGGACGATGATCAGGCGACGCGGTTGATCGCCGGCACCGCGGCCCGGCTGCTCTACGAGGCCGAGCTCTTGACCGCGGATCACGCGGCCGACCTGCTGACGCGGATGCTCTCGCCCGGCACGCCCGTCGCGGAAGCGGCCGGCTTCTTCGAAGGCTTCTTCGAGGGTGCTGGCCAGCGGCTGATCCACGATGCCACGCTGCGCGGCGCCGTTGACGCCTGGTTGATGACGCTGGACGAGGACGCCTTCACCGCCAGCCTGCCGCTGTTCCGCCGCGTCTTCTCGGCGCTGGACCGGACCGAGCGCAGGCGGTTGATGGACGCGCTGTTCGCGCGCCGCACCGATGCCGCCAAGGGATATCGGCTGCTCGCCGGCGCAGGCGAGATCTGGCCCGCGCATCAGGCCCGCGTGCTCGAACTTCTCACCTCGGGAGCTGCGCGATGAGCGAAGCCGATGAACGCAGCCGCCGCTGGACGCTCGCCCTCGGCGTTGACGCCGAGGGCGCCGAGAACGGCCCCGCCCTGTCCGCCAGCGACCGCCGCATGTCGGAGGCGCTGACAGCGCTCTATGGCGACGGCGACGAGGCGCCGAAGAAGGGCCGCGGCGGGCTCGGAGGCTCGGCGCCGCGCGTCGCAAAATGGCTCGGCGACATCAGGGAGTTCTTCCCCGCGCCGGTGGTGCAGGTGATCCAGAAAGATGCCTTCGAGCGCAAGGGCCTGCGCCAGATGCTGCTCGAGCCCGAATTCCTTGCGACCGTCGAGGCGGATGTGAGCCTGATCGCCGATCTCGTCGCGCTGCGCGGCGTGATGCCGGAGAAGACCAAGGACACCGCCCGCATCGTGATCGCCAAGGTGGTGGCCGAGCTGATGGAACGGCTCGAGCGACGCACCGCGGACGCGGTCCGCGGCGCCCTAAATCGCTCGCTGCGCACCCATCGCCCGCGCTTTGCCGACATCGACTGGCCGCGCACCATCAAGGCCAATCTGCGTCATTACCAGGCCGAGCACCGCACCGTGGTGCCCGAACGGTTGATCGGCTTCCTGCGCCAGCAGCGCCGCATCGTCGATCTCGAAGAGGTCACCCTGTGCGTCGACCAGTCGGGGTCGATGGCAACCTCCGTCGTCTATGCCTCGATCTTCGCGGCAGTGATGGCCTCGCTGCCGGTGGTCGCGACCAAGCTCGTCTGTTTCGACACCGCGATCGTCGACCTCACCGAAGAGCTCGCCGATCCCGTCGAGGTGCTGTTCGGCGTCCAGCTCGGCGGCGGTACCGACATCAACCGCGCGGTCGCCTATTGCGAGGAGCGCATCGAATGGCCGGCGAAAGCGCATCTGATCCTGATCACCGACCTCTATGAGGGCGGCGATGCGGACGCCCTGGTCGACCGGCTGGCGCGGCTCGCAACGCGCGGCATCAACGTGATCGTGCTGCTGGCGCTGACCGACACCGGTCACCCCTCATACAATCCCGCGCTGTCTGCGAAGGTCGCAAGTCTCGGCATTCCCGTGTTCGCATGTACGCCGGATCAGTTTCCGGATCTGATGGCAACCGCCCTGAAGCGCGAGGACGTTGCCGGGTGGGCCGCCGACCAGGACATCAAGCTGATCCGGCCGGAAACCTAGCATCAGCTCCCGCTCGATTGACAGACCGCGATATCTGACTAAAGTCAGACATCATGCTCGACCCCGTTTCTCGCGTTCGCCGCTTCAACCGTGCCGTAACCTCCGCCGTCGGTGCGCTCGATACCTCGTTTCTTGGGCGCGGCCGCCCGCTCGGCGCGGCGCGTGTGCTCAATGCGATTGGGCACGGGCGTTCGGACGTGGCCGATATCCGCGACTATCTCGGCCTGGATTCCGGTCTGATGAGCCGGCTGCTGCGCAGCCTGGAAGAGGACGGTCTGGTCGAGACCGCCGCGCATGAGGACGATGCCCGCCGCCGGGTCGTGACATTGACGCGTGCGGGCCGGCGCGAGTTCGCGGCCTACGAGGCGCTGTCGAACACGCAGGCCGAGGGCTTGCTCGCGCGGCATTCGCAAGCTGACGCCCTGCTGGCGGCGATGGACCTGATCGCGTCCGCATTGACGCGCGAGCGTGTTGCGCTGGAGGAGATGGATCCGCAAAGCGAGCAAGCGCGCTACTGCCTCGGCGAGTATTACGCCGAGCTCGGCCGCCGCTTCAGCCAAGGCTTCGACGTCTCGCTGTCGCGCGACCCTGACGCCAAGGACATGCGCCGCCCGCGCGGCAGCTTCATCGTCGCGATGTCGGACACGCTGCCGATCGGCTGCGTCGGCCTGAAGGGCACCGATCACGGCTATGCCGAGATCAAGCGGCTGTGGGTGGCGCCCGCCGCGCGCGGATTGCGGCTCGGCCGGCGCCTGATGGACGCGACCGAGAGCGCCGCGCGCGAGCTCGGCAACACGCTGCTGCGGCTCGACACCAACAGCGCGCTGCCCGAGGCCGGCCAGCTCTACCGCAGCACGGGCTGGCGCGAGATCCCGCGCTACAATGACGATCCCTACCCGGACCTGTTTTTCGAGAAGCGCATCTGATGCGGATGGGTATCGTCACCTCGTCCGCGTCGGGCGCACGACGATCTCGTTGACGTCGACGTCATCGGGCTGCTCGATCGCGAAGCGCACCGCGCGGGCGATTGCGTCTGGCTGAAGCGCAATGGCCCGATAAGTCTTCATCGCCTCCGCGGCCACGGGATCGGTGATGGTGCCCGCAAGCTCGCTTTCGACCACGCCGGGATGGATGCAGGTGACGCGGATATTGTCGTGCTCCTGGCGCAGGCCATCCGAGATCGCCCGCACCGCATATTTCGTGGCGCAGTAGACGGCTGCCGTCGGCGACACGCTCAGCGCACCGATCGAGGCGATGTTGATGATCTGGCCGGAGCCGCGCGCCACCATCTCCGGCAGTACGGCGGCGATGCCGTAGAGCACGCCCTTGATGTTGACGTCGACCATCCGGTCCCACTCCTCGACCTTGAGCGAGGCCATCAGCGACAGCGGCATCACGCCGGCATTGTTGACGATGACGTCGACGCGGCCCCAGACTCCGCGCGCTGCGTCGGCAAAGGCGGCAAAGCTGGCGCGGTCGGTGACGTCGAGCGGATGCGCGAGCGTCGTTCCGCCCCGCCCGTTCAACTCAGCCGCAAGCGCGTTCAGACGGTCGGTGCGCCGCGCGCCGAGCAGAACCTTCGCGCCGGCCGCGGCCAGCTCGCGCGCAATGCCTGCGCCGATACCGCTGGAGGCGCCGGTGATGAGAATGACTTTGTCGATTGGCATGAGGGTTCTTCCCGTTGCTTTCGGAGTGATCGCGGGAAGATGGACCGGCGCCATCGCTGTGATAAGACGACGATACCTAACCACACTGACAAGCTACGCTAACCGATGGAACCAGACCTCAACGCCCTCGCCGTCTTTGCGCTGGTCGCCGAAGAGCGGAATTTTCGCGCCGCCGCCGACCGTCTCGGCGTAACCCGCTCGGCGGTGAGCCAGACGATCCGGCGGCTGGAGGAAACGCTCGGCATCGCGCTGGTCCAGCGCACCACGCGCAGCGTCAGCCTGACCGAGGCCGGCGAGCGGCTGCATGCGGAGGTCGGGCCTGCGATCGCGGACATGCGCGCCGCGCTCGACGGCACCGAGGCGCTGCGCGGGCGGCCGCGCGGATTGCTACGCCTCGCCGTCTCCTCGATCGCCGAGCATTTTCTCTCGGGGCCCTTCCTTGCGGCCTTCACCGAGGCGAACCCGGAGGTGCAGCTCGACATCACCGTGACGGATGCGGAATTCGACATCGTCGCCGCCGGCTATGACGCCGGCGTCCGCCTTGGCGAGGTCATCGAGCAGGACATGATTGCGGTGCCGATCGCCGGGGAGGAACGCCAGCTCGCCGTCTGCGCGCCGGATTTCCGCGACCGCTTCGGCGTGCCCTCGCATCCGTCCGAGCTTGCGTCCTTTCGCTGTATCGGCTGGCGTCCGGCGCCGAATGTTGTCCCCTATCGCTGGGAGTTTGCCGACGGCGGCAAGGAGTTCAGCGTCGCGGTCGCGCCCGAGATCACGACCAACGACATGGCGCTGATGATCAAGCTGGCGGTGGCCGGCGCCGGCATCACCTTCGGCATGGAGGCGAGCTTTCGCCCCGCGATCACGCGCGGCGAGCTGGTGCCGATCCTGGAGGACTATTGCCCCCGCTTCGCCGGATTCTATCTCTACTACCCGAGCCGCCGCAACGTCGCACCGAAGCTGCGCGCGCTGATCGAGCATCTGCGGCGGCGCGCGTGAACCGGAAGGAGCCAGTATGGAGAAAGAAGAGCTCGCCGGCATCTATCGTGCCTACATCGCCTGCCTGAACCGGCAGGATTGGCCGGCGCTCGGCCAGTTCGTGCATGAGGAGGTCGCCCACAATTCGCGGCCGCTCGGGCTCTCCGGCTATCGCGCGATGCTCGAGCAGGATTTTCGGGAGATACCCGACCTGCAATTCCACATCGAGATGCTCATCATCGATCCACCCCGCATCGCGGCACGACTGAAGTTCGATTGCACGCCGGTCGGGACGTTCCTTGGGCTTGCCGTCAACGGAAGGCGCGTGTCGTTTTGCGAGAACGTGTTCTACGAATTCGGCAACGACAAGATCCGGCAGGTCTGGTCGGTGATCGACAAGTTCGCGATCGAGGCGCAGCTCTGACCTTGCGCCTCGATGTCGAACCTACGCCGCCGCCGGCGCCACCTCGCCTTGCGGCTTCGCGAACGGCCTGAAATTCATCGCCATCAGGAAGGCACCCAGGCCCATCGCCCAGGAAGCGATGTAGAGCCAGGCGTAGCTGGAGAAGGCGTCGTAGATCAGGCCGCCGGCGAGCGGGCCCGTCGCCATGCCGAGGCTGCCGGCCATCGCGGTGCCGCCGATCACCGTGCCCATCATCCGCAGCGGAAAGTTCTCGCGGATCAGCACGGCGTAGAGCGGCATGGTGCCGGCATAGATGAAGCCGAACACGGCGCCGACGGCGTAGAAGGTCGCGAGCTGATGGGCGAAGACGTAGGCGAGCGCGCCGAACGCCTGGAGCAGCAGCCCCGAGACCAGCACGCGCTTGGCCCCGAAGCGGTCGCCCATCAGGCCGAAGGCGATGCGCCCGCCGAGACCGGCAAAACCCTCGATGCTGTAGATCGTCACCGCCGCGACCAGCGGGATGCCGCAGCTCACGGCATAGCTGACGGTGTGGATGATCGGACCGGAATGGGTGGCGCAGCAGAAGAAGTTGGTCGCGAGCAGGATGAGGAATTGCGGCGAGCGCAGCGCCTCACCCATCGACATCTCGCTCTGCGCGGCCCGCTCGCCCGTTGGTGCGACCACGGCCTGCGCTAGCGCTGGCGGGCGGCGCACCAGGAACGAGACCGGAATCATGATGGCGCCGACGACGAGCGCGATGATCTGCATCGAGGTGCGCCAGTCATGGTTCGAGACGAGCCAGGCGGCGAGCGGCGCCATCGTCATCGGCGCCACGCCCATGCCGGCCGACACCAGCGACACGGCAAGACTGCGATGGGTATCGAACCAGCCGGTCACGGTCGCCATCATCGGCGCGAAGATCGCCGCACAGGAGGCGCCGACCAGAAGGCCGAACACGAACTGGAACACGATCAGGGAGGTCGCATGGCTCGCCGCGAACAGGCTGAGCGCCAGCACCGTCGATCCCGTCAGCACGACCGGCAGCGGCCCGAACCTGTCGGACAGCGTGCCCCAGCCCATGCTGGTGAAGGCCATCGCCAAAAAGCCGATCGTCATCGCGCTGGAGATGCCGGTCACCGACCAGCCGGTGTCCTTGGCGATCGGCTGCAGGAACACCGGCAGCGAAAACATGCCGCCGATCGCCACGCAGCCGAGCAGGCCGCCCGCGGCGACGATCACCCAGCGATAGTTGGAAGAAGTCATTTCGGTCTCCCGTCAGGTCTGTCTCACGTGGAAGACGAATGGGAACAGTGCTGGCCGACAATGGAACGTCATTTTTGCCGCACGCTTTTGTGAGCTGCCAGCACAAAGTCGAAAAACAACCCCATGCACAGTAGCCGGGCGCTGTCGGATCAATGACTTACGAGGCAGACGATTTGCAACACCCATGACGCCATTTGACTCGTCGGGCAAAACACCGGCACCCTGCCATCATCCCGCTCTTCCAGATCCCGCCTACCCCCGCGATCGTGACGTCGCGATCCAGGGTTCGCCGCGCAATTGCGGCGAGGTCCGTGGCCGTATTCGCTCTCCATCGCGGCACGCTCTCCCCATCCCATATCGCCAACTCCAGGGACGCATCCATGCCAAAGATCGACATCGCTGCCGTGCCAACGCGCAAGGGCTCCGGTTATCCGGCGCCCTTCAATGCGCCTTGCTCTGATCGCATCCGCCAGCGGCTCGGCGATGCCGGGGGCCTGAGGGATTTCGGGGTCAATCTGATGCGCCTGCCGCCGGGCAACTGGTCGAGCCAGCGGCACTGGCATTCGCACGAGGACGAGCTCGTCTATGTGCTCGAAGGCGAGCTGACCCTGATCGAGGACGGTGGCGAAACCGTGCTTCGAGCGGGCGACTGCGCCGCCTTCCCGAAGGCTAGCGGCAACGGCCATCACATGGTCAACCGGTCGGATGCAACGGCCGTCTATCTCGAAATCGGCTCGCGCTCACCCGACGACCTCATCACCTGCTCCGACGTCGACATGATGAGCCCGGCATCCGACGGCCGATTCCTGCACAAGGACGGCACGCCCTATCCGGCGTGACGTCTCACAGCGCCGCACCACGGCGCCACGTGCCGACGGTGAGCCAGACCGCCGAGACAAGGAAGTACAGCGCGCCGACCGCAGCGTAGCCCGCGACGTTCGCGATCGACGGGATTGCGGGCATCGCGGCCTGAACGATGAAGAAGCCGCCTGCCAGCGCCGACTGGCCTCCGCTGAGCACCATCGCCCATTGCGCGCCGTAGCTCCTCCAGCGCCGGACCGCCGTGCCGAGCTGAAGCAATCCGGCAAGGATCGCCCACGCGCCGAAGATCCCGAGCACCCAGTTCATGCTCACCCGCAAGGCGAGGATGACCGCGATGGTGGTCGCCAGGCTGACCAGCACGTTCAGGGCCTGGATGCGGTTTTGGTTCAATCCGCCGCTGCAGAACGCATCGAGATAATTGGCCGCGGCGTCCCATGCCGGATAGGCGACGAGCAACGTTCCCGCGATCGCCGCAGACGACGGCGCGGCGGCAAAGGCGGCAATGACCCAGGCAACCGAAAACGCGGCACGAAGGAAATAGTATTGCTTCAGCCATTGCGCACGGTCGGACGTATCCGACGCCCTCTCAAGATTTCTCATTTTCTTTCCTTACCTACTAGTTGGTAGATTTCTTGCGAAACGAAATCGTCTCGCCATTCAGATCGATTGCAGCGGTGCCGGTTGCGTCAGTGCCTTGGGGAAAGCCGATCCAGCAGCGGCCGGGCGATGACCCCAAACATCTTTGGATCGCCATAGGCCCGCGCCGACAGCATCGCGCCGTGAACGGTCGCCATGAAGCCTTCAGCCTCGATCCGAGCCGTGCCGGAGAGCTGAAGCCGCCCTTGCCGCTTGCCGCGCTCCATCACCGATGTCAGCCACGACGCCACGGAGCGGAAGTGAGCCCGGACCTCGAGCGCGACTTCCTCGGGCAGGATCGGAAGCTCGCTGGCGAGCAGCGCGCAAACACAGAAGGGAGCGGTCGCGTCCTTGATGCACGCTTCCCAATACGCGACATAGCTCTTGAGCTGCTCGCCGGGGTCCGGGACGTTGCGCTCCATGGCTGCCAGCCCCGCCTGGGCCTCCTCGCGATATCGCGACACGAGGGTGCGGACCAGATCGACCTTGCTGGCGAAATGGTGGTGAATGCTCGGTTTGCGGATGCCGACGATCTCGGCCACATCGGCGTAACTGAAGCCGTTGTAGCCGCCTGCAATGATCAGCGTACGGGCGCAGTCCAGAATGTCGTCGGCGGTCGAGGAAATCTTGGTCATGGCAGGTTAACTACCTTCCAGTTGGTAGGTCGTCAAGAACGGCGTGCTTCAACCCTCCGTGAGTGGTAGGAGCCCTGCATGACCATCCGCCCCATCGTCCGTTACCCCGATCGCCGGCTCGCGATGCCGGCACGCCCGGTCACCACATTCGACGACGGCTTGCGCGAGCTTGCAGCCGACCTGCTCGACACCACGCGCGCCGCCCCCGGCATCGGCATCACCGCGCCGCATATCGGCGTGCCCTTGCGCGTCGTCGTGCTCGAGCTCGACGCCAAAAGTGGCGCCCTCACCTACGTCAATCCGGTCATTGAATGGACGTCACCCGAGATGATCCTGCACCGCGAGGGCAGCGTCTCGATGCCCGGCGTCAATGACGAGGTGCAGCGCCACGCCCGGGTGCGGATCAGCTACCACGATATCGACGGCAAATTGCAGAGCGAGGAGTCGGACGGCCTGCGTGCCGTGTGCCACCAGCACGAGATCGACCAGCTCGACGGGATGTTCTGGATCCAGCGGCTGTCGCGGCTGAAGCGCGAGCGGCTGGTGAAGAAGTACGAGAAGATGTCGCGGGGCTCGTAGGGGACTAGCGGACACGCAATCCACCCGCCCCACCGCGCTCCCCAGCGCGACGGGCAAGAGTTGCTTGATGACGCCAGCGGCCTTTGCTTTCGCGCAGCCGCTGGCGAGACCTTCGCACCCTCGCTCAGATCATCCTGCGTTGCCGGGAACAGGCGTGTTGAGCAGCTGCTGCTCCCACAGGAATGCGATGCCGCTACCGCCGGCATGCTGCGTAATCACCTCCGTCAGCGCGGCAGCCTGATCGGTCCGAGCCCAATCGCGCTGCCATTCGGCCGCCAGCGCCAGCCAGGTCATCATATTCGCCCCCGCCGCAATCATCCGCTGAATTGCGACCTCGTGGGCCTCCACTGACACGGCGCCAGAGGCATCGGTGATCACCGTTACATCCCAGCCTTCGCCGAGGGCCTGAATCGCCGGCATCGCAACGCAAATTTCGGTCCACAGGCCCGCGATGATGAGCTGCTTGCGGCCCGTGGCCTTGACTGCGTCCACCACCTTTCGGTCCTGCCAGGTGTTGATGAACGTCCGGTCGATCACGTCCTGGCCAGGAAAGACATCCGTGATCTGAGGGAACAGGAGACCACCCCGCTCAGCGATCACCGTGGTCAGGATCGTGGGGACACCGAAGGCCTTCGCGGCCTTGGCCAGACCTGTCGTATTGTTGATCACCATCTGCGGTTCGTGGCTGTTCACGTTCGCGAGCTGGTAAGGCTGGTGGTCGATCAGAACGAGTACCGAGTCTTCGGGACGAAGAAGCGAAGCAAGGCCGTTACGAAAGTTCATCGTTGCATCCTCTATTGCCGTTGTGAGCGGCACTGGTTTTTTAAAGACGTACGCCAGCAGCGACGTAGCCAACGCCGAGATTGGTGTTCCCGAGTGCGATGCGGTAGTGTCGCATTGCGGCACGCTGTGTCGCGGAATGAGGAACGCTGAATTGGATATCGAAGAGATACAGACGTTCGTCGAAGTCGCTGATACCGGGGGAATCTCATCCGCCGCGCTTCGGCTGGGCGTCGCCAAATCGATCGTCAGTCGTCGGCTCCTCCGGCTTGAAGAGGAACTTGGCGTCCAACTCCTTGCACGAACGACCCGCGGGGCTGCGCTCACGGAAGCCGGCGTTACCTTCCGCGATTATGCAGCCAGAGTCAGCGCCGAGATCGATGCAGCGAGGGAGGCGATCCTACCCGCTGGAGAGCTGCGCGGCCGCTTGCGGGTTGCAGTGCCGTTTTCCTTCGGCCCGACTCACTTCGCTCCCATCCTGTCGGAAATGGCCCGACGTCATCCCCAGCTCCAGATCCACACCTGCTACAGCGATCGCTTCGTCGATCTCGTCACGGAGGGTTATGATTGTGCGATACGGGTTGGTTATCTTCAGGACTCCAATTTGATCGCAAGACGCGTCGGCGCCGTCTATGGAAAGCTTGTCGCGAGCCCGGACTACATCAAGGCCCATGGGGAGCCTGAATCGCCGGAGGAACTCCTCGCCCACGAGGCCCTCATGCAGAGTACCGAAGCGTGGCAGCTCATGGATGGCGACAAGATCGTCACGGTTCGTCCGCAGGGGCGCTTCAAGGCCGACAACGGCACAGCTCTGGTCTCGGCCGCAACGGCAGGACTCGGAATCGCCTATCTTCCCGACAGCCTCACCCGCGAATATGTCGCCTCCGGAGCGCTTGTGCCGGTCATGACACGATATCCCCCGCCTCCGGCGGGTGCATATGTGATCCGCCCACCGGGTCAGCATCCCGCGCGGAAGATACGGGTCCTCACGGAATTGCTGATCGAGTATTGTGAGCCCGCTCGGCCCCCTGCGTGAACTCCCCCGCCGGCGTGGTCTCCAGATCTGGATCACGAAGGCGACGACTGACGGTCGTTGCCGGATCCAGCGGCCGTCGCGGCACGATAGGGTCCTAGCAGTGCTATTTCAGCGGCAAAAACAGATCCGCGACGGTCTCATGCTCGGGCACTTCCGGGAAGAAGCTCAGCCGCTGGCAATAGATCGGGAAGTCGCGGGCTTCCTCGCCGCTGGCCGGAAGCCAGTCGCGATAGAGGTAAAGCGCGGCGGACTCCAGATTGTCGGTGTAGCCGACGATTCGCAGCACGGCGCAGCGTCCGCCGGGGATCTCGCCGGCCTTGATCTCTTCGCCATTCGCCTCGATCGGCTGCTCGGTGCCGACACAAAGGTCCACGCTGTAATGGGCGGGCGATGCAGGACGCCGCTCGGAACGCCAGACGTTGAAGGTCGGGCTTGTCCTGGGGTGCAGGCCGGCGGCCCTGCGCCAGGCGATGAACCGCTGGATGGTGGCGCCGAGCGTCGCCGGGTCGCCTCGATGCTCCATGATCGCCACCCGCGTGGCGGGCACCTCGCGTATCGTCACATCGTCACTGCTAAAGGTCTTCATGAGCTTGTTCCTCGCATTGTCTAGAGGCCCGAAGGCCGCAAGCCACGGCTCCCAGTCGGGAGACTTCCGGAACGACGACGGCGATTGCCCGAACCGTTGCCGAAAGGCGCGGGCGAAGGAGTCCGGCGTATCGTAACCGGCATCCATCGCAATATCAGTGACGCTTTGGGCTTTACCGTAGGCCAGCCGATGCGAAGCGCGCTTCATGCGGGCCAACTGGACATAGCGATGCACTGACAACCCGAAGGTCGCGGTGAATTGCCGGTGGAAATGAAACTTCGAGAACGCGGCAACAGCGCTTAACCCGTCCAGGTCCAGATCATCGTCGAGATGCCGGTCGATATGATCCAGCACCCGTCGCATCCGGTCCTGATAGTTTTGCAGCGCCGCCTTCATCGTCCCTCCTCCGTGGCGGCTCCATCTAGTCGCAGACGGCCGTGACGCGCTCGACCGATCTTGCGGTTTGCGCGCACTGTCGTCGCCCGGCTCGACCGGGCGACCGAGTACGCCGCGGCCTCTCGGTTCAGCCACGATCGTCTCTGGAATACTGGATCGCCCGATTGAATCGGGCGATGACAGCGAGTGTGTGGCGCAGCCTACCCGCCCGCCATCAGCGCCTTCGCCAACGCCATATAAGCCGGCAGCGTCACGGGATCGTTGGCGGCGTTGCCCGCGACGGGGTGCGATGCGTAGCGCGCGATCACCATCTCGGCCTTGGGATCGACATAGATGCCCTGGCCGTAAACGCCGCGCGCCATGTAGGCACCGTGGGCGTTGTGGCTGACCCACCATTGGTTGCGGTAGGAGGCGCCGGGCAAGGTGGTGTAGCCCGCGGGCTTGAACTTTTCGGGGTCGCCGCCGCGCGCGATGTCCTCGACCACGGATGAAGGCACGATCTGGCGACCGTTGAAGCGGCCATGGTTGCGCATGGTCTCGCCGAAGCGGGCGAGGTCGCGCAAGCTGGTGGAGAGGCCGCCGCCGCCACTTTCGGTGCCGATGCGGTCGACGTGATAATATGCATCCTCCTCCGCACCCATGTGGATCCAGATGCGCTCGGACAGAAAATCGGACAGCGTCATGCCGCTGGCTCGCCTGATAATCCAGGCCAGCACGTCGGTGTTGACGGTCTTGTACGCAAAGACCTTGCCGTGCTCGCCCTGCTTCTTCTGCGCCACGAGGAAATCGAAAATGGTGGTCGGGCCGTCATAATCAGGTTCGATCGGCGCCATGCCGTTAGCGCGCCGCAAGCCCCACACGGCGGAATTCTTGTCGGTGTAGACTTCGGTGTATGCGAGCCCCGTGGTCATATCCATGACCTCGTGCACGCGCGCGTCGCCGAACGCGCTGGCCTTCAGCTCCGGCACGTACTCCGTGACGGGTGCCTGCGGATCGATCCTGCCCTCGGCGACCAGGATGCCGGCGAGCACGCCGGTGAAGGACTTCGTCACCGACATTCCGATGTGCGGCTTGTGCGGCTTCAGCGCGCCGAAATAGCGCTCATAGATCAGCTTGCCCCGATGCAGCACCGCGATGCCGTCCGCATAAGTCTCCTCCAGCATCTTTGCGAACGTCATGGGGCGACCGTCCATCGTGGTCGATGCGACCGCGCCGATGTCGTGGTCCTCGCGCGGCAACGGCGAGGCCGGCCCTGCCCCGCGCCAGACGTTCACCGTCGGCACCAGCTGCCGGACATTGCTCCAGGCCCAGCGCAGCTCGGGAAAGCTGCGGAACGAGCCGTTCTGGAAGGTGATGGTGCGGTCCGGCGCCGGCGGAAAGCCCTTCATCCAGCCGACGGTCTCGGGGTCGGTCTCGGCGGCGGTTGCGGGCTGTTGGCTGGGGGCGATCGCGGTGGACATGCAGGCTGGCTCCGGAGAGGACGATGCGGATGTCGTATCACGGCCGAACGTGGCGGAGATCCGACGTTTGCGCCGGGTCCCTGCGCGCCGATCAGATCGGCGGCAGCGCCAGCCCGGCTCACCACCGCGCCGTTGCGCTCCCCAGCACCGTCCGTCCCTGTGTGAACGCGCAGGTCCCGCCATTGCAAATTGGAACACGCTCATCCGACAGATTGCGCGCATTCAGAGCCAAGCGCATGCCGCGATAGTCGTAATGCACGCCCGCATCAAACGCCGTGATCGCGGGATTCCTGATCGTATTGACCTCGTCCGCCCAGGTCTGCCCGATCCATCGCGCACCGGCACCGACGCCAAAGCCTGCAAGCAGGCCATTCTGCCAAGTGTAATCGAGGAAGATCGCCGCCTGCTGCAACGGCACGCCGATCGGCACCTTGCCGAGATCAAGGCCATTGCTGCGCGTCACGGTGGCATCGGTATAGCTGTAGGACGCGACACCTTTGAGACCCTCGGCCAGGGACAGCACGGCCTCGAGCTCGGCGCCGCGCGAACGAACCTGACCGGTCTGCACCGAAAAAGTCGGAAAGGCCGGATCGATGGTCAACACGTTGTCCTTGGTCAGGTTGAACCAGGTCGCGGTGAAGTAACTGTTCCAGCCTAGCGGCTGATACTTGATACCGGCTTCGAACGATTCACCCGTCGTTGCCGCGAATGGTGTGCCGCCGCGCTGGGGTGCCGTCGTGCCGGTCAGCGGCAGAAACGATGTCGCATAGTTCACATAGGGAGCAAGCCCCGACTCGAACAGATACAACAATCCGGCGCGGCCGGTGAACTTGCTGGGCTCGCTGTTGCTCGTCACACCCGTCAGGTCGTTGCGGTTCGAGAGCTCGGCAAAGTCCTGCCGGCCGCCGATGGTCAGCCGCCAGCCGCCCCACGCCATCTGGTCTTGTGCGTAAAGCCCGACCTGGCCCAGCGTCTGGCTGTTGGTGCTCATGAGCCCCAGGGGCATCGTCGGCGCCGAACTGCCGTAAACCGGATTGGTCAGATCGAGCGACGGCGCCAGGCCGGCATAATAGTCCAGCGTCGTGCTTTGCCGGAAATAATCAACACCCCCGAGGACCGTATGCTTGATCGGACCGGTGGCCAGCTTGGCCTCGATCTGGTTGTCGACGTTGAACGTGTTGAGCCGCTCCCGGAAGGTCGCCGCGTAGCGGTTGAGCGTGCGGCCGTCAGGCGAGAGACTGAGCGCATCGACCATGTTGCCCTCGAACGACACATGTCCGAGCCGGACATGCTGCCGGAACGCCAGCGCCTCGTTGAAGCGATGCTCGAGCCTGTAACCGACCGAGGCCTGCCACTGCGTGAGCGCGTCGAATGCGGGGTCGCCGAGACGAATATTGGTGACCACGCCGGTCACCGGGTTGCGAAGGTAATACGGCCACATCGACGTCTTGCTGCGCTCGTACTCGGCCAGCACGGTCAGCGTCGTATCCTCGCTCAGCTTGGCGGTCACGCTCGGGGCGAAAAACACGCGGTCGTCCCACGTCCCGGGAATCTGCGTACCGCTGTCGCGCACCAGCCCGGTGAAGCGATAGAGCAGCTTGTCGTTATCAAGGCTCGGTCCGCTGAAGTCGAAACGTCCCTGATAGCGATCGAAATTGCCGATATCGAGGCCAACCTCGTTGAGCCGCTTGTCGAGCGGCATCTTGCTCACATAGTTCACCAGGCCACCGGCTTCATTGGCGCCGTACAGCACCGACGACGGACCGCGCATCACCTCGATACGCTCGGCGCCATAGGGCTCGTTGCGGAAATAGGCGAACGAGCCGTTGCCCTGCCGCAAGCCGTCCCGATAGTTGCCGTACTGGTTGGCCGCAAATCCCCGGATCAGAAACTGATCATAACGCGGGTCGAAGCCGTATGGCTGCGTCTGTACGCCGGCAGTGTAGGCCAGCGCCTCGCCGACGGTTCGTGCGCTGGTGTCGCGGATCTGGTCCTGCGTCACGACCGAGACGGACTGCGGCGTCTCGATCAGCGGCGTATTCGTCTTGGTGCCGGTGGCGCTGCGCGTTGCGACGAAGCCCTGGACCGGACCGATCGCACTCTGGAGAGTCGTGGCCGACACCGGAGCTGCTGCAGCAATCTGCGCCTCCCTGCGCGGATTCGGGCGCCGCACCGATCGTCGCATGTCGCTTGCGGCACCGGGCCGCGCGGACTGCGCGCGGCGGGCTTGCTGCGGCTTTGGAGCATCGACTGTCACTGGCGGTAGCTGAGATTGAGCGTAACACTTGCCGTCAAGGCCTGCATCCAACACAAACAAACTGCAGGTCGCGAGAAAACCATGCCTCACGGCATTCAAACTCAGCATTCCAATCCCCGGTGAGCAAAAAATCAGATGCGGGCTTATGGGCACACCGAGACGAGGAAACGAAATTGAATGGGTCTAAAGAATGTCGTCTTGTCACGACTGTGTCATTGCTGAGACTCCGATCCTGTACGCGCAGCTGCGACAATCTGCACATCGCGCCGCTGATGGACGGCGCTGCGAGCGCTGCGTCAAACCGCCCCGCGGCGACGTTGAACAAACACCGGCCTCAGGCGTCTACCGTTCCAACCCCGTCAACTCGGGCGCAGAACGGAAGGATTCCCATGAAGGTTCGCAAGTTTGCCGTGGCGGACGCGCCGTTCGAGCGCTCGCCCGGGCAGAACGGAGACATCTTTGCTGGCAATGTGATCGACCAGCGCCACGGCGGCCCGATCACCATCGGATACGGCCGCTATGCGCCGAACCAGAGCCTCGATGAAAAGCTCACCGTGGACGATGTCATGCTCGTGCTCGAGGGCAAGCTGTCAGTATCGAGTGCAGCCGGCACCGTCACCGCCGGACCCGGCGAGATCGTCTACATGCCCAAGGGCGAGAAGGTCACCATCCGCTCGCACGAGCAAGGCGCCGTCACCGCCTATGTCACCTACCCACATTGGCAGGAGGCGCGCGAGTGAGGCGCTTGGGTTCGGCACAGCTCTCAGGCCCTCTTGCCGCTCCGCTTGGTCAGCGGTGCATTGCGCCGCTCCCGCTTGCCGCGCGCGATCTCCGTCGCCAGCGCGTCCAGCTTCGGCTCCCAGAAAGTCCTGAACCGCCCGACCCACGCATCCACCGCCTGAAGTCCGGCGACGTCGACCGAGTAGAGGCGTCTTTGCGCTTCGGCCCGAACGGTCGCAAAGCCGCTCTCGCGCAGCACCTTCAGATGCTGCGACACGGCGGCTTGCGTGATGCCGAATTCGGCGCCGATCGCCGCCACGACTTCCCCGGAGGCCATCTCTCCCGGGGCGAGCAGTTCGAGGATGCGTCGGCGCACGGGATCGGCGAGGACTTCGAAGACGTGCATCAGCTTCCTGTGCCGGGGTGCGCGATGTCAGGCGGCATCTCGCCGCGATAGAAGGCAATGGTCCGGTCCGAGCGCTGCTTCGCCGAGGCCGCATCCACCCCGCTCGCGACATGCGCTGCGCGCCAATACTCACCGCTCCCGGTCATGAATTCCTTGCCCTCGGGCGAGCCCATCCACGCCTCGGCCGTCTCGTGGTCGACCGATGCCCCCGTCGCAACGTATCGCTCGAGCCCGGCAATGGCGAGGTCCCAACCGATGCCGACCGCACCCGGACCGAACTGATTCCAATGATCCTCGATGATCGCGCTGTGCTCAAGCGTCAAGCGCGCCTGGCTCCGTTCTGCCGCCAGCGTGACGTCGATCCAGCTGACCGCGCCCGCAAATTCCCACGTCGCCGCGAAATGGGTAGGCGGCTCACAGGACGTGATGGTGCCGCCCGCGTTGCCCTTGAGCTGATACCGTCCGCCGAGCTGGAGATCTCCCTCCACCGGCAGAAACCAGCGCGGGATGCGTTCGCTGCTCGTCAGCGCGTCCCAGAGATCGTCGACGCTGGTGTCGTAGAGCCGCGTCAAGGTGACCGCACTGGCGGCCCTCCCATCCTTCTCGAAATTGCGCACCGAACGCGTGACAAGTCCCAACACCCTGGCAACGTCGATCTCCATCCCGGTCCTCCCTTTTGATTTCGGGAGGAATATCGGCATAGGCTTATATAAGTCAAGCCTTATATTAAGATCGCGTCGCCGTGGCACGATGGGTTCCGCTGCACACTTTGAGCGCGCGAGCGCGCGCCGAACTTCGAGCGCTACATCCTCGACCTCGCGGACTTCAACCGGGGTTGCTGCGCCCGCCGCCGGCAGAGCCCGCTTGCGCTGGCGTTACCTGGATACCGATGCTACGAGGCTGCACGCACAGGATGAATCACGGGTGACTTCTCGAGGAAGTCCATTCTCAAACGGAATCCAGGAATGAATGTAACTGTCTCGATCGTCGTCCTCGCCGCCGAGCTTCTCGTCAGCGCGCTGAGTGCCTTCATTTCAATTGCCGCGCTTGGCTTCGCAGGAGAGGCCACCCGATCCAAGGACCTGACGGCCTTCGGCTGGATCCTCGGGGCGCTCTACATCATCGTCGCCCTGACGCCCCTCGTCGCAACCGGTTGGGTAGCTTACAGGCGGTTTGTTTCGGACAAGGCATTTCCGGCGCTCGAAGTCATCTCGTCGCCGTATCTGGTGCCGGTGGTGCTGGTGGTCGGCGCAGCGATCTTCTGCGTCGGGCTGCTGGCGCTTCAAAACGGCGCGGGGTTGGCGCCGCGATAAATTCGCGAGCGCGATGGGTTTCGCTGTGGTCACCCATCCTACGGGCTAGTTCAATACCTTGAACGAAGAGATGAACTTCTTGGCGACATCGTCCAAGCTGGTGGCAGGTTTCCTGACTACCGGGGGCCAGGCGCGCCGGCCCCAATAGGCTCGGCATCGCTCCACCCGGCGATGATCGGTCGCGGCCGGGGATGTAGGATCGAGGATGGGCAAGTATTTGCAAGTTGTGGAGTCGCATTATTCGGGAAGCCGACGCTCGCTGGTGAATTCGGGGGAGATCACGCATAAGCAGCACGCAGACCTCGATCTTCACCGACATCCAAGAAATGGCAAATGGCCCCTGCAGAAAAGATCATCGAGTACCTGGAGGGGCGCGTACCCCTGTCCGACTTCTACGCGCAGCTCCTGCACGACAAGGCGTTGCAGGAGCTTCTGGAGCAGGATGCGTCCATTCCGCCCTACACCAACGAGAGCAACCTGTTCCTGTACATCATGGATCAGAACGTCTCGGATCCTGCGACCGACCTCAACCTGCGGGACGCACTGTCGAAGCTGCTGACATCGCTCGGCATCGAACACGAGATCGATACGTCCAGTCTCAAGAACTACGAACTGGTTCTGGATGCTTCACCGGCCTGGCTTTCGCCGCCGGAATCTTACGTCAAGGCGCTTATCGCGGGTTTCGAGACGTTAGGCGGAAAACGAGAGAAGCTCGCCTTCGCGAAGGACAAGATCGCCAAAGACTTCCGATATCTTAAAAAGCCACCAAAGTGGCTCCAGTCGCCGTCCTGGCCGTTCCACGGCGACGCGCCGCTGCTGTTTGTCGGACAGCTCGACGCCTCAGGTCTCGCCCACGATAAGGCGCAGATCTACGTCTTCTTCAACGAGCGGGATCGCGGCATCCAAACATTGATGCAAGTGGCCTGACGCTCCGCCCTCATTGGGTTGGGCTTTGAAAACCAGCCGCGCGGTGGGGCCATGATCGAAAGGAAGCGCACGTGGACTGGAACGCAAAAGTAGAGAAGCTTCGCGCAGCGACAATCGCAACGGTTGACGCGTTGACTTCGTTACTCAAAGGGCAGCGCCTCTACGCGATCTGTCTTCAGACGGCAGATGATGGCATGAGCGTTGGGCTCTGCGCCAATACCGAGGAGGGGTATGCCGAGAAACGCGCCTCCGAGACCGAGATTGAAGACATGACCCCGGAATACTCGGCCTATGTACGCTGGGCCCCCGCCGAGTGGCGGTACGAGATTTTTGGCGACGATCATTTTGCGGACATCAATCGCGACCTCACCGCAGCGAGCGCCAATTCGAACAAAGATTTCAACGTCTATTACGACCACCTCATTGACGCGATGGTCGATGCGCTCGCCCATCTGCGGGCCGAGCGGGCGCAGGCGCTCGAAGGCGTTACGTTATTCGTGACGATCTCCGACAGCGAAGAGGCTGAAGCGGTCGAGCGGCGGTCAGCCAATCGCCTGAATCCGCCAACCCTCGCCGGTGAATTCGGCCGGCCCTTGGACTAGGCGGCGTTTGCAGTGCGCCTGCCTGGAAGGGCGAGCATCCCTGGCCTTGAGGGAGGAGCAATCGGCGAATTGGAAAACGAGGTGTCCAACAAGAACGTGACGCCCTGATCGCCCAATCCGCAGACGGAATGCGCCAGGTCTTCGCGATCGGCGATGGCAAGCCGACGGTCAGATTTGGCCGCTCTGCTTAAGACACTTAGCCGCCATTTGAGGCGGGTACGGTCAATAGATCGCGAACGTCGCCGGCGTGGACTGAATCACTCCCACTCAATCGTCCCAGGCGGCTTGCTGGTCACGTCGTACACCACCCGGTTCACGCCCTTCACCTCGTTGATGATGCGCGTGGCGGTCTCCCCTAAGAACTTCATGTCGAACTGGTAGAAGTCCGCGGTCATGCCGTCGGTGGAGGTGACGGCGCGCAGGCCAACCACATAATCGTATGTGCGGCCGTCGCCCATGACGCCGACCGTCTTCACCGGGAGCAGCACGGCAAAGGCCTGCCAGATCTCGTCGTAGAGGCCGTGCTTGCGGATCTGGTCGATGTAGACGGCATCGGCCTTGCGCAGGATGTCGAGCTTGTCGCGGGTGATGTCGCCGGGGCAGCGGATGGCGAGGCCCGGGCCCGGGAACGGGTGGCGGCCGACGAAGATTTCGGGGAGCCCCAGCTCGCGGCCGAGCTTGCGCACCTCGTCCTTGAACAGCTCGCGCAGGGGCTCGACGAGCTTCATGTTCATGCGCTCGGGCAGACCGCCGACATTGTGGTGCGACTTGATGGTGACTGAAGGTCCGCCGGTGAAGGAGACGCTCTCGATCACGTCAGGATAGAGCGTGCCCTGCGCCAGGAAGTCGGCGCCGCCGATCTTCTTGGCTTCCTGCTCGAACACCTCGATGAAGAGGCGGCCAATGGTCTTGCGCTTGGTTTCGGGATCGGTGACGCCTTCGAGCTCGCCCAAGAATTGCTTCGAGGCATCCACGTGCACGAGCGGGATGTTGTAGTGGTGGCGGAACAGGTCGACCACGGTCTTGGCTTCGTCGAGCCGCAACAGGCCATGGTCGACGAACACGCACGTCAGCTGCTCGCCGATGGCTTCGTGGATCAGCACGGCGGCAACGGCTGAATCGACGCCGCCGGAGAGGCCGCAGATCACCTTGCCCTTGCCGACTTGGCTGCGGATCTTGGCGATCTCCTCCTCGCGGAAGGCGCGCATGGTCCAGTCGCCGGTGAGCCCTGCGATCTTGCGCACGAAGTTGCGGATGAGTTTTGCGCCGTCGGGCGTGTGCACCACTTCAGGGTGGAACATCAGGCCGTAATATTTGCGCTTCTCGTCCTGGATGATCGCGAACGGCGCGTTGGGCGAGGTGCCGGCGACGGAGAAGCCCGGCGGCATCTTGGTGATGCGGTCGCCATGGCTCATCCAGACCTGGTTCTTGCCGCCTGATGACCAGACGTCCTCGAACAGCTTGCTCGGCGCCTTGACCTCGACATCGGCGCGGCCGAATTCGCGGTGATGGCCGCCCTCGACCTCGCCCCCTAACTGGGCCGCCATGGTCATCTGGCCGTAGCAGATGCCCATCACCGGCACGCCGGAATCGAAGATCGCTTGCGGGGCGCGAGGCGAGCCGGCCTCGTGGACCGACTCGGGGCCGCCCGAGAGGATCACCGCCTTCGGCTTCATCTCATTGAAGGCGGCTTCGGCCTTGTTGAACGGGACGATCTCGCAATAGACGCCGTCCTCGCGCACGCGACGCGCGATCAGCTGCGTCACCTGGCTGCCGAAGTCGACGATGAGAATCTTGTCGTGCGCCGAGGCCACCGAGGGCGTCGACGCGGAGCGGTCGTTCTGTGCTGCTGTCATGGCCAGCAGATACGCGACGGGGGCTTTTCCCGCAACCACGCGGGCCGCGCGCCCACATTCTTCTTTGGGCATGGACAAGGCAGATTTAGGTAAGTATCATTGACCTAATTTGATCCGCTCTACAAACAGCGGCCGATCAGGGAGAACGCCATGTCACAGCACCACCAGCCATCATCGCTTGCCGCGCTCGGCCGGACCTGGGTCGAGGCCTGGAACGCGCGCGATCTCGAACGCGTGCTCGCGCTCTATGACGAGGCCGCCGTGATGACCTCGGACCGCATTCCGGCGCTGGGGTTCGATGCCAGCGGCACCGTGCGGGGCAAGGACGCTTTGCGCGCCTATTGGGGCAAGGCGCTTGGGCTGCTGCCGGAGCTGCATTTTTCGCTGATCGAATTGTTCGTCAGCCCGGATAGCGTCGTGGTGTTCTACGCCAACGAGCGCGGGAAGAAGATCTGCGAATATCTGCGGGTGAACGAGGCGGGCCTGATCGTGCAGGGCTCGGCGAACCATTTGGTGGGGTGACGGCTGCGCGCGTAGCTGTCGGGGCAGCGAGTTTGTTGGGTGCGGACGCTGCGCGCCTCACTCACCGCTGTCATTCCCCGCGAAAGCGGGGAATCCAGTACGCCGCGGCTCCTCCACATCACCGCGCTGCCTCTGGAATACTGGATCGCCCGATCAAGTCGGGCGACGACACCGGAGGTGAGGCGCGGACGTGCCTCAAACGCGTCATTGCGAGGAGTTCTTGCGACGAAGCAATCCAGGCTGTTTCCGCGGAAATATTCCTAGATTGCTTCGCTTCGCTCGCAAGGACGGAGACCGGGGCGACAGCGTGCGCTAACAGAGGCGCTGCCGGCTCTGAGATAGGATTCCCCCATGAAACTCCCCGCCTCCCCCTTCACCGTCACCGACTGGAGCAAGGTCGAGGCCACCACGCATCCCGGTGAGACCGGCCAAGCCAGGTGGCGCACGCTCAACATCAGCGATCTCCGGGTGCGGATGGTCGAGTATTCGCCGGGCTATTTGGCCGACCATTGGTGCGATCGCGGCCACGTGCTCTACGTGCTCAAGGGCGAGCTCGACAGCGAGCTGCGCGACGGGCGCAAATTCAAGCTCACGGCAGGGATGAGTTACCAGGTCTCGGACTACGGCGACGCCGCGCACCGGTCCTCGACCGAGACCGGGGCGACCCTTTTCATCGTGGACTGAGATCCGCCGGGCGGTTAATTTGCACCGCAAAATAGCAAAGTCGTGCGACGTGCCGGCTCGCGGGTGGTGCCTTGAACTGGCCCCAAATTCTCGCTATATTGTGATCATCGATACTTGGCCGAACGACTGGGCCGCTTCGCTTCGTTGCTGACGGGCGCGCACGCTTCAGATGACTTCTCCAAACATCGACTGAACAGGGCCATGGGCGCAATGCTGCGTACCGGTCCACGTGCGTACCCTCTCTAACTAACTAAAGGAAATTCCCATGGCTATGGGCACCGTGAAGTGGTTCAACACCCAAAAGGGTTATGGTTTCATCCAGCCGGACGACGGCCAGAAGGACGTGTTCGTGCACATCAGCGCCGTCGAGCGTGCCGGCCTCTCCTCCCTCAACGAGGGTCAGAAGGTCTCGTTCGACATCGTCGCCGATCGTCGCAGCGGCAAGTCCTCGGCTGACAATCTCCGCGTCGGCTAACGCCCGCGCACCGTTCTGACCACGGACGTACCGGCAGAACGTCAAGTTAGAAAACCCCGCGACCGGGATCCGGTCTGCGGGGTTTTTGTTTTGGGGGAACTGTGGCGCGTCAGCTGCGGTGCCGTAGGGTGGGCAAAGCGAAGCGTGCCCACCATTTCAATCGCAACCACGGAGAGGTCGTGGGCACGGCGCTTTCGCGCCTTTGCCCACCCTACGAGACCTTTTTCAGGATTGAGACGAAGAACCCGTCCGTCCCAGTCCGCCGCGGCGTCATCAGCCAGCCCTCGGGCGATTGCAGCGCGGCCTCGCCAAACGCCTCCGCCTTGTCCCACAGCACGCTCGCGGCCTGCTCGGGCGGCACGGCCGCGAACTCGCCATGGCGCGCGACGAACGCCCTCACCTGTTCGCCGTTCTCTTCCGACAGCACCGAGCAGGTGATGTAGGCGATGCGGCCGCCCGGCTTCACCAGCGGCACCGCGCGCTCCAGCACCTCGGCCTGGTCACGCAGGCGAATCTCCAGCGCGCCGGGGCGCATCCGCCATTTGGCGTCGGGGTTGCGGCGCCAGGTTCCGGTTCCCGTGCAGGGCGCATCGATCACGACGAGGTCGGCGGTGCTGCGGATGTCGACCAGCGGATCGGCCTCGCCCTTGGGCGTGCGAACATCGGCATTATGGACGCCGGCGCGCGACAGCCGTTCGTGGATTGGCGCGAGCTGGCGCTTGTCGCTGTCGGTCGCGATCAGCCGGCCCTTGCCCTGCATCAGGGCGGCGAGCGCCAGCGTCTTGCCGCCGGCGCCGGCGCAGAGGTCGATCACCTGCTCGCCGGGCTTTGCCGCGGTGAACTGGGCCGCCAGCTGCGATCCCTCATCCTGCACTTCGATGGCGCCCTTGATGAAATCCTCTTCGGCCTGGATCCCGGGGTTGCGCGCATCGGCCGAAAGCGCGATGCGCAGGCCCGTTGCCGACCAAGGCGTCGGTTTCGCATGAAGATGAGCAAGCGACTGCAGCGCCTTGTCGCGATTGAATTTTAGCGTGTTGACCCGCAGGTCGAGCGGCGCCCGGCTCGCCATCGCGGCCGCCTCCGCGGCGCGGTCCTCGCCGAACACTTTTGCCAGGTGCGGATCCAGCCATTCGGGATAGTCGCCGGCGATGGCAGCCGGCGCGTCCTTCAGGGACCGCGAGGCGAGCGCGGCCTGCTCAGCCTCGGTCAGCGGCGCCGGCGCAAATCGGCTGCCGTCGAACAAGGCGCCCATGGTGGCCGTGTCCATGTCGCGCTCGAGCCGGAGCATGCCGATCAACCTGGCACGCGCGGTGTCGGACTCCATCAGGAACGCGCTCGAGGCGTAGCGGCGCAGCACGTCCCAGACGAGGCCGGCGATCGCGGCGCGGTCGCCCGAGCCGGCAAAGCGGTGCGCGGTGCCCCACTCCTTCAGCGCCTTGGCCGCGGGCACGCGGTCCTTCTCGATGGTGTCGATCAGTTCGATGGCTGCGGAGAGCCGGGCAGCGGGGGTCATTTGAATCTTTCAGATGAAATCGGACTCGCAAGAGTCAGATCAACAAGAGCATTTTCAGCGCGAAGTAGATCCACATCGCCAGCAGCACGAGGACGCCGGCGAGCCAGACCGTGGAGCGCCGGCCGAGATCGTTCGAGGAGACGAACACGCCGGCATGGACAAAGCGCGTTACCACAAACACCCAGGACATCAGCACGATGAAGAGATCGGCATGGCGCAAGGGCAGCGCCAGCGCGATCAGGACGTAGAGCAGGATCGGCAGCTCGAACTGGTTGCGGTAGCAATTGGCGATCTGCGTGGCGCCCTTCGGCCAGTTCGGCTCGCCGAGCGCAATGTCGCGGATGCTGGTCTCGCCGGAGACCAGCGTCTTGCGGCGCACGAAAACCATGCCGATCAACAGCGCGAAGGTGAGGCCGATCTGGACGAAGACCGGCAGCAAGACCATTTGAACGGACATCGGAACTTTCCCATCCGGCGGACGGCGCCGGACCGTCCATTAGCCGCCGCTCCTCGTCCTGACAATCAACCAGTTGAACCGGCGTTCCCGCTCTTGCGACCAACCACCGATAGTTAAAGCGATTTCGGCCCCTTTTCGGGGCCCGAGGCGAGATAGAGGCGAGATGGCGCCATGACCACCCTGTCCAGCCTTTGGAGCGAATCCGCCGACGGCCGGCTCGGTATCCTGATGTCGGCCCTGTCAGGTATCGCGATGGCGCTCGCGGTCGCGCTGGCGATGACGGTCTATTTCCGCATGAGCTACCGAACCTGGCGCGACGTCATCCGGCATGGCCTCACTGCTCTGGCCGCGACTGCCCTATTCGCCTTTGCCGCCTACGACATGCGCCATGCCGCGGCGGCCTATCTCGGCCTCAACCCGTCCAAGCCAGCGGTCGAGTTCGAGATCCGCATGCCCCGGGAAACGTTGACCACGGCGACCGACGGCCAGATCGAGTTGCATACCGACCGCAACCAGACGCTGGCGCTGGTCGACGGCGTGCGTGACCTCTCGGATGGCCGCGCGCTGCTGCGCGGCGCGGTCGCGCTCAACCATCGGACCGCGGACCGCGTGCTGGTCGTGAACCTGCCGGGCAAGGGCATTTTCGAATTCCGCCTCCGTCTGCCCGCCGAGCCGCATCGCTCCGAGCAGTTCGGCCCCTGGCACCTCGCCGACCGCATCGCCTCGCCGCTCGCCGACACCGTCGCGCCGCAGGACGCCTACACGATCCGGTACCGCGTGCTTTAAACTTTGTTCGTTGCGATCCATGCCCGCGCCGTCATCGTTCCGACGCCCGAGCACAGGTACGATGATCGCATGTCCGAATTTCGCCTGACGCAGATTTCCGACACCCATCTCGGCCGGCGCTTCCCCGGCCTGATCGCCAACTTCCAGGCGATCAGCGAGCATATCGACGGCAACCGGCCCGATCTCGTGATCAACACCGGCGATGTCGCCTTCGACGGGCCGACCGGCCGGGACGATGTCGTCTTCGCAAAAGACCTGCACGACGCCCTGCCCGTCGACTGCCGCTACCTCCCCGGCAATCACGACATCGGCGATAATCCGACCGCGGTCGGCCCGGTGCCGAAGCCGCCGGTCACGGAAGCGCATCGCCGGCAATTCTGCGACCTCATCGGCGAAGACCATTGGTCATTCGAGGCCGCCGGCTGGCGCTTCATTGGCCTCAACTCGCTAGTGATGAACTCGGGGCTCGCCTTCGAGGCCGAGCAGTTCGACTGGCTGTCGCAGGAGATCGCGCGCACGAATGGCCGGCCGGTCGCGCTGTTCCTGCACAAGCCGGTGTTTCTCAATCTGCCCGACGATCCCGAGACACCAGAAACCTCGATCCGCTACGTGCCGCAGCCGGCGCGGGCACGGCTGATCGAGATGCTCGCAACGATCGACCTGCGCCTCATCGCCAGCGGCCACGTGCACCAGCGGCGCGACTTCACCTGGCGCCACACCCGCCATGTCTGGGCGCCGTCGGCCGGCTTCGTCATCAACGATCAGCGCCAGGACCGGATCGCGATCAAGGAAGTCGGGCTGGTCGAGTATCGCTTCCGACCCGACAGTTTCGAGGTCCGCCACGTCAGGGCTGCGGGCCAGGTCGATGTCGACATCGAGGAGTTGCTCGTCCAGATGGGCGGCGAGCATTAGGGCGCGCCGATCGGCTCAAGCGACGCTCTTGAGGTCCTGCTGGATCGCGGCGAGCAGGGATTGCAGCGCTTCGCTGTTCACCGGCTTGGCCGCGAGATCATTGGCGGGCGGTTGCCTGACAGGCTGCGCGGCCTTGACCGGGCGCTTCGGGAATGGCGGGGGCGGTGCCGGCATCGAGGGGCGAGCAAAATCGCCCTCCTCGTCGACATGGACGAACTTGCCATGAATGACGTCGTCGTGGCGGCCCATGACGAACATGGCCAGCCAATAGCCGGCGGCAAGCAGGATAACGCAGAAAACACTGATCTCTAACATCGCAGCACCTAAAATATGCCCGATGATTCAATGCCTTCGCCGTCCCGTCAATGAACAGCCGGTCACACCTGCGGCTTTTGCGGGCAGGTGTGACCATTTGGTGACTCTTTCTTAACTATCCCCAGGAGGGCTGTGGCTCTGTAGCCACGTGAGTCCCAGCCCTGTCGCCTAAAGCGCGATGAATGAGATCGTCATCGCGCTTTAGGTTGTTGTTTGGGCATGATCTTTCCGGAAAACCGCTTCGCACTTTTCCGGATCATGCCTAGGCCTTGTCCGGCCCGACCCGGACCAGCTGCTTGCCGAAATTGGCGCCCTTCAAGAGGCCCATGAAGGCACCGGGCGCGCTGTCCAAGCCCTCGGTGACGAACTCCTTGTATTTGACCTTGCCCTCGCGGACCCATCCCGACATGTCGCGCAGGAAGTCGCCATGGCGGGAGGCGAAGTCAGAGACGATGAAGCCGCGGAAGGTCAGCCGCTTGGTCAGCGTCGCGCGCATCATGCTCGCGGCCCATTTCGGCGGCTTGGCTTCGGTGTCGTTGTAGTGTGCGATCAGGCC
Organism: Bradyrhizobium sp. 23AC; assembly: GCF_054863025.1. Classification (NCBI taxonomy): domain Bacteria; kingdom Pseudomonadati; phylum Pseudomonadota; class Alphaproteobacteria; order Hyphomicrobiales; family Nitrobacteraceae; genus Bradyrhizobium; species Bradyrhizobium sp. 23AC. The sequence continues at coordinate 100,919 of NZ_JAVAYN010000024.1, forward strand.
GCAGACCGGCACGCGCGCGAACGGATTGAGCAACGGGAACACCGCCTCGAACACGGCGCCGCCGACATTCTCGAAATAGACGTCGATACCCCCAGGGCAAGCGTCCTTCAGTTTTGCGCCGAGATCGGGATCGCGGTGATCGATGCAGGCATCGAAGCCCAGCTCCTTCACCACGTAGTCGCACTTGTCCTTGCCACCGGCGATGCCGACCGCGCGTGCGCCCTTGATCTTGGCGATCTGACCGACGGCCGAGCCGACTGCGCCGGAGGCCCCCGCGACCACGACGGTCTCGCCTGCTTGCGGATTGCCGATGTCGAGCAGGCCCGTGTAGGCGGTCATGCCGGGCATGCCGAGCACGCCGATCGAGGTCGAGATCGGACCGAGCTTGGGATCGACCTTGATCAGGCCCTTGCCATTCGAGGTCGCGTGAGACTGCCAACCGGTTCGTGCACGGACGATGTCGCCCTTGGCGAAATCAGGATTGTTGGAGGCCGCAACCTCGCTGACCGCCTCGCCCTCCATCACGCCGCCAACCGGCACCGGCGCGGCATAGGACGGACCATCACTCATGCGCCCGCGCATATAGGGATCGAGCGACAGCCAGATCGTGCGCAGCAGGACTTCACCCGCCGCAGGCGTCGGGACTGCGAATTCCTCGATGCGGAAATCAGATGATTTGGGCTCGCCGACGGGACGCGCGGCGAGAACGATACGTTTTGCTTGGGACATGGCTTCCTCCGATTATCTTTCGACGTGAACGGAAGCGGAGGGAGCTAGCTGCGTCAATACAAAAGCGGCGGAGCCACACACTCGCTGTCATCGCCCGACTTGATCGGGCGATCCAGTATCCCAGAGACAGTCGTAATTGAACCGAGAAGCCGCGGCGTACTGGATGCCCCGGTCAAGCCTGGGCATGACACCGTCCTTGAGGCAAGCGCGTCGAAACCCACGCGCTCGCGCGGTGCCGAGACCGGCGACTAGCCCCCGCCCGGATAGTTCGGGCTCTCGCGCGTAATCGTGACGTCGTGGACGTGGCTTTCGCGCAGGCCGGCGCCGGTGATGCGGACGAACTGGGCCTTGTCGTGCAGGTCCTTCATGTCCTTTGCGCCGACATAGCCCATCGCGGCGCGAAGGCCGCCGGCGAGCTGGTGCATGACGTTGCCGACCGGGCCCTTGTAAGGCACCTGGCCCTCGATGCCTTCAGGCACGAGCTTGAGCGTGTCCTTGATGTCCTGCTGGAAGTAGCGATCGGCCGAGCCGCGCGCCATCGCGCCGACCGAGCCCATGCCGCGATAGGCCTTGTAGGAACGGCCCTGCCACAAAAACACTTCGCCCGGCGTCTCGTCGGTACCGGCGAGCAGCGAGCCGACCATCGCGATGTCGGCGCCGGCGGCGAGCGCCTTGGCGAGGTCGCCGGAGAACTTGATGCCGCCGTCGGCGATGACGGGAATGTCGGCCTTCTTCGCCGCTTCCACCGCATCCATGATCGCGGTGAGCTGGGGAACGCCGACGCCGGCGACGATGCGCGTGGTGCAGATCGAGCCCGGACCGATGCCGACCTTGATGCAGTCCGCGCCCGCATCGATCAGCGCCTGCGTGCCCTCGGTGGTAGCAACGTTGCCGGCGACGACCTGCACCGAATTGGACAGACGCTTGATGCGATTCACGGCATGCAGCACGTGGCGGGAATGGCCGTGCGCGGTGTCGACGACGACGAGGTCGACGCCGGCATCGATCAGCCGCTCGGTGCGCTCGAAGCCGGTATCGCCGACGGTGGTGGCGGCGGCGACGCGCAGGCGCCCCTGCGCGTCCTTGCAGGCGAGCGGATGGGCGACCGCCTTCTCCATGTCCTTGACGGTGATGAGGCCGACGCAGCGATATTGCTCGTCGACCACGAGCAGCTTCTCGATGCGATGCTGGTGCAGCATCCGCCGCGCTTCGTCCTGGCTGACATTCTCGCGCACCGTGACGAGGCCCTCATGCGTCATCAGTTCGGAGACTTTTTGCCGGCGGTCGGTGGCAAAGCGCACGTCGCGGTTGGTGAGGATTCCGACCAGCTTGCCCGGCGTGGACTTGCCGGCGCCGGTGACGACGGGAATGCCGGAGATGCCGTGGTCGCTCATCAGCTTGAGCGCGTCCTCGAGCGAGGCCTCGGGGCTGATGGTGAGCGGGTTCACCACCATGCCGGACTCGTAGCGCTTGACCTGGCGCACCTGCGCGGCCTGCCCTTCGGGATCGAAATTGCGGTGGATGACGCCGAGGCCGCCGGCCTGCGCCATGGCGATCGCCATGCGGGCCTCGGTGACGGTGTCCATGGCCGAGGCCATGATCGGGATGTTGAGCGGAATGGCGCGGGTGACACGCGAGCGGATGTCGACCTCGCCCGGCATGACGTCCGACAGGCCCGGCTTCAGCAGCACGTCGTCGAACGTAAAGGCTTCGCGGATGCCCTGAAGTTGCACCGTGGCCATTTGCCAACTCCTTCCTGCGGCCTTGCCGCAAATGCTAATGGATGAGCGCCGCCCTCGGCGTACCTTGCGGCATCGCCTTGAGAATCGGAGCCCATCGGTGGGGTTGACGCGGGTCGATAGCACGGCCGCGTGACGAATCAAAGCAATTCGGACGGCTGGCCAGCCATGCACAGGCTTTTTTGGCCAGTTCAGCCGAGCGGCGGCCCCACCCACCCACTGTCATTCCGGGGCGCGACGAAGTCGCGAACCCGGAATCCATCGCGCAGCAGGCCCTCCGGCCCAATGGGTTCGCGCCAAGGCGCGCGCCCCGGAATGACGAGGGAGCGAGAAGTCGCGAACCCCGTTTGATGCAGCGGGAGGGTCACACCGTTGTTACACGGGACTTAGGTGCTATGCGTCGATCCGCAATAGTCGCAGGCGAGTGGCGGTGATAAGCCGCAAGTCCACCCTTTTCCGATTTTCATTACCAATCCGTCATGGTCGACAAGCAACGCATCATTCCGCTGATCGTCGCCACTGCTCTCTTCATGGAGAACATGGACTCGACGGTGATCGCCACTTCGCTGCCTGCGATCGCGGCCGACATCGGCACCAGCCCGCTGACGCTGAAGCTCGCGATCACGTCCTACCTGCTGTCGCTCGCTGTGTTCATCCCGGCGAGCGGCTGGACCGCCGACCGGTTCGGCGCACGGATGGTGTTTGCGATCGCGGTCGGCGTGTTCATGGTCGGATCGGTCGGCTGCGCGCTATCGAGTTCGGTCACCGATTTCGTGTTCGCGCGCATCCTGCAAGGCATGGGCGGGGCGATGATGACACCGGTCGGCCGCCTCGTGCTGCTGCGCTCGGTCGACAAGAGCGCGCTGGTCAACGCCATGGCCTGGGTGACGGTCCCTGCCCTGATCGGTCCCGTGATCGGCCCGCCGCTCGGCGGCTTCATCACGACCTACGCGTCCTGGCACTGGATCTTCCTGATCAACATCCCGATCGGGCTGCTCGGCATCTTCATGGCGCTCCGCTTCATCGACCCGATCAAGAGCGAGGAGCGCGAGCCGTTCGATCTGTACGGCATGGTGCTGGCGGGCATTGGCCTTGCCGGCATCGCCTTCGGCCTGTCGGTTGCCGGTCTCAACCTGCTGCCGTGGAGCACGGTGGCCGCACTGATTGCGGGCGGCGCGATCGCGATGACGCTCTACGTCATTCACGCCCGGCGCACGGGCTCGCCGGTGCTCGATTTCTCGCTCCTGAAGCTGCCGACGCTGCGCGCGGCCGTGTTCGGCGGTTTCATGTTCCGGCTCGGCATCGGCGCGCTGCCGTTCCTGCTGCCGCTCTTGATGCAGATCGGCTTCGGCCTGTCGCCGTTCCATTCGGGCCTCGTCACCTTCGCCTCCTCGCTCGGCGCCATGGGCATGAAGACGCTGGCGGCGCGCATCATCCGCACCTTCGGCTTCCGCAACCTGATGACGGTGAACGCGATCGTCAGCGCGTTCTTCCTCGCCGTCTGCGCGCTGTTCACGGTGACGACGCCGCTGCTCATCATCATGGTCATCCTGGTGGTCGGCGGCTTCTTCCGCTCGCTCGAATTCACCGCGATCAACACGGTCGCCTATGCCGACGTCGAGACTGCGCAGATGAGCCGCGCCACCACCCTCGTCAGCGTCAACCAGCAGCTCGCCGTCTCCGCCGGCGTCGCGGTCGGCGCGGCCTGCGTGGAAACGACGATGTGGTTCAATCATGTCAGCGAGATCGACGCCACCGTGTTCGCCCCCGCCTTCCTCGTGGTCGCGCTGACCTCGGCGGCATCGAGCTGGTTCTTCTGGCAGATGCCCGTCGACGCCGGCCACGAGATCTCCGGCCGCAAGGCCGTGGAGATCGCCAGCCGCAAGGGCGCCGGCAAGGGTGCGGAGAAGGCGGCGGTCAAGACCGCGACGGAGGACACCCAGGACGTGCGCGATCAAAGGTTGGGGTGAGCTGGGGGAGCGGGCGCCTCACACACGGTGTCGTCCCTGCGAACGCAGGGACCCATAACCACAGGGCGCAGTTGTCGCGCGCGAGAGTAACTCCGAATCCCCGTAACCACATCAGCCTGTGGCTATGGGTCCCGGATCCGCGCGCGCTTAGGGCGCGCTTGTCCCGGACGACAGCGGAGATTGGCTCAGACAGCTCCGCCCCGAAACCCCGTCGCCAGCACGTAGCGCTCCGACGAATCCTGCCGGCTCGCCGCGGGCTTCACGTGACGCACCGTCGCGAAATCGCGCTTGAGCTGGGCGAGCAGATCGGCATCGGCGCCGCTCTGGAACGTCTTGGCCAGAAACGCGCCGCCGGGCTTGAGCACGTCGCAGGCAAAGGCAGCGGCGGTCTCGACCAGGCCGACGATACGGAGCTGGTCAGTCTTGCGGTGGCCGGTGGTGTTGGCGGCCATGTCGGACATCACGAAATCGGCGCCGCCCCCCAGCATCGCGGTGAGCTTGTCCGGCGCATCATTCGCCATGAAGTCGAGCTGCGCGAAATCGACGCCGGGAATCTCGGGCATTTCCAGCAGGTCGATGGCGACGACCTTGCCCTTGCCTTCCACCGAGCCGACGCGCTTGGCCGCGATCTGGCTCCAGCCGCCGGGCGCCGCGCCGAGGTCGACCACGGCCATGCCGGGCTTCAACAGCCGGAATTTGTCGTCGATCTCGAGCAGCTTGAACGCGGCGCGCGAGCGATAGCCCGCCGCCTTGGCCTTCACGACATAGGGATCGTTGAGCTGCCGCTCCAGCCACAGCTTCGACGACAATTTGCGCTTGCCGCCGGTTTTGACCTGGACGTGCAAGCGGCCGGTGGTGTCCTTGGCCATCTCACCAGCTCCTGAGCGCGCCGTCCTCGCGCATCATCTCGACCAGCATGCCTTCGCGCAGGCCACGGTCGGCGACGCGCAGGCGCGGCAGCGGGAAGGCGCGGCGGATCGCGTCGAGGATGGCGCAGCCGGCGAGCACGAGATCGGCGCGCTCGACGCTGATGCAGCTGTTGCCGGCGCGCTCCTCGTAGCTCATGCCGAGCAGCTTTCTGATGGTCGCGGTGATGTCGGAATCGTTCATCCAGATGCTGTCGATGCGGCGGCGGTCATAGCGCGCGAGGTTGAGATGGATGCCGGCGAGCGTCGTCACCGTGCCTGAGGTGCCGAGCAGGTGCATGTCGGCGAGATCGCCGCCGTGGACTTCGGCGAACGGCGCGACGTGGTTCGCCACCTCCTGCTCCATCGCGGCGTAGATCTCCGGCGTCACGTCGCGGCCGCCGAACTGCTCGGCGAGCGTGACCACACCGTAGGGGATCGACATCCAGGCCTTGATCCGCGGCTCCGGATTTTGCGGATCGCGCTCGATCCGCACCAGCTCGGTCGAGCCGCCGCCGATGTCGAACAGGATCGCGCCGCGTCCCCTGGGGTCGACCAGCGGCGAGCAGCCGAGCACGGCGAGCGCGGCCTCGGTCTCGCGATCGATCACCTCGAGCTCGATGCCGGTCTCGGCCGCGACGCGGCTGCGGAACCCCTCCGCATTCGAAGCCGCGCGGCAGGCTTCGGTCGCGATCAGCCGCAACCGCCGCGCTTTGCGCAAATTGATCTTGTCACGGCAGATGCTGAGCGCGGCGATGGCCCGCTCGATCGCGGCCTCGCTGATGCATCCCGTCGCCGAAACCCCCTCCCCGAGCCGGATGATCCGCGAGAAGGAATCGACGACGCGAAAGCCGTCTTGGGTCGGACAGGCGATCAGCAGCCTGCAATTGTTGGTGCCGAGGTCCAGCGCCGCATAGACGCCGGTTCCCGACGCCTGCGCGCCGACAGCCGGTTCGGTGGCCAACGCCACCGCCGCCATCGACCCCTCCAGCTCACCGTGCGGCGCATGGCCGTCGCGGAGCCGCGTGTGGTCATTCATACAAACTGTCTTTCCGCGGCCGGTCGGGCCGGTCTGGAATTGATTTTTCGCCTGAAACATTAGCAGCGCAGCCGGCCTGCGCAACAACGCATCACATGGGACCATGCCCATTCGTGCGTTGTCGTGAACGGGGTGGTGGGTTATCTCAATGGAGTCCGGTGCCCCGCTGCCGCGAAAATGCGCAAATGCCGGCTTTTCAGGTCAATTCCATGCAAGAACACACCAAATCGTCCACGCTCGAAAACGCTATTGCACTGCAAAAATATGGCGTCGGGCAGCCCGTCCGCCGCAAGGAGGACGACACGCTGGTGCGCGGCAAGGGCCGCTACACCGACGATTTCAACCTGCCCAGCCAGGCCTATGCCGTGGTCATCCGTTCCACCCACGCCCATGGGATCATCCGCGGCATCGGCATCGACGCCGCCAAGGCGATGCCGGGCGTGCTCGGCGTGTGGACCGGCAGGGATCTCGATGCCGCCGGCTATGGCCCCTTCACCTGCGGCCTGCCGTTGAAGAGCCGCGACGGCTCGCCTTTGCTCCAGACCAATCGCCAGCCGCTGGCGACCGACAAGGTCCGCTTCGTCGGCGATCCCGTCGCCTTCGTCGTGGCAGAGACGCTGGCGCAGGCGCGCGATGCGGCCGAGGCGGTCGAGCTCGACATCGAGCCTCTGCCCGCGGTGACCGATCCTGAAGAAGCGGCCAAGCCCGGCGCGCCGCAGCTCTATGAGCACATTCCTGATAACGTGGCGCTCGACTACCATTATGGCGACATGGAAAAGGTCAACGCGGCCTTTGCCGGCGCCGCCCATGTCACCAGGATGGACATCGAGAACACCCGTGTCGCCGTGGTCTCGATGGAGCCGCGCGTCGGCCTTGCCTCCTACGACAAGACAACCGAGCGCTACACGCTTCAGGTCCCGACCCAGGGCGTTGCGGGTAACCGCGCCAACCTCGCCAAGAACCTGAAGGTGCCGAACGAGAAGGTGCGCATCCTCACCGCCAATGTCGGCGGCTCCTTCGGCATGAAGAATATCAACTATCCCGAGTACATGTGCATCCTGTACGCGGCAAAAGCGCTGGGCCGCCCGGTGAAATGGCTCGACGAGCGCTCGACCGCCTTCCTTTCCGACAGCCACGGCCGTGCGCAGAAGATCCACGCCGAGCTCGCGCTCGACGCCGAGGGGCATTTCCTGGCGGCCAGGCTGTCCGGCTACGGCAATCTCGGCGCCTACATCACCGGCGTCGCGCCGGGGCCGCTCTCGCTCAACACCGGCAAGAATTTTTCCAGCGTCTACCGCACGCCGTTGATGGCCGTCGACATCAAGGTGGTGCTGACCAACACCACGCTGATGGGCGCCTATCGCGGCGCCGGCCGGCCCGAGGCGAACTACTACATGGAGCGGCTGATCGACCGCGCCGCCGACGAGATGGGCATCAACCGGCTGACCCTGCGCAAGCGCAACTTCATCAAGCCGAGCCAGATTCCGTTCGCGGCCTCCTCCGGCGTGACCTATGACAGCGGCGACTTCCAGGCCGTGTTCAACAAGGCGCTCGAAATCTCCGACCACGAGAATTTCGCCAAGCGCAAGAAGGAGAGCAGGAAGGCCGGCAAGCTGCGCGGCATCGCGGTCGGCTCCTATCTCGAGGTCACGGCGCCGCCGAGCCCAGAGCTCGGCAAGATCGTGTTCGACGCTGACGGCACTGTGCAGCTCATCACCGGCACGCTCGACTACGGCCAGGGCCATGCCACCCCATTCGCGCAGGTGCTGAGCGAGCAGCTCGGTGTTCCCTTCGAGAGTGTCAAGCTGGTGCAGGGCGACAGCGACATCGTCCACACCGGCAACGGCACCGGCGGCTCGCGCTCGATCACGGCAACCGGCCAGGCCATCGTGGGGGCTGCAAAGCTCGTCATCGAGAAAGGCAAGCGCGCAGCAGCGCATATGCTGGAGGCGTCCGAAGCCGACATCGAATTCGAAGGCGGCAGCTTCACCATCGCCGGCACCGATCGCAGTATCGACATCATGGAGCTCGCCAAGAAGCTGCACGACGGCAAGACGCCGGAGGGCGTGCCCGATAGCCTCGACGTCGATCACACCAGCGAACCGGTCGCCTCGGCGTTCCCGAACGGCTGCCACGTCGCCGAGGTCGAGATCGATCCGGAGACCGGCGTGGTGCAGATCGTGCGCTACAGCGCGGTCAACGATTTCGGCACGGTGATCAACCCGCTGCTGGTCGCAGGCCAGCTCCATGGCGGCGTCGTCCAGGGCATCGGCCAGGCGCTGATGGAGCATATCCGCTACGACGAGAGCGGCCAGCCGATCACGGGCTCGCTGATGGACTACGCCCTGCCCCGCGCCGAGGACGTTCCCAACATGACAGTCGGCGATCACCCGGTGCCCGCCACGACCAATCCGCTCGGCAGCAAGGGCTGCGGCGAAGCCGGTTGCGCCGGCAGCCTGTCGACGGTGGTGAACGCCGTGCTCGATGCGCTCTCCGACCACGGCATCAAGCAGATCGACATGCCGCTGACGCCGGAGCGTGTGTGGCGGGCGATCCAGGACGCGAAGAGCAAGGCGGCGTAAGGGGCACACGCTGCTTCTCCACACACAACTGTCATCACCCGCGAAAGCGGGTGATCCAGTACTCCGAGACAGTAGTTGTCGACCGAGAGGCCGCGGCGTACTGGATGCCCCGCCTTTTGTTTAGCCCGGACAGATCACTGACGGGTGTTCGGAGACATAGCTGACACATCAACATTGGCTGGATTGGTCCGATT
>NZ_JAVAYN010000237.1:0-254 GCF_054863025.1 Bradyrhizobium sp. 23AC
ATCAGCATGCCGGCGATCGAGCCGATCGCGGTCGCCATGCCCCAGCCGAGCGCGATCATCCAGGAGGTGTTGATGCCAACGAGGCGGGCCGATTCAGGCACGGAGGCGGCCGCGCGCATGGCAAGACCGATCCGCGTGTACTGGAAGAAGAAATAGAGGCCGAGCAGCAGCAGTATGGTGACGCCGATCATGCCGGCCTGGTGGGTCGAGATCAGCTGGCTGCCGAGGAACGGCGCGGAGCCGAACGGGGTCGG
>NZ_JAVAYN010000238.1:0-254 GCF_054863025.1 Bradyrhizobium sp. 23AC
ATCAGCATGCCGGCGATCGAGCCGATCGCGGTCGCCATGCCCCAGCCGAGCGCGATCATCCAGGAGGTGTTGATGCCGACGAGACGGGCCGATTCAGGCACCGAGGCGGCAGCGCGCATGGCAAGACCGATCCGCGTGTACTGGAAGAAGAAATAGAGGCCGAGCAGCAGCAGTATAGTGACGCCGATCATGCCGGCCTGGTGGGTCGAGATCAGCTGGCTGCCGAGGAACGGCGCGGAGCCGAACGGGGTCGG
>NZ_JAVAYN010000239.1:0-254 GCF_054863025.1 Bradyrhizobium sp. 23AC
TGCTCTGCTCTGCGGCAGATTGAATTGAGGCCTTGCCGAGCCCGAACAGGGCGCACGCGTTGTCGCGGCCGATCTTGATGCGGTCGCCTTCGGAGATGGCAGCCGTGTCAAACCAGTCGGCGGCGTGGTCGATGTTCTCGAATGGCCAGTCGGCGGAGAAGAGGATGCGGTCGGCGCCGATTTCGAGCATCGCGTCGATCAGCGCCTGGGTGCGGAAATTGCCCGACGTGGTGATGTAGAAATTTTCAAGTCGG
>NZ_JAVAYN010000240.1:0-254 GCF_054863025.1 Bradyrhizobium sp. 23AC
GCCGGCGTGACGGCGTCGATGGTGGCCTTGGGCGTGATCAGATTCGACGCGCCGGCAATCAGCGCGAGGCAGAGCGGTCCCGAAATCTTTCCGACACCGTTGGCGGCCTGCGCCAGTCCCACGCCGCGCGCGCTTAGCCGCACCGGAAAGATCTCGGCGGAATACGGCGCGATATTGGAAAAACCGCCATCGAAGAACAACACAGCCGGGATCAACAGCACGACGAACGCCGGATAGCCAAAGATGATGCGGTC
>NZ_JAVAYN010000241.1:0-254 GCF_054863025.1 Bradyrhizobium sp. 23AC
TTTAATTCGTGGACGTTAACCTATCCGAGTCGAGAAAACCATTTTTAATGATTTATGGTGAAACCTGCGCGTTGATTGGGTTTCACGAGCCCCTTCCAACGAATAGTACTGAAAACGGGGGATTGGTGACATGACCCAGGAAACTGGGCTTCGTCGACGCGATCTTCCGAAGGGAACTAGTTTTTGCCTGGCGTTGCCGTGACCGGGGGTGCGCCGGTAACCATGTTCCCTTTAAGATTGTACTTGAGAAGAAT
>NZ_JAVAYN010000242.1:0-254 GCF_054863025.1 Bradyrhizobium sp. 23AC
GCTTGAGCATGCTTGGCGGAGATTGGACGGACGGAACGATGACGGATTTCAAGTGGCGCCATTTCCAGGGTGATGTGATCCTGTGGGCGGTGCGCTGGTATTGTCGCTATCCGATCAGCTATCGCGACCTTGAGGAAATGCTGGCGGAACGCGGCATTTCGGTCGACCATACGACGATCTATCGCTGGGTCCAGTGCTACGCCCCGGAGATGGAGAAGCGGCTGCGCTGGTTCTGGCGGCGTGGCTTTGATCCG
>NZ_JAVAYN010000243.1:0-254 GCF_054863025.1 Bradyrhizobium sp. 23AC
GATTTGATCGACGCGCTCTCGGCCACGCAAGTCGCCGACATCGCCTCCGAGCTCGACACCGACGACGCGGTCGCGATCATCGAGGACATGGAGCCCGCCGACCAGCGCGAAGTGCTCCGCGCGCTCGACCCCGATGATCGCGCCGCGATCGAGGAGGCGCTGCGCTATCCCGAGGAATCGGCCGGCCGCTTGATGCAGCGCGAGCTGATCGCGGTGCCCGAACATTGGTCGGTCGGCGACGTGATGGACTATCT
>NZ_JAVAYN010000244.1:0-253 GCF_054863025.1 Bradyrhizobium sp. 23AC
CTCCGGCATTGGGCGAGGCTTTGCTGGAGGAACATCAGTAGCCCCTCTCGGCCGAGACGCGAAAGGAATGATCCTTGGGTCTCGACGCTGAGGCCGCTCAGGTCCAAGCGTTGGTTGGGTCGATGAGCTTGAGCGAGAGATAGTCGCGGCGTTCTCGAAGGCTTGGCACCCGGCACCTGACCTCCCGGCGGAAGGCAGGCCAGCCAGGGGGCGTCTCATCGCGGCTGGTTCACGGCAGTCGCGTTGGCCCTTT
>NZ_JAVAYN010000245.1:0-253 GCF_054863025.1 Bradyrhizobium sp. 23AC
GTTGGAAACCGGCCGTGAAGGCGTGAAAGCGCTGAAAAAACCGCAGGAAGAACCCGCAAAACCCGCAGCACCCGTCGCCAAAGCCGCTGCCCCTCAGGCGCCGCTGGGGCCGAACGACCACATGAAAATCGGCCTGGCGCGCATCGATGATCGCTTAATCCACGGCCAGGTCGCTACCCGCTGGACCAAAGAGACCAACGTCAGCCGCATTATCGTCGTCAGCGATGAAGTCGCCGCCGACCATGTGCGCAAG
>NZ_JAVAYN010000246.1:0-252 GCF_054863025.1 Bradyrhizobium sp. 23AC
TTTCATTAGTTCCACTGACTGTTCAGAGAACGGACCATCTTTTAGTCCCCAGCCAACTGAATTTTCTTCATTTACGTTAAATGATTTAATATCAAAGAATTTGTCGTAGCCAAAGCTATCGTAGATCAAATCACGGTTCCAGAAGCTTTTGTTATTCGCATGAATGACAGAAGAATGGTAGCCCTCCTCTTTTAACAGCTCTGGTGCGGCTTTAAACTCATTGCTTGGATTAGTGAAAAATACAGCCCCTCT
>NZ_JAVAYN010000025.1:0-106472 GCF_054863025.1 Bradyrhizobium sp. 23AC
ACCAGCGGCCAGCTGACGATTGTGGATCCCGACAGCGGCGAAGCCCATGTCGTGGCGCAATCGACCGCCCACGGGATCTACGGCGACTTCAGCATCGACGCCAACGGCGCCTGGAGCTACACCGGCAACGGCGCCCACAACGAGCTCACCGCCGGCCAGCAGGTTCAGGACCAGTTCACGGTGACCAGCCAGGACGGCACCGCCACCGGCACCGTGACGGTGACCATCACCGGCACCAATGATGCGCCGGTGCTGAACGCCAATGGCGGTTCAATGTCCTATACCGAGGGTCAGGCGGCGACCGCGATCGACACGGCGCTGATCGTGTCGGACCTTGACAGCACGAATCTGACCGGCGCGACGGTGTCGATCACAGGCAACTTCGCCTTCGGCCAGGATGTGCTCGGTTTTACCAATCAGAACGGCATCACCGGCAGCTATAACGCCAGCACTGGGGTACTGACCCTAACGGGTACGTCGAGTGTGGCGAACTACCAGGCAGCCCTGCGCTCGGTGACGTATTTGAACTCGGGTGACAATCCGTCGGGCGCGACCCGCACCATCAGCTACCAGGTTGACGACGGCCAGACGGCCAGCCACGCCAGCAATATCGTGAATTCGACAGTCGCGGTCACTCCGGTCAACGACGCGCCCGTGAATACGGTTCCGGGAGCACAGACGACGAACGTCAACACGACAAAGGCGATCACGGGACTCAGCATCTCCGATGCCGACTCGGACGGCGCCAGCGAAACGGTCACGTTGTCGGTAACCAACGGCACCTTGAGCGTTTCAGGAGGTACCGCAGGGATCAGCGGCAGCGGAACGTCGACGGTGACGCTGACCGGAACAGTCAGCGCCATCAATTCTACCCTGGCCTCGACGGTCAGCTACGTTCCAACATCGAATTTTGCCGGAACTAGCACTCTGACCATGACGACAAGCGACAATGGCCACACTGGAGCGGGTGGGGCATTGACCGATGTCGATACGGTGACCATTTCAGTCACGAGCCCCAGTCCCTTCGCTCTCACGACCGGCACCGATACAGTCATCTATGTGTCGGGCACCAATACTGTGACCGGCACGCAATCTCCCCTAACGCTAAACAACGGTGACATGCTCACTGGGGGAAGCGGTACGGACACTCTCGTCGTCAGTGGTGGTGGTCTGGGGCCATTCACCTTCGGCGATGGTGCAGGAAGCATTGGCCTGACAAACTTCGAAACAATCAGTTTAAGTGACGGCAACAGCGGAAATCACACTGACACCCTGACATTCCTTTCGACATTCCAAAATGGAGGAACGCTCACAATTGACGGATCCGGCATCACGGGTAACGGCGACCTGGTCGTAGACGCCAGCGCAGTCACGTCTGGATCGTTTGTCATCATGGGCAGCTCAGGAAACGGCGGTGATGATACCCTCAAGGGCGGTTCTGGTAACGACACGATCAACGGCGGCGCAGGCACTGGCGCGGACAGGATCGTGGGTGGTGGTGGCGCAGATACGCTGACTGGTGGTGGTGGGAACGATACGTTCGCCTATCTCGCTGTCACCGACGCGGGTGACCACATCACCGACTTCAACACCTCAGGGGATAAGCTGGAATTTACGGTAACCGCCGGGCGGTTCGTCATTGGTGATGTCGATACGACCGTTGAAAACGTCAGAACGGGCAACAACGCTGCGTTAAATCTCGCTAACACGGAGGTCGGCATCAAAACAGACGCATCGGTGACGACAGCGACAGTTCAATCAACGATCAATAGTTACTCCAACATCACCACAGGAGCCCTGTTCGTATTCCACAATTCGACAGTCGGCCACGCGCAGGTTTACTACGATCCCAATGCAAGCATCGCAGGCGGCGCAACACTCGTCGCCGATCTGGACAACCTGACCACTCTGGCGAGCATAACTGGTAGTTTCAGCGCGGCGGACTTTGCGTTTGGAACGGCGCTTGCTCCTGCGGGCGTGTCGGGGCAGCCCATCAATCTCGGTCTGACGGACTCGTCCGCCAATCAGGGGCAAATCGCCACGGTCACTGTTGCCAGCATGCCCGCCGGCTGGACACTAAATGGTGGGACGCTGCTTCCCGATGGCAACTGGACGATCGAAACGACTGACGTCAGCTCGCTAATGGTGACATCGCCAGTCAGTTTCGCCGGTGCTTTGCACCTCGACGTGACCGTGACCTGGATGCAGCCGGATGGCTCGGCCGTAATCGAGACATTCGCCGACAACGTTGAAGCTTTTGCACCGGGCTCCGCCATCATCGCCATTTCCGGCGACGACTATCTCACAGCGTCAAGTGGCAGCGATCTGCTCGTATTCTCCCAGCCGATCGGCCACGACGTCATCTATAATTTCGAGACCGCGCATGATCAGATCGACCTGATCGGCTACGCCAGCTTCAAGACGTTCGCCGACGTCCAGACGCATCTCTCTGCCGACAATGACGGTAATGCCGTCATTACGCTAGCCGACGGTCAAACGATCACTTTGGATGGCGTCGATGCCGGCTCGCTCGCAGCGGACGACTTCGTGTTCGACTTTAATCCCATGGTCGACAATGCCGGCGCAATGACGATCGGCAACGGCGCATTGCTGCCGCTGTCCGGTAACATCCACAATACGGGCACGATCTCGTTGAACTCGACGGGCGGCGAGACTGACCTTCAACTTGTCGGGCACGGCATTCTGCTTGATGGTGGCGGTCAGGTGCTGTTGTCCGACAATAGCGAGAACATTGTCAGTGGAGGTGTTTCCGACGTCACGCTGATCAACGTCGACAACACCATTTCGGGAGCCGGACAGCTTGGCGAGGGGACACTGATCCTTGTCAACCAAGGTACAATCAACGCGACGGGCACCAACGCGCTCGAGATTGACACCGGCAGCAACACCGTCGTCAATTCCGGAACGATTGCGGCCAGCGGCAGCGGCGGCCTGGTCATCGACAGCAACGTGGACAATTCAGGGCTGCTGTGGGCGCATGGAGCCAATATCACTCTCAATGGCAGTGTGAACGGCAGCGGCACCGCACTGATGGATGGCGTGGCTACGATCGAGTTCGGAACGGCTTCATCTGCGCATGTTGCGCTTGATGCCGCAGCCACCGGGACAATCGTGCTCCATGATTCCTTCGACTTCAGCGGCGTCGTGTCCGGGTTTGACGGAAATGACCACCTGGATCTCCTCGACGTCGCATTCGGGGACGGCACGACCGCTAGTTATGTCGCAAATCAGGCCGGCACTGGAGGAATCCTTTCGGTGACTGACGGAGTTCATACCGCCAATATCAGCCTATTGGGCCAGTACGATCCCGCGAGCTTCCAGACTGAGGCAGACAAGAACACGGGAACGCTTATCAGCTACCACGAGTATCTCGTCTGACGCGCTGCGAGGAGATGGCTAAAGGTGCCGACTGCAAAGTCGGTACTTGGTTCGCATGGAGATTCGGGCGCTCTCCACCGGACCGATCGTGGAATGACCCGCGTTGACCTCAACGCCTTGCTGACTGCGCTGATGCATCCCGCCGCTTCTGAGTAGCTGGCATCTCGTTGGGATTGACCGAATCCCGCTCGAGTTGCAGTTTACTTGAGACTGTTCCAGTTGATCGAGCCTCCGCTTGAAAACGGCGCGGATATCGATGCGCGAACCCGAATTGATGACTGGGTCACGCCAGTGCAACTGGCGGAATCATCCGGCTGAAAGCCAGCGATCAGCATCCTCGGAGGAGCAACTGAATCGTCGTGACAGGTGTATCGCTTCGCGCCTCCGCACCTCGCGAAATCTGCTACATGCGCACCGGCCTGATCGCAGCATTCGCTCGATTGTGAGTGGATTTAACGGGTTGGCACAGCACCACGGTTCATTACCAAACACATAATGTTCCCGATTTACCAAATAATCCAATTATCTCGATGGCGACCCGTACTATTCCGGTGAATCCCTCCGACACTCAGCCGGCGCTCTGCCCAGAACCCGATTGCGGCCGTTGGCTATTGCTTTGAATTTATTTGGGATTATCCGCTCTAGTTCGTCTTCGATCTTCTCGAGCGGCTCGCCTCCGGCTCCAAATCAGTATTCAATGCATTATATATTAAATGTTGACGATAATAAACATTTAATGGATAGTTTTATCGCTGGCGGGGTCGGACATAAATCCGCGGCCGCTGGAAGTTGCCGAGGTGTCTGCAAATTCATCTTAAAGAAGGGATTCTTCCTATGTTGCATCATTTCATCGAGACCAAGGAAGCGTTGAAGCGTCTGCGGACGGACCAGGACGGCGTGGTGTCATTCGAGTACATCATCGTCGCGGTTTGCATCGTTGGCGCGGTGGGTGCTGTGTTCGGTGGCGGAGCCGGCGGGCAGATCGGGGCGGCGCTGACGACCGGGATCACCGCAATCACCACCGCTTTCACTACCGCGATCGCTGGTTGATACGGCCATTCTGGCGCCGAGAGGGGGCAATCCAAGCTGCCCCCCCTCCTGCGGGAGTGCTCCCGCTAGTTTGCCTTCCACCTTTTTTGAAACGTGCATTTCATGAGTTGGATTGCTCCCACAGCCTCGATCCTGGAAATCCTGTTGTTGCTCTATGTCGCAACGATGGACGTTGCGACGCGCTTGATCCGAAACGAATTTTGTCTTGCGCTGGCGCTCCTCGGGATCGCCGGTCAATTGCCCAGCCCGATTCAAGTCGCTGTGTCGCTGATCGCAGCCGCGATCCTCTTTCTGCTACTTTTTTTCCTGTACGCGCGCGGAGGAATTGGTGGCGGCGATGTCAAGCTGCTGGTTGCCCTGGCGGTTGGTCTCCCGCCGAGCGGCGTGATGCAGTTGCTGACCGTCACCGTGCTGGCCGGCGGCGTTCTTGCCTTGGTGCATCTGATGATGCGTCACCTGCCATATCCCAGGTTGGCACCCGCCGGATCGTCGCTCGCGCGCCGGATCTACGCGATCGAGCGGTGGCGCCATTTGCGACACGCCCCGCTGCCTTACGGAGCCGCTATCGCCTGCGGCGGTATCTGGACCATTTTGAGCAAAGGATCATGAAATGTCATCCGCACTGCGTCTGTCGATCATCGTGGTGCTTTTGCTTGCAACCACAGCGTTCGGACTGATCGCCTATAGCATGAACCTGCCGAAGGTGCAGCCTCCGGTCCCGGTACAGGTGACGGAGGCGCCACTCCCGCCGGCGGCGCCGGCGACCGCCGGTTACTTTGTCGCGGCACGGCCATTGCCGAGGGGGACGTTGGCCCGCGAAGAGGATTTCGCTGTCCGTTCGGTGCCACCGGAGCGCGTTCCCCAAGGAGCTATCCTTGAAAACCCCGAGTCCAAGGCCGGACTTCCCGGTTCACTCATCCGCAACTTCGTCGAAGCGGGCAGTCCCGTTACCTTGCAGGATATCCTGCGTCCGCGGGATCGGGGTTTCCTCGCCAGTGTCCTGGCGCCAGACAGCCGGGCCATCAGCATCAAGGTTGACGAGGAGGCCGGTGTCTCGGGCCTCATCAGGCCAGGCGATCACGTCGACGTCGTGTTGACCCAGGTCTTCGAGAAAGTCGATACCGCGCGCCGCGCCCTCAGCGAGACCGTTCTGCGTAATGTTCGAGTCATCGCGATTGATCAGGAGATCGTGCAGGGTGCGCGACCCGTCAGCGGGATGGCGGGTAAGCAAACGCAGACCGTGTCACTGGAGCTTACGCCGGTGCAGGTCAAGAAAGTCACGGTCGCAAAGCAGCTCGGGACGCTATCCATGGCCGTACGCGCAGCAGTCGATCAGTGGGACAAGGCAGACACCGGCGCGATGTCGAGCTGTGATGTGTCGCCTGAACTGGCCCGCCAATATGCAATTTCCGCACAAAGAACGGCAGTGGTCGTTCATTCAGGCGGTGAGGTCAAGCAATACACGGTCAGGAAGCAAGAGGAAGACGCTCTCGTCAGCTGCGACGGTGCATCGGAAGCTGTACGCCCGACTGCGACGGCGGCGGGTTACGATAACAGGTTGTCGGAGAAACGGTGATGAACATTGCCATAGCCACCCCGGCTGAAGAATCGCCGTCGATCGTCACGCGTAACCGCATCCTCGGCTTCGTAAATGATGAGCTCAGCGCCGCGGCGTTGCGCAAGGGGCTCGAGGGCGCCAACCTCTCGATCAGGCGCGGCACGATCCGCAATGCCATACGGATGCTCGAAACCGACACGGATCTGTTTGCGCTGGTGGTAGACATCAGTGGCATCGATGATCCCTTTACTGAGCTGGAAAGGCTGGCCGGCGTCTGTCCACCCGATGTCCGCGTAGCCGTGATCGGCGACAACAGGGAGATCACCTTCTACCGGGAGCTCCTGGAGCTCGGCTTGACCGAGTATCTGCCGCGGCCGCTCACGCGCGATCTGGTGCTGGACAAGCTGCGCCCCAAGCTTCTCGGCGACGTCGCAGCCAACCAGATCGATCGTGGCGGGCACGTGGTCTCGATCTGCGGGGCGCAGGGCGGCGCCGGCGCCACGAGCATTGCGATCAATCTGGCGCTGCAACTTGCCGAGACAACCAAGGCGAAGGTGGCGCTGCTTGATCTTCATCTGCAGGGCGGCGAAGCCGCCGTGATGCTGGGTGTCCGTCCCGGACCGGGGCTGCGTATCGCTCTGGAGAATCCGGCACGGGCGGACACACTCTTCCTCGAGCGCGCGGCAATCGAAGTCAACGAGAGGGTTTGCCTGGTCTCGGCCGACGAGGACCTCGATGCGCAGCTTGAAATTACGGAGGCTGGCGTACGACACGTGCTGGGTCTGCTGCGTCAACGGTTCAACTACATCGTCGTCGATGTACCTGTCCCGTTTCCGCCGTCGATCTATCCCGTGATTGCGCTTTCCCGTCATGTGATGGTGCTGCTCGAATCCGAGGTGACCGGACTTCGCAATGCCCATGCGCTACGCACCGCCGTGATCAACATCGCGGGCAAGGACCGGGTCTTTACCTTGCTCAACCGGGCCGGTCGTCCCGGGGGCCTTCCGAGGGCGGCGGTCGTCAAGGCGTTGGGTGCAGAGCCCGACATCGTCGTTCCCGATCTCGGAAAGGGCATGACCGAGGCGCTCAATCTCGGAATTCCAGCTCTGAAGCACGTCAGGAAATTGCGGCGTCACCTGGCACCGATCGTACGGGAGATCAGCGGTGTCGCTGCCGAGCGGGGTAGCTGGTGGAGGAGGGTGCTCACAGCACATCTGCGATGAAGAAGTTTGGTAGGCGCGAAGACGACGCACCAGCTCACGTATCCGCATTGGCGGCAGGCCTCCCTGCATCTGCGATAGGCTTGCCATTGCCCTCGCCCAGCGCGGCTACACCGAGCGTGCCGTCACCTGCGTCAAGGCGCGACGAACCAGCGATCCACCAACCCATCATTCCGCCTTCGCTGCGTGAACGGGTGATTGAGCAGATCGAACCCGCGGTGGCCGCGACCGTCTCGCGGGAGGTTCTCCGGCGGCAGATTGAAGAGATCATCCATCACATTGCCAACCAGGAACGGCTCGAGCTGTCGGGCCGCGAGCAGCTGCAGCTCGCGGACGAAATTGCCGACGACATGACGGGTTACGGGCCGCTCCGTCCGCTACTGCTGGACCAATCGATCAACGATATCATGGTGAACGGACCAAGTAATATCTACGTGGAGCGAAGCGGCAGGCTGGAACGAGTCGCGGTGCGATTCCGCGACAATGACCACATCGCCTCGGTCGCTCAGAAGATTGCCGCGCAGGTTGGTCGGCGCGTCGACGAATCCAGTCCGATGGTGGATTGTCGCCTGCTGGATGGCAGCCGGGTCAACATCATCCTCCCGCCGCTGGCGATCCATAGTCCGTGCATTTCCATCCGCAAATTTCCAAGCCGTCGTTTGGACATCGCCGGATTGATTGAAAACGGCTCGATGACCCCGGCCATCGGACAATTGCTGGAGATCGCCGCCCGCTCGCGGCTCAATGTTCTGGTCTCCGGCGGCACCGGATCCGGCAAGACGACGCTCCTGAACGCGATGAGTCAGTTCATCGATCACACCGAACGTATCGTCACGATCGAGGACGCGGCGGAGCTCCAGCTTCAGCAGCCCCACGTCATCAGCCTGGAGACCCGGCCTCCCAGCCTCGAGGGCACAGGGCAGGTGACACAACGCGATCTGCTGGTGAATGCCCTGCGCATGCGTCCCGACCGGATCGTCGTTGGCGAGGTGCGCAGTTCCGAAGCATTCGACATGCTGCAGGCGATGAACACCGGCCATGATGGTTCGATCTCCACGGTACACGCGAATAGTACCCGGGATGCCCTGACCCGCATCGAAAACATGGTGCAGATGGGACAGGTCAATCTACCGTCGCGCGCCATTCGAAGTCAGATCGTGGCTGCGCTGGATCTCATTGTGCAGGTCGAACGCATGCGGGACGGACAGCGCCGTATCGTTCAGATCAGCGAGGTGATCGGCCTTGAAGGGGAGGTGATCACCACCAATGACATCGCAGCCTTCGAGTATCAGGAGGAGGATGTGCACGGGCGGATATCGGGCAGCTATAAGTCCAACCTTGCAACCCCGAAGTTCAAGAGCCGGCTTGTCTATTTCGGGCTAGATGGTGCGTGGGCCGAGGCCATGAGGCAAGTATGACGCTGGAGTCCGTGATCGTCACTGTTCTGGCGCTCGCGATATGCGCAGCAGCCATTTCGTTGTGGCTCGACGCTCGGGAAAGACGCATCAATCGTCGATTGGCGGTTGCTTTGCCAACGTCGCATCCGGCCAACCTGCCATCCATTCGCCGCTTGGAGAGCGGGTCTCAGGATCAGTTTCTCAATCGGCTGTCAAACTACAATCCCGATATACCTTACGTGTTGCATCCCGCCTACGTGCTGCTTGCCGGTGCATTCGGAGCAGCGGCGATCCTTTATGCGAACAGCCAGCTCGGATATTCCATTGTCTACGCGTCCATTGTCGCGGCAATCGCGGCCCTCATTGTGATACGAGGCCTGTTCGGATGGCAGCAACGTCGCTTCGCTCTTCAGCTTTTTCGACAGCTACCTGATGCGATCCAGCTGGTGACAAGTACCGTGCGATCGGGTCTGCCTGTGCACGAGGCATTTCGTGCCCTCGCGCGCGATATGCCGCAGCCAACGGCCGGGCAGTTTGCCATCGTATGCAGCGAAGTGAATCTGGGAAGACCTGCAGAGGAAGCTGTCCAAGCTGTCTATCGGCGAACGCAGGTGGCAGAGTATGCGATCTTTGCGGTGACACTTGCCGTCCAGTTGAAGTCCGGTGGCAGCCTGGCCGAGACCTTGCAGAACCTGGGAGACACTGTCAGGCAACGTGTTGCGCTGGCCGCTCGCGCCAAGGCGCTGGCAGGAGAGGTGATCTTTTCCTCACGGGCGCTGACAGTCTCGCCCTTGATTGCAGGTGGGGTCCTATACGCAGCCAATCCGCAAACGGTTGATCTGTTGTTCACCGATCCGGTTGGAAACAAGCTGCTGGCTTACGCAGTCATTTCGGTGCTTGTCGGAGCCCTGGTGATAAGTTGGATGGTCAGAAGGGAAACAGAATTATGACTTCTGGACTCAGTCTGGTGGCCCTGGCAGTCGTGGCTGCGACTGCGTCCTGCATGTTGATTATCCGCGAAATACACATTCGTACATTGGACGCCCGGGTATCAAACGCCGTGATGGGCGTTGCTGGCCGGTCTGCGCCCTTCCAGGATGTGACCGGTTGGTTTTCGTCACTCGGCATGCGGTATCGTCGCTTCTATGCCGAGGAAAATCTGGATCAGCTTCGAACGATCCTTCAATCGTCAGGTTTCAACCATCATCGAGCCTTGCCGACCTGGATCGGTGTCAAAGCCGTCAGCATGGCGCTATGCCCGATCATCGCCGGAGGTGCCGCTCAGCTTTTCGGGAAGCCGCTGCTTGATGTGCTGGTCTTCACACTTATTGGCGTGGCGATCGGGATTCTAGCGCCGCGATTGATACTGGCGGTGCTGAAGCGGCGGTTTGATGCCGCCATTCGACTGGGCACGCCGGACATGATCGATTTGCTGGTTGTGTGCAGCGAATCGGGAATGGGACTGGAAAGCGGGCTGGCACGCGTCGCGCAAGAAATGCAGGAGACCAATCCCGCTATAGCCAGGGTCATGAGCGGCCTTCTTGATGATCTCCGGATCCTGCCGAGCCGCAGCGACGCATTCGAGAAACTGGGATCTACATCGGATGGGCTTCGCCGATTCGGAATCATGGTCGGCCAAAGCCTGCAGTACGGAACGCCGGTGGGTCAGGCTCTGCGGAGTATCGCCGTCGACCTCCGGCGCGAACGTATTACCAAGCTTGAAGAAAGAGCACACAAGCTGGGCGCCAAGCTGACCATTCCGATGGTGTTGTTCCTGCTTCCAGCCATGTTCGTCATTTTGGGAGGAAGTCCCATTCTGCACCTCGTGCGTTCGTTCGCCAGCTTCGGTAAGTAGCCATGAGCACGATTGCCCTTTCGAAAACGTCCTCTTACGACCGGACAATGCAGCTGTTCGGCGGCATGTGGTTCATGTTGCTGGCGCTTGGCGTGGCCATCAAGATCGGATCATCGACTCATGATCCCTGGCCGTCGCTCCTGTCGAGTGTTTGCCTCGCTGTCTTCTACGTGCTCCTGGCGCTGTTGGTCATCACGCGGCCGCCAGCGAAGGCGCAGGCGAACGGCCGTCTACCAAGGATAGCGGCGTTCGTCGGCACCTATATGCCGTGGACGATCGCCTTCTTCGGCGAAACCGACAAGGCACTACCAAACCTGGCGTCCACCGCGTGCGTGTTGATCGGCATGATCATGATGCTGGTCACCATCCGACATCTTGGCAGGTCGTTCAGTCTGGTGCCACAGGCGCGCAACGTGGTGCAGACGGGTCCGTATCGGTGGATCAAGCACCCGCTCTACCTTGCGGAAGAAATCGCCGTGTTGGGTGTGGTGCTGAGAAGCCCGACGCCGCTGACAGCGGCCCTGCTGGTCTTGCATATCGGCGTTCAGGTTTGCCGGATTTATTACGAGGAGGACCTGCTCCGTCGCAACTGCCCGGAATATTCCGATTACGAAGCATCGCGCTGGAGAGTGATCCCTTACGTTTGGTGAGTGGTGTTCCGGTCGACGACCGGAAGAGTGAGTATCGGTCGAGGTCAACCCATGAGCCACAAGAAGTCGTTCATCGTGGATCAGCGCGGCGCCGTCGCGTTTGAGACATTGATCGTCTATCCAGTCTTGGTGGCGTTCTTGCTCATGCCGCTCGCCGACCTGGCTGCTGCGGGCTTCCAGTATATCTCCGCATGGAGCGCATTGCGCTCCTTCGGGCAGTATGTGCAGTACGCTAATCCGCTCGCCCCTGACGGCACGGTGAGCTGGAAGACAGGGCTCCAGACGACAGTCGCTGGTCATGCGATCAGCAACATTCAGGTTTTGTGCGGCGACTCAGGGGCCACCTGTTCGCCAGGCAATCTAGCTTCTCCCAAGTACATTACATTCTCGACAACCATCACTTTGGCTCCAATTGTGTGGAGAGGGGTGCTGTGTCCCACCACGTGTACCTACACGCTGCCTTACTCAGAACGCTTTCAGTAGGGGGCTGCCATGCGTAGTCTGCTCCGTTCCCAACGAGGCTCCATCGCATTCGCAACAGTCATCGCTCTCGTGCCGCTCATCGGGGTAGTCGCGCTCGGGGCGGAGGCGGGATCGTGGTACGTCACCCGCCAGCATGCGCAAAACGCCGCCGACTCGGCGGCCTATTCGGGCGCATTGCGGCTTTCCTGTACGATGGCGGGTGCGGCCTGCGACACCCAGTCAGTGGATTATCGCGGCAAGGAATTCGCGGCACAGAACGGGTTTTGCAACTCAAGTCCCAACGACGCTACCGGCTATCCGGGCAGAAACTGTCCGACAAGCCTACCGAGCAGAATCTCGCGGGCCGTGCAGATCGATATCGGCAACTACAGTGCGGGCACGTTCACAACGCCACCTGCAGGCACCGGCAATGCCGTTCGCGCCAGGGTCAGCCAGCAACAACCGGCGTACTTGGCGGCAGTGCTGGGTTTGACCACCGTCAACATCCCCGCCCAGGCCATTGCAGTGGTCCAGCAGCCGACCAAGGCCTGCGTCCTGGCGCTTGGACCTGACTCAGGCGCACTCAAGCTTGCTGGTAACCTCAGCAACAACGGAACTGGCTGCGCTCTGATGTCGGATACCAGTGTTCAACTTGCCAGCACTCCAACGTTCGCCGGCTCGGGCTGGGCAGTTTATGGTGTAAGTGGCTGCACCCCCTCGGGCAGCTGCAGCAGTGTTAGCGTGCCGCACAACTATTTCATGACGTACGCTAGCAATCCGCTCAGCAAACTGGACACCGCATCGTTCAACAGCAGGACGGGCAACACAAATATGCCCTGCACCCTTCAGGCGGATGGGTGGAAGCATTGCGTGCCAAATAGCGCCGGGACTGGAGCTTACGGCAGTTTCACGGTGCAGAACGGCGACAAGTACGTTTTGGACCCGGGAACATATGTCTTCTACAAAGCAAACATAAAAATGACCGGCGGACAACTGAAAGGCGCAGGCGTAACCCTCGTCTTGCTCGGAGACTCGCAGCTCACCATCAACGGGGGTACGGCTGATCTCTCCGCACCCACCACCAACACCTTCTCCTCTGATCTAAATGGCGTCCTGATTGATGATCAGGCCCCGAGCAAGACCAGCAACAAGGTCACCATAAACGGTGGCGGCCAGGTTAGCCTGGGCGGGGCTATCTACTTTCCCAAGGTCGACGTTAGCTGGGCCGGTACGACTTCAAGTGCGAATACGACCTGTTCGCAAGTGATCGCCAAAACGATCGACATGAGCGGTGGCGGCTATCTCAGCACGCAAGGCTGTGCGCCGGCCACCATCGTTTACACCCAAGTTGTCGCTTTGGTGCAATGATGAGAAAGCTCGACAATCGCGGTATGGCGCCGTTTGAATTCATCATGGTGTCCGTGGCGTTTTTCACATTGATATTCGCCATCTTCGATCTTGGGCGCTATGCCATCACGATGCAATCCTTGCGGACGCTCGCGAGTGCTGGCGCCCGAGCGGTCATGATTACCTGCTATACGCCTGCCTTGCTCCAAAGCCCGCCGCAGTCGCCGGCCGGCTGCACCGGGGATCCCCTGTCCACCGCCGCCAAGCAGAACGCGGCCCCCTTCCTGTTTTTTGGAGGTCTCACGCCAACGCTGACCGTGGGGGCCAACAGCAACAGCTTGAGTGTTACAGCTTCCCAGGCAAACTTTGCGATGCTGATGCCCATATGGGGCACAGCGCTCAATGCGCCGAGCGCCTCCAACCAGATTCCCTTCTAGCACAGATATGGCAGCACGCCTGACATTTTTCGCTCGACAGTTCGTCGTGGCCCCGAAGTGCGGGCCAAACGCGCGGGTGCGGAATTACTCGGCCAGACGAATCGCCAACCCTGCCACCGACTGTCGTTCGAGCGCAAAGCCACGACTGGAGCGCGCGCCAAGAGCGGTTGTGCTGCGGAATAGTTCCCCACAACCAGCGAGAATGATGCGCGCTGGCAACATTGAAAGGTTTTCTTTCTGCTTGCGGCGTTGCGGCAAGTATCTCGTCTTGCAAGCTGCCTGCATGAGGGAGGATGATCTTGGAAACACGAAGTAACGAATTGTAGTGGGACAGATTGTAAGCTCTGCGACGTGGTGCGCAGAGGGGACATGTTGAGGACGTCGAGCACGTAGATTTGCGGGGATCTCCGCGGATCGCAGTGGGGGGACTGGGATGAGTGGCGATCGCGTTTCGCGTAACAAGGTCGGGAGGCTTCTCGCCTTCGGCGTGATGGGTCTGGGCGCGGCGCTCGCCTCCTCTGGGTTCACCGACCGCGCGGCGGCTGCAGACCGGCGGGGCTCCTCCGGCGGCGTGATCGTCAGCGAGATGAATGACGTCCAGCGGGTCAAGCTGGTCGTCAACAAGTCACGTACTTTCAAGGTCGACACGGCCTTTGCGACGATCGTGGCAGGCTCGTCTGACATCGTCGACGTGAAGTCGCTGAGCGATCATCTCATCTACGTGCAGGGCAAGCAGACCGGCACCACCAACGTCATCCTGTTCGACAGCTCGATGAAGCAGATCGGGATCCTCGACGTCGAGGTCGTGATCGATACCGGCAATCTGCAGCAGAACATCCGGACCAGCACCGGCGGGCAAGGTATCCGCGTGTCGGCTTCCGAGGGCCAGGTGGTGCTCAGCGGAACCGCCGCCGACGCAGTTACGGCCGAGCGGGCCATGGCGATCGCCACCAGCACGGTCGCGAAAGGGGGCGTCGTCGTCAACGCGATGAGCGTCGCGGCGCCGCAACAGGTGATGCTCGAGGTGCGGTTCCTGGAGGTCGGTCGCGACGCCGGCCGCGATTTAGGAGTTAATCTTTTTGGTGCCAACGCTAGCGGATCACGAGGATTCAATACGGGCCTTGGCGCCGGCGGTTCGGCTGGTGCGGTAACCTCAGCCGGGCGTATCGCAGCGGACAGCACCGGAACCCCTTTGAAAGATCCTGTGACCGGCGGCCACGTGTCCACTCCGGGTGGCCTTCCGCTAATAGGAACTGCGGGTACTCTGGCTGGAGGCGCCTTGCCTTTTGGCAGCCTGTTGACAAGCGTTTTGAAGTTCAACAATGGCAGCACGTTGGACGTCCTGATAACTGCACTTGAGACCAAAGGCGTCCTTCGCAGGTTAGCGGAGCCAAACCTGATGGCGTTGTCAGGCGATGCGGCGCGCTTCCTGGCCGGCGGTGAATTTCCAGTGCCGGTAGCTTCCACGGCGACTGTGGGCGCGCTTCCCACGGTTACGATCGAATTCAAGAAGTTCGGTGTTGAGCTCGCTTTTGTGCCGACGGTTCTTTCGCGAGGCGTGATCAACCTTCGCGTCGAGCCTTCGGTCAGCGAACTTGATTTCGCTAACGCGGTAACCATTGCTGGCACGACTATTCCGGCGCTGAGCCGTCGCGACGCGAGGACTACGGTCGAGTTGCGCGACGGCCAGAGCTTTGCCATCGCTGGCTTGCTCCAGACCCGCAATCGCCAGGACGTTTCGCAATTGCCCTGGATCGGCTCAGTGCCCGTCCTCGGGACGCTGTTCAGCAGCAAGTCCTACCAGCAGCAGGAAACCGACCTAGTGATCATCGTGACCCCGCGCCTAGTCGCGCCGGCGGCACCCGGTCAGCAACTGGCATCGCCACTCGACTCCCGCCTTCCGGCCAATGACGTTGATTTCTTCCTCAATGGCCAAATGGAAGTCCGCAAGCGTTACAATGACTACGTCAATTCCGGAGGCGACGTCAAAGGCCCCTATGGTCACATCATCGCTCCTGAGGTCACTGCGACCATTCCGGCGCCCGCCGCTGCGAACCAGCCGGTCGTGAAAACGCTCAACTGAGAAGGAAGCGGGAGATGACCATCAGGTATCTGGCTCTATGTGCACCGCTGCTCCTCGGGGGATGCTACGGCGTGGCCGGTCATGACGAGGTGGATCGCTATTTCCAGCGTTCCGACACCATCACGATGAGTGCCGGCAATGCCAAGGAGGTCAACGCCGTAACCCACACCATCCATCCGTGGCCGCGCAACGTCGGCGATCGCAGGATCGCATACGACGCTCGCCGCGTGGGTGCTGCCGTAACGCGCTATGGCAACACGAAACAGCCAGTGGATCAGCTTCCCGACATTGGCGATGCGACGAAACAGATGGGCGTACGGACTGCCCCAACCCAGAACGTCAACATAGAAGGATTGGGGGCAGGATCGACTGCTGGAGTATCAGTGCCGGTTGGTGGCGCGGCGAATAGGTAGCTGGTTTTGGCAAGTAAAATTTGCGGTGATTCTTTTACGAACGGTGCAGTGAGTCTGCTGGGCCGCGCGGGGGACTAGGGTTTATGCGGCGTATCATCTTCATGCTGACCTGCTGCTGGTTGGGGATCGGCCTTGCGGGGTGCGATCAGACGCTGAGGGAGGCTGCCGTCGTGGCTCCCGTCGAGCCGCCTGGCGGGGACCCCGTGCAGGAGCCAACGGACGTCAAATATTATCCATCGGACGAGCCCGTTCGCTTGGGGCTGGAGCATTTCAACCGGGGCAGTTACGGAATCGCTAATCGCTATTTCAGGGATGCTGTCGAGAAATCGCCGAAGGACGTGACGGCTTGGATTGGACTCGCCGCGAGCTATGATCGGATACGTCGCTTTGATCTCGCCGATCAGGCCTATGCCCAAGCGATCCGGCTGGGAGGCGAAACCGTTCAGATCCTGAATGACCAGGGGTATTCGTACATGCTGCGCGGCAATCTGAGTGCGGCGCGACGGAAGTTCGAGAAGGCTTATTCACTCGATCCGGGTAATCCGGTCATCGCCAATAACCTCGAGCTTCTCAATGGCAGCCGGCGGTTCATTGAAAGACCACCAAACAACCAGCCATAAGCATCGACCGACTACTGCCGTCACGGCCAGTTCTCGTCAATTTGGCCCAATCACAGCATCAGCGTGACGGCTGCCGCCGCGGATGACGACAACAACGCCATTGCGAATGGTAAATCGCGCGCCGAGCAGTTTCCGCACCTTCTCCGTGATCGGAGAAGGAAAGGGAACGGTTTCTCCCACGACGGGATCGCCGACCTTTATCGTCTCAGTCGCGGGGCCTGCAACTGGTGCAGGCTTGATATAGTCCCGGATAAGCTGAATCTCTTCACGTGACAGGATGAGCGGAGCCTGGTCAGGATGGGTCTCCGACGGCGGCTTGGGTGTTCCACTGCTTGCCTTTTCACGTATCTCATTGGTGCTTGTGATCTGATCGAGCCTGGCTACGCGTAGCTTGAGCGCGATGATGTCACGTTGCAGTGTTGCGATCTCCAATTTGCGCGCGTTGAGCTGCATGAAGACAATGACCGCGCAAACGCAGCTCACGACGAAGCCGACGCTCAGCAGTGCGATCAACCACCGCTCGAAGTTTCCCATCGACCCTCCGGTCGTCCGGGGGAGTTGATCGCGCTGGAGATGGCGCCGCCAGATGCGACGTCCTCGGTCGATCCAATTGGTAGAGCCCGTTACGCCGGTCGCTGCCTGGCCCGACCCAAAATGCGCGGGCGACGAGGCGGATTCCTCTCGGGCCGGATCCACGAACGACGCCGTGTCGACTTGCTCAAGCTCTAGATTCTCGGGGACGCGGTCCCCCATCGTCAGATGAGAGGCAGGGTGGAGGGGATCCATCCGCTTATCGAGCCGGCCCATCTCCGTTCTCCATGCAGCCATCTGTCGGCTTCAGCAGTTCCGCCGACAGGGCTAGAATAGGGTACCCGAGGATCCGATCAATCGGAACGGAAAATGCTCTAAGCCGCGGCGTGAGCCGCTCTAAGAGTAGCTTCAAGAGATAGGGTGCCAGCTAGATGCCGGGGTCAATGGCTTGGCCGGCAGAACCGTCTGAGCCGCGGATCTTTCAAACGGTCCTACTTACGAACAGCACCGCCGAAGCCTGCCTAGACTGCATTACGGTCGGGCGATTTCGGCTGACCGCTTGACTTGAAGGTGGCCTTCGCCCGTTCACGCAGGCGCTGGAAAACCACGTAGAGCATCGGCACGATGAATATTCCGATCGAGCTTGCGGCCAGCATGCCGGCGAAGACCGCCGTGCCGACGGCGCGCCGGCTGAGCGCGGCGGCGCCGGTCGCGATCACGAGCGGCAAGAGGCCCAGGATGAAGGCCGCCGAGGTCATCATGACGGCCCGAAAGCGCATATGTGCGCCCTGGATCGCGGCCTCGTCGAGCGGCACGCCGGCCTCGCGTTGCTCCTTGGCGAACTCGACGATCAGGATGCCGTTTTTGGCGGCAAGCGCGATCAGGACGACGAGGCCGATCTGACCGTAGAGGTCGAGATTGAGGCCAGCGATCTTGATACCGAGATAGGATCCGAGCACGCCGACGACAACCGAGAGCAGCACGGGGATCGGGATCACGGTGCTTTCATAGAGCGCGACCAGGAACAGATACGCGAAGAGGACGGCGAGCATAAGCACGATGCCGGTCTGGCCGGCCGCCTGCTGTTCCTGGTAGGCGGTGCCGGTCCACGCGAAACCGTAACCCGACGGCAGAACATCCTCCGAGATCTGCGTCATGGCGGCGATCGCGGCCCCGGAGGAGGTGCCCGATGCCGGGCTGCCGTTGACGGTCACCGAACGATAGTTGTTGTAGCGGGTGATGACCTGCGGCCCGGTCACGATCTTGAGGCCGGCGAGGGACCGTAACGGCACCATCTCACCCGAGCTGTTGCGCACATGGATGCGCCAGACATCGGACGTATCGGCGCGATCGAATCCTTCACCTTGCAGATTGACCTGCCAGGTGCGACCGAACAGGTTGAAGTTGTTGACGTAGATGCCGCCGAGCGTGGCCTGGAGCGCCGTAAAGATGTCGTTGACGGTGACGCCCAGCGCCTGGGCCTTGCGGCGGTCAATATCGAGATAGAGCGATGGATTGGTCGCCGTGAATGTCGAGAACACGCGCGCGAGCCGAGGATCGGCATTGGCCGCGCCGATCAACGCGTTCGTGACGCTGGAGATCGCGGCCGGAGCCTGACCTTCCAGGGCCTGCAATTGATATTCGAAGCCACCGCCGGTGGAGAGCCCGATGATCGGCGGCAGGTTGAACGGCAGCACGTTGGCTTGCCGGATCTGCGCGCCGGCGGCGAAGGTCTTGGCGATCAGCGCCTGTGCGGAATCCGTTGCCGCCTTGCGGTCGGCGAACGGCTTCAGTCGCGCCACCACGAGTGCACTGTTCGGCTCGGAGGCTCCGTCGAGCAGGGAAAAGCCGATCACCGCGAGGACGTGGTCGACGGCCGGCATCTGCTTCAGGATGTCCTCGATCTGCCGGGTGGTCTCGCTGGTCCGCGCTACCGATGCGCCGTCCGGCAGCTGAACCGAGGTGAAGAAGGCGCCCTGGTCCTCCTCGGGCAGGAAGCCCGTCGGGGTCACCAGCGACAGGCCGAAGATTCCTGCGGCAAAGGCGATCACCAGCAGCAGCGATAAGGCTGCCATGCGCACCAGCCAGCGGACCGCGCCGCTGTAGCGATCGCGCACCCAGTCGATGCCGGCGAGCATGCGGCCGATGATGCCGCGGCGCTGTCCCGTGTGACGCAGCAGCAGCGCGCAGAGGGCCGGCGACAGCGTCAGGGCATTCAATGCCGAGATCATCATGGCGGCGCTGATCGTCACCGCGAATTGGCGGAACAGCGTGCCCGAGATGCCGGGAATGAAAGCGATCGGCACGAACACCGAGAGCAGCACCAGCGTGATCGCGACGATCGGCGCGGTGATCTGGCTCATGGCTTTCTTGCTGGCCGCGGCCGGAGAAAGATCAGGCTCCTCCGCCATGACACGCTCGACATTCTCGACCACGACAATGGCGTCGTCGACCACGATGCCGATCGCGAGCACCATTGCGAGCAGGGATACGGTGTTGGCGGAATAGCCGAGCGCGAGCAGAACGGCGAAGGTGCCTACGAGGCTTACCGGGACTGCGACGGCCGGAATCGCGGTGGCCCGCATGTTTCCGAGAAACAGATAGACCACGATCACAACCAGGACGAAGGCCTCGCCCAATGTCCACAGCACCTCTGTGATCGTGTCCCGGACGAAGGTCGTGGAGTCGTACTGCACGAGATAACCGAGCCCTGCCGGAAACCGGCCGGACAGCCGCTGCATCGTGTCCGCGACCACGCGCGCGGTGGTCACCGCGTTGGCGCCGGGGGCGAGGTAGATCGCAATCGGAACGGCAGCCCGCCCGTCGATCCGGGCTTCGCTGTCGAGATTTTGCGCGCCCAGCTCGACGCGGGCGACGTCCCTGACCAGCAGCGAGGATCCGTTCGGCTCGGCGCGCAGCACGATGTTGGCGAATTGATCGACGGTGGCGAGGCGGCCCATCGTCTGCACGTTGAACTGGAACTGCTGATCATCGCTGATCGGCCGCGCGCCAATGCGGCCGACGGGAGCCTGGACGCTCTGTGCGCGAATGGCGGCGACCACGTCCGAGGGGGTCAGGTTGAGGCTGGTGAGGCGCTGCGTATCGAACCAGATCCGCATCGAATAATTCATCCTGGCGAACAGATTGGCCTGGCCGACACCCGGCGTGCTCGCAATCGCGTCCAGCACGTTGATGATGGCGTAATTGGTGATGAAGAGCGGGTCCTGCCGACCATCTGCACTGTAGAGCACCAGGAACTGCAGGATCGAAGAGGATCGCTTCTGGACGGTCACGCCCTGCTGTTGCACTTCCGTGGGCAATTGCGACAATGCGCTCTGAACGCGATTATTGACGTTGACCGTGTTGATGTCGGGATTGGTGCCGAGCGCAAACGAAACCGTCAGCGTATAGCTGCCGTCGTTGCCGCTGGTCGATTTCATATAGAGCGCGCGGTCGACGCCGACCACCTGCGCCTCCAACGGCTGTGCGACGCTGCTCTCCACGACCTCGGCGGAGGCGCCGGGAAAGTTCGCCGCTACGGTGACCTGCGGCGGCACGATATCGGGAAACTGCGCCACCGGGATCTGCGTGAGCGCCAGCGCGCCGGCGATGGTGATGACAAAGGCGATCACCATCGAAAGACGCGGCCGGTCGACGAAGACGCTCGATATCATTGGCTGCCGCCCTTGGGGGTTCGGGGCAGGGGAGCGCGCCCCCCTTGCGGGGCCGCCTCGCCGGTTGAATCCTTCATGCTCGACAAGATCAGCGGACTTGCCGGCTCTGGAGAGATGGTTTGTCCGGCGCGAACGCGCTGCAAACCTTCCGCGATCACCTTGTCACCGGCCGTCAATCCGCTGATGACGGCAGCGATCGTCGGAGTCGATTGCCCAAGCTGAATGCGCCGCTGCTCCGCCTTGTCGTTTGCGCCGACGACGAGAACGTAGTCGCCGCGCTGGTCGGACAGCACTGCTGAGCGCGGGATCGCCAGCACCTCGATAGGCTGGACTCCTTCGAGGACGACGGTGACGAATTCGCCGTTGGTGAGCTCGTGGACGGTAACGCCTGCCGCCGAGGGAGCGCGCAGGATCGGGTTGGCGATCTCTCCGCGCACCGTGATCGTGTCGGTGTTCTGAGCGATGGTGTTGTCGACGAAATTCAGCTTGCCGGATTGCCCATACATGCGCCCGTCGGGCAGCCGCAATCGGATCGTCACCGCTTCGAGGCCGCCTTGGGGGCCGTAGCGTTCGCGCAGCTCGAGCCCCTGGCGCAGCGGCACCGGGAACGTGACATACATTGGATCCTGGCTGACGATCGTGGTCAGCACGCCTGAACTCGGACCGACGATGTTGCCTTCCGTCACGGCCGTGCGTCCGATCTTGCCGTCGATCGGCGCGCTGATGATGGTGTAGTCGAGGTTGATCTGCGAGGCCTGGACCTGCGCCTGTGCAGCTTTGACCTGCGCCTCGAGGCTGCGCTGGCTCGCAAGCGCGGCATCGTAGGTCGATTGCTGCCCGGCCGGTCCGCCAAGCAGAGTGCGGGCGCGCTCGGTGGTCAATTTGGCATTCTCGAGCGTCGCTTCGAGCTGTGCCACCTGGGCCTGCTTGGCGGCGACATCGGCCTCGAACGGGCCGCGCTCGAGCCGGTAAAGCTGCTCGCCTTTCCTGATTTCGGCGCCCTCGGTGAACAGCCGCTGCTCCAGAAAAGCGGTGACGCGAGCGGCAATGTTGACCTGGTTGATGGCCTCGATCCGGCCAAGAAACTCACTGCTCTCGGTGATCGGCCGCCGCGCCGCTTCGACGACGCCGACGGCGGGCGCGGGTGGGGCTGGCTGCGGCCGCGCGGGTTCGCCGGCCAACAATGTCGCAAGGCTCGCCGCCAGCAGTCCGAGCCGGACGTCAGCAAGGTTCATCGTCCGCTCCTTGCTCCAGGCTCGGAACTGCCGGCGTCAGACCTCCGCCGTTCGACGGGCGGTGCTAGTCCCGCGCGGTTCGGTTGCTGCGCGCCGGCTCGTCGTAGCCCTTGCGATGGCTGTAGAACATCAGCGCGATCAGGCCGCAGCCGAGCACCAGAACGAGGATCGCAGCCGCCGCCAGCACGATGTTCCCGTAAGGCGGCATCGAGGGCGTCGCCCTCCAGACTGACACGCAGAACCAGCTCGCGCCGAGGAAAAGCACTGCCAGCACGGCGAGGAGGAGCCATTGGTTCTTGTTGCGTACCATGTCCTCATCCCCCTTCGGACTACCAGCGCCATCCGCAATGACGGCGCCCACGATGCCACCAGCAAACCCAGCGGCGGCGGCGGCGCGGTCGCGGGCCCCAGCCAGGATGAGACGGGCCCCAGCCCGGCCGCGGCGGAGGTCCCCATTGAACCGGTATGGCGCGATCCTCCGGTGCCCGGCCGGCCCGAGAGAGATCGGGATCGACCGGCATCGCGTTCGCAACACCGATGAGGTGCGCGCCGGACGCTCCGATCGCGGCGGCGGCAATGGCGTTCGTCGCAAGGCTGAGGAAGACGCGGCGACTGGGAGCATCCATGGTTGTTCTCTCCTCTGTTATGCGGTCGTTCGCACCGATTGCAGTGCGTAGAGCAGCCATGCCAGGCCATGGGCAATCAGGTCGACGCCCAACAGGAAGCCGAGAGCCCAAGCGCTGATGGTGGGAAAGCCGAACAGGACCAGCACGCCGGCGATCACCGCGAAGACGCCCGAGATCAGCATCATCCATCCGTTCTGCCGCCAATAGGCAAAGCTCAGCACGCATCGAATGACACCCGAAGCGAACAGCACCGCGCCGAGGAAATAGGTCAGGATCAGCGCGCCCGAGACCGGCTGGGTGAGCAGCACGACACCGAAGGCGAGGTAGAGCGCGCCGAGCACGACTTGCCAAAGGAACCCGCCCCAGCCCTTGGTCCAGAAGGCGTGGGCAATCTCGAATGCGCCGGCGGCGATCGCGGTGAGCCCGATGAGCTTGACACTGACGACGGTGGCGAAGGCAAGGTCGCCCAGCGCGAACAGGCCGGCGGCGATCAGGACGACGCCGAGGAGCGCACAAACCCACAGCGGCGGAGCAACCACGGCATCGAGACCCCTGCGACTGTCATAGACTGTCATGCGTTCCTCCTGGGCGGTCACGGCCCGATCGAGCATGCATCGGATCCTAGCTTCGAACACCCGGCGCGGACATCGGACGAAACCCTGAGCAGCGGGGCGGGAATGTTCTCACCCTCTCCCTGCACGAACCGGCATCAAGAGCAGACCGAACCGCGGGACCGAGGCGGCGGGATCAGAGCCCGCCTCGCGGTCCCAATGTCAGATGAGTCACGCCAGCCGCGAGATTGAGCCCGATCGAGCGTTCGACCGAGATCGGCTGCAGCATCACGCTCCTCCGCGAGCCGCCGACCAGGACGTTGGCGCCGAGGCCGGGACCGAATGCAAGATTGCCGCTCGCGCCGACGTAACTGCCGCGCAACGTGCCGGGGCCTATCCGGGAGTTCCTGGCGAAGACGGCCCAGGATAGCGCGCCGGCGCTGGTCACGCCGATATCAACGCCGACGCGCCGTATCCGTCCCTCGTAGACGTACTGCCGGGGCGGGCGCAGCGCGTTGAACACGCAACGCAGCGCCTGCGTCGATCCAAGCACCAGTCCGACGCGTGGCTCCGAGAAGCACAGGAGCCTGCCGACCCTGAATCTCTCGGCTTGCGCGGGCGAGGTGACGGCGCAAAGAACGACGGACGCGCCGATGGCGGCAAGATATCGCAACCCTTGCATTCAATCCTCCCGTTGGCTCGTGATGTCCCTGGCGCTCTGCGAAGGGCTGCCGTCCTGGCGCCACCAGAACGAGATGGCGAGGCCAATCAGCAGCACCGTCCCGAGCAGGAAGAAGAAGATGGATTGCTTCAGCCAGGATATCGCCGGAACGGCGGCGCCCATCGCAAGGCCAAGGAAGGCGATCTGTAACGACAGCAGGCTCAGGCCCGCAAGGAACGTGCCGAGCGCGAGCAACGTCAGCAGGACGAGCCCCGTTGCAGGGGTCGGAAGCAATTGCTGCACGCCGGAGACCAGCATGATGTTCATCGTGATCAGGACCGCGATCCAGTGCAGGGCCTGCGTCCAGATCAGCCGGATCTGGCCCTCCTTGCCCTCGATCTCCGGCCACTTGGTGACAACGCAGACCACGCCGATGGCGAGCGCCAGGAACTCCCAATAGCCGGTCAACGGCTGGTGCGAGACGTTTGTGTAGGCAACGCCGACGATGGCGAGCAGCAGCGCGACGACATAGGGAAGTTGCTGCCACAGGAAACGGGCCGTTGTCGAACGCGCCGGGGCATCATTCGAATGCGCTTCGAACTCGCTCATGGCTGCTCACTCGCAATCGATCGTGGCTTGGGATCGCCACCCAGATAGTCCTCGACATAGAACCTGACGATCGCAACCCGACCGATCGCAACCAGCGGCATCGCGACCGCGACGCCCATGACGCCGAACTGAGCGCCGAGAAGGACGATCGCAACCAGTGTCCACGCCGGCGGGGTCTCGACCGCCTGGCGCTGGATCAGTGGGCCGATCACGTAGCCTTCGATCGACTGGATGATGGTGTACACGGCGACCGCCCAGATCAGGAGCGATGCGCCGAGCGGCATCGCGACGAGCGCGATCGGGATCGCGGCAACGATCGGCCCGAGATAGGGAATGAAGTTCGATAGACCGGCCTGAAGTCCAAGCACGAAGGGACCGGGCAGCCCGATGAGATAGAGCGCGAGCCACACGCACAACGTCATCAGCATGATGCGGATCAATTGTCCGACGAACCACAGCCGCATGACGTTGCCCATCTCGTCCATCACGGCGCGCGCACGGGCGCGATGGGAATGCCTGACCAGCGCGATCACGCTTTCGCGGTGGCCGGTGGGATCGAAAGCGAACAGAATGCCGAGGAACAGGATCACCAGCACGGCGGTCAAAAGGCTCGATGCTCCGCCGAGCAGAAACTGAGCGTGGCTGAAGAACCGGCCCTGATCGGCGAACAGCCATTGTGCAAAGTCGCGGCCCCATTCCGGGCCGAGCAGGTCCACGCCATACGACAGCAGGTGCTCTTGGAGCAGATCAACCTGCGCATCCATCACTTTCAGAAGCAGGCGCGTCTGTTCCGGCAGCTTGCGCGCGCCCCAGGCGAGGCCGAAACAAGAGAGCGCGGACAGAAGCAGGACAACGAGCGTCAACCGCCAGGCTCGTTTGAGTGGAAGGACCGGCGCCAGCGCTCGCGCCAAGGCGTCCAGAAAGGCGGCGAACAACACCCCGGCAAAGACAATCAGAAGGCTGGAGACCATTTGCCAGATCAGGAATAAAGCGACGCCGGCGGCGAGCAGGGTGAGACCGACGGCCAGCAGACTTGGCCGTCCGGCCTCCCCGGGCTCGTCGGCAGCGGTCTCGTGCCGAGGGAGCTCTCGGTATTTTTCGCAACGCATGCCGGAATCGCTGTCAGGTTGATCCATTGAAGGGGCCACTACGATGTCTCAGGTGCGAAGGCGGCGGCTGCCATAGTGCGGGTGTCTGCCGCCGCGATGACGCCAGTACCGGTGCTTTGTCGGATTGGTGTTGGTGTTCGGGGGCGCCTCCTTTTTGGATGTGGCGGTGCCGGTCTCCTTTGTCATCGCCGCGCTGTCGTCCTTCGATTGCGCGAGCGTGACGGTGGGCGGCGCCGCGACGGCCAGCAACCCGGCAAGGAGCAAGGTGCAACGCGTGATCGTCATGTTCATGTTCGCCTCCCTACAATCAAAGACGCCGGGTCAGATCGAAAGGGCACCGACGGCGAGCCCATAGACTCCGCCGCCCGCCGCGATCGCGACCGCCGCAAACAGGATGGCTTCGGTTCTCGTGAATGTGCTTTCCTTGCGCTCGCGTTTGGCCATCAGGAACAGCAAGGTTCCGGGCGCGTAGAGGATCGAGGACAACAGAAGAAACTTCGGTCCGCCGGCGTAGATCATCGCGGCGGCGTAGAATGTCGCAACGGCAGCGCGAATCCAATCGGTCGTGCGGGCGCGCTCGCCGGCGTAATAGGTCTCGCCGGTCGATGCGAGCTTGAGGCCATAGGCCGCGACGAGAACGTAGGGAATCAGCGTCATCGCACTCGTCATCTTCAATGCGAGCGTGAAGGCATATTCGGCGAACCAGCTGACGAGCAGAAACGCCTGGATCACGCAGTTGGTCAGCCAGAGCGCACCGACAGGCACCTTGTTCGCATTCTCACGCGCGAGAAAGGACGGCATCGTGTGGTGCATCGCCGCCGAATGCAGGATCTCCGCGGCGAGCAGCGACCAGGACAGATAGTTGCCGAGGATCGAGATCAACAGGGCCAGGCTGATGAACACGCTGCCCCAGCGCCCGACCATTGATTCCATCACGCCTGCCATCGACGGCGTCGAAAGACCCGCCAGCTCGTTCCGCGGCAACACGCCGTAGGACAGCAGCGTCACCAGGACGAGCAGGCAGAGAACGCTCAGAAAGCCCACCACCGTCGCAATGCCGATGTCGGCGCGATTCCTGGCGTAGCGCGAATAGACGCTCGCGCCTTCGACGCCGACGAACACGAATACGGTGAGCAGCATCGTAGAGCGCACCTGGCTCAGCACCTGTCCGAGATTCGGCGGCTCCGTTCCCCAGAAATTCTGCACCAACAGCTCGCGATCGAGCGCGAACGCCGCCACGACGATGAACAGGAGTATCGGAACGATCTTTGCGAAGGTTGCAATCGTGTTGAGCCTGGCCGCGCCCCTGATGCCCCGCAGCACGAGAAAGTGCACACTCCACAAAAGCAGTGTCGCCGATGCAATGGCCGTCGGCGTCGTGCCGTCGCCAAAGATCGGAAAAAACTGCCCGAGTGTGGCCTTGATCAGAATGAGACAGGCGACGTCGGCAAGACAGCAGCCGATCCAGTAGCCCGCCGCCGACGCGAATCCGATGTAGTCGCCAAATCCGGCTTTGGCGTAGGCGTAAATGCCGGCATCCAGCTCCGGTTTGCGCTGCGACAGCGACTGGAATACGAGCGCGAGCATGAGCATGCCCGTTCCTGCGATGATCCATGCGATGATCGCACCGAAGGCGCCGGTGGCACGCCCGAACGCCGCCGGCAGGGCGAAGATGCCGGATCCCACCATCGATCCAATCACAAGCGCGATCAACGCGTTGCGCGAAAGCTCTTGATTGGCCTCGTTCGACGAAGACGCCATGACGGAGAATGGTCTCCCAATCCGCAGCGCGGCGGTGGTCGCATCTGCCGACCGCCCCCTGCGGACGACCTTAGAAGTGTCTGCCGCATGCGCACATCAGGGATTCTCTGTAGGTGGTGAGGGCAGAAAAATCAGCCGCCGCCCGGGGCGCCGCAAGCCGTCTGCAGCGGGCTGGCCACAAGCACGACGCTGCCGCGGCAGAATTCACCGGCCTTGGCGAGCTCGGCGGCGAGGCGTCTGGCGTGCAGGATGGCTGCATCCTGATCTCGGCAGTCCTGTCCGATCCCGTCGGGAAAGAGGCCGTATCTGTCGGCGATGTGAAAGAAGAAGCGCATGGCATTGGGTTAGATCGCGACCCACCCGGCTTCCAAGTGACAAAGCTGTAAGGAGCGTACGCCAAAGGGCTTAGACGTAGTTCCAAGCTCTCGCATCGGTCATGTGCAGCATCCCAGCGATGCCCGCAGTTGCGACAGAGAAGGGTAATTTCCACGGGCGGCATTCGGGTGATTGTCCGATGCCGTTCCGGATGCCCGAGGATTAATGTCGCCTCCCTCGGCGAAGTCCAGAGGAGGCGGATGTGTCAAATTTCGATCAAAATCTGACTGCGGCGGAGACGGCTGGCGGCGCATTTGCGGTGGACGCTGGCCTGCATCAATACATGCTGCGCATCTACGCTCACATGGCCGCGGGCGTCGGCTTGACCGCCGTCGTGGCCTGGCTGACTTATCAGCTCACAGGCCCGGCGCTGCTGCAGAGCCCATTGATGTGGGTCTTCATTCTGGCGCCACTGGGGCTGGTTTTCTTCATCGGCTCGCGCATCAATACGCTGTCCGTGTCAACGGCACGGCTGCTGTTCTTCCTCTATGCCGCCTTGGTCGGCGTATCGCTCTCGACGCTGTTCCACATCTACACGAACTCGTCGATTGCCCGGGTC
Organism: Bradyrhizobium sp. 23AC; assembly: GCF_054863025.1. Classification (NCBI taxonomy): domain Bacteria; kingdom Pseudomonadati; phylum Pseudomonadota; class Alphaproteobacteria; order Hyphomicrobiales; family Nitrobacteraceae; genus Bradyrhizobium; species Bradyrhizobium sp. 23AC. The sequence goes on from NZ_JAVAYN010000025.1 coordinate 28,183, forward strand.
TTCTTCATTGCGGCCGCGAGTTTCGGAGCGCTCAGCGCCTTCGGGTATACGACGCGACGCGATCTCTCCGGGCTGGGCACGTTCCTGTTCATGGGGTTGATCGGCGTCATCATCGCAAGCCTGATCAACATCTTTCTGTCCTCGAGCGCGCTCGATTGGCTGATCTCGATCGTTGGCGTCGGCGTATTTGCCGGGCTTACGGCCTACGACACGCAGCGGATCAAGGCGATGTACGACAGCGCGGATGACCATACCTCTGCGGGTCGCAAGTCGGTCATCGCGGCGCTGTCGCTCTATCTGAATTTCATCAACCTCTTCATGATGCTGCTGCGGCTTGCGGGCGGCCGGCGCTGAGACAGGGAGGAACGGCGGCATCAGGCCGCCGGCCGCTCCACCGCACTCGTCAGCGCATCGCGGAGGAGCTTTTCCTTGGTCTCGTCGAGTGACGTCTTGAGCACAACGCCGCCGGCGCTCTTGATCTCGTTGATCACCTTGTCCGCCGTCATGTGCTTGATCAGGACGAACAAGGCCGCGTTGCCGGGCTGGAGGCTGGTCGACAGGCTCTTCATGAAGGCGTCGTCGATGCCGAAGTCCGAGAGCGCGCCGCCGAGCGCGCCGGACGCGGCGCCAACCGCGACTCCGAGGATTGGGTTCAGGAACAGGACACCGATGAGAAGGCCCCAGAAGCTTCCCGTCATTGCGCCCATGGCAGTGGTATTGACGAGTTGATTGAGCTTGATGCCGCCCGCGTCCGTCTTCACGGCAATCACGGCGTCGCTGATTGTGATCAGATACTCCTTCTGCAGCTTGAATAGCTGCTGGCGGACTTCTTCTGCCTTTGCTTCCGACGGATACACGATCGCGACAAGATCGGACATTGACACCTCCCGTTGATCCAAATGCGAACCGGAGCAGTCGATGCTACCGCGCAAGAATGCCCGCCGCGATTGGAGGAAACCCCGGACGTTGGCGGAGGAATGTCCCGATGGGGCGGGCACAGTTGCGCCATTCATGCCGAAATCCGGGTGGCGTACGACAACCAACAGCGCATCATCTTACGCCGCCCGGGCCGATATCGGACTGAACGATGCCGTCAGCGGCGGCGATTTTGCACGCAGGTGCCCTGCCGTCCGCTCACCGATGCGCGGCATTGGGAGCGGGTCTCATACATGCAGTTGAGCATTCCCTTGATCTTCGAGCACCATGCCAGATCCTGCGCTTGTACGGGCGTCGTCGAACCCATCGCGCTGAGCGCAATGAAGATGGCCGCGGACAGCAAAGCCAGCTTTCTCATGTCGATCTCCTGTCGTCGTGTGAATCATTCGGAGCCTGAGCGGCCGGTTCCCTTGCCACCTGCTGCTTTGGCGAACGCGCCGCGGCGGGAGCAGGTGCAGCCTTAATGCACCGCTTGCGGCGTCCCCGGTATCGGGTGATTGCCTGACGTTGCCCTGGGAATCTTCTGACTGCTGCTGGAAGGTTCTCCGGACCACGATTGCATCGGTGATCGCTCAGTAGATTTACCGATGGAAGGGAGATGATCTATCGACAAGATCGTCAGCGGAGCAGTTGACCGATGATCATGTCATGCCGATGCGGCCGCTGAACATCGCGCTTGTCGCAGCGGTCACCACGCTGCTGGTTGCCGCCTGTGAAAGGGACCCGGTGGAGGGTACGCCCCCGGCGCCACGTCCGGTTCGCACGACCACGGTCGAGAAGCGCGAGCTGCTGACGCCGTTCACGTTTGCGGGGCGTATCGAGGCGGAGGACGAGGTAAGCATTGCATTTCGAATCGGGGGGCGACTGCTTTCGAACAACACCCGGCTTGGTGATCGCGTCCAGGCCGGCCAACTTCTGGCGCAACTGGAATCGCAGAATGAAGCGAACGCGCTACGCCAGGCGCAGGCGGCACTTGCTGCTGCGCAAGGCCAGCTCACTCAGGCCCGCAATCATTTCGAGCGTCAGCAGACGCTGCTGGCGCAGGGCTGGACCACCCGCGCCAACTTCGAAGCCGCGACGCAGGCGCAGCAGACCGCCCAATCGCAGCTCGATATGGCCGAAGCCCAGTTGAGCGCCGCCCACGATCAAGTCGGCTTTACCGAGCTGCGGGCCGATGCGCCGGGCAAGGTCACCGAAACCGGCCCCGCCGCCGGCGAGGTCGTTCAGGCCGGGCAGACGATCGCGAAGATCGCTCGCCAGGACGGTCGCGATGCGGTCTTCGATGTGCCCGCCCAACTGGTGAGAGCGGCGCCTGCCGATCTGCAGGTAACGGTCGCGCTCACGGACGATCCGGCAGTGACGGCGCAAGGGCGCGTCCGGCAGGTCGCCGCCCAGGCCAACCCGGTCACGCGGACCTTCGAGGTCAAGGTGGGCCTTACCGATCCGCCGGCTGCGATGCGGCTCGGGGCGACCGTGGTCGGGCGCGCCGAGGCGAGCTCCGGCCCAATGATCGGCATTCCCGCAACCGCGCTGACCAGGATGAATCAACAGCCGGCCGTCTGGGTCCTCGATCCCTCAGCTAATACGGTCTCAGCGCGGAACGTCGACGTGCTGCGGTTCGACCAGGCGCAGGTGATCGTCGCACAAGGGCTTGATGCCGGCGAGATCGTCGTCACTGCAGGCGTTCAGGCACTTCATCCAGGCCAGAAGGTGCGCGTGCTCGGGTCGGGGCGATGAGCGGATTCAACCTTTCGGAATGGGCATTGGGGCGACGCTCGCTGGTCGTCTACCTCATGCTGATAGCGGTAGCCGCCGGCGTCCTGTCATATTTCCGGCTGGGCCGGAACGAGGATCCGGCTTTCACGATCCGGACCATGGTCGTTCATGCCGTCTGGCCAGGTGCGACGGCCGACGAGACGATGAAGCAGCTGACGGAGCGCCTCGAGCGCCAATTGCAGGAGACCCCGCATTTGGATTTCCTGCGCAGCTTCACCCGGCCAGGCCTCACGACCATCTTCGTGAACCTCAGGGGAAGCACCAATGCGCGGGATGTCTCCGATACTTGGTACCACGTACGGAAGTCGATCGGCGACATTCGCCATACGCTGCCTGCTGGTGTCGTCGGGCCGTTCTTCGACGACGATTTCGGCGACACCTTTGGCATCGTCTACGGCTTTACCAGCGATGGCTTCGCGCAACGCGAGCTGCGTGACCGGGTCGAGGCGATCCGTTCGCAGCTCCTGGCTGTACCGGATGTCGCGAAGATCGAGCTGCTGGGCGCACAGGAGGAAGTGATCTTCGTCGAGTTCTCCAAGCAGGAACTTGCAAATCTCGGCGTTGATCGGACGGCTCTGATCGCGGCGTTGCGGGCGCAGAACATCGTGATGCCGGCGGGAACGCTTCAGACCGGCACCGAGCGGATATCGCTGCGGGTGTCGGGCAGCTTCCTGTCCGAGCAGGACATTGCCGATATCAACTTCGCAGCCGGCGGTCGCATGCTGCGCCTGAGCGACCTTGCGAGAGTGCGGCGGGGCTATGCCGATCCACCCCAGCCGCTGTTCCGGATCAATGGCCGCCCGGCGATCGGGCTTGCCATTGCCATGCGCGACGGCGGCGACATCCTCGCGCTCGGCAGGAACGTCAAGGAGGCGATGGCGCGGATCACCGCCGATTTGCCGATCGGGATCGAGCCGAGCCTGGTGGCCGACCAAGCCGTCGTCGTGGGCAAGGCGGTCGGCGAGTTCATGACCTCGTTGTTGCAGGCGATCGCCATCATTCTGGTTGTGAGCTTCATCAGCCTCGGCGTTCGTCCGGGCCTGATCATTGCGCTGGCGATCCCGCTCACGCTTGCGATCGTGTTTCCGGTCATGGCGGTCCTTCAGATCGACATGCAGCGCATATCGCTCGGCGCCCTGATCATTGCGCTTGCCCTGCTGGTCGATGATGCCATGACGACGACGGATGCCACGCTCATTCGCCTGGCATTGGGCGACAGCAAGGTCGAGGCCGCGAGTTACGCCTTCAGGACCCACGCGCTTGCCATGCTTGCGGGGACGCTCGTGACGATCGCGGGCTTCATTCCGGTCGGCTTTGCTGCAAGTGCCGCGAGCGAATACACGTTCTCGCTGTTCGCAGTGGTCGCGATCGCGCTGTTGGCGTCCTGGTTCGTCGCGGTGATTTTCGCGCCGCTGCTCGGCGTTGCGATCCTTGTCCCGCCCAAGCAGAAGGGTGCTGCGGCTCCCGGACGGGTGTTCCGGCTGTATCGACGCTTACTGATATCGGCGATCCGCGCCAAATGGCTGACCCTCGGTGGGACGGCCGCGCTGTTCGTCGCCTCCGTGCTCGCGATGCCGCTCATTCCGCAACAGTTCTTTCCGTCCTCCGATCGGCCGGAACTGCTGGTCGATCTCAGCCTGCCGCAAAATGCATCGATTTTTGCCAGCGAAACCGCGGCAAAGCGTCTGGACAAGATGCTGACGGGCGATCCCGATGTCGCGCATTGGAGCACCAATGTCGGGCGCGGTGCGATCCGGTTCTATCTGCCGCTCAGCGTCGAATTGCCGAACGACTCCTTCACGCAGGCGGTCGTCGTCGCCAGAGACATTGGGGCGCGTGAGCGGCTGCATGGCAAGCTGGAACGATTCCTTGCCGATGAGTTTCCGAATGCGATCTCGTCGGTGTCTCCGCTCGGCCTCGGTCCCCCGGTCGGATGGCCGCTGCAGTATCGCGTCAGTGGTCCCGACGTCGAGCGGGTGCGCGACATCGCGCTCGAGGTCGCACGGATCGTCGGGGCCGATCCGGCCGCCAAGAGCGTGAATTTCGACTGGATGGAGCCCGATCGCCAGGTGCGGATTCGCGTCAACCAGGACGAGGCCCGCCTTCTCGGACTCAGTTCGCAGACGATTTCCACGGTTCTGAACACCGTGATATCCGGCACGCCGGTCACGCAGGTGCGGGACGATATCTACCTGGTCGATGTGGTGGTCCGCGCAACCGATGAACAGCGCGTCTCGCTGGCGAGCTTGCGTACGTTGCAAATGCCGATCGCGGGCGGGCGGACCGTTCCATTGAGCCAGTTTGCATCGTTCGAGTATGATCAGGAGTTTCCGCTGATCTGGCGACGAGATCGCGTGCCCACGCTCACGGTTCGGGCCGCCATTGCCGACCGTGTGCTGCCGGAGACGGTCGTCAACAGGCAGGCCGCGGCCATGGCAAAGCTGAAGACGGCGCTGCCGGCTTCGTACCGCGTCGTGGTCGGTGGCACGGTGGAGGAAAGCCGGAATTCGCAGGCCTCCGTCATGGCGGTGGTGCCCGTGATGCTGTTCGTCATGTTCACGGTCCTGATGGCCCAGCTGCAGAGCTTTCCGCGATTGTTGATGGTCGTCAGCGTTGCACCGCTCGGTCTGATCGGCGTCGTCGCAGCGCTGCTGTTGTCGGGCCGGCCGTTGGGCTTCGTCGCCATTCTCGGTGTGCTTGCTCTGCTCGGCATGATCAGCAAGAACGCAGTCATCCTGATCGGCCAGATCGAGGCGGAGCGTTCACTGGGGAAGGGACCCTGGCAGGCCGCGGTGGATGCCAGCAGTTCCCGCTTTCGTCCAATCATGCTGACGGCCGTCTCCACCGTTCTCGGCATGATCCCGATTGCTCCGACGGTGTTCTGGGGGCCAATGGCCTTTGCGATCATGGGCGGACTGCTGGTTGCGACCGGTCTGACCCTGGTCTTCCTGCCGACACTGTATGTGGCCTGGTTCGGCGGAAAGGAGCAGGCCGAAGCTTCCGGCTCTTCGTTCGCGGCCTGAGAGCGTGGGCAGTGAGGGTAATCCCGGACCTCGACTAGGTGATCACCTGATTGGCCATGCGCGCTCCACGGCGCATCGTCCGGGTCCCAACGAGCGAAGCGGCCGCAGCGCCGACTATCGTTCGCGGTTCGAGGCCCTTCACATGAGTGCGACGCCGTCGATCCAGAAACTTTCGCTGTTTGCTCTGACGGCCATGGTGGTCGGCTCCATGGTCGGTTCCGGCATCTTCTCGCTGCCGCGCACATTCGGCATCGCAACCGGTCCATTCGGCGCCATCTTCGCCTGGTGCATCGCCGGCGGTGGCATGTACACGCTGGCGCGCGTGTTTCAGTCGTTGGCGGAGCGAAAGCCTGAACTCGATGCTGGTGTCTACGCCTATGCGAAAGCAGGTTTCGGCGATTATCCCGGCTTCCTGTCGGCGCTTGGCTATTGGATGGGAAGCTGCATTGGCAACGTGTCGTATTGGGTCCTGATCAAGTCGACCTTGGGCGCGTTCTTTCCCGTGTTTGGTGACGGCAATACCGTCATCGCGATCATCGTTGCCTCGATCGGGATCTGGCTTTTCCACTTCATGATCCTGCGTGGCGTGCAGCAGGCCGCCGCGATCAACACCATCGTGACCATCGCCAAGATCGTGCCGATCCTGGTCTTTATCGTCATCCTGCTCTTCGCCTTCAAGGCCGACCAGTTCAGCGACAATTTCTGGGGCGGCGAGGGCATGCCGGACAAGGGGCTCTTCGAGCAGATCCGCGCGACCATGCTAGTCACGGTGTTCGTGTTCCTCGGGATCGAGGGCGCCAGCGTCTATTCCCGCTATGCCAAGGAGCGATCCCATGTCGGCGCGGCGACGATCATCGGCTTTGTGATGGTGACCAGCCTGATGGTGCTCGTCACCATGCTGCCCTACGCCGTGCTGCCGCGCACCGACATCGCCGAGATGCGACAGCCGTCCATGGCGGCGGTGCTGGAGGCCGTCGTGGGGCATTGGGGCGCGGTCTTCGTCAGCATCGGACTTCTGGTTTCGGTGCTCGGGGCTTATCTCGCCTGGAGCTTGATCTGCACCGAAGTTCTTTCGGCCGCGGGCCGCACCAGGGATATGCCGGCCCTGTTCGGCACCGAGAACGAGAACAAGGTCCCGGCGGCGGCGCTGTGGCTGACCAACATCGTCGTCCAGCTCTTCGTCATCAGCACCTACTGGTCGCGGGACGCTTTCTCGCTGATGCTCAATCTGACGAGCGTCATGAATTTGATCCCGTTTTTCCTGGTCGCCGCCTACGGGCTCCTGCTGGTCAAGCGGGGCGAGACCTATGAGAAGCGCCCGGACCAGCGTCGAAGCGGGCTGGTCTTTACCGGAATTGCGCTGATCTACACGCTCTTCCTGATCTATGCGGCCGGAATGAAATATCTGCTGCTGTCGGCCATCCTCTACGCGCCCGGCACGGCACTGTATTTGTGGGCACGCCTCGAGCAGAAGGCGAGAGTCTTCACCTTCGTCGAGTGGATCATCTTCATTGTCGTTGCGATCGGCGCGGTCATCGGCATTCATGGCCTGGCCACCGGCTACATCACGATCTGAGCGGAGCAGTTCCGGAGATAGGCCTCATGACAAAGCAGACATCGGATGCAGGGATTCCCTTCGGTGTTCATTCGGAAGTCGGCCAGCTGCGCAAGGTGCTGGTCTGTTCGCCGGGGCGGGCTCATCAACGTCTGACGCCGACGAACTGCGACACCTTGCTGTTCGACGACGTCCTATGGGTCGACAATGCCAAGCGCGATCATTTCGATTTCGTGCAGAAGATGCGCGACCGCGGTATCGAAGTCGTCGAGATGCACAATCTCCTCGCGGACACGGTCGCCATTCCGGAGGCGAGGAAGTGGATTCTCGACAACCAGGTGATCCCCAATCAGGTTGGCCTCGGCCTGATCGACGAGCTGCGCGGCTATTTGGAAAGCCTCAAGCCGCGCGAGCTGGCGGAGACGCTGATCGGCGGATTGTCGACCCAGGACTTTCCGGAAGCCCGCGGCGGCGAGACGCTCAGGCTCATCCGGGAAGCGGCCGGCATGACCGAGTATCTTCTGCCGCCCCTTCCCAACACCCTGTACACGCGCGATACGACCTGCTGGATCTACGGGGGCGTTACGCTGAATTCGCTGTTCTGGCCGGCGCGCCACGAAGAGCCTATCCTCGCCGCAGCGATCTATAAGTTCCATCCGGATTTCGCCGGCAAGGTCAATGTCTGGTGGGGCGATCCGACACAGGATCACGGCCTTGCGACGCTCGAGGGCGGCGACGTGATGCCGATCGGAAAAGGCAACGTGCTGATCGGATTGAGCGAGCGCACCTCGCGGCAGGCCATCAGCCAGCTCGCTGCCGCCTTGTTCAAGAAGAAGGCGGCCGAGCGCGTGATCGTGGCTGCCATGCCCAAGCTTCGAGCGGCGATGCATCTGGATACGGTCTTCACATTCGCCGATCGCGATTGCGTGCTGCTTTATCCGGACATCGTCAACAATATCGCGGCATTTTCCTACCGTCCGGCCGACGGCTCCGCAGGCATCGAACTGCGGAAGGATGAAAAGCCCTTCGTCGAGGTCGTGGCAGAGGCGCTTGGGCTGAAGAAGCTGCGCGTGGTGGAGACGGGCGGAAATGCCTATATGCGCGAGCGCACCCAGTGGGATAGCGGTGCCAATCTCGTCTGCGCATCTCCCGGCGTCGTGTTTGCCTATGACCGCAACACCTACACCAACACGCTGCTGCGCAAGGAGGGCATCGAGGTCATTACCATCGTTGGTGCGGAACTCGGACGTGGTCGCGGCGGCGGTCATTGCATGACCTGTCCGATCACCAGGGACGCGGTCGACTATTAAGCCCGCATCAGCGGTCACTGCGGCCTCTTACGAAACGATGATCGATCTGATCAACCCGTGATTTAGTCGAATAACATTAACACGCCACAATCGTGTCACAGCCTGACGCGAATCCCGATGCACGCGACAGCCATCGAGGGACGCCATGCGAAGGTCCAGGATTCTTCTGCCGATCTTTGGTCTGCTCGGCGCAAGCACGGCAGGCGCAGCCGACCTTGATGTCACCGAGTTCAAGACGATCGCGGCCCCTGTACCTTACACCTCCGCACCATCCTGGAGTGTCGTGGGTTCCATAGCGCCCACCTTCACCGACAACGCCCTGTTTACCCGGGACAACCGCAAGTCGGATGTTTACTACGTGCCCGACGTGAGCGTCCGGCTGGACGGGAACCTCAGCAATGACCTGTCGTACCGGCTCTATGCGCGGGGGCAATATGAAGCGTTTTCGCGGGAGAAGGACGGCAACTTTGCCGTCGCGCGGATGGGCGGGCGCCTGACCCAAAATTGGGACGGCTGGCGTTTCTCCGCCATTTACGAGCATCGCTACGATTTTGACGGTATCTACCGCGACCTCGCCTTCACCTCGAACGATGTGATGGGCTCGGTTGCCCGCGACTTCCGCTTCAACAACGCGACGTTTTCACCATTGCTGCTCCTGACCTATCGATTTTCCGACCTGGCGGAGGCGCGCCGCTGGCGCTTCGACGCTGTGCTCGGTATCGAGGTCAAGCTCGATTCCAAATGGTCGATTGTCAGCACGCCACTGTTCGAGGCTTACTGGTTCACCGATGGGCTCAATAGCGGGCGGCGCGATCAGCTCTATTCGGCAGACGTCGGTCTGAAGTATAATTTTGCGAGCAATCTGTCGCTCACGACGACCGTGCTGTACGAGGCGCGAACGTCGAACGTGCCGCTACGACGATACAGGGACGTTCGCATTGGCCCTCGACTGGATTTCGCATTCTGAGAGGTATCCGATCGATGCACGCAAGAAGCTTGTCGCTGTTGATCGGTATTGTTGTGGGCATCGCGGCGGCATCCGTTGCCGCCGCCGATCCGCGTGACGCTGTGGATCGAAGCCAGCGTCTTGATACCGATGCGCTTCGGGACGATGCTGCGACAAACCGTCTGACGTTGCCATCGCATCCCCTGCAGATTGCACCGCCTCCGACGACTCCGAAAGCAAGGACGGAACGCAGGAGGAAGTCCGGCGCAAATGGTGGCGGCAGCCGCTAGCGCCTCGCTACGTTGGTAGGCATAGCCGCCTATCGGCGCGGGAGTTCGCTGTCTCGGAACTCCGCTGCTCGGAATCCCGCATTTTTAATCTCTGTTGCGCCAAATTCGAGCGCTTGCGCAGGGCACGAACCGCTTTGTCGGGCAGGGCAGACGGCGTGTCGCGGATTCAAGATTTAAATCCCATGGAAATGCTACCTCTTGTTGTGGGTCGGTTCCAGGGTATATAGTCGGATCGGCTCCAAGGCGCGTCCGCGAGCCGGCGAGGGGAGAAGTCCCCGAACAGGCGAGCGGACACAGGCGATGCTGTTGTCAGCGTCGCGATGTCGCCGGAGAAGAGTGAGTGCGTATCGTGAAGGTACATGTCTCCCCCGCCAGCGAGTCGCATCGAACCGGCCTCGGGAACTGGCTGCGGACAGGTTCGGAACAATCGATCGAAGCGCTCTATTGGACGTTTTCGGCTGATCTCCTCTTCGTCGTGCGTCCGTCTCCTGAAGGGCGCTTCGTCTATGAGGCGATCAATCCGGAGTTCGGGTCCCGGCTCGGTCTCTCGCCGGAAGACGTTTACGACATGGATGTGTTCGATTGCATGAATGCGGACGACGCTAGAATCGTCTGCCAGGCGCTGGGGGCGTGCGTTGCGGAAGGAGCGGAAATCAGGATCCGGCAGCGTCTCGCGTTCGGCGGCTCGCCCCGGAACGTCGAAACGGTAGTAACTCCGGTCGTTCAATCTTCGTGTGGTGGTGCGGTTCGCTTGATCGGCAGCCACCGCGCCCTGCGCAGCCGCGCGTTCGAGAGCGGGGTCGGACAGGGCAACGGGCTCGACGTGAATCTCGCTTTGGTATCGATCCAGGAAGGCATCCAGCAGCGGATAGCGTCCGATCTCCACGATTCGACCTGCCAGCACCTGATTGCCGCGAGTCTCGGTCTCATGCGGATCCGAAGCAGCATCGGCGAACCGGACTTGGCCGAGCGGCTCTGCGACGAAATCGATGCATCGATCGATGAAGCCCTCCGGGAAATCCGCGCCTTTGCCTATCTGCTGCATCCCCGGAACCTCGCCGGTGAGGGCCTGAAGGCTGCGATCGAGCGGTACGCGGAGGGATTTGCGGCGCGCACGTCGTTGCGCGCGAGTGTCAACATCGTGCCGGATGTGGATCGGTTGCCTTACGAGACGAAACGAACGTTGCTGCGGGTCGTCCAGGAAGCGCTGACGAACGTCTTCCGTCATGCGAACGCGACGGAGGTGGCCATCGTCATCGATACCGCGGACGGCCGGTTTCACCTGACGCTCAGCGACAATGGACGTGGGCTCCCGCCGGGTTTCGGCAGGAGCGCGGCCTCTGTTGGTGTCGGAATTCCGGCGATGCAAGCGCGGCTGCACGAGATCGGAGGTACGCTCGACATCCAATCCAGTCGCGCGCCCCGGCAGGCCGGCACGGTGCTGTGTGCAGTATTTCCCTATGCTCCCTCGGCGAACAGGGCCAATCGCCGCGGGGCCACGACAAATGCAAGGGCCCGCGCAGGCGCACAATCAGCGAAAAAACACTAACCGCGGGGCGGCGGGCTGGGGTCACGGCCCATCGCCGATGCGGATTCGGAGTGCTCTGCCATGAAGCGAATTCTCATCGCGGACGATCATGAGGCGGTACGGTCAGGCTTGCGGGCGGTGCTCGAGCAACGGGTGGATTGGGAGGTGGTCGCCGAGGTGAATGACGGCGGCATGGCGGTAGCAGCCGCGATCGAAAGCCGGCCCCATGTCGCCATCGTCGACTTTTCGATGCCCCGCATGACCGGCGTCGAGGTGGCGCGGCGGATCAGAGAGTATCCGCTGCAGACCGAAGTGCTGATCTTCACGGTGCACAATTCGGGCTTGCTTGCCCAGCAAGCATTCGAGGCGGGGGCGCGTGCATTCCTGGTGAAGTCCGACGCCAACAAGCTGCTTGTCGCAGCTGTCGAAGCCTTGTTGCTGCACCGGCCATTCTGGCCCCGGAAGACCGAACTCGACCATGCGCCGCGGACCAACGGCGAGCGGCATCACGAACTCACGGCCCGCGAGCAACTGGTCGTCAAGCTGGTCGCGGAAGGATACAGCAACAAGGGCATCAGTGCGATCCTCGACCTCAGCGTCAAGACCACCGAGGCCCATCGGGCAGCAGCGATGCGCAAGCTGGAGGTGAACTCGACGGCGGGGCTGGTCCGGTACGCCGTTCGGACCGGGCTGGTCGAGGCTTGAAACGGCTATATTGGCGAGCAATACGGGCGTCGGTACCTTCGCCGGGAGATATCAGGGTTTTGTGGGATAACGATTCCAGCCACGCTCCCTATGATCGTTCGACTGTGCTGCCGGTTTGCTGCCGGTATCGGCCCGGAAGCGCAAGGGTCGGCCAACGGGAACGACACGGTGAAACGCATCTTGATTGCGGATGATCATGAAGTTGTGCGTTCCGGGCTGCGTGCAATCATCGAAGCGCATTCCAGCTGGATCGTGAGCGGCGTGGCGACTGATGGCGAGCAGGCGGTCGCGCTGGCGCTCGAGACCAGGCCGGACATCGTGATCGTCGATTATTCCATGCCGGTCATGAACGGGTTGGAGGTCAGTCGCCGCCTCAAGGCACTCCACCTTGGCGCGCAGGTCCTGATCCTGACGATGCACGAGAGCGAAGAGCTTCTGACCGAAGCCATTCTGGCCGGGGTGCGCGGCTTTCTGTTCAAGTCGGACGCACGCAAGCACCTCATTTCCGCCATCGAGGCCCTGCTCGACGGCAGGCCCTACTTCACCAGCATCCTGCTGGAGAGGCTGCTGCACGACTACCAGGGCAACAAGGAGAATCGGGCCGACATGCTGCTGACGTCACGCGAGCAGAGCGTGGTCCAGCTGATCGCGGAGGGGCATACCAACAGGTCGATCAGCTCCATCCTGAAACTGAGTGTGAAGACCGTCGAGACCCATCGCGCCTCGGCCATGCGCAAGCTCAGGATGTCGTCCACCGCTGAGCTCGTCCGCTATGCGATCCGCAAGAAGTTGGTCTTGCCCTGAACAGATGCTGATGTCGATAGTCGCGAAAGGCGCCGGAGTTTGCGCCTCGACAAAGTGGTGGTGACTGCAACCGCTTACCTTTTCGGGTGCTGACACGGGGTTTCGTGTTGCACGCGATGGGAAGCAAGCCGTGATTGGAACCAGTCTCTGTAAATGGGCCATCAGCTACTTCGCGGTCGCAATCGTATGGCTGCTGCTTGCGGAAGTGCTTGTTGTCGCCGGGTTCGGCTTTCCGAACCACGACATCGGTGGCCCGGACACGCTCGTCATCGTGCACATGGTTAGCATCGGCTGGTTGAGCACGGTCCTGTGTGGTGCGCTGTTCCAGTTCGTGCCGGTGCTGGTCGCAAGGCCGCTTTATGCGGAGCGATGGACACTGCCGGCTCTCGCGCTGCTGACGTTTGGGCTGACTATCCTGCTCGCGGGCTTCTTGACGCTTGGCGGGCACTTCAACGGGTCGCCCCGGCTGCTGCCTGTCGGCGCGAGCCTGCTGATTGCCGGTTTCGCGTTGGTCGTTGCCAATCTCGGCATGACGCTCTGGTCGGCCCGTCCGCTGCCGGGGCCTGCGCGGTTCGTTGCAGCCGGGCTTGCCTGCATCTGTTTCACGGCGGCATTCGGCGGCATGTTCTCTCTGGTGCTTTCCGGAACCGCTATCGGCGCGCAATGGTCGGACCTGCTGGTGTCGGGCGTTCCGATCCATGCGATTGCGGGGCTTGGCGGATGGCTGACCTTCACGGCCATGGGCGTCAGCTATCGCCTGCTGGCGATGTTCATGCTCGCGCCCGACGGCGATGCGAGGCTGGCGCGGCTTGCCTGGCTTGCCGGCATTGCGGCGCTGGCCGTCGGAGCCGTCGGCGGCGTGCTTGCACTCTGGCGCGCGACCGGGGTGAATTTGGCGCTTCTGCTGGCGGGAGCTGCGGCGCTGCTGTCGCTAATCGCCTACGGCCGCGACGTGCTCGGCCTCTACAGAGCCCGCAAGCGTCGCGCGCTCGAGCTCAATACGCGCATGAGCCTCGTTGCGCTGGCGAGCTTGGTTGCGGTCGCAATCCTCGGCGCCGCGTTTGTTGCGACCGGTTCTCTCCTGGCGCATGTCGGAGCACTCGCCTTTCTCGTCGCGTTCGGCTGGCTCACCGGCCTCGTGCTCGCCAATCTCTACAAGATCGTCCCGTTCCTGACCTGGCTCGAGACCTACGGTCCGGTGATGGGCAGAGTGCCGACGCCCCGCGTGCAGGATCTCGTTGACGAGCGCCGCGCGTTGAAATGGTTCGTGCTGTTCTTTGCCGGAAGCTGGGCGGCAACCTTGATGCTCCTGGTCGACGTGGCACTCGGCTTCCGCGTCGCCGTCGCGGTCGTGACGCTTGCGACGCTCGGCCTGGGCGAGGAGCTCATCAGGGCAAGGCGGCTTGCGGACGTGGCGGAGCCGCTGCGCCTGCCGACGGGAGCAGCCGTGCCCCATCTGTTGGTCTCGCGAAACTGAAAGGAGACTGCAATGACCCAATTCATCGACGTCGATGTCCGGCCGATCCTGCGTGCAGGCGGCGAGCCGTTCTCGATCATCATGGCCGCGCTCGAGCGGCTCGCGCCCGGGGAGGGGCTGCGGCTCTATGCCCCCTTCAAACCGGTTCCCCTGTTCGACGTCATGGCGAGCAAGGGCTTTGCGCATCGGGAGGCCGAGCTCGAAGGCGGCGAATGGGAGATCCGGTTTCTGCCGGACGACGGCTCGCCCGATGCGGCTGAACCGGCGCTCGCGGCGGCGAGTGGTGGCGATTGGCCGGAGCCCGTGGTTCATCTCGACAACCGAGACCTCGATCCGCCGGAGCCGATGGTCCGGATTCTGGCTGCAATGGAGCGGCTCGCGCCCGGGCAGACGCTCTGCGCCTTGCTCAGTCGTGAGCCGGTCTTCCTGTTTCGGGAGCTGACCAAGCGCGGCCATCAGTGGCGCGGCGGCTTCACGCCGCAGAAGGACACATATCAACTGACAGTGAGGGTTTGCGCATGACGATCAACGACGACGATCTCGTGGCTCAGATAAGGCAGGCGCTGAAGGTCGTGATCGATCCGGAGCTCGGGCACAACATCGTCGATCTCGGCTTCGTCTATGATGTGTCGATCGACGACGGCGCGGCGCACATCACCATGACGGCGACGACACCGGGTTGTCCCGCCGCATCATTTCTCAAGGAGGGCGTCGCCAACAGCGCGTGCCTGGTTCCTGGCGTGGAATCGGTCGACGTCACCATGACGTTCGAGCCGCCCTGGCAGCCCTGGATGATCGCGCCGGACGTCAAGGCGTCGCTCGGCTTTGCCGAGGTGAACTGATCCGGCGAGGCGGCCGGCTAGACGCCTTCGGCGCCCGGGCCGGACCAGATCCTTGCCGGTATTCGAAGCTTTGCTAGGTCGAGCAGGTTGATCGCCCGGGCGGCGATCTGGTCGATCACCTCATCCAGCGATTGTGGTTTCAGATAGAAGGCCGGCATCGGCGGGGCGATGATCGCGCCGATCTCGGTCGCTTGCAGCATCGCTCTGAGATGGCCGAGATGCAGCGGGCTCTCGCGGACCAGCAACACCAGCCGGCGCCGTTCCTTGAGCTGCACGTCGGCCGCGCGCGTCAGAAGGTTGTCGAGCTGCCCCCAGGCGATGGCCGAGAGCGTACGGATCGAGCACGGCGCCACGATCATGCCCGCGACCGGATACGAGCCGCTGGCGATCGCGGCGCCGATATCGGAATGAAGATGATGGCGGAAGGCGAGGGCGCGCAGCCGCGCGAGCGCATCGCGCCCCACTTCCTCGCTCAGCGTACGCTCAGCCGCGGGCGAAACCACGAGATGAACTGCGTAGTTTGGAGCATCGGCCAGCAGCTCGACGATGCGCATCCCGATCGAAGCACCCGAGGCGCCGCTGATGCCGACGATGATGCCTTGCCGCCTGCTCATGTGAGGACCGGAGCGCGCGCCGGCATGCCTGACAGGCTGAGGCTCGACCACATCGCATCGACACGCGCGACCACGGCGGGATCCATGGCCAGCGGAACGCCCCATTCCCGATCCGTCTCCGGGGGAATTTTGGTGGTGGCGTCGATGCCGAGCTTGCCGCCGAGCCCTGATTTCGGCGAGGCGAAATCGAGATAGTCGATCGGCGTGTCGGTGAGCGTCACGAGATCGCGCGAGGAGTCGCTACGCGTCGAGACCGCCCACATCACGGCGCGCCAGTCGCGGATGTCGATGTCATCGTCGACGATGATCAGCAGTTTCGTGTAGCTGAACTGCGGCAGCATCGACCACAGGCCCAGCATCAGCCGCCGTGCCTGCCCGGGATAGCGCTTTTTGATGGCCGCAATCGCGATGCGGTAGGAGCAGGCCTCCGGCGGCAGCCAGCAGTCGGTCACCTCGGGGAATTGCTGCCGGATCAGCGGCACGAAGAGCTGGTTGAGCGCCTCGCCGATCCGAGACGGCTCGTCCGGCGGCCGGCCCGTGAAGGTCGAGAGGTACACAGGCTGACGTCGGCTGGTGACCGCCGTCACGCGCATCACGGGGAACTGTTCGACGGAATTATAGTACCCGGTGTGATCGCCATAGGGCCCCTCGGGCGCGGTTTCGGTCGCGGAAACAAAACCCTCGATGACGATTTCGGCCTCGGCCGGTATCGCGAGCGGGACCGTGAGGCATGGCGCGAGGTCGGGCCGTTCGCCGCGCAGGATGCCGGAGAAGCGCAGCTCGGACAGCGTCTCGGGCAGCGGCAGCACTGCGGCAAGGATCGTGGCGGGATCGGCGCCGATGACGATCGCGACCGGCATGTCGCGCCCGATCGCCTTCCATTGCTGGTGATGCCTGGCGCCGCCGCGATGCGCGAGCCAGCGGACGATGGCGCGGTCGCGGCCGAGCACCTGCATGCGGTAGACGCCGACATTCTCCTCCTGGTCCGCCGTCGCGGATTCCGTCGGCACGGTGATCACGAGTGGCCAGGTGATCAGCGGCGCCGGCTCGCCGGGCCAGCAGATCTGGACCGGCAATTTTGCAAGATCGACGTCGGGCCCCATCGTGACGCAGTCCTGCACCGGCGCCGCCGCGCGTGTGCGCGGGCGCGTCGCCAGCGCGGCGCGCGCGAGCGGGAGCTTGTCGAGGGCATCCCTGATGCCGTGCGGCGGCCGCGGCGCGCGGAGCTCGGCCATCAGCTCGCCGAGCTCTCCGAGACGGTCGGGCGTGATGCCCATTCCCCATGCGATCCGCTCGACCGTTCCAAACAAATTGGTGAGGAGCGGCATCTCCGACGCGCTGCCGTCGGCCTTGACGGGCTGCTCGAACAATAATGCAGGTCCGTGTGCCTCGAGCACACGCCGGTGGATCTCGGTGATCTCGTGGACGACGGAGATCTTCTCGCGAATGCGTCGCAACTGCCCCCGGCTTTCGATGAAGCGCAGGAAGTCGGACAAGTCGCGAAAGCGCGGCACATCACGTTGCAACTGGACAAGCTCCCAAAAAATGAGAGCTAGCCGGGTTGTTTTCGGTCTTCATTGTTCCCGGTCAAATACAGCGGCGTGCAATCCGTCCAGATGTGTGGCCATGAATGATCCGTCCGCCGCATCGCCCGGCCCGTTGCCGACGATTCCGCCCCTTGTCGCATTGGCCATGCGTCCCCTGCCTCTGCTGCCGCTGCAGCTCGTTCTCGCCGGCGTCCTGCAGCGGATCCATCGGCGCAACCCCGCAATATTCGACCGGCTCGGTGATCACGCGCGCGCGCGGTTCGGTATCAAGCCGATCGATCTGCCGTTCGCCTTCGTGGTCGAAGCCAGGCCGCCGCGCCTGTCGGTGGTGCGCGACTTGCCGCGAAGCCTGGATGCGCGGATCTCGGCCTCGCTCGCCAATCTGCTGGCTCTGCTCGAAGGCAGGGTCGATGGCGATGCCCTAATGTTCTCGCGTGAGCTCGTGGTCGAGGGCGATGTCGAGGCGGTGCTGGCGCTACGCAATGCGATCGACGACGCCCAGCTCGATCTCGCCGCCGAGGCGTCCTCTCTGTTTGGCCCTCTGGGCGCGCCGGCGAGGCGCGCCTTCGAGGCCGCCCGTGGCCGCGTGATCGGTTCCTCGGGCCATGGCGGGCAATCGAGATGATGGAGCTGATCTGTCCTGCCGGCACGCCGGCGGCGCTGAAGAGCGCCATCGATGCCGGCGCCGATGCAATCTATTGCGGCTTCAACGACGAGACCAATGCGCGCAATTTTCCGGGGTTGAATTTCAGCCGCGACGAAATGCGCAAGAGCATCGCACTGGCGCATGGCCGCGGCGCAAGGGTCCTGGTGGCCATCAACACTTTCCCGCGTGCCTCAGCCGTCGATATCTGGCATCGCGCGGTGGACGATGCGGCGAGCGCGGGGGCCGATGCGCTGATCCTCGCCGATATCGGCTTGATGGATTACACGGCGCGGCGCCATCCGAACCAGCGCTTGCACGTTTCGGTGCAGGCCGCGGCCGCCAATCCCGATGCCATCGCCTTCTACGCCGAAAATTTCGGGGCGCGGCGCGTCGTGCTGCCGCGCGTCCTGAGCGTGCCTGAAATCGCCGAGATCACCCGGGAGTCGGTCTGCGAGACCGAGGTCTTCGTGTTCGGTGGCCTCTGCGTCATGGCCGAAGGGCGCTGCTCGCTGTCGTCCTATGCGACCGGCAAGTCGCCGAACATGCAGGGCGTCTGCTCGCCGCCGAGCCATGTGACTTACGAACAGACTACGGAGGGGACGAAGTCCAGTCTCGGCGGTTTCACCATCAACCGGTTCGCCGTGAGCGAGCCCGCGGGCTATCCGACCCTGTGCAAGGGGCGCTTCTCGACCGCGCAGGGCGCCGGCTATATTTTCGAGGACCCCGTCAGCCTGGATGCCACGGCGCTGCTCAAGGGCATGCGCGATGCCGGCGTGACCGCGCTCAAGATCGAGGGCCGCCAACGCGGCCGTGCCTACGTCGAGAGCGTGGTGCGCCATTTCCGTCATGCGCTCGCCGCGCTCGAGAGCGGCAGTGAGGCGGACGTCGCGAGCCTGAAGCCGTTCACCGAAGGACAGGCCTCCACGCTCGGCGCCTATCGCAAGACCTGGCGCTAAACTTGTCGACTATGTGAGGTCCGGAAGATGCAACTCAGCCTCGGTCCAGTTCTGTACAATTGGGCGCCGGAACGCTGGCGCGACTTCTATTTCCGGATCGCTGACGAAGCGCCGGTCGACGCCGTGTCCGTCGGCGAGATCGTTTGCTCGAAGCGATCGCCGTTCTTCGCAGACCACGTCCCGGCCGTGGTCGAGCGGCTGCAGAGCGCAGGCAAGCAGGTGCTGCTGGGTTCGCTGATCCTGGTCTCGCTGCGGCGCGAGCGCCGCCAGACCGAAGAGCTCGCGGTGGCCGAAGGCGTGCTGGTCGAGGTCAATGATCTGACCTGTCTCAGGGCGCTCGCAGGCCGACCGCACGCCATCGGGCCCTTCGTCAACATCTACAACGAGGCGAGCGCGGCCTTTCACGCCGCGCGCGGTGCGAGGCGCATTTGCCTGCCGCCGGAATTGCCGCTGGCCTCGGTGGCGACGATCGCGAAGGCTGTTCCCGACATCACGACCGAGGTGTTTGCGTTCGGCAGGGTGCCGCTGGCCATCTCCGCGCGTTGCTATCATGCGCGCCTTCACAAGCTTACCAAGGACAATTGCCGCTTCGTCTGTGAAAAGGACCCGGACGGTTTGCTCTTGAACACGCTGGAGCAGCAGGACTTCCTGACCATCAACGGCGTGCAGACGCTGTCGCATACCTGCGTCAATCTGCTGGGCGAAGCCGGCCTCTTGCACGAGAGCAACGTCGGCGCGTTGCGCCTGTCGCCGCAGGATTGCGACATGGTCGAGATCGCTAGGATCTTTCGCGACGTCTTGGACGGTCGTGACGATGCCGATGGCGGCAACCGCCGGCTTGCTGCGGCCTATCCTGGTGTGCCCTTCTCGAATGGCTTCCTGTGGGCGGAGCCAGGGCACGTCTATCGTCAGGCCCGATCAGGGGATGCGCAAGGCTCAGCGCAAATCGGGAGTCTCTAGACGAGTTCGGCGTTGCGGGTGCTCAGAAATTCGCTGCCATTGCGGCGAGACGTCGATGGGCCCTGTCCCGCGCAGCGTCGATCGGCTGCCGCGGCCCAGTGGTTGGCCCGATCGGCACGAAACGGACATTGTCGATACCGATGAAGCGCAGGATGTCGCGCAGGTAGGGCGTTGCCATGTCGATGCGGCCGCGGTTCATGCCGGTGGCAAAGTCGCTGCCGCTGGCGAGAATCACCAGCGTCGGCCGGTCCTTGAGCAGTGGCAGATAGCCCTGTGACGGGTCGAACCGGAACGTCAGCCCGGGCTGGACGATGATGTCGAACCACTGCTTGAGCTTGTAGGGAATGCTGAAGTTCCACATCGGCGTCGAGATCAACACGCGATCGGCCAACGAAAACCGCAGCGCCATGCGCTCGGCCTCCGCAAAGCTGTCGCGTTGCGTGTCGTTGAAGGCTTGCCCGTTCATCCGTGCATATTTGGCCTCGGCGATGGGGCCTGAGAATTCCGGCATCCGCTCCCGCCAGAGGTCCACGACATCGAGGTCCCAGTCCGGCCGGGCCTGGCGAAAGCCGTCAAGAAAGACGCGCGCGCCGGCGGTCGACTCGGAGTCAGGGCGCGGTGAGCAGGAGAGGTGCAAAATCTTCGCCACCGCTCATCCCAGCGCTTTGATAACGGTGTCTGCCCTCGTGACGATCGCGACGTTCTGCATGGCGAAATTGATCGACGCGTTGTGCCAGTCGGCGTTCATGGTCGAGCAGCAATCTTCGGGAACAATCATGAAGTAGCCCTTGTCCGCCCCGGTGCGGGCGGTGTGCTCGACCGACATGTTGGTCCAGGCGCCGGTGTTGATGATCATGTCGCGCCCGGTCGCCTTGAGGATTGTCTCCAGCCGCGTGCCCTCCCAAGCGCTCATCCGCATCTTCTCGACGACGAAATCGCCTGGCCGCGGCTCGAGGCCGGAGACGGGCGCGGCGCCCCAGCTTCCGCGCACCATCGCCTTGCTATCGACCAGGCCTTCGAACAGCGGAGCGTTCAGCGTGACACCGGGCGCGCCCGGCTCGACGACGAACCAGACGTGGATGATGGCGACGCCGCGGGCCCGCGCGGTCTCCGCGAGACGGCGGACATTCTCGACGACATGCTGCTGCTTCGCATGTCCCGGCGCACCGGAGTCGGCGAACGCGCCGCCGTCCATGACGACGTCGTTCTGGAGGTCCTGGATGATCATGGCACAGCGCTGCGGATCGAGCCGCATGTCGCCATCAGCAAGGATAGGCGCCGCCGGCGAGGCGCTTGGCGTCGCGCCGCCGCCGCTTCGCCGGCCGCTCATGTAAGGTTCGTGCCGCGGGCCGACCTTGGTCGGAATGGCATAGACCGAATGTGTCGAGGTCAGATAAAGCGTGCGGAAATCCGGCCCGCCCCAGGCGAGGTTGGCGACCATCTCGGGCACCCGAACCTTGCCGAGCAGTTCGCCGCGCGGCGAATAGACCCAGACCCCGCCGGGCGCGGTGACCCAAACATTGCCGTGCTGATCGCACTTCATGCCGTCGGGCAGGC
The DNA here is from genome assembly GCF_054863025.1 of Bradyrhizobium sp. 23AC. Lineage (NCBI taxonomy): Bacteria > Pseudomonadati > Pseudomonadota > Alphaproteobacteria > Hyphomicrobiales > Nitrobacteraceae > Bradyrhizobium > Bradyrhizobium sp. 23AC. The sequence continues at coordinate 49,655 of NZ_JAVAYN010000025.1, forward strand.
CGGCTTCGAGCTCGGAGCGGATGCCGCTTGCGAACACCCGCGCATTCGACAGCGAGCCGTCGGCATTGACGTCGAAGACGCGGATCAGCGCCTGCACGGTGTCGTTGACATAGAGCAGCTTCTCGTCCGGCGAGAAGCACAGCCCGTTCGGCTGGTCGAACAAATTGCGCTCGACCACGAGCTTCGGCTCACCGCCGGGCACGAGGCGATAGACGCCCTGGAAGCCGAGCTGATGCGGGCGCTCGACGCCATAGACCGGCATACGGCCATACCAGGGGTCGGAGAAATAGATCGCGCCGGAAGAGTGCACGCAGACGTCGTTCGGGCTGTTCAGCTCCTGGCCCTGGAAGTGCGAAGCCAGCACCTCGCGCCGCCCGTCCGGCCGTTCGCGGATCAGCGACGAGGTCGCGTGCTCGCAGACGATCAGATTGAGCTCGGCATCATAGGTCATGCCGTTGCACTTGTTCGACGGACGCTTGACCTCGGCCACGCCGCGCCGCGCATCCCAGCGCCGGCGCACGTCACCCGGCATGTCCGAGAACAGCAGATAGTGATCGACCGGGTGCCAGATCGGCCCCTCCGTGAAGTCAAAGCCGGTGCCGACCTGCGCGACCGGCGCATAGGGGTCGATCAGGGTTTCGAATTCGCTTCGCAAGGTAACGTGCGTCATCGGTCGATCCCCAAGATCATCTCAAGCCGGGAACCAGTTGCGTGCGGGCAAGGACTGCACGATCGGTCCGGGGACCTGATCGTGCAGGCGCCCGACGACGTTGCCGCCCTCGATCTTGGCGGGACGGTCGTGCACCGGCAGCAGATAGCGCGAATTGCTGAGGAGCTTCTTGATCGAGGCCTTCTCGGCGCGCTTACTGGTGCCGTGGTTGCCCGTCGTGCGCGGCTCCCAATCGTGGATCTCGTTGAAGGGCGTCACGATCTGGTCGTTGAAATCGTAGATCACGTCGCCGCAGATGGTGGCGATTCCATCGGCTGTCTCGACGATGACGTTCATCGAGCCCTCCGTATGCGCATTGGCGGCGTCGCAATAGACGCCGGGCATCAGCTCGATCGGGCCGGTGATCTCGAGGTCGAGGAAGCGCAGCGCGCTCTTAGTGTGCAGGCGGTCGATCAGGTGCTTGATGTCAGGCGCGGGATATTGCGGATGCATCAGGCCGGAGACGGAATATTCGAGCTCCTTGCGGTTGAGCACGACGGTCGTGTTCATCGGGAACAGATCGTCCTTGCCGGCGTGGTCGATGTGGAGATGGGTGTGGCAGACGAAACGGACGTCGCCCATGCGTACGCCGTGGCGCGCGAGCTGGTTCTCGATCATGTTCTCGTGGTATTGCAGCCCGCGCATGCCCAGCGTCTCCATGATCTGGTTGGAGCGGTAGCCGGTGTCGACCACGACCGGATATTTCCCCCCGAGGATCAGGAAGCCGAGGGTGAGGACGCGGCGGGTGCGACCGCAGTCGCGGCCGAGAACCAGAAAGCTCGATTCTAGCTCGATATCGCCATAGTCCAGGATCTTGATCTCCAGCGCCATTCGTTGCCCTCCCTCATCTGTTTCTTGTCTGTCAAAGCCGGTAGACGCGTGTCGCCGTCGTCCTGAAGATGGCGTCCTGCTGCTCCGCGCTGAACGGCGCCGCCGCCGTGCGAAAGGCGCCGACGACCTCGCGATAGCTGGTCCACAATTTCTCGATGGGGAAATTGGAGCCGAACAGGCAGCGCTCGGCGCCGAAGATCGCGACGGTGTCGGTGAGCACGGCGGCGATGTGCGCGGGATCGTTGCGATGGATGAAGGTGCCAAGCCCGGAGAGCTTTGAGACCACGTTCGGACAGGCCGCGAGCCGGGCCATGCCGCCGCGCCAGGCGGCGCGGCCGGCGGGCGAGAGATCCTCCAGCATGCCGGCATGCTGGAGGATGAAGGTCACGTCGGGACAGGCTTCGGCCAGCGCTGCGGCGTTCGGCATCTGCGGGGTGAACACCTGCAGGTCGAAGCTCCAGCCATAGTCGGCGAGGCGCGCGACGTTGCGGCTGATCATCGGATCGGCGCAGAGATCGGCGTGGGCTGCAAAGCGGTAGAGCGGGTTCTCGTGCCAGTGCAGCTGCATGCGCACGCCGCGCACCAGCTTGTAGCGCTTCAGGCGATCGAGCTGCGGACGCACGTCGTCCACGGCGAAATTGGCATAGGCGACGATCGCGTGCGGCCAGCCGTGTTCGTCCGCAGTCTGCTGCACCCACGCGGCCTCGTCCTCGAAGCGGTCGTTGGCCCAGTTGGTTTGCACATAGACCGAACGCGTGACGCCGGTACCCTTGAGGTCGTCGAGATATTCCTGGATCGGGTAGTCGCGCCGGATCGGCTCGTAAGGTCCGAAGATGCGCGGCTGCATAGGGCCGATCAGCCAGGGCAGGTCGGCCTGCCGCCAGATGTGATGATGGCCGTCGACAATATCGGTCACGCCGCTCTCCTTCGTCCCAACGCCAGAATATGCGCGACGATCGACGCGCTCGAACCGCCATCCACGAGGTCGTCGACGAAGCGCTCGATGGCGACGAGTGCCTCGGTCTGCGGGCGGAAGCCGGGGCTTGTCGCCAGCGGCGTCAGCCAGCTCAAGCGCCAGGCCCGCCGCGACAATTTCGCGACGGCGTCGCGAAGTGCATCGGTCTCGCCGCGCTCGAGTCCATCGGAGACGATCACCACCGCGGCACCGCGCGCATAGCCGCCGAAGCGGGGCACGGCGAGGAACGCTTGCAGCGCGTCGCCGATGCGGGTGCCGCCGTCCCAGTCGCTGACCAGATGCGCGGCGGCGTTCATGGCCTGCTCGCGGCGCTTCAGCCGCAACGGGCGGGTGATGCGGGTCAGCCGCGTTCCGAAGGTGAAGACCTCGACACTGGGGGCCGCCTGCACCAGCGCATGCGCGAGCTTCATGTTCTCCTCGGTGCGGCTCTTCATCGAGCCGGAGACGTCGATCAGCAACAGCATCTTGCGCGGGCGCTGGCGCCGCTTCATATGGCCGAGCCGCAGGATCTCGCCGTCGCTGCGGACAGAGTCGCGTAAAGTGCGGCGGAGATCGGTGAACGGCCCGCGGCGGGCGCGCATGCGGCGATGGCCGCGCCGACGCGGCAGGCGTCGCGGTGCCTCCCGCGTCAGGCGGCGCAATGCGTCCGTGCTCGATGTCGCCCCAAAGCGACGTTCGACCAGCGCCTCGCTTCGGGTCGTGGTGAGACCGGACTCATTGGCCCCGTCGGAGAGCAGGGGCTCCTCGTCGCCGCGGCCCTCCTCCTGGAGGCGGACTGTCTCGTCGTCCTCGCCTTCGTCGTCTCGCGCGATGGCCTCGCTGCCGCGGAAGTGGAGATCGAACAGCCGGTCGAAGGTCGCCCGGCGTTCGGGCGGCGGAGCCAGCGTCGCCAGGGCGGCTTGCCTGATGTGCTCGATGGTGCGCGGGCCGAGCAGTTCGATCGCGGCGAGGAACGTCGTGGTTTGCTCGGGTGCGACGGCAAAGCCGTTCGCGCGCAGCAGCGGGACGAAGGCGACGAAGATGCGCGCGGCGCGCGGGAGCTGCGGTTCGGCGCTCATGCGGTTGCCTCCGCGAGCATGGCATCGAGCCGCGGCGAGATGAAATGCAGATCCTCTTCGTCCTTCAGCGCCACGCCGATCGAGCGCTTGAATGCATCCGGCCAACGCGCGCCGCCCTTGTGCAGCAGCGTCGCGGCCTCGGCCCAGTCGACCGCCTCGGCAATGCCGGGGGCTTTGCTGAGGGGTTCGCGCCGCAACTTCTCCACGGCTGCGACGACCGCGCGGGCGGTGGCCTCGGCGACGCTGGACGCGCGCATCATGATGATCCGCGCCTCGCGCTCGGCGGTCGGATAGTCGATCCAGTGATAGACGCAGCGCCGGCGCAGAGCCTCATGCAAATCGCGCGTCCGGTTCGACGTCAGCACGACCACGGGGCGTTCGGCCGCGCGAACCGTGCCGCGCTCTGGAATCGAGATCTGGAAGTCGGAGAGGAATTCGAGCAGGAACGCCTCGAACTCCTGGTCGGCGCGGTCGATTTCGTCGATCAGGAGCACGGTGGAATCGGGCGCGCGGAGCGCGGCGAGCATCGGCCGCTCGATCAGGAAGGTCTCGCCATAGATGTCGATGCTCTCGTCGCCGGCCTGGCGGATCGCGAGCATTTGGCGCGGATAATTCCACTCATAGAGCGCGGCAGAGGCGTCGATGCCCTCGTAGCATTGCAGGCGGATCAGGCGGCGGCCGAGCACGGCAGCGATCGCTTTTGCCGCCTCCGTCTTGCCGACGCCCGGCGCGCCTTCGAGCAGCAGGGGCTTGCCGAGCGCGAGGCCGAGATAGGCTGATGTCGCAAGGCCTTCGTCGGCGAGGTAATAGGCTGCCCGAAGCGCTCTCTCCAGCGCCTCGGGGCTGTCGATGCCGACGATGTTGCTGCGAACCGCCACGGCCGATCCTCTAACGCCGCGCCTGCGGCCGCGCGCCGCCCTGGGCCTTGATCGCGCGCAGCACCTTTTCGGGCGTGATCGGCAGGTCGTCGATGCGCACGCCGACGGCGTTGAAGATCGCATTCGCGACGGCCGGCAGCACCGGATTGGCGCACATCTCGCCGGGGCCCTTGGCGCCGAACGGACCGTCGGGAGCGGGGCGTTCCAGCACCGCGATATCGTGCGGGCAGATGTCGCCGGGGCCGGGCATCAGATATTCGACGAAGTCGCGGGGGCCGTGAACGGGATCGGGATAATAGGGCTCCGGGGTCTCGTAGAGCGCGTGGCTGACGCCCATCCAGGCGCCGCCGACCAGCTGCTGCTCGACCAGACGCGGGTTCAGCGCGCGACCGAGTTCATAGGCGGAATCCATCCGAACCATCGCGACATCGCCGGTCTCGTCGTCGACCTCGACCTCGGCGACGAGGCAGGCATGGGCGTAACAAGTTGCCGGCGACATCTCGCCGGTCTCCGGATTAACTTCGGAAAGGGGAACGAGAAAAATGCCGCGGCCCGAAATCGTCTTGCCCTGCTTGAACTGCGCGGCAATCGCGACATCCTTGGTCGAGATCGAGCGATGCGGCGCGCCCTTGACGTGGATATTGCCGCGGCCGTCAGTTTCGAGATCGGCGGCATTGACCTCAAGCTCCTCGGCCGCCGCCTCCATCATCACGCCGCGGGCCTCTCGCGCCGCAGCCATTACGGCGTTGCCGACCCGGTGGGTGCCGCGCGAGGCGAACGAGCCCATGCAGTGCGGGCCGGTGTCGGAATCCGCCGTGTCGACATAGACGTCCTCGACCGGCACGCCCAGCGTCTCGGCGCAGATCTGCCGCGTCACCGACTTCATGCCCTGGCCGAGGTCGATCGACGACAGCGCCACTGTGAATTTGCCGCTGGGATTGGAGTGAACCAGGGCCTGGCTCGGGTCGCCGCCAAGGTTCATGCCGATGGGATAATTGATCGACGCCATGCCGCGTCCGCGATGCCTGGTCATGTCAGCGTCTCCTGGTGCCGAACACCGACGAGAACCGTGTTGCGCCATGCGATGGCGCGGCCGGGCGCGGTGGGGGAGGCGGCGGTGCCGGCGGGGGCGGATCGCGCGGCGGCTCCCGCGTCGCGGTCACCGGCGCGCGGTCATAGCTCGTGCGCTGCTGCGCAGGCGCAGCCGGACGCACGCGCGACTCCGTCGGTGTCGGCGGGATCGCGGCGCGGCTGCCGCCGCCGTCCTTGCGCGAGGAGGCGCGCTTGAACTCGTCGCGGATCGGCCATTTGGCCTTCTCGGCCGCGACCTGAACGCATTCGATCAGCGCGGTGTTCTTGGCCTCGCGCCGGTGCGCCTTCATGTCGCCGTCGCGATAGGCGTTAAGAATGCGAAACTCCATCGGGTCCATGCCGACGAGGTTTGCGAGCTTGTCCATCTGGCATTCGATCGCAAAGTCCATCGCGGTGACGCCGAAGCCGCGCATGGCGGTCGCGGGCGTCCGATTGGTGAAGACGCAATAGACGTCGCCATAGACGTTCGGGATGGTGTAGGGGCCGGGCAGGTGGGCGGCGCATTTCACCGCGGCATAGCTCGACAGCCGCGTATAGGCGCCGCTGTCGAAATAGGCGCGGATCTTGCGGGCGACGACGCGGCCGTCGCGCATCACGCCGTCCTTGATGTAGATGCGTTCGGCGCCGCGCGGCGGACCGTACTGCATCTCCTCCTCGCGCCCGAATACGTAGCGGACGGGCCGTCCCGTCAGCATGGCGCCGAGGATCGCGAGCGGCTCAGTCAAGGTGTCGACCTTGCCGCCGAAGCCGCCGCCGACGGTGCCGCCGATGAAGTGGAACGTGTTGGAGGGCACGTCCAAAATCTTGGCGCAGGTGTCCACCGAGAAGAACAGCGCCTGGGTCGAGGTGTAGACGACGTAGCGGCCATTGGTGTCGGGCGCCGCAATCGCGCCGTTGGTCTCAGTGGGGGCGTGCTCGATCGGCGACATCTGGTAGCGCTGCTCCAGCACGTGGTCGGCGCTCGCGAGCGCCGCGTCGGCATCGCCGAAGCGCAGGCGCTGGTGGTCGTAGACGTCGTGATAGATGAAGGCGTTCTTCGGATAGGTCTCGTTGACCACGGGCGCGCCGGGCTTCAGCGCGTCCTCGACATCGAACACAGCCGGGAGTGGCTCGTAATCGACCTTGACCTTCGCGATCGCCTCGAACGCCTCACGCTCGCTGTCGGCGACGATGGCGAGGATCGGCTCGCCCTTGTAGCGGACCTTGTCGACAGCCAGCGACGGCTCGTCATCCTTGCCGAAGTTGATCAGGCTGAGAAGCGTGTTCAGATTAACCGGCACATCAGTGCCGCGGATGATGCGGCGTACGCCGGCCGAACGTTCGGCCTCGGTGGTATCGATGCGACGGATCCTTGCATGGGCCTGCGTCGAGCGTACGACCTTCAGGTGCAGCATGCCTTGCAGCTTGTGATCGTTGAAGTAGCTCGACGTGCCCGTGACATGACCGAGCATATCCTGACGCTGGGTGCCCTTGCCGATTTCCTTGAGGTTATCGTCGCGCTCGTCGGCGAAGATGTCCTTGCGCAGTTCCAGCATGATCTACCTCAGGCGCTGACCCGGCCGCTCGCGGCGGCAAGGATGGCATTGATGATCGGCTCATAGCCGGTGCAGCGGCAGATGTTGCCGGAGATGGCCTCAATGACCTCGTCGCGGCTCGGCGAGGGATTGCGGTCGAGCAGCGCCTTGGCGGCCATCAGCATGCCCGGGGTGCAATAGCCGCACTGGGCCGCGAAATGGTCGGCGAAGGCCCGCTGCAGCGGGTGCAGGTTCGGGCCCTGCTTCATGCCGTCGAGCGTCTCGATCGAACGGCCGGCCACCGTCTCCGCCAGCGTCAGGCAGGAGAGATGAAGCTCGCCATCGATCAGCACACTGCACGTGCCGCAGCCGCCCTGGCCGCAGCCGAATTTCGGCGTCATGTCGCCGATCAGCTCGCGCAGCGCGACCAGAAGATTGGTGCCGCCGTCGACGAAGATCGCGACATCGCGGCCGTTGTGACGAAATTGCAGGGGTATCTTGGACATGACGAACTATTCCCTGTCTAATCCTGGCTTGACAGCAGGCGGCGCAGATGGACGCCGACGATCTCGCGGCGGTACCAGGCGCTGCCGAGCGCGTTGTCGGATGGCGATGTTCCCTCAGTCGCCGCGGATGCGGCGGCCGCGATGGTTGCAGTGTCCAGCGAGCGGCCCTCCAGCGCGCGCTCGGCGGCACGGGCGCGGATCTGGGTCGGCGCCATCGATCCGAGCGCGATCCGGGCGCCCGCGATCCGTCCGCCGCTGATCGGCAGATGCGCGGCAAGCGTGATGACCGAGCCGCCTTTCGGCTTGATGCGGGCGATCTTGCGATAGCGGAACGCGTCGCTGCTCGCCGGCCGGGTGCAGGAGACCGATAGCACCAATGTTCCGGCTTGCCGTTCGCGCGCTTGCAGGAACTCTTCGATCGGGATGTCGCGCGCGCCAAAACCGCCCGCGACGGCGACGGTGGCATCGAGCGCCAGCAGCGCCACGGTGAAATCACCGTAAGGACTGGGCGCGAAGAGATTGCCGCCGACCGTGCCCATGTTGCGCACGGCGGGACCGCCGATCGAACGGGCGGGCGCGTGCAGGAAGGCGAGGTCCCGTTCCGCAAGGACGCGCGCGAAAGTGACGCCGGCGCCGAGCGTGATGCGCGGCCCCGAGGCCTCGATCCGGGTCAGCGCCTGGTCCTGGGCGCGGACCACCGTCGAGATCGCGACATCGCCCTCGTTCAATTCCCGCATCACCAGCGTGCCGCCGCCGAGATAGCGGGCGGTGCGGTCCGAGGACAATGCCCCCGCCGCCTCGCTGGCGCTTGCAAACGTCTTGACTGTCACGGCCATGACTATGCGGCCTCCCTCAGATGCCGGCGGATTGCGTCGAACCCGGCCTGGTAAATGTCTTCTGCGACCATGTGGGTGATGCGGTCGCGATCCTCCGGCTTGGTGGTGAAGCGGGATTCCCAGTGCCAGAAGGTGCGGTCGCCGTCGGTGACCGGCAGCAACCGGACATGGGCGACGTAGTTGAACATCGGCACCGGCGTATCGAGCAGGCAATAGCTGAAGGACTGTTCCAGGTCCGACAGCGCCAGCAATTGCTCGCGCAACTCGGAGCCGTCGTTGAGCTTGAACCGCCTGATGCAGCCGATCTTGACGGAGGACTGTGCGCGCTCGATCGAGGACGTCGCGACAACCGGGTGCCAACGATCGTGCCCGTTGAAATCGCGCAGCACGGTCCACACCGCATCGGTCGGTGCGTCCAGGATCGTGCTTTTGACGATATGCGGCACAGTTTAGCCTCCGAACACTCGCTTGAGCGCATCAAACCCGCCCTGGAACACGCCGCCCCCGATATTGTTCACGAGTTCGGTCTCCCGCTCCGGCGCGCAGTCGAATTCGGCGGTCCATTCCATGAAGGTCTGATCGCCGTCGGTGACGGGGGTCAGCCGCAGGGTTGCGACGTAGTTCTCGACACCCATCGGAGATTCCAGGATCGAATAGGTGCAGAACATGTCGTAGTCGGAGAGGCCGAGCAGCTTCTCGCGGATGCGGTCGCCGTTGCGCAGGCGAAAATCTCGCACACAACCGATCTTGTCCGAGGGCTCGCCGCCCTCGATACGGCTTTCGGCGATGGCCGGATGCCAGTTCGGCAAGCCGTTGAAATCGCGCACCCGCGCCCAGACGCGGTCGTTGCGGGCATTGACGACGGTGGAGACGTAGACGCGAGCCATGGTGCGACCTCAGCTCTTCTTCCTTGGCCCGCGCTCGGCCGGCGGCTCGCCACCTTCGGCCGAGGGGGCCGGCGACGCCGCCGGCTTGTCGCCGCCACCTCCGCCTCCGCCGCTCTTGCGCGCGGACTCCTTGATCCCCTGCATGTCACGGGCTTCGCGGATCAGGCCCGGCATTTTGGAGAGACTGCCGCCTTCGACGCCGATGTCCGACAGGATCGAGTCGATCAACGGCGCCTGGACGCGATAGCGCAGGGCGGAGTCGATGACTTCGTCGGTGGCGCTGCGGCCGCCATTGCCGCCGTGGCCGTTGCCGTTGAGGCCATCGACCTGGAGAATGCGGATGCCCTCGATCTTCTCCATCGGCTTGACGCTCTCGCGGACGATGCCCTCGATCCGGTCGAGCAGCTTGCGGCGGAACAGCGAGTAGCGCGCCTGGTCGGTCAGCACGTTCTCGGCCTCATTGAGCATCCGCTGCGCTTCCGCCTCGACGGCGGCGCGCACGCGCTCGGCTTCCGCAGCGATCCGGGTCTCCTCGGCCTGCTTCTCGGCGATCAGCACCTCGACCGTCTTGCGCCGCTTGGCGATCTCGCTCTCGCGCGCGGTGATGACGCGCTCGGTGGCCTCGGTCGCGCGCATCCGCGCTTCCTCGGCCGACGCCTTGGCGGCGGACTCTTCCAGAGATTTCAGATGGATGGCGATGGCCTTCTCCATCAGGACGGTCTCGACCTCCTTCTCGCGGTTGACCTCGAGCTTGCGCAGCTCGCGCTCGCGGCCGACACGGGCTTCGTCGAGGCCACGGTCGGATGCGATGCGCGCACGCTCGACCTCCTCGCGAGAGGCGATCTCGGCCTCCTGCAGCGACTGGACGCGGGCGACCTCGAGCTGCTCGATCGAGCGGCGGCGCTCGATGCGGGCGGCTTCCAGCGCCTGCTCGCGCGAGACGTCGGTGGTCTCGACCTCCTTGCGCGCGACGATCTCGGCCTGCCGGACCTGGCGGTCGGCATCGATCCGCTCGGACTTCTTGGTCGACAGCGCGATGACGCGGTCCTCGTCGGCGATTTCGATCGCCTTCTTCTGCTCGATGTTGAGCACCTCGCGCTTCTTGGAGGAATTGATGCGCTCGGCCTCGAGCGCCAGATCGACCGTGATGCGCTGGCGCTCGGTGGCGTCGCGCCGCTTCAGCTCAGCCGCCTCCAGCACGCCGGTGCGCTCGATTTCGAGCGAGCGGGTGTCGCGCTCGGCCTGGATGCGCTCGGCCGCGACCGCCTTCTCCTGGGCGATGCGGGCTGCCTCGATCGCCTCGCGCGAGGCGATGTCGGCCTCCTCGACGGCGCGGTTGCGGGCGATCTCCAGCGAGCGCACGCGCTCCTCCTGGGCGATCCGGCTGGCCTCCGTGGTCTCGCGCGCGGCGATGCCGGCGACGTCGAGTGTCTGGTTGCGTTCGATCTCCAGCTGCCGCGTGTTCTGCTCGGCGGCGATGCGCTCGGCGGACAGCGTCCGCTCCCGGGCGATGCGGGCAGCCTCGACCGCGCGCTGCGCCTCAATCTCGGCCTCCTGGATGGTGCGCACCTGCTGGATCTCCAGCGCGCGGGTGCGCTCGTCGGAAGAGATACGCTCGACATTGACGATCAGCGTCTGGGCGATGCGGGCCTTCTCGGTCGCCTCGCGGGCGGCGATCTCGGCCTCGTCGACGGCGCGCGTGCGCTCGATCTCGCGGCGCCTGGTTTCCTCCTCGTTGGCGATGCGGGCGTCGGTGACGACGCGATCCTGCTGGATCCGCGCCTTCTCGATCGCTTCGCGCGCCGCGATCTCGGCCTCCTCGACGGTCCGCATCCGCTCGATCTCGCGCTGGCGCACGTCGCGTTCGGATGCGATCCGCGTGGTGTCGATCGAGCGCTGGTTGGCGATCCTCGTCTTCTCGATCTCCTCGCGTGCCAGCAGCTCCTTTTCCTCGATGGTTCGGGTCCGTTCGATCTCCTTCTGGCGGGTCTCGCGCTCGGAGGCGATGCGGGCCTCCGCGATCGCTTGGTCGTTGGCGATGCGGGCGCGCTCGATGGCTTCGCGGGCGGAGATCTGCGCCTGCTCGGCCTCGGTTTCGCGCAGCGCCCGCTCGCGGGCGACTTCCGTGCGCTGAAGCGCACGGCGCATCTCGATGTCGCGTTCCTGTTCCAGGCGCGCGGTCTCGCTCTCGCGCTCGATCTCCAGCGCCTGCCGCTCGGCCTCCAGATTGCGCGCGCGGATCTTGATCATCGAGTCCTGCTCGATGTCATTGCGCAGCTTCCGCTTGGCCTCGATGTCCTGCATCAGCTGGGTCAGGCCTTCGGCGTCGAACCGGTTCGAGGGGTTGAAGAATTCGAGATCGGTCTGGTCGAGATCGGTGATGGCGACCGATTCTAGCTCGAGGCCGTTCTGGGCGAGGGCCTCCGCCGCGTTGGTCTTGACGCGCACGACATAGTCGCCGCGCCGCTCGTGCATCTCCTCCATGGTCATCTCGGAGGCGACCGAACGGATCGCGGAGATGAACTTGCCGGCGAGCAGCGCATGCAGCTGCCCCGGCTCCATGGTGCGGCGGCCGAGCGTCGCCGCCGCGATCGAGACCGCTTCGCGGGTCGGCTGCACCCGGACATAGAAATCGGCCTCGATGTCCACGCGCATGCGGTCGCGGGTGATCACGGCATCCTGCCTGGAGCGGACGATGCCCATCGGCAGCACGTTCATGTTGACGGGCGTGTAATCGTGGATGAACGGCAGCACGAAGGCGCCGCCATTGATCACCACGCGTTCGCCGAGAAAACCGGTCCGGACGAACGAGGTCTCCTTGGAGGAGCGATGGTAGAGCCAGTTCACGATATAGACGCCAACCACGATCACGACGACCGCGACGATCAGCCAGAGGATCAATTCACCGACCAACATCCCCGACATCTTTTCCTCCCTCGAACCTTCAGGCGTTATCGCGCGCCGATCGCCTTGAATTGACGTACCTGCTCCGTCAGCGCCCGCTCCACGGGCAGCCGCTCCATCGAGGAGGCCCCGTAGAAGCCGTGGCAATGGCGGGTGTTCTTCATGATGAAATCGGCGTCGGCGGGATCCGCGATCGGGCCGCCATGCGCCAGCACCAGGATGTCGGGATTGACGCTGAGCGCGGCGGAGGCCCAGGTGTCGATCTGCGCCGGACAGTCCTTCAGCTTCAATGCGGTCTGCGCGCCGATCGACCCGCCGGTCGTCAGCCCCATGTGGCAGACGACGATGTCGGCGCCGGCGATCGCCATCGCGGCGGCCTCCTTCTCGCTGAACACGTAGGGCGTGGTCAGCATGTCCTTGTCGTGCGCCTTGGCGATCATGTCGATCTCGAGCGCGTAGGACATGCCGGTCTCTTCGAGATTGGCGCGGAACGTGCCGTCGATCAGGCCGACGGTCGGAAAGTTCTGCACGCCGGCAAATCCGAGCGCCTTCAGCTGGTCGAGAAACGCGTCCATGTCGCGGAACGGATCGGTGCCGTTGACGCCCGCGAGCACCGGCGTCCGGGTGACTACGGGCAGCACTTCGCCGGCCATCTCCAGCACGATGGCGTTGGCATCGCCGTAAGCCATCAGGCCCGCGAGCGAGCCGCGTCCGGCCATGCGGTAGCGTCCGGAATTGTAGATCACGATGAGATCGACGCCGCCGGCCTCCTCGCATTTGGCCGACAGGCCGGTGCCGGCGCCGCCGCCGACGATCGGCTCGCCGCGCTTCGCCATCTCGCGGAACCGCCTCAGAAGTGCTGCGCGTTCAAACCTTGGCATCGCTCACCTCGCTAGTCTCCGCCGCGTGCCGGTGCGGCCGAACAGGGTCCGGAACGCACCGACGATGGCGGCGGCGAAGTCGGGATCGTTGATGTTCTTGGGCGTGCGGATGAGCTGGCGATTGGCGGTCTGCCGCACGGTGCGCTCCAGCGTCCGGAACAGCGCGGCATCGGCGTCCGGATCCCAGAACGGCTGGCCCCGCGCATCGAGCCCGGAGACGCCGCCCTCGGGCAGGAAGAAGCGCACCGGGCCGTCCATCTGGTTGAGGCGCTCGCCGATCCAGTGGCCGATGCGCTCGTTTTCTTCCACGCTCGTCCGCATCAACGTCACTTGCGGATTGTGGACGTGGAACTTGCGGCCGCGGTAGCGCTCGGGAATGGTGTCGGGCGCGCCGAAATTGACCATGTCGAGTGCGCCGACCGAGCCGACATAGGGGACGCGCGTGCGGATGATCGCACCGAAGCGATCCTCGGTTGCCGGAAACACACCGCCCATCAGGAGATCGCAGACCTCCGTCGTGGTGAGGTCGATGACGCCGGCGAGCTGGCCGGACTCGACGAGTTTCTCCATGGAACGGCCGCCGACGCCGGTGGCATGGAAGACCAGGCACTCGAAATCATGGCGCAGATCGGCGGCGATCTTCTGCACCGCCGGCGTCGTCACGCCGAACATGGTGATGCCGACCGCAGGCAGGCCGCCGGCCTCCCGCGCCGTCGCGGCCCGTGCATCCAGCCGCGCCTTGACCATGCCGGCGAGCGCATGGGCGCCGTTGGCCAGCACCGCGCGCGAGATCGAGTTCAAGCCCTGCACGTCGGTGACCGAGTGCATCATGGTGATGTCGGCCGGGCCGACATAGGGCCCGACATCGCCGGAGGCGACGGAGGAGATGATCAGCTTCGGCACCCCGACCGGAAGCGCGCGCATGCCGGGGGCAACCAGCGACGCCGCGCCCGAGCCGCCGGCCGAGATCACGCCGGCGACATTGCCCTGGCGCCGCAGCCAGCTGGCGAACGCGTCGGCCATCGCGGTCACGGCCGCGCCGCGGTCGGGACCGAATACCGCGGCACCGCCGCGGCCGTGGTTCAGGGCGATCTCCTGCGCGGAGACATCGCAGCTGGAATGCTTGCCGCTGGTCGAGACGTCAACCAGCCGCGTACGCAGGCCGGTTTCGGCGATGATGTCGCGGATGAAGCGTAGCTCCTGGCCCTTGGTGTCGAGCGTGCCGACGACCAGCACGACGGGCGGGCCGGCGGTCTGCGCCACCATCGGCTCGCGCTTGCGCCGCGCCGTCTCGTCGAGCCGCGCGACTTGCGTCGAGAGCGTGCGGGCTGCGGCCTCGATGCGGGCGATCGGCACCGGCGGCGACCATCGCGTCGGCAGCGTTGGGTTGGAGACGTAGATGCGGATCGGCCCGTCGCGGCGCGGCGCCGGCACCGGTTTTGTGTCCGGGCCGGATGCGGGGATGTCGAGATCCGGCTCGAGCTCGGCGTGGAGCCCGACGCCGAGCAGGCGTTGCTGGAGCTCGCGGTCGGCGGCGAGCCGCGCGGAGTCGATGATGCGATTGATGCGGCCATTGACCATGATCGCGACGTTGCGCGAGACCGCGGTGGCCACGCCGATATTCTGCTCGATCACGAGCACGGACATGTCGCCGTCCTCACCGAGCCGCAGCAGCATCTCCTCGACCTGCGCCACGATGACGGGCGCAAGCCCCTCGGTCGGCTCGTCCATGATCAACAGATGCGGATTGGTGAGCAGCGCGCGCGAGATCGCCAGCATCTGCTGCTCGCCGCCCGAGAGCTGGCCACCGCCGTGATCTTTGCGCTCGGCGAGGCGCGGGAAGGTGTCGTAGATGCGCTCGACCGTCCAGGCGCCGGAGCGCATGCCGCCGGCCAGCCGCAAATGCTCGTCGACGCTGAGCGAGCGCCACAGACGGCGGCCCTGCGGCACGTAGCCGACGCCGAGCCGGGCGATCTGGGCGGAGGGCCGCCGCGTGATGTCCTCGCCGCGGACCCGGATCGACCCGCCGCTGACGCCGACCAGCCCCATGATCGCCTTGCACAGCGTGGTCTTCCCCATGCCGTTGCGGCCGACGACGGAGAACACGCCGCTCTCCAGCGTGAGGTCGACGCCCTGCAGGGCGTGCGAGTGCCCGTAATAGACGTCGAGCCCGCGGACCTCGAGCGCGGCGGCGGAGCGGCGGGCCTCATTCATGGCCGCCTCCGAGATAAAGCTCCTGCACCTCGGGGTCGGACTGGATCTCTTCCGGCAGGCCCTCCTTGAAGATGCGGCCGTTGTGCATCATCGTGACGCTCTCGACGACGCGCAAGGCAACGTCCATGTCATGCTCGATGATGATGTAGCCGATATGCGCCGGCAGCGAGGTCAGGATCTCGATCAGCTCGGCCCGCTCGGTGGGGGACAGGCCCGCGGCCGGCTCGTCGAACAGGACGAAGCGCGGGGCGCCGGCGAGCGCGAGCGCGATCTCGAGCTGGCGCTGCTGGCCGTGCGCGAGCTCCGCCACGCGCTGGTCCTTCACCGCGGAAAGATGCACGGCCTGGACGAGATTGTCGGCCGCGTGCATCAGGGCATCGTTCTGTCCCGGCCGCAGCAACGAGAACCGTCCGCGCGAGACGCCGCGGCAGGCGAGATAGACATTGTCCTGCACGGTGAGGCCGGGAAACAGCGCCGAGATCTGGTAGGTCCGGCGCAGCCCGCGGCGGATGCGTTCATAGGGCGGGAAATGCGTGACGTCCTCGCCGAAGAAGCGGATGGTGCCGGAGGAGGGCGCGAAGTCGCCGGTGATGCAGTTGAACAGCGTGGTCTTGCCGGCGCCGTTGGAGCCGAGCACGGCGCGCCGTTCGCCGGGGCGGACGGTGATGGTGACGTCGGTCAGCGCCGCGAGCGCGCCGAACAACCGCGTCACGCCGCGCAGCTCCAGCGCGGCGCCGGCGCCGACGGCCGAGAGGCGTTGCGCGACGCTATCCATGGCCGCGTCCTCCGCCCGGTCGATTTGCAGCCGGTCGCCGGCTCTGGCGCCAGCGCTGCCACAGGCCGATGACGCCGTCCGAGGACCAGAACACGATGGCGAGGAATCCGAGCCCGATCAGCAGGCGGAAGCGGTTGCCGTCGAGGCCGAGCCTGACCAGGAGGTCGAGCGCGAAGGTGCGCAGCAGCACGAAGATCAGCGCGCCGATGAAGGGACCGATCGGCCGCGTGATGCCGCCGACGACAGCGATGATCAGCACGTCGATGCAGGCGCCGACGCTGACCGAGCCCGGCGAGATCTGGCGGTAGTTCCAGACCTGGAGGACGCCGGCGAGCGCGGCCACGAAGGAGGCGAAGGCATAGGCGGCGACGCGGTGCGCATTGACGTTGAAGCCGAGCGCCGCCATGCGCCTGGGATTGTCGCGGACGCCCTGAAGGGCGAGGCCGAACGGGGCGCGCGAGAGATATTCGACGGCGAAATAGCAGAGCGCGGCGACCGCGAGCACGACGTAATAGAAGGGAATGTCGGCGCGCCAGTTCACGCCCCAGAAGTGCGGCGTCGCCACGGTGTTGATACCGGTATGGCCGTTGAAGATCGCCCAGTTCTGGTTGGTGAAATAATAGAAGGCAGCGCCGATCGCGAGCGTGATCATGATGGTGTAGATGCCTTCGGTGCGCACCGCGAGCGCGCCGCCGAGCGTGCCGAAAGCGGTCGCCAGCGCCAGCGCCATGGGGACCGCGAGCCACCACGGCCAGCCCAGGCTGATATTGGCGTTGCCGCTGACCCCGAACACGGCGACCATGTAGGCCGAGAAGCCCGCGATGGTGAGCTGCATCAGGCTGACCATGCCGCCATAGCCGGCAAGGAACATCAGGCTGAGCGCCATGGTGCCGAGGATCAGCGTGGTCGCGAAGATCTCGATCAGGAAGAAGCCGCTCGCGATCAACGGCATGATCAGGAGAATGATCGCGACGATCCAGGCGGCGGGATTGTTGATCTCCGGCCATGTCCGCGCCGGGCGCTGCGCAACATCGGCAGGACGAACGGCAACGCGGGCATCGTGGGCGAGCGACATGTCAGCGCCTCGCCAACAGGCCTTGCGGCCGGATCGCCAGCACCAGCACCATGATCAGGAAGGTCACGACGATGGCATAGGTCGGGATGTAAACAGAGCCGAGCTGCTCGGCGAGGCCGATGATCAGCGCGCCGAGCGCCGCGCCGGGGATCGAGCCCATGCCGCCGACGATCACGACGACGAGGGAGGCGAGCAGGAAGCGGATGTCCTCGCCCGGGGATAACGACTGGAAGGTGCCGCCGACGACGCCGGCAATGCCCGCAAGGCCTGCGCCGAGCGCGAACACCGCCACGAAGACGAGCTGGATGCGCACCCCGGTCGCGGCGAGGATATCGCGGTCGTCGACGCCGGCGCGGATGATCATGCCGGCGCGGGTGCGATTGAGCGCGAGCCACATCGCCACGCCGATCACGACGGAGGCGGCGAAGATCACCAGCCGCACCAGGGGATATCGGAGATAGACCGGCTCGCCCGAGGATTTGATCGCCGTGACAAGCGGCAGCTCGATGGGGCCGATCAGCCAGTTCGGCGTCTGGATCTGGTAGAAGTCGCCGCCGCAGGCCCACAGCATGAGATCGGCGAACACGATCGAAAGCCCGATCGTCACCATGGTCTGCCTGAGATCCTGTCCCTCCATCCGGCGGAACACGATCAACTGGAGCAGGACGCCGACCAGGGCGGTGAGGATGAAGGCGACGATGAAGCTGAGCAGCCAGGAGTCGGTCGCCGTGCTGATGGCGTAGCCGACATAGCCGCCGAACAGATAGAGCGAGCCGTGCGCGAGGTTGACGTTGCGCATCAGGCCGAAGATCAGCGTGAAGCCGCTGGCGACGAGGAAGTAGAGTCCCCCGAGCGTGATGCCGTTGAAGACCGCGTTGAGGAAGACGCGCTTGCGGCCGATGGCCTCTTCCAGGCCCGGCGGCCAGACCGCGAAGACCAGCCACAGCCCGACGGCAATGGCAATGATCGAGATCAGCGCCCAGGCCGGATGGCGTTCGACGAAGCGGCTCATGGGCGCCACCCGCCTGTCCGGGCCCCGCGCCGGAGGTCCACCGAATGCAGGTCAGACAGGCTTGCAGCAGCTGCTAGCCTCACCATGAACGCGCGCTCCCGTCGGTCGCGACCCTCTTTCGGGATCGCGTTGCCCGCATCCTAGCGAGGCTGCGGGGGCGACGTTTGATCGTGAGTATCTTTTCGTGGCCCTCGCTCAGGCGCGCAAAATCTTGGCCGCGCGACGATAATCGGTCGGGGCCATCCCCACATTGGCGGCGAAGAAGCGGGTGAAGCCGCTCTGCGAGGAGAAGCCGAGATCGAAGCCGATATCGGCGATCGGCGTCTCGCTTGCCACCAGCGCTTCGAGCGCATGTTCCATGATCAGCGTGTTGAGATAAAGGTTAGGCGTCACGCCGGTCTGGACGCGGAACAGCCGGTAGAAATGCGGTCGCGACAGACCTGATTCCCGCGCGATCGTATCGAGCTCGATCTCGGCGCCGGGGCTCTCCGACATCATCTTGATGCATTTGCGCACGCGGAAATCGGTGACGGAGCCGTTTGCGCGTGGATCGCGCGCGATCTCGGCCTGCTGCCAGCTTTCGTCGTAGCAGATGTCGATCAGCCGCCGCAGCTCGGAATCCAGGCTGGACAGAGATGGTGCGCCGCACACGAGCGCGGCTGTCCGCCTGATGTGCTTGTCGAGGGCCGGCGTGCGCCGGAACTGGGTGCGGCCGAAACGCATCCGATGGGTGCCGGATGCATCGGGGGCAAACCATTCGGCATTGACGTAGAGCACGAAGAAGATCGCGCCGCCGTCGAGATCGGCGGGCAGGAAATTATGCGGCTCCCAGGGATTGACCGCGACGACGGACGTCTCGTTGAGATCGTGGTGGCCGTCGGAGACGTCGATGCATGCGGGCATGCCGCCAACATGGAAGATCAGGTGACCTTCACGATGGGCGTGGATATTGAAAGGGCGGTTCAACTGATAAACCGTCGCCCGGCCGAACCGGCCGTGGAAGACGGCGAGCGCACGGCTCATGCCTTCCCTCCCGAATGTTCTTGTCTTTTCGCTCAGCGTTCAACAACGCCGACGAGATTGCAAGAGCGGAGAGCGACCGCGTCAGCAAGTCGCTCCCCGGGTTGTGCATCGCGGAGGTGATGCGTCAGTACTTCTTACATTCCGGCACGGTGCGGCTCGGCAGCCCGATCTTGGAGAATACGGTCGGGTCGTAGCCGAGCGTCTGGTTCACGTTCGGGATCACCTTCACGACCTTGCTGAACAGCGCGCCCTTACCATCATCGACGACTTCGGTGACGAAGTTGGTGCCGATCGCCTGCCGGTTGGAGTCGAGCTTGATCTTGCCGTTCGGCGCATCGATCTCGATTTTGGCGAGGGCTTCCTTGTACTTGGCCTGGTTGTTGGAGAGATCGCCATTGACCTGACGCAGCGCCAGGATCAGCGCCATGGTCGAGCCATAATAGTTGGTGGCGAGCAGCGAGGGACTCGGGAAGCGCTTGTTCGGCGGGAAGGCGTCCTGATAGGCCTTCACGAATTTCTGCCAGCCCGGGTCCTCCCACGTGTCGGCCTGGCCGCTCGCCGCGATGGTGCCGACTAGGGCGTTCTTGGCGTTGCCCTTGGACGACAGGATGGTCTGGTCGATCATGATGGAACCGCCCATCAGATGCGCCTTGCCGCCGGCCTGCTGGTACTGGTTGAGGAAGTTGACGGCGTCGGCGCCGCCGAGGCCGAGATAGATCGCGTCGACATCGTCGGGCAGTGCGGCGATCACCGAGGCGAAATCCTTGGTGCCGAGCGGCACCCATTGCCGGTTGGTGACCTGTCCGCCGGCGCCGCAGAACTCGAGCACGAGGCCGAACACCTGCGTGTAGATGAAGGAATAGTCCTCGCCGACGGTCGCGATCTTGCGATACTTCTTTTCCTCAAAGGCGTATTTGCCGAGGCCGACCTGCCACTGCGCGCCGTCCATGTTGTAGCGGAAGAAGTTCGGGGCGGGATCGACATAGGTCGTTTCCTGCGCGCCGGAGGCCGCGTTGATGAAGGTCAGCTCGGGGTGGGTTTTTGCGAAGTTCTTCACCGCGATGCCCTCGTCGCCGGAGAGCGGCGAGAGCAGGATCTGCACCTTGTCCTGCTCGATCAGCTTGCGCACGGCGCGCACCGCGCTGTCCGGCGTTGCGTCGGTCGAGGCGACGATGAATTCGAGCTCCTTGTCGCCGACCTTCTTGCCGAGGACGTTGAGGGCTGTCTGGTGGCCGCGCATGCCGTCCTCGCCGAGCACCGTGTAGGTGCCTTCGAGGGTCGCGGTCACGCCCACCTTGATCTTCTCCTGGGCGATCGCTGCGCTTGAAAGAAAAAAGCTGCTCAGCGCGAGCAGTCCCACACTGCATTTCGACATTGTGCTCCTCCCTGTGTGTCGTCTTTTGTCGCCGCGTGGCTCTCGAAAGGCCCGCGGCTTTGATGGGAAAGCTAACCGAAGTCGGACGCGGTGCATGCGTCGGCGCCTCCTTTGGTTTGACGGGCAGTCTCATTTTTGAATGGTGCGGCGCAATGGTTCCGCGGTGCAACAGGCGGTCACAGGAACGCTTCCGGCGGGGCTCCGTTAGCGGAGCAAATTGCTGGAGCTGTCCATGATCGAATACCCCAAGCCGCCTTATCCTTCGCAACAGCAGCCGATGCCTGGTTCGACGCGTGCGATGAATCCACGTCCCGATCATGGCGAGGAGAGTTATAAGGGCGCCGGGCGTCTGGCCGGAAAGAAGGCGCTCATCACCGGTGGTGACAGCGGCATCGGCCGCGCGGTCGCGATCGCCTATGCGCGAGAAGGCGCCGACATCGTCATCTCCTATTTGAACGAGGACGAGGATGCAGCCGAGGCCAAGGCGCTGGTGGAGCAAGCGGGACGCAAGGCGATCCTGATTCCCGGCGACATCAGCAATCCCGAGCACTGCCGGTCCATCGTGCGTCGCACCGTCGAGGAGCTCGGCGGGATCGATATCCTCGTCAACAATGCCGCCCACCAGGCCACGTTCAAGGACATCGGGGATATCAGCGACGAGGAGTGGCAGCGCACGTTCGAGACCAACATCCACGCCATGTTCTATCTGACCAAGGCCGCCGTGCCTCACATGCGGCCGGGCGCTGCGATCATCAACACGGCGTCGGTGAACTCGGACATGCCCAACCCGACCTTGCTGGCTTACGCCACGACCAAGGGCGCCATCCAGAATTTCACGGGTGGGCTGGCGCAGATGCTGGCCGAGAAAGGCATTCGGGTCAACGCCGTGGCTCCGGGTCCGATCTGGACGCCGCTGATCCCGTCGACGATGTCGGAGGAAAGGGTCAAGAATTTCGGCAAGCAGGTCCCGATGCAGCGCGCCGGCCAGCCGGCCGAGCTCGCGACCGCCTATGTCATGCTGGCCGATCCGCTCTCGAGCTACACCTCGGGGGCCACGTTGGCCGTCACCGGCGGGAAGCCGTTCATCTGACGAATGCGCCTCGTCGCGTTGTGAGCACGTGAACCGTGGCGGCGCCGGAGGCCGGGCCGCCACGTCCTGGTCAGCAGATCGATCAGGCGGCGTTGGACGCCTTGGCGTTGACGCCCTTGCGGAGCGCCACCGTGTTCAGCTTGGTGTTGGCCGCCTTCTCTTCGTTCAAATTGGTCGTGAGGAAGCGCACGATGTCGTCGTGGCCGAGCTCTTCCGCCCAGGCGATCAGCGTGCCGTAGCGGCACATCTCGTAGTGCTCGACGGCCTGCGCGTTGGCCACGATCGCGGCATCGAGCACGGCCTTGTCCTCGATCTCGCCGGCGGTCGCGTCGGCTTCCTCGATCAGGCCGTCGATGGCCGGACACTGCGTGCCGCTGGGCTCCTTGCCGAGCTTCGCGAACACCTTGTTGAGCCGTTCGACCTGCTTGTTGGTCTCGTCCAGATGAGCCTTCAGGCCGGCGGCGAGATCCCTGTTGGTCGCCTTGTCGATCATCTTGGGCAGCGCCTTCAAAATCTGCTGCTCCGCGTAATAGATGTCCTGCAGCCCGTGCAGCAGCAGGTCTTCCATCGATTTGATGTCCTTGGTGAAGAATCCCATAAAAGACGCCTCCTTTTCACAATGATGACACTGGAACGCTGCGCGGCCGCAGCTGTTCCATTCCTGTGTGCAGACCAGGAGGGCCGAATGAGCGACGGAATTGATCATCTTGCGGGCCTGCTCGGCCGCGCGGCGATGGACGTGTGGGGCGACATGCCTCGCGACATCCAGGAAGCGCTGTTCGAAACCGCCATGAAGGGACGCGAGACCGAGCGCGAGGAGCTCGCGCGGCTGCTGCACGAGCGGCACCCGCGTACGCTTCATCCGGCCCGGCCGGGATGATGCAGCCGGTGGAACGATCGTACGCGCCGCTGATTGGTAAATGGAGCGACGCGCCGCCGAATGGTTCGCATGAGGCCGCAGGAGGCGCATCGCTCGAATGTTGGAAAATTTGTGAGTCGATCGCCGTGACTGAGATGAACATCGGAAAATGGTACGACCCGATCTCGGAACGGTGGATCGTGCCGCGTGAAGCGCGCGCCATCGCCGGCTATGGTCAGTCCGGCGCCGAGAAGGTGACGGAGAGCCACGAGAGACGCGAGGCGCAGCGGATCTGGCAGCTGTTGGTGGATTGCTGCGCAGGCGAGTGATGTCGAGAGTGATGCCGAGCCTTGGCCGGCGCCACTATTTATAGCGCTCCTCCTGCGTCATCACGCTGGCGTCATCAATGCGGCAAGCAACGAAGCCGTCAGTTCGGACAAGGTTGCCCCGCCGCCCCCCACATGGCCATGTCCTTGACGTGGTCCTCGAAGGTGCCGGGCGGCGTCGAGCGGCCGGCTCCCGGTGCCCAGCCACGAGGAATGAAACCGTTCAACGAAGCGTCGTGCCGCAAATGGTCGACGAGGCCGGCGGCATCGCGACCGCCATTGCGCTTGGGATCCTTCATTTGCGCGCAAATCTCCGCGCCGCTCTTGCCGAACCAGATGAAGGCCACCGGGGCGAGCTGCCAATCGATGCCGGCGCGCGGCGGCGCCGGGGCCGGCTCGTTCGCCTGGGTGGAAGTCATGTGACAGGTCGAGCACGGGATCGCCTCCGTGCCGATGCGGCTCGCTCCGCCGTGGATGTTCATGCCGTGCGCGCGCGGCTTGGTTTCGCCCGCCGGCGTCCATATCGGGATCGCCTTGGCATCGACGTGGCAGTTGGCACAACGCGGATGCGTCACCACCGCTTCGATCCGCTTCCAGGCCGCCAGTCCCTCGGCACGGCTGAGGCTGCCGGTCGGCAGCGTATCCCTGGCGGCCTCGTCCTTGGCCGCGACGATCCCGGTGAGGGCGGCGATTGATGAGGCCGCGAGCACGACGGCGATCAGAGACCTGTTCATGGCTTGCCTCACACGAAATCGACGAACTTGTTGAACGGCATTTCGCGGATGCGCTTTCCGGTTGCGGCGAAGATCGCATTGGCGAGCGCGGGAGCGGCGGGTGGAACGGGTGGCTCGCCGACACCTCTCACTTTGGGATCGTTCTCGAGCCCGCGGACCTCGATGACGGGACATTGGTAGATCCGCATGGCTTCGTGGTGGTTGTAATTGGTCTGCTGCACCGCGCCCTTTGCGTAAGTGAGCTCGCAATTGATCGCATGGCCGAGCCCCCAGACCACGCCGCCTTGCACCTGGTTCTCGAAGTTGACGGGATCGATGACCTTGCCGACATCGACGGCGACCCAGACCTTGTCGATCCTGATGCCTCGGTCCGTCGCCGTCACCTCGACGACTTCGGCCGCCGGCGTCCCAAAAGATTCGACGAACGCGACACCCCGGCCTCTGCCGTTGCCGAGCGGTCCCTTCCAATCCGACATCTCGGCGACCGTCTCCAGCAGCTTGCGGTAGGTCGGCACGGCACACATCTCGATCCGCGCTTTCATCGGATCGAGGCCCGCCGCATGGATCAATTCGTCAATGAAGCTTTCGGTGAAGAAGCCGGCGGTGGAGGCGCCCACCGACCGCCACGTCGTGCTCGGAGACAATCCTTGCGCCTCGTAAGTCGTGGCCCGGAAATTGGGGATGTCGTAATAGACGTTCCAGAGGCCGGCCGCCAATTGAGCGTCGGGATCCTTCGAGGGGGCGCCCGAACGTTCGAGCAGCCCCTTGAGCGGCGCCGTCGAGGCCAATTGCAGATCGGCCGCGACGATCTTGCCCTTGTCGATGCTCCCGCTGTGCCGGGCGATCGCAATCTGCCGCGGAATGTCCTGAAGGAAATCCTCCTCGCGCGAGAACACCAGCTTGATCGGCGTGCCGCGCATCTGGTTCGCGATCTCGGCAAGCACACGGACGTTCTCGTATTCGAGGCGGTGGCCAAAACTTCCACCGGTCCACTGATTGTGGAAGGTGACCTGTTCCGGCTTCAGGCCGATCGCGGTCGCCGCGACATACTGCACGAATTGAGGGCTCTGGTGGCCGACCCAGATCTCCACCCCCTTGTCGGTGACGAGGCCGATCCCGTTGAGCGGCTCGAGCGGCTGATGCGCGACATAGGGCGCGCGATACTCGGCCTCGATGCGCGTTCCCGTCTTCAAGCCAGCTTCGACATCGCCGACCTTGCGCCATTCCTTGCCCAGGAACTCCGGCTTGAACGAGGATTCCAGAACCTTCCAATGGTCGGCCTGCTCGGCGGGATAGGCCGAGGGCGCCCACTCGCACGCGATGGCGTCGACTGCCTTCATCGCGTACCAGCTGTTCGTGGCAATCACCGCAACGCCATTCTTGATTTCGAGGATCTTCTTGACCCCCGGCATCGATTGCGCCTTGCCCGCGTCATATGATTTCAGCGGCTGCCCCTTGTTGGGGTTCAGCTTGACGGAGGCGTACAGCATGCCCTCCATCTTCATGTCGATGCCGAACCTCAACTCGCCCAGAACCTTGGCGCGCACATCAAGGCGCATCATTGGCTTGCCAATCATGCGCCAGGTGGAGGGATCGCGCGTCTGCGCATCGAGCACCGGGGGAATCTCGGCAGCGTCTGCCGCGAGCTCGACGTAGGGAATTTTCTTGCCGTCGGGGAGGATCACGTGCCCGGATTGGGTGCGGATGTCGGCAACCGCGACGCCCGAACGTTTGGCGGCCGCGGCCTTCAACGTCTCGCGCGCGACCGCGCCGGCCATGCGCAGCTTCTCATAGGTGTCGGGGATCGTACTCGAGCCGCCCGTCATCTGCAGGCCCGACTTCCGAAGACCTTCGAGCGCCGCGGCGCGACCCGCTTCGGCCGCGGGGCTCTGATCCGAGGCGAGGAACGGGGCCAGTTCTTCCTTGAACCCGGTGTTGAAATAGGCGCGACTGGGCTCTGCGAACCGGATTTCGAACTGCCCGGGATCGAGGTCCATCTCCTCGGCGATCATGATCGGTTGCACTGAACCCACGCCCTGACCGATGTCGGCGTGCTGGGCGATGAGCGTGATCTTGTCCGGACTGATCTCGACCCAGGGATTGAAGGTCACGGAGTTCGGCCCGAGGCCGGCAGCCAACGGATTGCCATCGGCAGCCGGCGCCGCGGCTTCGGCATTGGTGTAGGCACCGAAGGCGATGCCGCCGGCGAGCGCGGCGGAGCCGAAAACGAAGGCGCGACGCGAAAGGCTCTGCATGTGGCCCATCTCACTTCTCCGCCATCTTCTTGGCCGCCGCCGCATGGATCGCCGCGCGAATGCGCGGATAGGTGCCGCAGCGGCAGAGATTGCCCGACATCACCTGATTGATCTGCTCGTCCGTCGGTTTGGGGATCTTTGAGAGCAACGAAATCGCCTGCATGATCTGCCCGGTCTGGCAGTAGCCGCATTGCGGGACCTGATGTTCGATCCAGGCCTGCAACACCGGGTGCTGGTCCTTGTTGCCCAACCCTTCGAGCGTGACGACGGCCTTGCCGGCGATCTCGCCGATATGCGACTGGCAGGACCTGACGGCCTTTCCGTCGATGTGGACGGTGCAGGCACCGCATTGCGCGACCCCGCAGCCATATTTGGGACTCGTGATGCCGAGCTCGTCGCGCAACACCCAGAGCAACGGCATCTCGGGAACGACGTCAACCTGGCGCTTGATCCCGTCCACTGTGAGCTCGATCATGTCAATATGTCCTCTGGCGGATCTGGTCGGCACGGCAGCATCGCCTCATGGCGAGGCGCAGTATTTCCGAATCCTGCGGCATCATGCGCAATCCCTGCGGAATGGATCGGCGCGATCGGCTTTCATGTCGGGCTGGCCGCAGCACAGTTCGCGATACTGTCCCGGCGTGAGACTGGCGGCCTTGCGGAACACGCGCGTGAAATTGGCTTGCGAGCCGAAACCGAACTCAAGCGCGATCTCGACCAGGGTCAAATGGTTGCGCGCGAGCTCCTGCCGGGCAGCCTGGACGCGGCGATCGGTGACGTAGCGGTGCGGCGACAGTCCGGTCGCTTCGCGAAACAGCCGGGAAAAATGATAGGGGCTGAGGCAGGCCTGCGCCGCCAGCTCCTCGAGCCTGATGTCGAGGCCGAGAGAGGCCTCGATATAATCCAGCACGCGCTGCAGCCGTCGTGGATCGAGCGAGGGCGACTTTTCCGGCGGGCGCCAGCGGTCGATCGTATAATGTCCGAGAAGATGAGCCGCGAGCGCGACCTGGATTCCTTCCACGAACAGCGCATCGGTCCGCTGGCGGGGACGATGGAGCAGGTCACGCAGCGGCGAGCAGATGTGGAAGAGCACCTGGTCTGCCAGACCGTGAGCATAGGCGATCTCGACCTTTGCCGGATCGATGTCGAAGTCGGCGAGGGCACTCTGGTCCAGCAGTGCCGGAGGCAGATAGAGATGCAGACATTCCATCCGGTCCGAAAGTTCGAGATGGCTCTCCTGCGTTCCGACCGGCACGAGGTAGCTCATGCCCGGCCGGGCGAGGCTCTTCTGGACTTCGCCATTGCCGGCCCGGCACACCATTCCGCCGCCTGACACGAGCATGACGAGCTCGGTGCAAATGGGAACGGGCGTTTGCTGGCGTCCCGCCTCGAATTTGCGATGTTCGATGCTCAGCGCGGACCAGTTGCTGGTCTCCGCGAGCTTCTCGCTGTTCTGATATTTCTGATCTCCATGCGTGACGAGCGCCATCATGACCTCCGCTTCTGCTGCGGCGAATCCCGGCCCCGTATCGCAAGCGAGCGATCATTCCATCCGGTGGAGAGTTGCAGCCCGGCCGCTGCCACGCCGATGGGAATTTCTCACAAGCGGCGAGAGCGAAGTCCAGAGGCGGCACGGTTAAAAGAGGTAAAAGGCAAGCAACGCAAAGACTTGGTCATGTGCTTGACGGGCTTCGAAAGCTGATCTTGCGGCCGGATGAGCAAGATGCGTCTGTCATCGCGCAGGAAACGGAAATACCGCAATGCCGGCGCGGTCTCATGATGGCTCATCGAACGCGATTTCGCCGTATCGAGGATCGGAGCCTGATATGAAGTCATATGTCTCAGCACTTGTCGCAATGTCGATTGCGACTGCCCAGGTCGCCACGGCGGTCGCGGCAGAGAGGCCCGTCTCCATCGTCCTTGTCCACGGCGCATTCGTCGATGGTTCGGGCTGGAAGGACACCTACAACATCCTCTCGGATGCCGGCTATGAGGTGCTCGTCGTCCAGAACCCGACCATCACGCTCCGCGACGACGTCGCCGAGACCGAGCGCGTGATCGCCAAGGCGCGGCATCCGGTCATCCTCGTCGGGCATTCCTATGGCGGAATGGTCATCACCGAGGCGGGCGACAATCCGAGGGTTCGCAGCCTTGTCTATCTCGCGGCATTTGCTCCCGACGCCGGGGAGTCGGTCAGCGCGCTGGCGGAAGCGCCGGCGCCGGCCGGCGAGCACAAGGCGCCGCTGGTCGCCGAAGGCAACTATCTCCTCGTGGACAGCGATAAATTCCCCACCTCGTTCGCGGCCGATGTCGACGTGGCCACGACGCGTTTCATGGGAGCTGCGCAGCTCCCTTGGGGATTGCAGGCGGTGCAGACCAAGGTCGGTCGTGTCGCCTGGAAGACGAAGCCGACCCATTACATGGTGACGAGCGAGGATCACATGATCCCACCGACGGCACAGCGCACCATGGCCCGGCGGGCGGGCGCGAAAATGACGGAGCTGAAGAGCAGTCATGCAGTGATGCTGTCGCATCCGCGCGAGGTTGCGGCCTTCATAAGAAGCGCAGACCCATCCGCGGCCGACTGAAATTTGTCGCGCCGCGTACGGATGGCTTCTCCGGCCACTCACAAAGGACATGCGCTATGGCCCTCAAGGATATTCTGCCGGGCAAGCTCGGCTTCGGCGCGGCGCCGCTCGGCAACATGTTTCGCGAT
Source organism: Bradyrhizobium sp. 23AC (assembly GCF_054863025.1). NCBI lineage: Bacteria > Pseudomonadati > Pseudomonadota > Alphaproteobacteria > Hyphomicrobiales > Nitrobacteraceae > Bradyrhizobium > Bradyrhizobium sp. 23AC. The sequence continues at coordinate 78,181 of NZ_JAVAYN010000025.1, forward strand.
ATCCCGGAGCAGGAAGCGCTCGCGACGGTGAACGCGGCCTGGGACGACGGCATCCGATATTTCGACACTGCGCCCTTCTATGGCGCAGGGCTCGCGGAGATTCGTATGGGGGCCGCGCTCGCCGCCCGGCCGCGTGGCGATTATGTGATCAGCACCAAGGTCGGCCGCCTCATCCTCGACGAAACCGAGGATGCCGATGCCCGCGCGCTCGGCGAAAAGGCCGGCGTCTTCAAACATGGACGCCCGAACAGAATCGTGAACGACTATTCCGGCGATGCCACGTTGCGCTCGATCGATGACAGCCTGAAACGGCTGGGCACCGACCATGTCGATATCGTCTTCGTGCATGATGTCGCGCAGGATTTCTACGGCGACGAGTGGCTGGCGGTGTTCGAAAGCGCTCGCAAGGGTGCGTTCAGGACGCTTGACCGGTTGCGCGACGAGGGCGTGATCAAGGCCTGGGGGCTCGGCGTCAACCGGGTCGAACCGGTCGAGTTGCTGCTCGCGCTCGAAGACCCTCGCCCCGACGGCTTCCTGCTCGCGGGCCGCTACACGCTTCTCGACCATGCCCGCGCGCTGCAGCGGGTGATGCCGATGGTTGCGGAACATGAGCTCGCGATCATCGTCGGCGGCCCCTACAGTTCGGGCGCGCTCGTCGGCGGGCCGAATTTCGAATATGCGCCGGCGCCGCCGGAGATTCTCGGCAAGGTGGCGCGGATCAAGGCAATCGCAGATCGCTATGGCATCAGCATGAAGGCGGCCGGCTTGCAGTTCGCGCTGGCAAACCCAGTCGTTGCTGCCGTCATCCCAGGTGCGAGCCGCCCGAGCCGCATCGCCGAAGATCGCGCCGCCGTCGAGGAAGCCATACCCGCCGATTTCTGGCGCGAGCTCCGCTCGGCGGGACTCGTCAACCCCGCAACTCCGCTTCCCGCGGCCGATTGAGCCGCTTGAGGGCGCAGCAGGTTCATCCGGTCGAGCGAGTCCTCGACCGACGGATGGCACACGCCAGGTCAACCAACGACCAAGGAGAAAGAAATGACAGATCAAGCACACAACGCCGCCGACATGGGCCGCCGCACCATGCTTCGGACTGCCGGAGCAGCCGTGGTCACGGGCCTGGTGGCCGGCGCTACGGCAACTGATGCGACGGCGGCGACAGGGGGCGCCGACAGCATGTCGTCAGCCGAGCGCAACGAGGCGCCGTTGGGGGCGCGGCTCCAGGGTGTCCAGCACTTCGGGCTGACGGTCCAGAACATGGAGCGGGCCTACGAGTTCTACACGGGGGTGCTGGGCGGCACCGAGGTGTTCCGTCATGGCGACTTCCAGGGCGACGGGGTGCAGAACACGCTGCTGGCCGACCAGGAAATCGAGGCGAATGCGCGCGGGGTCAATCCACGGACGATCGGCGTCCCGGATCTGCGCAGCGGAGCGCAGAGGCTCGATGTCCGCTTCATCCAGTTCGACAACATGGTGCTCGAGCTGCTGCAGTATCGCGAGGCCGATCAGCCCATGGGCAGCTCGAAGAGCTTTGCCGAACCGGTGGAGCACATGAGCCCCGCCTTTCCGCGCATGATGCACATCTGCTTCTATGTTCGCGACGACGTCGATTTCAACAAATTCATCGCCGATCTCGAAGCCGAATCCGCGCGCCGCGGCATGACGCAGGTGAGGGCAAACCGCACGGTCCGGGTCACGACCGAGGCTGCCCGCAAAGCCGCGCCCCAGAGCGCCAACACCAACCGAGTGACCGAGGAGCCCTCGAACGGCTGGGAGCTGATCTATTGCAAGGGTCCCGAAGGCGAGCAACTCGAGTTCGTCAAGGCGCTCGGCCCCGTCAAGAAGCGTTTTAGCGAGGCCCTGGCGAAACGGCAGCAGACAGTCACGCGCTGATCCGCAAGTCCCCGGGCGACGGGCCGCCGGATCTGTGCCGACAGCCTGCTCGTCCAGTGAAGCGTTCACGACCATAATGTGAAGGAAATCATCATGCCAATCCTCGTCCGTCAGTCGCCGGCTGTCCTGCTGCTCGCGGTCTCGCTATCCATGGCGGCGTCCTCGGCTGTCGCTCAGGAAGCGCCGCGCGTGCGCTACCAGGAGATCCCGGAGGGCGCCTATTCGGTCGTGGCGCAGGTGCGAGCGAAGCCTGGGAAGGAGGATGTGCTGCGCGCGGCCACCCTGCCGCTGATTGCCAAGGTCCGCAGTGATCCCAAGAACCTGGTCTATTTTCTCCAGGAGGATCGCGCCAAGCCCGGCCACTTCATCTTCTACGAGGTTTTCGCGAGCCAGCTCGATTTCGACGCGCATAACGCCACACCTTACGTCCAGGAATGGTTCGCCAAGCTTCCGGAGCTTGCCGAAGGTGGCGTCGAGGTCATGCGGATGGCGATCCTCGACGTGCCCAAGAAATAATCGGAGTTCCGCAGACATGGTGTCCTCGCGAAACGGCCTGCGGCGAAATGCCCGCCGCAATCGTGCTAATTCAAAAGGGCGCTATTCAACACTTTCGCAGTGCATGATAATTGCAGGCGATCTCTTCGATCGACTGGCAATGGTCAATGCGGGCTGTCACCGAGACACTGCAGCGGGGCGCAGGCCGACAGGAACTCACATTCTCGTTCGGGCCGTTTCGGCTGATTCCCCGCCGCCAGCTGCTCCTGCTCGACGGGCGCCCCGTCAAACTGGGTGGGCGCGCATTCGAACTCTTGCAGCTGCTGGTGCAGCGTGGCGGCGAGCTCGTCAGCAAGGATGAGCTGATGGCGGCCGCCTGGCCGGGCACGTTCCTCCACGACAGCAATCTCAAGGTCAACATGTGGAGCTTGCGCCGCTCGCTGGGTGATACCCAGATCGAGCCGGTCTACATCGCGACCGTGGCGCGCCGTGGCTACAAGTTCATCGCGCAGGTGCAAACCAGCATTGGCGAGATCGAGGACGATCTGACACTCGAGCGGCCGGTCGCCTTTTCCGGGCCGCCCTTGTTGCGGGGGATCGTCGGTCGCGAAGCCGACATCGCCGACATTGCCGATGTGTTGACCAATACGAGGCACGTCACCCTGGCCGGCCCGGGCGGGGTCGGCAAGACGACGGTCGCCGCTGCGGCAGCACGGGTCTTCGCGCCACAATGCCGGGACGGCGCCTGCTTCGTCGACCTCGCCACGATTTCCGACCCGACGCTGTTCGGCGCGGCGCTGGTCACGGCACTGGGCATCAGGGGCAATCCGGACAACAGCCTGGCTGCGGTCCTCGATTATCTGCGACCACGGCAGATGCTGCTCATTCTCGACAATTGCGAGCATGTGCTGCCGGCTGCCACGATCTTTGCCGGCAGGTTTCTGGCGGACACCTCGCCGTCCAGGCTGCTGGCCACGAGCCGCGAACCGCTTGGGACGGCCACCGAACACGTCGTGCGGCTTGGTTCGCTGCCCTCACCGAGGTCCGGTCTCGACTTGACGGTCGATCAGGCCGTCAGGTTTCCGGCGGTCCAGCTGTTCGTCCGCCGCGCCGCCGAATGGTCGGACTACCAGTTCATCGATGGCGATTGCGAGGCCGTCGCCTCGATCTGCCATTCGCTCGACGGTCTTCCGCTGGCGATCGAATTGGCGGCGGCCCAGATCGGCACATTCAGTCCTTGCGAATTGGTGGCGCTGCTCGATCAGAACCTGGGTTTTCGCGCCCCCGGCGCCGAGGGCGCATCGCCGCGTCACGAAACCCTCATGGCGACGATCGACTGGAGCTTCAGGCTGCTGTCGCAGAAGGAAGCCGTGCTGTTCGGATTGCTGTCGGTGTTCAGCGACGCGTTCGAGGTCGAGGACGCGGCTTTCGTGGCGGAGGCCGCCGGGCTCACTCCGGTCGACGTCGTCACCGGCCTCGGCAGTCTCGTCGCCAAATCGCTTGTAAGCGCGCAGGCGAGGGGACCGGGCCTTCGCTATCGACTGCTCGACAGCACACGGCGCTACGCGGCCGAGCGGCGCCAGGCCGATCCCGCCTGCGACCATGCCCTGCACCGTCATGCGCTACGCGTCCTCGCCCTGTTCGAACAGTCCGAGGAGGAATGGAACTGGCGCGAGCCTGCTGATTGGACGCATCGCTACCTTGGCCGTATCGCGGATTTGAGGGCTGCTCTGTCATGGGCGTTCGGCGAGGCGGGAGACCCTGTCCTCGGGCTCCGGCTTACGGTCGCGGCGATCACCTTGTGGTCGGAAACGTCCATCCTGTCGGAGGCGCAAGCGCGGCTGAAGGAGGCGCTGGCATTGGCCAAGATCGTCGAGTGCGACGATCTGTCGAAGGCAAAGCTCGCCTGTGCCCTCGGATGGAGCCTGTTCTACGCACGCAAGATGTCGAACGAAAACGAGGTTGCCTGGCTCGATGCGATCGCGTTTGCCAAGCGCTCGGGCAACGTCGAGTATCAGCAGCGCGCGCTGGTGGGGTTTGCCTTTTACCTGCTGCAGATCGGCCAGGTCCCGCGCGCCATCACCTATCTCGAGGAGGCCACGGCGCTCGCCGACCGGGACCGCGACTTGACGGCAACGTCCGAAGCCGATCGGGCACTGGCCTGGGCCCGTGCCTTTGCCGGCGAATTGAGCAAGAGCCGCCCGGTGCTCGATCGCCTCGCGGCGACCTATTCGCTGGCCTCGGGACGTTTGCGCAAGGATGCGAACGAGGTCTATCGGTTCATCACCGTCCGCTTCAATTTGCCCTTCGTTGCGTGGATGCAAGGGCAGGCCGAGTATGCGGCAAGGCTCGCCCGCGACGCCGTCGACGCCGCGGATCGCAGCGGTCATTGGGTATCCCAGTCGAATGCGCTCGGGCTCGCCGCGCTCCCTGTCTCGCTCGAGACCGGAAACCTGACCGCGCTCGAGACCTATACGGCGCGGCTGCGGCGCAATCTGGAACGGGAGCGCATCTCGCGCTGGGTTCCGGTCGAGCGCTATTTCTCCGCCTGCCTTCGCGATCTGCATGGCGATCGGCAGGCGGTAGAGGATATTCGAGCCGCGATCGACGAGCTGATCGAATGCCGCTTTCTGATGCGGATCGGCAGCTATCTGGCGGTCCTCGCCCGCGCCAATCTGCGGCAGGGGCGAATCGCGGAGGCGCGCGCGGCCATCACGCGGGCGATCGACCATCAGGAGCGTCAGGGCGAGCGCTGGTGCCGCTCGGAACTTCAGCGGGTCGAGGCATCGGTTCTGCTGCAGGAAGGGGAGCCACTGCGCGCCGAAAAGCGGCTCCAGCAGGCGCTCGTCGAAGCGCGTGCCATCGGGGCGGTGACCTTCGAGTTGCGGATCGCCACCGATCTTGCCGCGCACTGGATCACAACGGGCCGCAGGCCGAAAGCCGTCCGATTGCTGGCTCCCCTTTACGGCGAATTCACCGAAGGCTTTGAAACGCAGGATCTGGTCGCCGCCGCGCGCCTGCTGCAACGCGTGCGAGCCAGCGCCTAGCCGTCGCGGTTGACGCAAGGGTCAGCACAGAGGCCAGTGCAAGGCTGGCACCGCGGGGCAGCCCAGCGTTTCCGTCAACGCTGATCTCGACGACGTCCGGATTGGATCGGTATATTACCACCCCGATTGCAGGCCGACGCCGGAACAAGGATCAGACGATGGACGATACGATTGGCTTCCCCGATCCCGGTCTCGACCTGTCGGATGGCTTCAAGCCGCACACCTCGCATTGGGGGGTGTTTTCCGCGCGTCAGGGCGCGGCCGGGCTGGAGGTCAGGGCCTATGCGGGCGACCCCGATCCGAACGGCATCATCGACAATTTTCCCGGCGCGCTGCGCCATCAGGCCCGCATTTCCCAGCCGGCGATCCGCCGCGGCTGGCTCGAGCGGGGGCCGGGCCCCGACGACCGCCGCGGCCGCGACGAATTCGTCTCCGTGAGCTGGGAGAAGGCGCTTGACCTCCTCGGCGACGAGCTGTCGCGCATCCGCGATACCCGCGGGCCTGGCGCCGTGTTCGGCGGTTCCTATGGCTGGTCGAGCGCCGGCCGCTTTCATCACGCCCAGAGCCAGGTGCATCGCTTCCTCAACATCGCGATGGGCGGCTATGTGCGCTCGGTCAACTCCTATTCCTCCGGCGCGTCCTCGGTGCTGCTGCCGCAAATCCTCGCCGGCTATGAGGACATCACCAAGCGCAACGTCACCTGGGAGCAGATCGCCGATCACACCGACATCGTGCTGGCCTTCGGCGGCATGGCGCTGAAGAACTCCATGGTGGCCGGCGGCTCGATCAGCAAGCATGTCGAGCGCGGCGCCATGGCGGCGGCCCGCAAGCGCGGCTGCGAGTTCATCCTGGTCAGCCCGCTTCGCGAAGACCTGCCCGTCGAGGCGGGTGCGGAGTGGATGACCTGCGTGCCGAGCACCGACACCGCCTTGATGCTCGGCCTCGTCCACACGCTGGTCAGCGAAGGCCTGCACGACCAGGCCTTCCTCGATCGCTACACCGAGGGATGGCCGGTCTTCCTGCGCTACCTCACCGGCGAGAGCGACGGGCAGGCAAAGCATGCCGAATGGGCGGCCGCGATCTCAGGCGTCGAGGCGGAGACGATCCGCAAGCTGGCGCGCCGGCTCGCCGGAAAGCGCGCACTGATCACCGTCTCGCATTCGCTGCAGCGCGCCGAGCATGGCGAGCAGCCGGTGTGGATGGGTATGGTTCTGGCTGCAGCGCTCGGCCAGATCGGCCTTCCCGGCGGCGGCTATGCCTATTCGCTCGGGGCGATCGGCTATTATGGCCGCCGCGTCAACGACGTGCCGGGGCCGACGCTGGGGCAGGGCCGCAACGGCGTCGCCGATTTCATTCCGGTGGCGCGCATCGCCGACATGCTGCTCAAGCCGGGCAGCACCTATCGCTACAATGGCGAGACGCGAACCTATCCGGACATCCGCATGGTCTACTGGGCCGGCGGCAATCCCTTCCATCATCACCAGGATATCAACCGCCTGCGCAAGGCTTTTGCGAAACTCGACACGTTCGTCGTGCATGAGCTTGCCTGGACGGCCACCGCCCGTCATGCCGACATCGTGCTGCCGTCGACGATGACGCTCGAGCGCGAGGACATCGGCTATTCCAGCAACGACCCCCTCATGGTGGCCATGCACCAGATCGCCGAGCCGTTCGGGCTTTCGCGCGACGACTACGACATCTTTGCCGATCTCGCCGACCGGTTGGGGGCCCGCGAACCCTTCACCGAGGGCCGTACCTCGCGGCAATGGCTCGAGCATCTCTACGAGCCGACCCGCGCCTCGCTCGCCAAGCGCGGCCTGGAAGCCCCTCACTTCGACGAGTTCTGGGCGCGCGGCAGCCTAGTCGTGCCGCAGCAGCCCGATGATGGCGGCCGGTTGCGCCGCTTCCGTGAGGATCCCGTCAATCACGCGCTGCCGACGCCGAGCGGGCGCATCGAGATTTTCTCGCAGAAGATCGCCGGCCATGGTGATGCGGATTGTCCGGGACATCCGGTCTGGCTCGACAAGACCGACATGCCCAAGCCCGGGGCGCCGTGCTTCCTCGTCGCCAACCAGCCGGTGACGCGCCTGCACAGCCAGCTCGATTTCGGCGGGCACTCGATTGCGGCCAAACATCGCGGCCGCGAGGTCGCGCGGATGAACCCGCGCGATGCTGATGCACGCGGCATCAAGGACGGCGACATCATCCGCCTGTTCAACGATCGCGGTGCGTGCCTCGCCGCGGTCCACGTCACCGACGGCATCGCGCCCGGCGTGGTGCAGCTTCCGACCGGCGCCTGGTACGATCCGATGGATCCCGAAGACGAGGCACCGCTCTGCGTTCATGGCAATCCGAACGTGATCACCCGCGACATCGGGACCTCGTCGTTCGCGCAAGGCTGCACGGGGCAGTTGACGGTCGTCGAGGTGGAGAAGTTCACCGGAAATCTGCCGCCGATCCGCGCGTTCGATCCGGTGTAGCCCTCGCGTGCCCTGACGCAGCACTACGCCGCGGCGCTGGCGATCCAGCCGATCTGCGGGGAAGGACGCCGCCGCGGCGGCGCTTCGACCTCGAGCCGCTCGCCCCTGCTGGCGAGGCGCCAGCGTGCCGGTGACTCGCCGCTGATGCGCTTGAACACGGTCGAGAAATGCGCCTGCGTGCTGAAGCCCACGGCAAGCGCGATCTCCGCCAATGGCCGCTCGGTGCTTGCAAGCAGCGTCTTCGCCTGCTCGGTCCGGTGATTGAGCAGATATTCGCGGGGACGGTAACCGGTCGCGGCGCGGAATTGTGCCGCAAAGTGCATCCGGGACAGGCCGGCGACATTGGCAAGCTCGGACAGGCTTATGCCGCGGTGGAAATGATCGGCGACATATTGCTCGACACGCCGCAGCCGCCATTTCGGCAAGGCGTTGACCCTGACGCGCGGCAACTCGATCCGGGTGAGATGCATCGCCAGGGTCCGGCCGATGCACTGCGTGAAACGCCGGTCTTTGGCATCATTCTGCTCGATCAGCGCCTTGGCAAGCTCGGCGGCGAGCGGATCGCGGAGCAGCACGAGATCATTGAGGCCGTCAGTCGCAACGACATGGGCCGGAAGATGATCCGTGGAGATGTGGACGTGCAGGAAGGCACATGGCGACTGGAATTGCACGCCGAGAGATTTCGAGGGAGCGGTGACATAGAGCGTCCCCGCAGGCATGGTGCCGTCGAAAATGATCTGGCGGTCCCGTGTCAGCTTCGCGCGCGTGGTTTTCAGGGCGATGCCGATGAAATAGCGATCGTCCGGCGTCGTCGTTTCGTGTGACGAGTTGCTCCGCGAGTCCTCCCATCGCGAGATCGTGATATCCTCGATCGCGCCGTCCGGAGTGCGATCGATCTGACGCCATTGGCTCTCCCGGGCGATCACCTGTGTCGGGCGAAGAACCTCGTGATCCCGCGAGCCGGCCGGAAAATCGATCCAGGCATGGGCCGCGTGCAAATTGTTCGACATCGCTCGTCCTCTCCTGGCTTTGCCGCGGTTTGCAACGACCGGCAAACGCGCAAACCCAATGCTTTCCATGCTCGGAGGATAGGCGTGAGCTGGCCAGGACGCCCGTTAGTGGTGATTAGGATCTGTTAGATTTTGTGCGTGTGCACCAGGTGCGACAGCCCGCCGCAGACCTTTGATTATGTTCAATTTGTCGGATATTTGCCCGGCTGCCCCTGTTTGAGGGGACCTCACGGAGCATCGCGTGGCGATCGACGCGGCGATGTGAGATCCGCGCAGGCCCTTCGCTGGACCTCGCATCGGTGCCGGGTATAGTCCCTGCGCGTTTCGAGGAAGCAGTCGTCAAGATGAGCAAGATGTGACCGACCTCTCGGCAGGACATGGCCGCCAAAGCGGCGGCGCCGGAACGATCCTTGACCTCGATGCTGTCTCATTCGGGCCGTTTTCGCTGCGGTCGCGGCTGCTGGAGAAGAACGGCGTGCCGGTCAAGCTCGGCAGCCGCGCGATGGATATTTTGCGCCTGCTCGTCAGCCGTGCCGGCGAGGTGGTGCCAAAGAACGAGATTCTCGGCTACGCGTGGTCCGGACTCTCCGTCGAGGAGATCAGCCTGCGGGTTCATGTCGCGGAGCTGCGCAAGGTGCTCGGCGACGGCAAGGACGGCATACGCTATATCACCAACATCCCGAGCCGGGGTTATTGCTTCGTCGCGCCGGTGCAGCGCGGCCCACGCGCGGAGCCGCCTGCGCTCAAGTCGCGGCCGGCCGAAAAGGCGACGCCGTCTCTGCCGCATCGCCTGGATCGGATGGTCGGGCGGGACGAAATCGTGGCCGAGCTGGCGCCGCGCTTGCTCCGCGATCGTTTCGTCACGCTGCGCGGGCCAGGCGGCATCGGCAAGACCACCATTGCGGTCGCGCTCGCGCATGACCTGTGCGACAGGTTCGAGGGCAACGTCCACTTCCTCGAATTCGGTCCGCTCAAGGATGCCGCGTTGGTAGCGAGCACGGTTGCCGCCGCGCTGGGCCTCGTCGTGCATCACAACGATCCGAGTGACAGCATCGTCAATTTCCTGCGCGGGCGGCGGCTGCTTCTCGTTCTCGACAGCTGTGAGCACGTCATCGACGCAGTCGCACGTCTCGCGGAAGACATTCACCGCGAGGCGCCCGGCGTCGCCATCCTCGCCACCAGCCGCGAGTCGCTGCTGGTGGCTGGCGAGCAGATTTTCGAACTTGCTCCGCTGCCCGGCCCGCCGCAAGGCACACGGCTCAGCGCCGGCGAGCTGCTGAATTATCCGGCGGCGCGCCTGTTCGTCGACCGCGCCAATGCGGCGGGGCATCGCGACGATCTCACTGACGAGGATGCGGAAGTCCTGGTGCAGATCTGCGGCAAGCTCGATGGCATCGCGCTCGCGATCGAACTTGCCGCCGCGCGCGTCGGTCTCTACGGGCTGCGCGAGATGGCGGCGCTGCTCGACAGCCGCCTGCAGCTCGAATGGCGCGGGCGACGAACGGCGCCGCCGCGGCAGCAGACGCTCGGCGCCACGCTCGACTGGAGTTTCGGCCTGATCGGCGAGAATGAGCGCATCGTGTTCCAGCGGCTCGCGGTCTTCGCAGGTCACTTCACCCTGAGGGGCGCGATAGCGGTGGCGGCCGAGGAGGCAACGCGGGAGGAACGCGTCATCGACGCGCTGGAGCAACTCGTGGCCAAGTCTCTGGTGTCCTCACAGCCGGACGGCGCATCGCGGCACTATCGCCTGCTGGATGCCACCCGTGCCTATGCCATGCAGAAGCTGGCGGATTGCGGCGAGGCCGACGTCATCGCGCGCCGTCACGCTTGTTATGTTCAACGCACGCTTGAAGCCGGGCTGACGGCGCAGGGCGGCAGCGGCCAGGTGTCCCGCTCGCAGGAGCGGGTGGGCCTGCTTGCCGATGCCCGCGCGGCGCTGGCATGGAGCTACGCCAATGATGACGGCGCCGATTTGCGCGTGCCGCTTGCCGGGAGTTGCACAGGGCTGTTCGTCGAGCTCAATTTGCTGAACGAGGCGCGCATCTGGTCCGATCGTGCGCTCGCAATGCTCGACGACGCCGATCGTGGCAGCCGATGGGAGCTCGAGCTTCAGTCGACGCTGGGTCACGCCTTCATGTTCACCGAGCGCAACAGCGAGCAGGCGGAAGCGGCGCTCAGGCGCGGGTTGGAGATCGCGCAAGCGCTCGGCGATCATGCCAACACATTCAGGCTGCTGTCGCGACTGAACATGTTCTACCGCCGGACCGGTGGCTACCGGCATCTGGTGCCGACTGCGCGTCACGCCGAGCGGATCGCGCGCCTGATCGGCGATACCGCGGGCATTGCCGGCAGCAAGGCGCTTCTCGGCGTGTCCTATCACCTTGCCGGCGACCAGGCCGAGGCGCAGGCTCATCTCGACGAGGGCATGCGCGACGACGCCGTGCTGCGGGGCACGCAACCCGGACATTTCGCCTATTCGCGTACGCCGCAAATTCCGCTCGCGCGCGTGTTATGGTTGCGCGGCTATCCCGATCGCGCGCTCGAATGCGTCCTCCCGCTCGTCGGCGCATCAGCGCCGCGCGACGTGGTCATGCATTGTATCGCGCTGTGCTGGTCCGCCTCGGTGTTCGGTTGGGTTGGCGACTGGTCCGCCGTCGAGACCATGAGCGCTCGCCTGGCGACGCATGCGAGCATGCACGGGCTCGTCCCCTATGAGGCCGTTGCGACCGGGTTTCGGGCGCAGACCATGATCGCCCACGGCGAGGTGACTGGCGGTATCGACCTGTTGCGGAGCGCGCTTCCACGTCTGCACGCGGATCGCTACGAGCTCTATATGTCGGCGTTCGCCGCGGATCTGTCTTCTGGGCTGGTCTCGTTGGGGCGCTTGGCGGAAGGCGCTCAGGTCCTGCACGAAACCATCGACCGCGTCGAGCAGGAAGGCGGCGCCTTCGACATGCCGGAGCTGCTGCGTCTGCGCGGAGAGCTCGAGTTGCAGAGCGGAAACCTCGACACGGCCGAAGCAAGCCTTGTCGCATCGGCAGAGCTCGCCGAGCAACAGGGCGCGCTGTCCTGGCGGCTCCGCACCGAGATGTCGCTGGCGCGGCTGCGCGAGCGGCAGGGTGTACGAGGTCCGCGCGAACAGCTCGCCAAGACGTATGCGCGGTTCACCGAAGGGTTTGAGACCGCCGATCTCAGGGATGCTCGGCTTATGCTGAATCCGCCTTCCGCCTGATCAAGCCGAACAGCGGCGGCGCCTCCGCAGCGATCCGGCGCGCGGTTGCTGTCAGCCCTTGTGCCCGTCCAGTCGCGCAAGGAAGCCGCGAACGAGCGCAGCGATTTCGTCGGTGGCTTCATCCAGCGCGAAGTGGCCCGCTTCCAGGATGTGAACCTCCGCATCCCGAACGTCGTCGCGATAGGCCGACGCGCCGGCGACCGCGAAGGACGGATCGTATTTGCCCCAGACCACCAGCGTCGGCGGCTGGGTCTTGCGCAACCATTCCTGCCATTTCGGATAGGAGGCGACGTTGGTCCGGTAATCCAGGAACAGCGTGGTCTGGATCTCGGCCTGTCCCGGACGCGTCAGGAAGGCGTATTCGTCGGTCCAGGTATCGGGGTCGTAACGTTCGGGGTGCGGGCTGGAGCCGAGATGCCGCTGGCGCGTCGCCGCCAGCGAGGTGAAATTGGCCTTGAGCGCCTCGAGCTCGTGGGCCGGATCGGCCCAATATCTGCGACGCGCCTCCCAGAGCGGGCTCAAGCCCTGCTCGTGCGACACGGCATTCTGGATGATGATCCCGCGGACACGTTCGGGATGCGCCAGCGCCATGCGGAAGCCGACCGGGCCGCCATAGTCCTGCATGAACAGGACGTAGTTGCCGAGACCGAGCTTGGTCGTGAGCTCCCCGATCACGCCTGCGATGTTGTCGAACGTATAGGTGAAATCGGACGGCGGCGGCGCGCTGCTGTTGCCGAAGCCGGGATAGTCCGGTGCGATCACGTGATATTTGTCGGCGAGCAGCGGCAGCAAGGGCTCCCACATCCGCGACGAGGACGGAAAGCCGTGCAGCAGCAGCACGGTCGGGGCGTCGGGGGAGCCGGCCTCGCGATAGAAGGTCTTGAGACCGCGGATATCGATGGTGTGATAGCTGATCGAGCGGCGGCTGGATCGCAATTCCTGTGCCGAGGCTTGTACGACGGCGCAGGCCATTGCGGCGGAGAGGGCGAGTGCGGCTGGAATGCTCATGTCATTGCTCTTGCACGTAGCGTGAGGATTTGTGGAAAGTGCTGCGGCGTCGGGAGGCGCATCGCAGGCGTCTCCCGAGCCATGGCCGCAGCTGGGATTACGAAGCCTTCGCCATCGGCTTGCCCGCGAGAGCAGCCAGCAGCGCCTGCGCGGCCGGACCCGACGAGTGCGGGTTCTGGCCCGTGATCAGCAGGCCGTCGCTGACGACGTGAGGCGTCCAGTTGGCCTTCTTCGAGAAGGTGGCGCCGAGGCGGAGCATCTCGTCCTCGACCAGGAACGGCACCACCTTGGTGAGGCCGACTGCCTCCTCCTCGCCGTTGGTGAAGCCGGTCACCTCCTTGCCCTGCACCAGCGGCTTGCCGTCCCGCGTCTTGACGTGGCGCAGCGCGGCGGGGGAATGACAGACGATCCCTACATGCTTGCCTGCGGCAAAGAAGGACTCGATGAGCTTGATGGAGTTCGGGTCTTCGGCGAGGTCCCACATCGGACCGTGGCCGCCGGGATAGAACAGCGTGTCGAAATCCTCCTGCCTGACGCTGTCGAGGCGAAGGGTCTTGTCGAGCTGCGCTTCTGCGGCCGCATCCTGCTCGAAGCGCACCGTCAGGTCGGTGCGGAATTCGGGCTCGTTGCTCTTGGGATCGAGCGGCGGGCGGCCGCCCTTGGGCGAGGCCAGCGTGACCTCCGCACCGGAATCCCTGAAGATGTAGTAGGGGGCTGCAAGCTCTTCGAGCCAGAAGCCCGTCTTGCGTCCGGTGTTGCCGAGCTGATCGTGGGACGTGAGAACCATCAGTACCTTCATGACTGTCTCCCTGAGTGCGTTCGCTATGCTGACGCATTCCACGCGCGTGGCTGCGTCGCCTGGGTTTCGTTCGAGCACGTGGTTCGTTGCTCGCAAACCCAATCTGCGCTCATGGCGGGCTGTTGGCTCGTTATGTATTGTTAGACGTTGAGAGCGGCGATATCAGCCGTGTCGCCGCTATTCGAAGACGGCGTCGAAGATCTCGACGTCCATCAGCACCGGCTTGGCAATCACGGTTCCATCGGGCCGCAATGTCTGTGCGCGCCGAAGTGTCGGCACCACGATGCCGCCGAAGCTGTCATGGGCCCAGGAGGAGTGTGCGACCTTCATCCCGAAGAGATCGTGATCTGTCCGCCGCTGCAGGGCGCTCTCGTCGAAATAGAAGATCTGCTCGGGCGCGAGCGTCATCAGGTGAGCCGGGAACCGTGCCCGCAGCCGCCGCCAGGTTTCGGCATTCTCCTGCCAGGGCGACAGCTCCTCGATCACGACATCGGGGTGGGCAAGCAGGAATGGAATCGTCAGGTAACTCCAGATCGCGACGCCGCAGAAGAAGACGAGATGCAGCTCGTCCGCGAGCGCTGGTGGATCGACCTCGGAAAATGCAAGGCTAGGGTCACGCCAGGACCGCAGGACCTCACCATCCAGGCTCTCGATCGTGATCGCATCCGGTTGAAAGGAGCCGGAGTGCTCACCCCCGGTGATGCCGGTGAAGCGCACCGATTGCGTCCGGGTCGAGCCTTCCGCGGTCACGTCCTTGAATTCCCGGGCATGGCCGGCGCTGGAGAACAGCGTCCCGCCAACGGAAAGGTGGAGCGTGAACCGGTTCAAGCTGTTCCAGCGGGCCATTCCGCCGCTGGCATCGATTACATCGTCAAGAAGCGCCATGTCCCGCCACATCCATGCAGTGTCTCCACCATGGCGGGGCGCATGCGGCTTGGCGTGTTAGAAGTTGTTAGGAGTTGCGAGCGGGCAGCATGGCAGTATCTCGTTGAAGATACTCTCAATTCAGGGTGCCCAGCAGCTCCCTGGCAGCGATCAGATCGCGGGTCTGGAAGCCCTCCTGGTAGCGCGCAACGAGGGGGGTGAGCAAAGCGCTAGCGTCAGCGGCCTTGCCGGCGCGCTCCCAGATGCGGCCGAGGCTGATCGCCCCGCGAAGCTCCCAGCCGACCGCGGATTGACGCCGGGATAGATCGAGCGACTTGCGCAAAATGCTCTCGGCCTCCGCGGCGTTGCCCGATCTGGCGAGAATGTCACCCTTGATCCTGAGCATCTCCGGCATGTCGAAGGATTCGCCGTGATCGGGAATCTGGGCGATCGCCTCGTTGATCGTCTGCAAGGCCTCGTCGGGCTGGTTCTGGGAGGCGAGACCCTCGGCGAGCGCCGTCGCGAACACAGTCGTCATGATGCGGTGCCGTGTCGCGTACAACGTCGCCTGACTGCGGCGGAGGTGCTCGATCCCGGCCGCGACGTCGCCGCGGCGCAGCAGCAACTCGCCCTTCTGGCCGATGCCGACCGCGTGGTAGGGGCCGAGGAAGTGTCGTGCGGAATGGTCGATCAGCCGCTCGATCAGGATTTCGGCACTGGCCCAGTCGCCGACCCAGAGGAACACGTAGATCGTCCAGATCAGCGAGATGCCGAGGGTGAGCGGCTGCTCGAGCAACTCGGCCTCGCGAACGGTGTATCTGGCCACCTCGACCGCTCGCTCCGGCCGGCCCGTGAGCCAGAGCCCGCGCGCCAGCGCAACCAGCGCGACGATGCGGTCGTCATAGCCGAGATGC
The DNA here is from genome assembly GCF_054863025.1 of Bradyrhizobium sp. 23AC. NCBI lineage: Bacteria > Pseudomonadati > Pseudomonadota > Alphaproteobacteria > Hyphomicrobiales > Nitrobacteraceae > Bradyrhizobium > Bradyrhizobium sp. 23AC. The sequence goes on from NZ_JAVAYN010000025.1 coordinate 93,920, forward strand.
CCGATATTCAGCCGTTGCGAGCCCGGATTGTGCACCATCGCGCTTTCGCAGAACCGAACCGCCTTGTCCTGGTTGCCGATCAAATGATGCGCGACGCCGCGCATCCAATCCACGTTCAGCGTGGCGGCGGAATCATTCAGTTTGCGCGCAACGCCCTCGCCCTGTTCGCTGGTGTCGAGTGCGCCGTGAAAATCTCCGACCCTGGTCAGGTAGATGTGTAATCCGCGCAGCAGCCAGAGCTGCCAGTGCAGGTCATCGAGCTGCCGGGCAAGCTCGAGACTGCGCGTGAAGGCCGACCGGACCGCTTCCGTGTTGCCCTGCGTGAACATCACGGAGACGCCGAGCGCGGCCTGCAGGGTCATCTCCTGCCGGCTGTCCACGGCGCTCGTATCGAGGGACGCCAGCGCCTGCTGGGTCCATCGGTAGCATTCCGTCAGCAATGTCAGTTCGAGGAAGAACTGCGCGGCCGAGGCCGCCAGATCTACGCCGATCGTCCGGTCGCCGCCGTCCGAAAAGCTGAAGGTCAGCGCAGCCCTGACATTGGGCAAATGGTCGGCATAGGGAAGGAAGCCGCCCGCGCTCTGCATGCCCGTGGATTTGAGGGCAATGTCGCGCAGGAAATCGCGGAAATATTCGGCGTGGGCGCGCGCGACGCGGTCCGCTTCGCCATTCTCGATGAGCTTGTCCGCCATGAAGGCGCGGGTGGTGTCGAGCAGGCGATAGCGCAGCCGCCGCTCCGCCGGCGAGGTCGCGATCAGGGATTTGGAGAGCAGGTTCGAAATGGCTTCCACGCCTTCGCCCTCGCTGATGCCCTGGCAGGACGCGACCGCAAGCGCGGCTTCCAGCGTGAACGGCCCGACGAACACCGACAAGCCGCGCAGGGTCGCGCTCTCGGCCGGCGGCAGCAAATCGTAGCTCCAGGCAAGCGCTGCGCTCAGCGTCTGGTGCCGCGGAATCGCGGTGCGCCGTCCCCGCCACAGCAGCGAGAAGCGGCTGTCCAGCAGTGATGCGGTCCCGGCAATGCCATAAGCGTTCACACGTCCGGCCGCGAGCTCGATCGCCAGGGCGATGCCGTCCAGCCGCCGGCAGATCTCTGCAACGAGCGGCGCATCCTCCTCGGTGAGCTCGAACTCGCTCAGGCTCTCGGCAATGCGTTCCACGAAGAGCTGGCTTGCGGGATAGGCAAGGATGTCGGCAATGCCGAGGCCTTCGCGCTGTGGCGGGCAATCCAGCGGAAACAGCCGGTGGACGCGCTCACCTTCGGTGCGAAAGGACTCGCGGCTGGTGGCCAGAATATGCAGCTTCGGCGCCTCGCGGACGATGCGCTCGGCCAGCGGGGCTAGCTCGTCGAGGATATGCTCGCAACTGTCGAACACCAGCAGCATGCGCCGGCTGCGCAGGACCGTCAGCAGGCTCGGCACGGGATCGTCGGCATTGACGGTCAGGCCCAGCGCGGCCGCAATCGTGCCGGGAGCGAGCCGAACATCCGTCAGCGCGCCGAAATCGACGAAACACACCTGGTCATCGAAGGCCGCGAGCTCGCGATGCGCGACGGCAAGTGCGACCGACGTCTTGCCGATCCCGCCCGGGCCGACGATTGTGACGAAGCGATGCTGGGCAAGCTCGTCGGAAATCTTCTCGACCGCATCGTCCCGCCCGATCATCTTCGCGAGCGGCGCGGGCAGCGAGCGGGGCGAAGCGGCGGGCAGGCTGGTCCGGCTCTCCGAAGGCGCAGCCCGGAGCAGCGGGGCCGCGAAGCAATAGCCGCGTCCGGGGACGTTGATCACGTAGCGGGAGCCTTCGCCGGCATCGTTCAAGGCCTTGTCGTTCAAAGCCTTGTCGTTCAAAGCCTTGCGCAACGTCGTGATGTGGAAACGCAGGCTGCCTTCGTCGACATTCACGTCGGCCCAGATGCGCTTGATCAGCTCCCGCTTGTCAACGACCTCACCCGCACGCTCGGCGAGAAAAATGAGGATGTCGAGCGCACGGCCGCCGAGGTGAAGCGGGACACCGTCCTTCTCGAGCAGCCGCGACTTCGCGAACAAGCGGAATGGTCCGAAGGCAATGACCGAATCTTGCTCGTTAGTGTCCGGCACGGGCCAATAATTCCAGTGAAAATGCTGAAGTGCAGTCTTGGTCTAACAGAACGAGACGTCCAGTAAACTGGCCGAAAGTGGCGAAATCGCGTGGCATCATCGCAATCGCCGATCACGCGAGGAGCGTCGCAAATCTAACTTAAACGCGAGTGGTCCAGCGAGCGATCGGGACAACTCGGCAATGCGCTGGACCGCGATGGCGGATCTGGATCTCGGTCGTCGCGACGGTGATCATAACAGAATCTTGCAACGTCTAACGAGCAAAGCACGCGAACAGCATCCAGTATGGCCTTCGCATTAGACGCAATTTTCAACGGGAGGCTATCATGTCCGCGATCGGCGCTCGGCCGAACGACCATGTCGTTCGCTCTCAATTTGTACCTGGTCTCGATGATCAGTCGCGCGATTGGGAGCTCGTGCTGCGGGAATCCCACCATCGCATGAAGAACACGCTGACCCTGCTGGGTGCGTCAGTCCGTCGCGATTTCACGCGCGCGGGCAGGGGCGATATGTCGCTGGCGGTGGACCGGCTCGAGCGGCGCATCGTCGCCTTCGGCAGGCTCTATCAACTTCTGTCCGATCATGACGATCTGCCGTTCGTCTCCGCAGCGGCATTCTTCGAAAGCCTGTGCGAGGCGATCTCCGAGGCTGTGCTGGAACCGGCAGGTATCCGCTGCGAGGCTGCGATCGAAAGCGGCTCGTTGCCGGCGGCGCAGTGTCATCGGCTCGCGCTGATGCTGACGGAGCTGGTCACGAATGCGGCAAAGCATGCTTTCCCGAACAAGAATGGTGCGTTGATCCGCATCGGCATGGCCCGGCGCGACGGCGCCTGGCTCTGCACGGTGGCCGACAACGGCATCGGTGCGACCGGTCCGCTTCAGGGCACCGGTAGCCGGATTCTCGAAGGGCTCGCACGCAGCATCCATGCGCGGCTGCAGGGCGAAGCGGGGGAGGGCGGCACCCGGGTCACCATCGTGATGCCGATCGCTGCGGCGTGACCCGTCCCTCACAACGGCTAGCGGACCCTAACACTCCATAACGGGCAAAGGTCTGTTGTTTGCGCGATAGTCCTGACGTTGAGAGCGGGTGTCGATCCCGGACCCGCGGCTTGAAACAGGAGTTGGACATGGCTGTGATCGAGATCAATCGCGAAGCTGAAACCAAGCCCTCGAACTCTCGTGGAGTTGATCTGAAGCTCGAGGTCCTCGTGATCCCGGTGTCCGATGTCGACCGCGCCAAGGCGTTCTACACGCGCCTCGGCTGGCGACTGGACGCCGATTTCACGTCAGGCGACGACTGGCGCGTGATCCAGTTCACGCCGCCGGGCTCGGCCTGTTCGGTGATCTTCGGCACGAACGTCACGGCGGCAGCGCCGGGCTCGGCGCGAGGCCTGTATCTGGTCGTCTCCGATCTCGAGGCGGCACGACAGGACCTGCTCGACCGCGGTGTCGAAGTCAGCGAGGCATTCCACGGTGCCGGTGACGTTCATGCCGGGCCTGACGAGCCCTATCTGTTCGGCAGCGTTCGAGTCAGTGGTGCTGACCCGAAGCGCGGCAGTTATGCTTCATTCGCCGCGTTCAGCGATCCCGACGGCAATGGCTGGCTGTTCCAGGAAGTCACGACACGATTGCCCGGACGCATCGCAGGCGACGGCACGACATTCGCCTCAGCGACCGATCTGGCCGCTGCGCTGCGTCGCGCGGCGCTGGCCCATGGCGAGCATGAGACGCGGACCGGCGGACACGACGACAACTGGCCGGACTGGTACGCCGACTACATCGTCCGCGAGCAGGCCGGCCAGCCGCTGCCGACTTGAGCTGCAACGAAAAGTATCTCCCGATCTTCCGACACGGCGCGCGATGACCTGGTCGTCGCGCGCCGTGTCGCATTGCGCGGATGTCATCGCGCTCTTGCAGTGCGCGGACTCGCAACGGCTAACGCAGGCTAACACTCCATAACGAGCAAATTGCCGGCGCTTGCGCCAATCTCTCTGCACGCCAACCAACGCGTTGATTTCGAACTCGGTCAGCGTCGCCGACCAAAGCAAGGGAGATCCAACATGACCGCGCAAGCACGAGCTGAAAGTCTCAATCCCGACCGCCGTCAATTGCTGAGCCAGGCCGCGATGACCGCGGTTGCCGCCAGTGTATCGAGCCTGTTGCCGCTGCATCCGGTCAAGGCTGCCGCAGGCGGTGCCATCCGGCCCTTCCAGATCAGTGTGCCCGAGCGGGATCTGCTCGACCTGCGCCGGCGCCTGGCTGCAACGCGCTGGCCGGATCGCGAGATCGTCACTGATCAGTCGCAGGGCGTGCAGCTGACGACGGTGCAACAGCTCGTGCGCTACTGGCAGAGCGACTACGACTGGCGCAAGTCGGAAGCGCGGTTGAACGCCTTGCCGCAGTTCGTCACCGAAATCGACGGCGTCGACATTCACTTCATTCACGTCCGCTCGCGGCACGAGAATGCACTGCCGATGATCGTCACGCATGGCTGGCCCGGTTCGATCATCGAGCAGATGAAGATCGTCGGTCCGCTCACCGATCCGACCGCGCACGGCGCCAGCGCCGCGGACGCGTTCGACCTTGTGATTCCCTCGCTCCCCGGCCACGGTTTCTCGGGCAAGCCGACGGTGCTCGGCTGGGATCCCCAGCGCATCGCGCGGGCCTGGATCGTGCTGATGAACCGGCTCGGCTACAGCCGCTATGTCGCGCAAGGCGGCGATTGGGGCAATGCCGTGACGGAGCAGATGGCGCTGATCGCGCCGCCGGAATTGCTCGGCATCCACACCAACATGCCCGCGACCGTTCCCGACGACATCGCCAAGGCACTTCAACCCGGCGGAACGCGCCCGGAGAACCTTTCGGCTGAGGAGCGCCTTGCCTACGACCAGCTCGATGATTTCTACAAGCACGGTCTCGGCTACGCGATCGAGATGTCGAATCGGCCGCAGACGCTCAATGGCCTCGTGGATTCGCCCGCGGGCCTCGCGTCCTGGATGCTCGATCACGATGCGCGCAGCGCCGCGATGATCGCGCGCGTGTTCGATGGCCGGACGGAAGGGCTGTCGCGCGACGATGTGGTCGACAACATCACGCTCTATTGGCTCACCAACACCGCGGTCTCCTCGGCGCGGCTGTACTGGGAGAACAAGCTGGTGTTCTTCGCGCCCAAGCACGTCAAGATCCCGGTCGCCGTCAGCGTCTTTCCCGACGAGATCTACGCTGCGCCGCGCAGCTGGGCCGAGAGGGCCTACCCGAAGCTGATGCACTACAACCGCCTCGACAAGGGCGGACACTTCGCGGCCTGGGAGCAGCCGGCGCTGTTCTCCGCGGAAGTGCGCACCGCGTTCCGTCCGCTGCGGCAATCGATCTGAGATGCGAACCCATACATCAGGAGTGCAAGCAATGAACCGTCCCGAACCCGCCTTCACGACCGAACAGATCCACCTCGAGCGCCGCCTGCCGTCCTACTGGCGTGTCACTTTCGACATGCCGCCGGTGAATATTTTCGGCCCGAAGCAGCTGCCGGTGCTGGGCGACATCGTCACCAGGATCGAGACCGATCCGGACGTGAAGGTCGTGGTGTTCGACAGTGCCGTCGAAGGCTTCTTCATCACCCATTACGACTTCCTCGCGCCGCTGGAAGAGTCGCTTCGTGTCCCGCGCGGGCCGACCGGGCTCGAGGCGCTGCCAGACATGCTGGTGCGCCTCAGCCGCGCGCCGGTCGTCTCCATTGCCGCGATCCGGGGCCGCGCGACCGGCGTCGGCAGCGAGCTCGCGCTCGCGAGCGACATGCGTTTTGCCAGCCGCGAGAAAGCGATCCTGTCGCAATGGGAGGTCGGCGCGGGCCTCGTGCCCGGTGGCGGGCCGATGGCGCGGCTGCCGCGCCTGATGGGCCGCGGCCGTGCGCTCGAAGTGCTGCTCGGCGCCGACGACATCCATGGCGATCTCGCCGAACGCTACGGTTACGTCAACCGGTCGTTGCCGGATGACGAGCTCGATGGTTTCGTCGAGGCACTCGCGATGCGCATCGCCTCGTTCGACAAGGAGGCGATCGCCGAGACCAAGCGTCTTGTCGATGTCGCAAGCCTGCCGCCGGACGCCGAAATCAAGCCGGAGTGGGACGCCTTCCTGGCCTCGCTCGGTCGCCCCGCGAGCCAGACCAGGATCAAGGCGCTGATGACGCGCGGTTTCCACCGCTCCGGGGACGTCGAGAACCGGCTCGGCTTCCACGTTGGTCAAATCGGCAGCTAACGGAACCGTTGCGACGCGCGGCCGGTTGGAGCGGCGGCAGGCGGTCACGCCGATGCCGCCTTCCACCGGTACAGAGCGCCGGTGCGCAAAAACAAGCGAGGAGAATTGAGATGATCCGCAAAGCGAAGGCAGTATGGAAGGGCACCGGCCGCGACGGCACCGGCCATCTGACGAGCGAGTCCGGCGTGCTGGCCGAGACGCCCTATTCGTTCAAGACCCGCTTCGAGAACGAGAAGGGCACCAATCCCGAGGAGTTGATCGCTGCGGCCCATGCCGGCTGTTTTACGATGGCGCTGGCCTTCGGGCTTCAGATGGCAGGTTTCACGCCGGACGAGCTCTCGACCGAAGCCGCCGTGACCCTCGAGCCCGAAGGCAAGGGCTTCAAGATCAGCAAGTCCGCGCTGACCTTGCGTGCCAAGGTGCCGAACCTCGACGACGCAGGTTTTGCCAAGATCGCCGGCGAGGCCGAGAAGAACTGCCCGGTGTCGAAGGTGCTCAACGCCGCGATCACGCTCGACGCCAAGCTGGGCTGACTGAACGCAGGGAGTGCTGCCATGTCTCGCCAAAATCCGTCTCGCCAACATCAGCCGGATGAGGACAGGTTCCGGGCGATCCTGCCCGAGGATATCGCATGGCAGCCCTTTCCGGCATTCCCGCCGGGCGCGCGGTTGGCTGTCATGGTCGGACATCCCGCCGAGCCCGGACCTTACGTGGTCCGGGTCAAGGTGCCCGGCGGCACCAGGCTGATGCCGCACAAGCATCCGGAGGATCGCATCTACACGGTCATGTCGGGTGTGTTCTACATCGGGCTCGGCGAGAGTTTTGACGGCGATAAAGTCAGCGCCTATCCGCCGGGGAGTGTTATCGTGCTGCCCGGCGAGACCTGGCATTTCCATTGGGCGAAGTCCGGCGAGTACGTCACGCAGGTGAGCGCGATCGGGCCGCTGGGCCTCGAATATCACGACGACAAGGATGACCCGCGCTTGCGTGCAGTTGCAGAGCAAAGGTAAGCATCTCGACGAAACCAAGGAGCATCAAATGACGACGGAACGCGCAGTTTTGGCCGGAGGCTGCTTCTGGGGCATGCAGGATCTGATCCGCAAGCAACCAGGCGTGATCTCCACACGCGTCGGCTACACCGGCGGCAAGGTGAAAAACGCGACCTACCGCAACCACGAAGGCCACGCCGAGGCGATCGAGATCATGTTCGATCCCGCCAAGACCAGCTACCGGACCATGCTCGAGTTCTTCTTCCAGATCCACGATCCCACCACGCTCGATCGCCAGGGCAATGATCGGGGCACCAGCTATCGCTCCGCGATCTTCTATGCGAGCGACGAGCAGAAGAAGATCGCCGAAGACACCATTGCCGACGTCGAGGCGTCCGGCCTGTGGCCCGGCAAGGTGGTGACCGAGCTCGCGCCCGCAGGAGAGTTCTGGGAGGCCGAGCCCGAGCATCAGGACTATCTCGAACGTTATCCTGACGGCTACACCTGCCACTTCATCCGGCCCGGCTGGAAGCTGCCGCGCCGCGCTGCTGCCGTCGGAGGCTAGATCAAGACGCCGCGCCGTCAGGTCCGCGATCGCGCGATCAGATCGCGGGCCATGCGCATGTCGGCGATGTCGGAGCCTTCGGCAAACGTCCCGCAGACATTGTCGAGAAGCGCCCGAGCTTCCGCGCCCCGGCCGGCTCCGATCATGGCCCGCGCGAGGCTGGTCGCGCAGCGGAGCTCCCAGAAGCGCGCGCCCTGCTCGACGGCAATGTCGATGGCCTCGCGAAAGTACGCCTCGGCCTGCTCCGAATGCCGCGCGCTTCTGAGCATCAATTCTCCCTTGATGCGGAGCAGCTCCGGCAGATACCAGCGCTCCTGCCGGTCGTTGCAACGGGTCAGGACGTCTTCGATCACGTCGAGGCCACGGTCGACCTGGTCGGCTTGGAGGAAGCACGCGGCGAGCTCGCCGAGCAGCGGGAGAAAGCGCGGCAGAAAGCGCGCATCGCCGGCGCGGTTGAGCTCCTCGCGCAAAAGCGGCAGGCCGGTGGCGATGTCGCCGCGCCTGGCCACGACCGCGGCGTTGAAGGCGCGTGCCCATAGGCCCCACAGCCGGATTCCGTGGCGCTCGGTGTGTTCGAGCAGTTCGGCGCCGTGGTGCTCGGCGGCATCGAAATCGCCGGACCAGAACGCGATCGGGCAGGCGGCCTGTCCCAGCACGCTGCAGAAGGTCAGCGCATGGCCGTTGGCGCGGCCTTCCTCGATGTTCTTGGCGGCGAGCGCCCGGGCCTGATCGGCGAGGCCCTGAAGCCACAGGATGCGGGCCCGGAAATATTGCGTCGATATCCTGAGATCGAGCGGAAAGATTTTCGGCTTCTCCACCAGCACATGCAGCGAGGCGTTCACGCGGTCGATACGCTGCCGCGCGTCGTCCTGGTCCCCGAGATAATGCAACGCGACAGCCATCAGGCGGTCGCCCAGCATGAGATCGGTGCTGTCGGGCGAATTCGCAGCCGCGTTCGCAAAGCGCTCGGCGAGCGCGCGGGCCTTGCCGAACTGCCCGTTGTTGAACTGGTCGATGCACAGGCCCCAGAGCGCGCGCAGCCGAAAATCCTTGTCGTCGAGGCTCTCAGCCAGCTCGAGCGTCGTCTCGAGGATCGGGCGCGCCTCGCGCGCGCGGCCCTCGCCGTACATCAGCGACCAGCCGAGTGCCGACAGGAGCTGCATGCGGATGCGGTCGTTGTCGCCGTCGTCTCCAAGCGCCGCCAGTGCCGTTCTGCTGCGCTCGCGGCATTCGGCGAACAGCGACAGACGCACCCACAGGGTGACCGCTGCCGCCGTCAGTGCAATGCCGAGCCTGGTGTCGCCGTCGGGCGCGAAGGCCCAGTCCAGCGCCGCGCGCACATTGTCGAGCTCCCCACCATAGGTGCTGAGCCATTCGGGCAGCGGCGTCGACGTGTCCGCCCCCGCGCGCTCGAAGAAATCGCGAAAGTGCTCCGCATGACGCCGCGCGAACTGCCTGGCTTCGCCGAGCTCGTTCAGTTTCCCGAGCGCGTAGGTGCGCGTGGTGTCGAGCAGGCGATAGCGCAGCGCCCGCGAGCCGGATGGCGAGATCAGCGATTTGGTGACCAGGCTGTCGATCGCCTCCAGCGTCTCCGAGGTGCTGAGGCCGTCGCCGGCCGCGACCGCGGCGGCCGCCTCCGGCGCGAACGGACCTGCGAACACCGACAATCGTCGCAAGGTGGCGCTCTCCGCCGGAGGCAGCAGGTCGTAGCTCCAGTCGAGGGCGGCGGCGAGCGTCTGGTGCCGCGGGACAGCCGTGCGCCGTCCCCGCCATTGCAGCGAGAAGCGGCTGTCGAGCAGGGAGGCGGTGCCGGCGATGCCATACGCATTGACACGGCCCGCAGCGAGTTCGATCGCCAGCGCAATGCCGTCGAGCCGCCGGCAGATGCTGGCGACAAGCGGCGCCTCCTCCGCGCTGAGCTGGAACGGCCCGGAGCTCTGCGCGATGCGCTCGACGAAGAGCTGGGCCGCGGGATAGGCGAGAACCTCGGCGACGTCGAGGCCCTCGCGCTCGGGCGGACAATCCAGCGGAAACAGCCGGAAGATCCGCTCGCCTTCGCTCCGGAACGACTCGCGGCTGGTGGCGAGGACCCGAAGCTGCGGCGCTTCGCGAACGATGCGCTCAACGAGAGGCGCCAGGGTATCCAGCACATGCTCGCAGCTGTCGAAGATCAGCAGGGCCGGTCCGGTCTTCAGAAATGTCAGAATGGCCGGCGTCGGATCCTCCGCGCTGACGGTCAGTCCGAGGACGGCGGCGATGCTGGTTGGGACATGGCTGGCATCCCGCAGCGGACCGAAATCGACGAAGAAGACGCGGCCGTCGAAATCCGCCGAGCGCCGATGCCCGACCGTGACGGCGACGGCGGTCTTGCCGATGCCGCCCGGGCCGACCAGGGTCATGAAGCGATAGAGCGTCAGGCCGTTCGAAATCTTCTCGATGACCTCCTCGCGTCCGACCAGCTTCGCAAGCTGGGCGGGCAGGGAGCGGGGAGGAATGATTTCGGCGGCGGCTGGCGCGACCTGCGAGGGCGCTTGAGCGAACGGGGCGACAAAGCAATAGCCACGGCCGGGTACATTGAGGACATAACGGGCCGATTTGCCGGTATCGCCGAGCACCTTGCGCAACGCTGCGACATGGAAGCGCAGACTGCCCTCGTCGACATTCACCTCGGCCCAGATGCGCTTGACCAGTTCTCTCTTGTCGACGACTTCTCCGGGGCGCTCGGCAAGCAGGATGAGAATATCGAGCGCGCGGCCGCCGACGTGAAGCGGCTCCCCTTCCTTTTCCAGGAGTCGGGACTTGGGAAACAGCCGAAATGGCCCGAATGAAATGGCCGAGTCTTGGTTGTTATTGTGAGCTGGCACGTGCCATTGCCCCCCGCAACGGGAGTCAAAAGGTATTTTGTTCTGGTCTAGCAGAACGAGGCGTCCAGTAAACTGGCCGAAAGCAGCATGGCTGGCAGACCTGCGCTGGGTCGGCTTCCGCCCCGCCTGAATCATGCTGGAAATGGAAGGGGTTAGGTCGCCGTGGTCTTAACCGGGGCCTTTGTGACGATGTGTGCCGACAGCGTCACCAGACCCATCAGCGCAGCCAGCAGCCAGAACGCCATGGGCAATCCGCCAAACCGTGCGACGAAGCCGACGCCGGCGGGGCCGATCAGGATTCCTGCGTAGCCCGCGGTCGTGATCGCCGCGACCGCAAGCCCTGTGGGCATCACCGTCTGCCGCGCCGCCCGGCGGAACAGCACCGGCACGAGATTCGACGCGCCGAGCCCGATCAGCAGGAAGCCGCCGATGGCGACCGCTGCAATGGGCGCCGTCAGCAGGACCACGAAACCGGCGATCGCGATGAGGCTGCCCCAGAGCAATGTCGCGCGGTCGCCGATCCGCGCAACGACGGCGTCGCCGCCGAGCCGGCCCGCAGTCATCGCGATCGAGAACACGATATAGCCGGCGCCGCCTTGCGCCTCGGTGACGAGGCCCGCTCCGATGACGAGCAGCGCGCCCCAATCCAGCATCGCACCTTCGACCAGGAAGGTGATGGCGCCGAGCAGCGCGAGCAGCAGCACCGATCCGTGCGGCAGCACGAACAGCGGGCCCTCCTGCACCTGCACGGAGCGGAGCAGGCGCGGCGAGGTCGCAACCATCGCGATCAGCATCAGGACGGAGCAGATCAGCGTGCAGGCGAGCGTTCCGAATTGCAGCGAGAGCAGCGCCGTCATCAGCGCGGATCCGGCAAAGCCGCCGATGCTGAACAGGGCGTGGAAACCTGACATCAGCGGGCGGTGCGCGGCGCGCTCCACCTCCACGGCGTGGATGTTCATGGCGACGTCGATCGAGCCGAGCGCGGCGCCGAATGCGAACAGCGCCAGCGCCAGCGTTGCGGGCGAAGCCGCAATGGCGAGCAGGGGCAGGACCAGCGCCAGACCGAACCCGCCGGCAATGATGATCGGCCTGCTGCCGTAGCGCGCGCTCACGATTCCGGTCACCAGCATCGCGATGACCGAGCCGATGCCGAGGCTGAGCAGGAGCAGTCCGAGCACGCCGTCATCGACGCCAAGCCGCGTCTTCGCGAACGGCACCAGCGGCGCCCAGCACGAGATGCCGAAACCCGCGACGAGAAAGGCAAGCCGGGTCGCAAGGCGCGTCGCAGGCCGGTCGGCGGAAGACATGGGAACTCCGGGAAAGCAGGCAGGGCGATCGACAAGCCCGACGATTGTCGCGACTTTATGTCTGTGGCGTGCATGAGGTGCCGCGGCCGCAGGGGGCTTCGGTCGTTGCGTTCGATCGTTGGAACCGGTGCAGATTCGCAACCAACCGGGCAGCTTCCATCTCCGTCACCCTGAGGACGCTCGCCTCTACGGCGAGCCTCGAAGGGCGACGGAGCGGGGGAGGGCTGTGTCGCCCTCTGTCAATCCGCTTCGCCAAAAATATTCCACTTTACCGAAATTCGGTTTCGGCGTATGTGTCGCGCATCCCGGCTCACCCAAGAGGGGCGACTATGTGGTCGTCACTGTCGCGAGCCGGGCTTGCGGTGGACGCGGCAGCGTCGGCACGAGAGGCGCGGGCAGGGCGGGTAGTCCCTGTGAGCCCGTAACCGCGTGCGGACGACGGCGCTGCCAGGCTTCGTCTCGTCTGTAAGTTTCCGGCT
>NZ_JAVAYN010000247.1:0-252 GCF_054863025.1 Bradyrhizobium sp. 23AC
GTGATTGTGGCTGAGCAGAACCAGCGCAATGTCCGGCAGATCGTCGAACGGGATCGCGGGCGGCCGCACGCGGGCCGGGCCGAGGAACGGCACCGGGCTGGCGCGCTCGACGTAGACGGGATCGGTGAGGATGCCACCGTGGGACGTCTGGAGCAGGAACGTCGAATGGCCGACGAACGAGACGACGATGCCGTCGCCCTTCCGCGGCTCGGGACGGCGAGGCGTGAGCGGAACGTGGCGGGGCCAGGGCGC
>NZ_JAVAYN010000248.1:0-251 GCF_054863025.1 Bradyrhizobium sp. 23AC
CCGGTCAGGATCGCGATGTCCTGCAGCATGGCCTTGCGGCGATCGCCGAAGCCCGGAGCCTTGACGGCCGCGACCTTCAGACCGCCACGGAGGCGGTTCACGACCAGAGTCGCGAGCGCTTCGCCTTCGACGTCCTCGGCGACGATCACCAGCGGCTTGCCGGTCTGCACCACGGCCTCGAGCAGCGGCAGCAGCTCGTTCAGCGAGGAGAGCTTCTTCTCGTTGATGAGGATGTAGGCGTCGTCCATCTC
>NZ_JAVAYN010000249.1:0-251 GCF_054863025.1 Bradyrhizobium sp. 23AC
TGTTCTGACTATTTCTGCTCCTTGACGCCTCTTCCATACCGCGCTTGGGTAGTGATTAATGGCGTTGCTTGTGCAGTGGTTGCTAATGTTGGTTTATCTCAGCTGATTGCTTTGTCGATTCCAGTTTTGGTTGCGCTTTATCCTGTCGCGATAGCTCTGGTAGTCCTCGCCTTTGTGCGCCACAAAATGCCTAATCCTAAAGTGGCATTTCGGGTCGTAACCTTGGTTGCGTTCTTGTTTGCTTTAATTGA
>NZ_JAVAYN010000250.1:0-251 GCF_054863025.1 Bradyrhizobium sp. 23AC
CTTCCGAGGGCGATTGGGCAGACGATTGGACTGATTGGCGGTGTCATTATTGGGCAGGCAGCTGTACAAGCCAATATCGTCAGTGCATTAATGGTCATTATTGTGTCACTGACTGCCTTGGCCGATTTTACTGCACCCTCATATGACTTTAGCTTCCCATTACGAATTCTGCGGTTTATGGCGATTTTCAGTTCAGCGATGTTTGGTTTATACGGCTTAATCATGTGCTATTTATTTGTGCTTTGCCACTT
>NZ_JAVAYN010000251.1:0-251 GCF_054863025.1 Bradyrhizobium sp. 23AC
ATCGGATCCGTGAGGTGACCACGAGTCAGACGCTACCGCCACAACCTTAAGAGCACGGCCTATGAATCACGCTGGAAGGGCGACGTAGATCGTCTCCAGGAATTCTTCAATACCCTGGTAGGAACCCTTGCGTCCCAGCCCGGATTCCTTGACGCCACCAAATGGGGCAGCCGCGTTAGAGAACACCCCTAGGTTCGCACCGATCATGCCGGTCTCCAGCTTCTGTCCCATCCGTAGGATGCGAGCTGTGT
>NZ_JAVAYN010000252.1:0-250 GCF_054863025.1 Bradyrhizobium sp. 23AC
CGGGAGGGTCTCTGTCCCGCTCAGCTGTAGGATTGTGGTCTTGGGACGACCATCTCCAATGGTATTATCATTCGCAGGCGATAGGAAAGTGTGCAGCACGGGACTGTGCTGTTCGCCATCATCATAGTCCGCGCAAACGCGCGCCCCAATAACCTAGCGCACTGTCGCGAAGCCGAACTGCTGATGTTTTACGCGATCGCCGGCTTGGTATGGGTTATCGGCCTCAACTGCGGTGGTCGTCACTGGTCTG
>NZ_JAVAYN010000253.1:0-249 GCF_054863025.1 Bradyrhizobium sp. 23AC
GTGCCGCTGATTGAGCAGCATCTCTATCGGCAGCGACAAACGCTTCTTCCGCCAGGTGTGGGTGGGATAGGCGAACGCGCTTTCGTCGAGAAGCTGCAGGGGCTCAACAGGCACCTTGTTCTTTATCATGGTATCACATCATTTCTTCGAATGGGGGATGTAAGCTTCATCAACCCTGAAACGGGTAGAGTTTCGTCAATAGGGGAGTTGAAAACAAAGAGAGTCGGCCAGGATAGGTATGAAATCACC
>NZ_JAVAYN010000254.1:0-249 GCF_054863025.1 Bradyrhizobium sp. 23AC
GATGCCGGCCATCACCTGGCCGCCGTTGCGCCCGGTGCCGCCGTAACCCAGATAGCGGCCTTCGAGAATGGCGATGTTGGTGATGCCCTTCTCCGCCAGCTCCAGCGCGGTGTTGATGCCGGAGAAGCCGCCGCCGATGATCACCACGTCGACGTCCAGATCCTCTTCCAGCGTCGGGAAGCGCAGATCGTATTTTTTGGTCGCCGCGTAGTAGGTTAAGGACTCGATTTCGTTGTTCACTGCCGCACT
>NZ_JAVAYN010000255.1:0-249 GCF_054863025.1 Bradyrhizobium sp. 23AC
GGCGGGAGCATTCCTATGTCACCTTCAGGGCCCGCGCGTAGGTCCGGCCCGAAGAGGTGATGTGTTTCGTGAGCAGCTTCTCAAAGCTTGCGAGCTCTCCGCGCGCAAACAAGCGCAGCAGCGCGCGATGTTCGTCGAACGACGCGGGAGTGATAACGTCGATCGGCGAGCTCAGATTAGTGCGCAGCGCCGCGACGCGTCCCGAGACCAGCTGATGGGATTCGACGAGATAGCGATTGCCGCAGTAGG
>NZ_JAVAYN010000256.1:0-249 GCF_054863025.1 Bradyrhizobium sp. 23AC
CGATGCTGTGAATAGAGACATGCTGCCTGCCTACTTCCTTGACGATGTCATAAAGAATGGAGTAGGTTGTGACCACTTTTAATTTGCCATCATCTTTGCCAGCATGATTTTGTTGAGTAGAACATCCTGCGATCACCATAAGAGCAATGAATACTGCGGTCAACCGGATTGCAAATACCTTCTTCATATATGTCCTCCTTTTACATAGACGCTTCCTTTTTTAATTGCGTTCGTTTTCGTTTCGATTTT
>NZ_JAVAYN010000026.1:0-90739 GCF_054863025.1 Bradyrhizobium sp. 23AC
CAGCTGGAATCGGCGGCCTCCACGCTGACTCGCACTGCCGAGACCACCCAGAGCCTGTCGAGCCAGGTCGCAGGCGTGTCCGAGCAGGCGTCCTCCAACATGCAGTCGGTCGCCACCGCGACGGAGGAGCTCTCCGCCTCGGTCGAGGAGATCGGCCGCCAGGTTCGCGACTCCAGCCGGATTGCGGAAGCCGCCGTCGTGCAGGCCAGGGAGACCGATGGCCGCATCGGCAAGCTGTCGCATGCCGCCCAGCAGATCGGCGAAGTCGTGAAACTGATCACCGCGATTGCCGAGCAGACCAATCTTCTCGCGCTCAATGCCACCATCGAGGCGGCGCGCGCCGGTGAAGCCGGTCGAGGGTTCGCCGTGGTTGCCAGCGAAGTGAAGTCGCTGGCGAGCCAGACCGCGAAGGCGACGGACGAGATTTCCTCGCACATCACGGGCATGCAGGGGGCCACCGCCGAATCGGTCGCCGCGATCAAGGAGATCGGCGCGACCATCGGCCAGATCTCGTCGATCTCGACCTCGATCGCGAGCGCGGTCGAGCAGCAGGGCGCGGCGACGCAGGAGATCGCCCGCAGCGTCCAGACCGTCGCCCAGGGCACCCAGACCGCGGCCACCGACATCGGTGAGGTCAACCGCGGCGCCGCCGAGACCGGCTCGGCCTCGGAGGAGGTGCTGCACTCGGCCAAGACGCTGTCATCCGAAAGCACCCGCCTCCGCGCCGAGCTCGACCGGTTCATGGGGAATATCCGGGCGGCGTAAGGCTGACTGCCGCGTCATACTCCTCTGTCGTCCCTGCGAACGCAGGGACCCATAACCCCAGGGAGAAGTTGGGACGCCAAGCTGATAACTCCGAGTCTTCGCAACACATCTTCCTGTGGTTATGGGTCCCGGATCTTCGCTTCGCTCGTCCGGGACGACATCGGAGTGATTGGTGCGAGAATCACTCCCTCCCGAACGCCCGCTTCAGTTCGAGCTTCGCCTTCTCCAATCGCGTACGCTGCGTCTTCGGCAAGGTCTTGCCGGCGCGGTTGATGTAGAAGGTCAGCATCGACAGCGCCGAGCGATAGGCGCCGGTCTTGCGGCGTGAGCTGTGCTCGGCGGATCGCTTCAGCGACGTCGCGATTCTCTTTGGGCTGGTCAGCTTGAACACGCCGCGCTTCAGGTCGAGCGCGTCGCTCTGCTTCGTCACGCGCTGCGACCAGCGCTTCGGCGCAGCGCGTTTCGCACTCGTCCGCACGGTGCCGCCCTTGGCGCTCGTCGTCCTGCGTGCGGCTGTTTTGCGGGATTGTGTCGTCTTTCTGACATGAGCCATGCGTCAACTCCTTGCAGCTCCATCGGAAACGGACGGTACGAAGGGCCGTTCCCGTGGGAACCCGGCCTCGCCGCAGACGTTGTCGCAGGTGGCAGGCGGAATGCCGCACCCCGATGATCGGATCGACCCCGTCCACATCATGTGAACCGGGGGCGCTTCCATTGATCAGACACAACAACCCGATGGAATTGCAGCAAAGCCCAGCGCCGAACTATGCTCCTGTGGTCGCGCCAGCCGCGGCCGATCGCATCGTCGAGACCAGTATCCCCGCGCGGCTCGACGCGCTGCCCTGGAGTGGCTTTCACACCCGCGTCGTGCTGGCGCTCGGCATCACCTGGATCCTCGACGGGCTCGAGGTGACGCTGGCCGGCGCGCTCTCCGGTGCGCTGAAGCAGAGCCCGTCGCTGCAATTCTCCAATCTCGATCTCGGTATTGCCAATTCCGCCTATCTCGCCGGCGCCGTGCTCGGTGCGCTCGGCTTCGGCTGGCTGACCGACCGCATCGGCCGCAAGAAGCTGTTCTTCATCACGCTGGCGCTCTATCTCTCGGCGACGGCCGCGACCGCGCTGTCATGGGATGTCGGAAGCTACGCGCTGTTTCGTTTCCTCACCGGCGCCGGCATCGGCGGCGAATACACCGCGATCAACTCGACCATCCAGGAGCTGGTGCCGGCGCGCTATCGCGGCTGGACCGATCTCGTCATCAACGGCAGCTTCTGGATCGGGGCCGCAATGGGCGCGGTGGCGTCCATCGTGCTGCTGGACCCTGCTGTGATCAGCCCCGATATCGGCTGGCGCCTGGCTTATCTCATCGGCGCGACCGTCGGTCTCGTCGTGCTCCTGATGCGGATGTGGATTCCGGAAAGTCCGCGCTGGCTGATGATCCATGGCCGCCCCGATCAGGCCCACGCGATCGTCGACGAGATCGAACGCTCGGTGATCGGACATGACCAGGATACGAGCGACAGGCGCTTCACGAAAATCCGGCTGAAGATGCGCGATCACACGCCGATCCGCGAGGTCGTGCACACGCTGTTCTCGGCATATCGCCAGCGCGCGCTGGTCGGCCTCGTGCTGATGAGCGCGCAGGCGTTCTTCTACAATGCCATCTTCTTCACCTTCGCGCTGGTGCTGACCGATTTCTACGGCATCAGCGCCGATCATGTCGGCTGGTACCTGCTCCCCTTCGCCGCCGGCAATTTCCTTGGTCCCCTGCTGCTCGGCCGGCTGTTCGATACGCTCGGACGCCGCATCATGATCATGTTCACCTATGGCGTGTCGGGCCTGTTGCTGGCGATCTCGGGCTATCTGTTCTCCATCGGCGTGCTCACCGCGCAGGGGCAGACCATCGCCTGGATGGTGATCTTCTTCTTCGCCTCGCCGGCCGCGAGCGCGGCCTATCTCACCGTCAGCGAGACCTTTCCGCTCGAAGTCCGCGCGCTGGCGATCGCGGTGTTCTACGCGGTCGGCACCGGCATCGGCGGCGTGATCGGGCCGGCGCTGTTCGGCGTATTGATCGACACGGGATCACGCACCAGCGTGTTCGCCGGCTATCTGCTGGGGTCATTCCTGATGATCGCAGCCGCGATCGTGGCGTGGCGCTATGCCGTCCCTGCGGAGCGCAAATCGCTCGAACAAATCGCGCGGCCGCTCGCCTTTATGGAGTAGACTGATGAAATCGGAACTTGCAGAAATGGCGTTGGACCAGAAGCGCACCATGCCGGACGACGAAGCACCCGATGCGGTGCCGGTGCCGCATGCGCTGGTGCCGCATCTCAACGAGACCGCAATACTGCTCGACATCGACGGCACGCTGCTCGACCTGATGCCGACGCCACGCGAAGTGTGGGTGCCGCCGGGCCTGTCGGACACGCTGAACCGGCTGACCGAGCGCACCTCCGGCGCGCTGGCGCTGGTCAGCGGCCGCTCGCTCAACGACATCGACCTGATCTTCGCACCCGATGTGTTCCGCGCCGTCGCCGGCCACGGCGCGGAGATGCGGCTGTCGATCGACAATGAGGCCGATGACGTGCACGCGCCGCCGCTGGACAAGGAGCTGAAGCGGCGCCTGGCCGCGATCGCCAAGCTTTCGCCCGGCATTCTGCTCGAGGACAAGGGTTATTCACTCGCGCTGCATTACCGCCTCGCGCCGCACGCGGAGAAAGCGATCTACGAATCGGTCTCGGTGATCCGCGCCGACCTGCCCAATGCGCCGATCGAAGTGCTTCCCGGCAAGTTCGTCTGCGAGATCAAGCATTCCGGATTCACCAAGGCGACCGGCGTGCGCGAACTGATGAAGCGGGAGCCGTTCAAGGGAAGGCGTCCGATCTTCATCGGTGATGATGTCACCGATGAAACCGTGTTCGCGATCATGCCCGACATGAACGGGCTTGCCTTCTCGGTCGGCCGCCGTGCCATGGGCGTGAATGGCCATTTCGACGCGCCGAGCGATGTGCGTGCGTTCCTTGCCCGCCTGCTCGACCCGAGGTGAAACAAAGGCAGCGCCATGTCGCGGACATGATGCTCTGGGAACGGCGTCGCCGCGCGCTGCGATGCGTGCTGCGCAACATGGCCGCACAGGCTGTCTTTGCAACGAAATCTAGGGTTCCCGAAGCGAAACCAGTTCCAACGCGCGTGCCCGATTTTGGTTTCAATTGGTTGAAACGATGATCAGGAACCATATTGATGAACGGCAGTTAAACGGGGTGGAATGAAACAGGAGGGGACGACCTGTGAACTTAGTCGTCGTTTCGAATCGCGTCGCCCGCGGCAAGCCTAACGAGCCCATGACGGGCGGCCTCGCGGCGGCCTTGTTGCCGGTTGTGGAACATTCGGGCGCGATCTGGGTGGGTTCTTCGGGCCGTGTGCGTGACGGCCATCAGAAGGAACCGTTCGCGGAGATCGAAGCGCTCGGATCGGGCGCGATTGCGACGTTGGACCTGCCGGCGGCGCATTACGGCGGCTATTATGAAGGCTTTGCCAATTCGGCGCTGTGGCCCGCGCTGCATTCGCGCAGCGATTTGATCCGCGTCTCGCGCGACGATTACGTCAGCTATCGCGAGGTCAACGCCTTCATGGCGCGCGCCTTGATGCGGTTCCGAAAAGCCAAGACCGCGTTCTGGGTGCAGGATTATCATTTCCTCGCGCTCGGCGCCGAACTGCGTGATCTCGGCGTCGACGATCCGATCGGCTTCTTCCTGCATACGCCGTGGCCGGTCGCCGCGGTGATGCAGGGCGTGCCCAATCATCGCGAGCTGATCACGGCAATGCTGGCCTACGATCTGCTCGGCTTCCAGACCGAGGAGGATTGCCAGAATTTTCTCAGCTATGTCGCGAGCGAGCTTGGCCTCGCCGTCGAGGATGGCGTTGCGATCTCGCAGCATGGCCGCACCCGCTGCGAGGTCTTCCCGATCGGAATCGATGCGGAGAAGTTCGCGCAATATGCGGCGAAATCGGCCTCGCATCCCGACGTGTCGCGGCTGCGGCGCAGCCTCAATGGCGAGCGCCTCGCGATCGGTGTCGACCGGCTCGACTATTCGAAGGGCCTCGTCAACCGCATCAGCGCGTTCGACCGGCTCTGGACCGAACAGCCGCAATTCTCGCGCAGCATCTCGCTGCTGCAGATCGCCAACCCCTCGCGCGGCGGCATCGAAGCCTATGGCAATCTGCAGAACGACGTCGCGCGCCTCGTCACCGACGTCAACGGCCGCCACGGCGAGGTCGACTGGACGCCGATCCGCTATTTGAACAAGGGCTTCAGCCAGGCGGTGCTCGCAGGGCTCTACCGGACCGCGCAGATCGGCGTGGTGACGCCGCTGCATGACGGCATGAACCTCGTCGCCAAGGAATATGTCGCCGCGCAAAACCCGGCCGATCCCGGCGTGCTGGTGCTGTCGAAATTCGCAGGCGCGGCCAACGAGCTCGACGCCGCGCTGGTCGTCAATCCGCACGACATCGACGGCATGGCCCGCGCTATCGCGATCGCCGCCGCGATGCCGCTCACCGAGCGCAAGATGCGCTGGGACGCGATGATGAAGAAGCTGCGCGGCCACACCATCCAGCAATGGTCGGCCGATTTCGTCGCCGAGCTCGAGAAGTGCCGGACGGAGAAGGCCGCGGTGGCGCCGCTCGCCACGCAGCCGCCGCAGGCACTGCGCTGGCTGAGGTCGGCGATCTCAGGCGTAAGGCTGATTTAGCTATCGAGAGCTTGCTCGACGCTCTTCCCCTCTCCCCTTGCGGGAGAGGGTGGCTCGCCGCATATGCGGCAAGACGGGTGAGGGGTTTCTCTCCTCGCGTAAATCTTCCGCAGCATACTTCGTTGATGCACACCCCTCATCCGGCGCTTCGCGCCACCTTCTCCCAAGGGGAGAAGGGAAGAGGACATCAATAGCAATACGACACGCCATCCAGGATCGCGCATTGTCGCTTGTTCGGCGCGTTGGGATCGTCCATCGGCACCATGCCCTTGCCCTGACCGACGAACACGCCGGGCCCGACATGCACCGAGCTCTTGTTGCCGATGATCACGCTCGGATGCGGCGAGGCGCTCGAGCGCGTGCCGTCCGGCCAGATGATGGCATCGCCCGACAGCACCCCGCGCCGGCCGTCGTTGCAGCTCACATCGACCCCTTGCCGGGTGCAGACCTGGGCGGCCGCCGGCACCGCGAAGGCGGAGCCAAGGGCCGAAATCAGGCTGACGGCGGCGATGGTGCTGCGGATGGTCATGGCGTCCCCGAGCGTGTTTGCTGTTCTCACGTGAATCGTCGCGCCAAACCCGTCACCGGTTCAGCTGGCAGGCCGGTCAGGGCATCTGACACGCCAGATATTATCCCGTAAATACAACATCTTACGGAAAATTCACCCGATTTACCCGCGATCTCTTGCAAAATCGTCGGCGCCCCTTCAAGAGAGGCGCTCCGGAGAGATGGCCGAGTGGCTTAAGGCGCACGCTTGGAAAGCGTGTGTGCGGGAAACCGTACCGTGGGTTCGAATCCCACTCTCTCCGCCATGATGCCTGAAATAATTGCTGAAATTCCGGTTTTTACCGATAATCCCCGGCCGAACCCCCGGCAGGGCGGCAAGTCGCGGACACGATTTGTACTGAGGGATTCAACTAGGCGGTAGCCCTCGAGCACGCGCATCCCGATCACTACGACCACGTTTACCAGAAGGTATAGAATGGTCGCCGCTGTGAACGCTTCGAAGACCTGGAATGAAAACTCCTGCATCGAGCGCGCTTGCCCGGTCAGTTCGAGCAGACCAATGGTGATCGCGACGGAGGTGTTCTTTATCGTACTTAGGAACTCGGAGGTCAGCGGCGGCAGGATGATGCGAAATGCGATGGGCAACAGGACATAGCGATAGCCCTGCACTGTAGTCAGCCCAAGCGCTGTCGCCGCCTGCCTTTGGCCGCGGGGCAGCGAGCTGATGCCGGCCTGAAGCTGCACCGCAACGCGCGCCGACATAAAGAAGCCGATGCCGATCGCGGCGGTCCAGAACGGCGCATTCGGCAGGTGCTTGAGCCACAATCCGGCGGACTTCGGCATAAGTTCCGGCAGGACGAAGAACCACAGGAATAGCTGCACCAAAATCGGGATGTTGCGGAAGAACTCGACGTAAGCGAAGCCTACCCAGTTAGCGCGCTGCGATGGCAGCGTGCGCATCACGCCGACGACAGCCCCTGTGACCAGCGCGATGAACCAGGCTAAGAGTGCCGTTTCGAGAGTGACCACCAATCCCGACAGCAACATATCCAGATAGGTGCCGGTCCCCAACGGATTTGGCTGGAAGAAGATCATCAAATTCCAGTTGTAGTTCACGATCCCCCCACGCCGACGGACATATTGCAACTGCTGCTTTCGTGCTGATCTACGATCGAGGGATGCGTTTCCTTTCGAAAAGACCCATCACCTCCAAGTCGAGCTTTCGCGCCGCGTCGAAGAGCAGGTGCCCCAGAGCCCGGTCGGCGCGACGCGTATTCCGTCGCGCAGCCGACGCCGCCTTACCGCCGTCAGAACTTTGAACTCGTGGCCTTTCGCGGCGGAAGTCTCAATCCGTGAAATCCAAGTTCGTCCGCGCTCCCGAGCGCCACCCGAATCACTTGTAGTCGTCCGGACTTGGAGAATCAGACGGCTTGGCGAACTCGTTCTTCAGCTCCGTCGATATCGGCGTCTTGCCATCATTCGATAGAGCCAATCATGATCGAGATCAGAAACGTCGATAAATGGTACGGCACCGCCTTTCAGGTGCTCAAGAATTGCACGACGACCGTCGCCAAGGGCGAGGTGGTCGTGGTCTGCGGTCCCTCCGGTTCGGGAAAATCCACGCTGATCAAGTGCGTCAACGCCCTGGAGCCGTTCCAGGGCGGCGACATCATAATCGATGGAACGATGGTGAATGATGCCAAGACCAACCTGCCGAAACTCCGATCGCGCGTCGGCATGGTGTTCCAGCATTTCGAACTGTTTCCTCACCTCAAGATCATCGACAATCTCTGCCTGGCTCAGGTGAAGGTGCTGGCCAGGCCGCATGAAAAGGCGGTGATGAAGGGTATGGCTCTGCTAGATCGTGTCGGCCTGAAGGAGCACGCGCAGAAATTTCCGGCGCAACTCTCCGGCGGTCAGCAGCAGCGCGTGGCTATCGCACGCGCGCTGGCAATGGATCCAATCGCCATGCTGTTCGACGAGCCGACCTCTGCGCTTGATCCTGAGATGATCAGCGAAGTGCTCGACGTCATGGTGGACCTCGCGCGTGATGGTATGACCATGATGGTGGTGACCCATGAAATGGGATTTGCCCGAAAGGTAGCCAACCGAGTGATCTTCATGGATCGCGGTGAAATCGTCGAAGACGCGGACAAGGTTGACTTCTTTGGTCAGCCGCGGAGCGATCGCGCGCAGAAATTTCTGTCGAAGATACTGTCTCACTGATCGAGCAATTTTGGCTGTGAATTTGCGCACCAAGCTTGCATGCGTTCCTGTCGCGGGTTCGGCGTCTGCCGCGATTGCTGGGTCAGATCGTCCGGCGAACATTGGCTCAACTTTTCAAACCAACATCAACCAAGCCGAAGGATTATCGAAATGGATTTGGGACTTGCGGGAAAAACTGCACTCATCTTGGGCGCCGGCGGTGGCCTCGGCGGTGCGATCGCGAGCGCCTTGGCTCATGAGGGTGTTCGCGTGGCGCTCGGCGATATTGATGCGGCGGCTCTCGAGCAGCGGAGTGCCGCGATCTTGCGCGAGAACGGTGCAAGCCTGGCGCTGCCCTGGAATCTTGCCGATCTTTCGGCCATCGAACGGAACGTCAGTGCAATCGAGAAGACATTCGGCCCGGTGGACATTCTCGTCAACAACACCGGTGGCCCGCCGCCGACGCCTGCTGCCGGTCAAGACCCGGGGCTTTGGTCGTCCAACTTCCATTCCATGGTGCTCTCGGTTGTTGCCTTGACTGACAGGGTTCTACCAGGCATGCGCGCGCGAAAATGGGGCCGGGTGATCACCAGCACCTCCTCGGGCGTCGTCTCGCCGATTCCGAACCTCGGCATTTCGAACGCGCTGCGGCTGTCGCTTGTCGGATGGTCGAAAACTCTCGCTCGGGAAGTTGGAAACGACGGCATTACAGCGAACATCGTGTTGCCTGGCCGCATTGCAACCAGTCGGATCCGCTTCCTGGACGAAACCAAAGCGAAGAAGGAGGGGCGGAGTATCGACAAAGTCACCGAAGAGAGCGTGGCGTCGATTCCTCTTGGTCGTTACGGCCGGCCTGAAGAATATGCCGACGTCGTTACGTTCTTGGCGAGTGATCGAGCCAGCTACATCACGGGAAGCGTCATTCGCATTGACGGCGGCTTGATCGCAAGCATATGACGATCAGGTAAGCGGGAGTTGGCAATGACCATGGACGCTCCGAATCGTGGGGTCCGAAATGTTGCGATCTGGTCGCCCGACAAGCAAGGGACAACGCGCCCGACCATCACAAGGTTCGCGTTTTGCAGAACCCGTGACGTCACCGCCGCGCTCATTCATACGCCGCACCACGCTGCGTCCCGAAACTGCGAATAAGGCATTTTTGGCGATGAAAGGGTCTATTGGTAGAGAGAGATTTCGCCGGAGACAAAATGCCGCTTTCCAGTAGCTTAGAACGTAGGTTTTGGTCCACGTAACTCGGAAATGCTTTATCTTTCAACGGGGATTGACTGACACTCTCTCCGCCAGCATTTCTGATGTCTGATCCCGGATTGTCATTTGGCGCTGCCCGCAGAGCTCGAGCCACTCCCCGCCACCATATAAACTGCTACATCAACCATCCCGGCGCCAGTCTGCAATCTTGCTCGCCAGCTTTTGGTACTCCAGGCCCATCTCCACGGTGATCCATATCGCCCAGGTCAATGGGCGCGAAGACGGGGGGAAGCACGCGCCTTCTCAAGTCGTAAACGAAACAATGCGTTCCTCGGTCAGAGGGACAACCCGGTCGCTTCACAAGAGGTTGTGCAGTCGAAATCCCGATGGCGAAGCTCAATATGTCGGTGGAGTGACGGCACTGATGATCTCACAGCTCTCCTTGCCGACGTTTCGGAATCGGTGGGGCAGATTGCTGTCGAAGTAGAAACCATCTCCGGTTTGCAAAATTTCAGTCTTGCCGTCGACGGTCAGCTCGATCGCACCCCGCACGATCACTCCGGCCTCTTGGGCCGCGTGCATGATAGGCTGCTGAGCTCCTGCGCCAGGTGCGTAGCTTTCGTGGCAAACGAGGAGCTGTCTGTTCGGATGGCTCAGTCCCAACATCCGATAGGAGATGTTTTCGCCATTTCCGATCTCGATGAAGTCGGCAGCACGGTAAAAGGGCTTGTACGCCAGTTGGGGCTTCAGGTCGGAGAAAAAAACGATCAGTGTTGTGCCGAGGGCGTCGAGTATGGCGTTCAATGTGTCGATCGACGGGCTGATCTTGTCGCGCTCAATCAGCGAAATCGTCGAGTGCGAAGTACCTGATCGTACGGCGATCTCTCTGACACCAAGCTTTCGTCGCAGCCTCAGCTCTCGAAGTTTTGCACCGATCTTGGGCACGTCAGATCTCCATTCCGCAGTGTGTGGCCTGTCTAGAATAATAGACGACCCAGCCGCATACCATTGTCATCTGCCGGGTTGTGGGCGGGCATCGAAGTATCCCCGCTGCTTGGTGTCGGCAGCAAAAAAATGCGCGATCAGGAGCGGATTGAACATGCATCGCCCCGAGTTGCTGACTTTCTCGGCCGAAAAGCTTGCTCAAGGCTTCCGGTCTCGCACGTTCTCGCCAGTTGAAGTCTTGGGCGCGATCGAGCGATATACGGCGCAGGTCAACCCTCAGGTCAATGCATTCCTGTCGCTGAACTTTGAAGAAGCGCACGAGCAGGCGCGCGCTTCGGAAAAGAGATGGACCGAGCAACGCGCGATCGGTCCGTTGGACGGCGTACCCGTTTCAGTGAAAGACCATATCTCTGTCGCCGGTTGGGTATCGCGGAATGGGACGGTGATAACCGACGGCAAGGCGAGGGCTTCGTTCGACGCTCCCGCAGCGGCGCGCCTCCGTGAGGCCGGCGCTGTTCTGTTCGCCAAGACCACCATGCCTGAATACGGCTGGAAGGGTGCAGGTAACTCACGGTTGACGGGAGTGACACGCAATCCATGGAATCTCCGCAAGACACCAGGAGGCAGCAGCAGCGGTGCCGCGGCGGCTGTGGCAAGCGGGCTCGGGCCATTGGCGGCGGGCTCCGATGGTGGCGGCTCCATTAGAATCCCATGCTCGTATTCGGGCCTGTTTGGACTGAAACCGAGCGGCGGCAGAGTGCCGCATTGGCCCAGTAGCGTACACCAGACCATGACGCATGTGGGACCAATGGCCCGAAATGTGACCGATGCCGCGCTGATGCTTCAGGTTTTGGCCCAACCGGACGCCCGCGATTGGTACGCACTGCCGCCTGGGGATGTCGATTATTTTGGCGCGCTCAAGTCGGCACCTGACAACGTACGGATCGGCTATACGCGCGACATGGGCTTTGTGAAGGTTGACTCAGAAGTCTTGAAGGTTGTCGACCACGTGGTGGATCATCTCCGGCGGGAAGGTCTGGCGATCGAGGATTGTGCCTTCGATCTTGGCGATCCGACGCCGACGTTCGATGTGCTGTTTCAATCTCAAATGGCCGCTGCTGTCAGAGACTTCACCGATGCGCAGCTGGCCTTGCTCGATCCTGGTCTGCAAGGTCTCATTGCCAAGGGACGGAAAGTCGAGGCAGCCGAGTACGTTGCTGCTGTCATGGAGCGCGTGAAGTTTGGGAGCAGAGCGAAGCAGTTTTCGCAGGCCTGTCCCATTCTCCTTTCCCCTGTGTGTTGCACCACGGCCTTCGACGCCGATCTTTCGGTACCTCCTGGCTTCTCCGAGGATGATCACATGCGATCGTTCCTCACTCACCCCTTCAACCTGAGTGTGCAACCGGCAGCGAGCGTGCCGATCGGCGTCGCATCCGACGGCCTCCCCGTCGGATTGCAGATAGTCGGGCCAATGTTTCGCGACGATCTGGTTCTCCAGGTCGCAAAGAGGGTTGAAGACGTTCTTGCTCTTGATGATTGGCCGGCAATCTGGGCGCCTTCGTCGGTTCAGTTTCGGTGCTACGCGCTGACCAGATGGGTGGGAGAATAATTCGATGAATGCTGACGACGAGAAGAAGGCCATCAAAGGGGTGGCCTTCATGGACGGGAGTTGGGTGCCGCTGGCCGAAGCCGCCGTACCTGTTCTAGACCGCGGCTTTCTTCGATCCGATGCAACCTATGACGTTGCGCACGTGTGGAAGGGACGCTTCTTCAGGCTCAAGGATCACGTCGAGCGCTTTCAGGCTTCTATGGCGGGCTTCCGCTTGTCGATTCCGTATTCGGCGGGGCAAATCGGCGACATCATGATGGAGTGCGTGGCTCGCGCACAGCTTCGAGACGCGTTTGTGTTGGTTGCATGCACGCGAGGCCTGCCGCAGCCGGGCACGCGCGACCCTCGACTCTGCCGCAATCGACTTTATGCGTTCGCACAGCCGTTTGTATGGGTCGCCGATGAGCAGCAGCGAAAGGATGGCTTCCACATGATGGTCGCGAAGACCATGCGCATCCCGATGGAATCGCTGGATCAGCGTCTGAAGAACTTTCACTGGCACGACCTCACGATGAGCCTCTTCGAGGCCTACGATCGCGGGGGGAATGTTTCCGTGCTCTTGGATGCGAACGGCAATGTTACCGAGGGGCCTGGTTTCAACGTCTTTATCGTCAAGAACGGTACGGTTGTTACGCCCGACTATGGCCTATTCGAAGGCATTACCCGCCGTACAGTGATCGAGATTGCGGCCGATCTGCAAATGCGCTGTGAGGTGCGCGACGTGCGCGTCGAGGAGTTGAGCGAAGCGGATGAGATCTTCACCAGCACCACGGCTGGCGGCATCACCCCTGTGTCCTACCTTGAAGGGAGGCCGATTGGTGATGGACGGCCAGGTCCGTTCACTCAGCGGATTCTCGATATCTACTGGCGGCTTCACGATGACGACGCTCTATCGACTCCGATAGTCTATCAGACCTAGTAGGAGCAAATGATGAGACCCTCTGACACCGGCCAGTGAGGAATGACAAAGCTCGCCCGTGGTCAAGCGCCTCTTCAGCGAAAACGTCAAGCTGGGCGCATTGAATTCACGGACACAAAATTTCTCGCGTCTGTCGTGACCGTTTCAAAACATGCGCGCGCGGGCAAAGGCGGAGATCGGCTCGTTCCAGCTTGTGTGGTTGGACGAAGCGCATGCGGTAACCCCATTGCGCGTTCAGACCTCTGCACAACTGCTTTCGACCAATCTGGAGCGCAATCAGGTGATTCGCTGCTGCACCAGGCAGCGAAATCCCATTTCAGGCCGTAGCTCAAGTGGTGGGTTTGGGTCTAGAAAGCTCAAAAATGCCTTATCCTTCAATGAGGATTGACTGACACTCTCTCCGCCATTTGCACGATTTTCCGCGCCAAACTACGACTTTCCGCGACACCGTGCGCCCGATGGCATCACATCGGCTGCCCGCACGGGGTGTCGCTCGTGCTGGTTCGATGACGGCTGAGCCGACGCGGGCAGCCGTGCGCGTCGACTGTTACGAGGTCGCGCCGCTGCCACACATCGATCATCGGCCCTGGTTTTTGCAATCCGGACCTCGAGGGTGGCTGGTCCGTGCGTCCGAAACTGCCGAGTGCGTTCGCCCTCGCGCGCCACTTGCATATCGAGCGTGGCAAACCGACGGAGCGCAGGCAGCGCCGCCATAAGAATTCGCTATGGCGGCAGACCGCAGTCGTGCTTCCCCCGACGAGTGACGTAAATCTATTTTTTTACCGTCAGCCGCAGCAAAAATTCCAACGGTAAGAGCCAAAAAAAGCGGCGGAGTTGGCAAAGGCGATCTGCAACAGCACGGGAGAGGGACATGACGATCGAGTTGAGCCGGCGGGGATTTTGCATTGGAACGGCGCTGATCGGAGTTCAGGCCATCTCTTCCGGTGCCTTCGCTCGAACCGAGGACGGCACCGTCAAGCTCGGTCTCGTCGCGCCGATGAGCGGGCCGAATGCCCGCTACGGTGCTTTCTCGCTGCGCGGCGCCCAGATGGCGGCGAAGGAGATCACGGCGGCCGGTGGTATCGGCGGACGCAAGATCAATATCCTCCCCGGTGACAGCCAGGGCACCCCGGTTGAGGGTGTCTCGGCGACCAAGCGGCTGATCGACCAGGACCAGGTCGACTTCATCATCGGCGACGTCTCGAGTTCCGTAACATTGGCGATGCAGCCGGTGGCCGAGGATGCCGGGGTGCTTCTGCTCAATGCCGCATCGTCGAACCCGAAGATCACCTACAAGGCCGGCGTCGGCGGCTTCAAATGGACCTATCGCAACTATCCGACCGACGAGAACCGCGCTCTCATCGTGCTGCAATATGCCGCCGAGAAGAAGGGCTTTACCAAATACGCCGTGCTGTCGGTCGACAGCGACTATGGACGTGCGGCGATCGAGTTCACCAAGAAGTATCTGCCGCGCTTCAAGAGCCAGATCCTGACCGAAGACTACTACAAGGAGGGCGAGGTGGATTTCCGCAGCGTGCTCTCCAAGATCCGCGATTCCGGCGCCCAGGCGATCATCATGTACGGCAACGCCGACTCCACGCCGATCGTGGGACGGCAGATGATGGAGGTCGGGATCGCCGGCAAGATCCCGCTGATCGGCAATGCCGAGTTCAATACCGAGAAGACCATCAAGGCTGCGCCGAAGGCGCTCGAAGGCGCGATCGAGGCGGCGGCCTGGCTGCCGGCCTACGAGTCCGAAAAGAGCAAGGCCTTTGTCGAGAAGTTCACCGCCGAGTTCCGCGAAGCGCCGAACAACCACGCCTATGTGCATTGGGAGACCGTGCACCTCCTGGCCAAGGCGATCGAGCAGGCGCAGAGCATCGATCGGGAGAAGGTTCGCGCCGCGCTCTCCAGCATCCACTATGCGAGCGCGGTCGGCGATGTCACCTTCGACGATCACAATCAGGCGCGCTTGCCGATGATCCTGCTCGAAATCGAGAATGGCAAGCCGGCCATCAAGGGCGCCTATTCGGCCGAGATCGACTATCCCAAATAGGGCGACACGCACATGTTCTACACGGTCATCGAGCAGGTCGTTAACGGCATCGTATCCGGATCGGTCTATGCGATCGTTGCCGTCGGCATGACGATGATCTTCGGCGTGCTGCGCGCCATCAACTTCGCCCACGGCGAATACTACATGCTCGGTACCTTCGGGGCCTGGTTTGCGATCGAGTATTTCGATCTACCCTATCCGGTGGCGGTCGTGATCGGCGTGATAGCGACGGCAGTGATCGCCGTCGTCGTCGGCAATATCGTGATGCAGCGCATCGTCGGCGCGCCGGCAGAGGCCGGCGTGCTCGCGACGCTCGGTGTCGCGCTGATCCTGCAGAACACGGTGATCCTGGTGTTCGGCGGCAGCTACAAATTCTTCTCGGGCGGTTACATCGAGCCGGTGACGCTGTTCGGCTTCACGTTGGCCGAACAGCGCATCCTGATCATCATCGTCGGCCTCATCGTGTTCGTCGGCCTCGAGCTGATGGTGACCTACAGTCGGATCGGCAAGGCGATGCGTGCGGTGTCGCAGAACATCGAGTGCTGCGCGGTGGTCGGCATCGACGTCCGCCACGTCGCATTGTGGACGTTCATCCTCGGTGCCGGCCTTGCGGGGTTATCAGGCGTGCTCACCGCGCCGGTGAATGTCAGCGTCTATGGCGGCATGGGCGAGCTCATCACCTTCAAGACGCTGCCGATCATCATCATGGGCGGGCTCGGCAATGTCCGCGGCACCTTCGTTGCGGCGATGATTCTGGGCATCGCGGAGAGCCTGGTTGCGACCTATGTCGGGCTGCAGTTCCGCGACACCGTGGGGTTTGCGACCCTGATGCTGGTGCTGATGTGGCGTCCGCATGGGCTGTTCTCCGCGCAGGCGCGCTTCTGATCGCAGGGATGTGACACCTTGACCGAGATCGTCCGAGACCAGACCGTGACACCAGCCGAACGCAAAGCTGCGACGAGACCGGATCTGCGCCTGCCGTTTGGACTCGCGCTTGCAGCGCTGGCCTGCGCCGCGCCGCTGTTCCTCGGCAACTATCCGCTGCACGCGATCATCATCGCGCTGATCTTCCTGCTACCGGCGCATGGCCTCAACCTGCTGCTCGGCTACACGGGGCTGTTGTCGCTAGCGCAGGCGGCGTTCTTCGGCATCGGCGCCTATGCCTCGGCGCTGCTGGCGGTGCATTTCGGCACGCCGTTCTACCTGAACTTCCTCGCCGCCGGGCTTGTCACCGGCGCGATCGCGCTGCCGCTCGGCATTCCCGCGCTGCGGCTGCGTTCGACCTCGTTCGTCATGTGCACGCTCGGCTTCGTCATCATCGGCCAGGCGATCGCGAAAAACTGGATCAGCCTGACGCGCGGCGACATGGGGCTGGCGGCGGTGCCAAAACCCTACTTCGCGCTGGGGCCGGCCTCGTTCACGGTCTCCGGCACCGTCGGATTCTACTACCTGGTGCTCGTCGTCGCGGCGCTGGCGACACTTGCGGTCTACCTGATCGTGCGCTCACCGGCCGGCCGCAACATGATCGCCATCCGCGAGAACGAGACGCTGGCCGAATCCGTAGGGATACCCACCTTGCACTACAAGCTGGTCGTGTTCATGATCAGCGCGATCTTCGCCGGGCTCGGCGGTAGCCTCTATGCGCATTACCTCACGGTGGTCAGCCCGCTGACCTTCCAGATGTACTATTCGACGACGATGCTGATCATCGTGCTCGGCGGCGGCGCGGGGACCATCTCGGGCGTCATCTTCGGCAGCCTGCTGTTCGTTGGCCTCACCGAGGCGCTGCGCGTCGCGCCGGAGCTGCGCATGATTGCCTACGGCTTCTTCCTGCTCGCCCTCGTGTTCTACTTCCCGAACGGGTTCGCGCCGTTGATCGGTCGCTTCTGGTCATTCCTCGAGAGGCGCAAATGAGCGGGCTGCCGATCCTCGACATTTCCGGCCTCTGCAAATCCTACGGCGCCGTGCGCGCGGTCGACGGGATCGACCTGCACGTCAATCGTGGCGAGATCTGCGGGCTGATCGGGCCTAACGGCTCCGGAAAATCCACCTTCTTCGACTGCGTCACCGGGCTTGCCAAGCCAAGCGCAGGGGCGGTCAAGCTCGACGGTCAGGACATCACGGGTTGGTCGCTGAACGATATCGCACGCGAAGGGCGCATGCTGCGCTCGTTCCAGAAGACGGTGGTGTTTTCGGCGCTCGATATCGAGGAGAACCTCGTCATCGCCGGCCAGATGTTCACCTTTCCCGGGATCTGGTCGACCTTCGGCATCGGCGCCGCCGCGCGCAATCGCGTCGCGGCCCTGCGAGAGCGGGCCCGCGAGCTGATCAAGATCGCCGGTCTTTGGGATGTGCGCTTCCAGCCTGCGGGAAAACTCTCCGGCGGACAGCAAAAGCTGATCCAGTTCGCTTCGATGCTGATGCCGGAGCCGAAGCTCATCCTGCTCGACGAGCCCATGGCCGGCATCAATCCAAAACTGATCGAGCGTGTGGTCGATAGCATTCGTCTTGCCAACACTTCGTTTGGCGTCAGCTTCCTGGTCATCGAGCACAACATCGATGTTGTCACAAGTCTCTGCAAGCGCGTGGTCGTGCTCGACCAGGGCCGCAAGCTCGCGGAGGGAACACCGGACGAGATCGTCCAGAACCAGGCGGTGCGGGAGGCCTATCTCGGTGGCTGAACCCTCTCTCTCGATCAAGGGCCTGCGCGCGGGCTACGGCTCGCTCGATATCCTCAACGGCGTCGATCTCGACGTGCCGCAGGGCCAGTTTGTCGCGCTGATGGGCCCGAACGGCGCCGGCAAGTCGACGCTGCTCAAGACGCTCTATGGCATGACCACCGTCAAGGGCGGCAGCATCAACTGGCAGGGCAAGGACATCAGCGGGCTGAAGTCGCGCGCGATCCTGGCAGAAGGTATTTCGTGGGTACCGCAGGGACGCTGCAATTTTCCGGTCATGACAGTCGACGAGAATCTGCAAATGGCCGCCTACACGCTGCGCGACAGCATGGTGAAGGCGGAGCGCGACTATGTCTACGATCTCTTCCCAATCCTGAAGACGCGGCGCAACACGCTGGCGGGCAACATGTCCGGCGGCGAGCAGCAATTGTTGGAGGTCGCGATGGCGGTGCTGCAGCGGCCAAAGATCCTGCTCGTCGACGAACCCTCGGTAGGATTGTCGCCGACCGCAATCGGCATCGTGTTCGAGGAGCTCTCGCGCATCAACGCGGCCGGCCAGACCATTCTGCTGGTCGAGCAGAACACCAAGAAGGCCATGCAGGTCGCCCAGCGCGCCGTCATCCTGCGGCTCGGCAAGGTGATCTGGGACGGCCGGCCCGCCGACATTACTCATGACGAGCTCGGCGAGCTCTTCCTTACCGGCCGCATGCGCGGTGAGACCGACGTCGAACATTGAGAGAGGCGCCCGCTTGGCGGGCGCAGACAACACAGGGATGACCACAGTGACAATCTTCGTGCCGGCCGCGCGCGTCTCGCGCATCAAGATATCTCCGACCACGGCGGCCTCCGCGCGGGTGCGCGAGCTGAAGGCCGCCGGCCGCGACATCGTCGATATGGCGATCGGCGAACCCGACTTCGACACGCCTGATGACGTCAAGGCGGCCGCGCATGCGGCGATCGATCGCGGTGAAACCAAATATACCGCCGTCAACGGCACCGTGGCGCTGCGCAAGGGTATTATTGCCGACTACAAGCGGCGCCTTGGTCTGGACTATGCCGACAACGAGATCTGCGTCGGCGGCGGCGCCAAGCAGATCCTGTTCCTCGCGCTGATGGCGAGCGTGGAGGAGGGGGCCGAAGTCATCATTCCCGCGCCCTATTGGGTGTCCTATCCCGACATGGTCATCGCCAATGACGGCAAGCCCGTGATCGTCCGCTGCTCGGAGAACCAGGGCTTCAAGCTGACGCCGGAAGCGCTGGAGGCTGCGATCACGCCGAAGACGCGCTGGCTGGTCCTCAATGCGCCGTCGAACCCGACCGGCGCGGCCTATTCGCGCAGCGACCTCGAGGCGCTCGGTGCCGTGCTGCTGCGCCATCCCAACGTGCTCGTGCTCTCGGACGACATCTACGACCAGATCTGGTATCGCGACGAGCCGGCGACGACGCTTGCCGCCGCGGTGCCGGCCTTGAAGGATCGCATCCTGCTCACCAACGGCGTGTCCAAGACCTACGCCATGACCGGATGGCGGATCGGCTATGCCGCAGGGCCAGCAGCGTTGGTTTCGGCTATCAACAAGCTGCAATCGCAGATGTCGTCCTGCCCGTCGTCGATCAGCCAGGCTGCCGCGGCCCACGCGCTGATCAGCGACCAGTCCTTCGTGCGCGACAGCGTCAAGCTCTACAAGGAGCGCCGCGACTATGCCTGTGCGCGCCTGAATGCGATCCCGGGCCTGTCGTGCCTGGTGCCTGACGGCGCCTTCTACCTCTATCCCGGCTGCGCCGGTGTGATCGGCAAGACCACGCCTGAGGGCAAGGTGATCGAGAACGATCTCGACTTTGTGCTGTATCTGCTCGACGGCGTCGGCGTCGCCGCCGTGCAGGGCGCGGCTTACGGGCTTTCGCCGTATTTCCGCCTGTCGATTGCGACCTCGATGGTGGCGATCAAGGACGCCTGCGACCGCATCGAGCAGGCCTGCCGGGCTCTGCGCTGAGAAACCGATTGAAATCAACGGGCTAGATAAGGGATAGTGCCGGCCAGGAGCGCATTTCCAGAGCAGCATTCGATCCTCATGAGCGTCGATTTCAGGAAGCTGAAGAGCTTCGTCAAGGTGGTCGATGCCGGCAGCGTCTCGCGCGCCGCCGGCCTGTTGCGCACGGCGCAACCGGCGCTCTCCCAGCAGATCGCGGCGCTGGAGAGCCACTTCAAGCACAAGCTGCTGTTGCGCAGCAACCACGGCATCGTCCCGACCGAAGCCGGACTGATCCTCTATCGCCATGCGCAATTGCTGCTGAAACAGATCGAGCAGGCGCAGATCGACATCGACCAATCGACCAAGGCGTTGGCCGGGCGGGTGTCGATTGGCTTGGCGACCTATTCGGCGTCGAGCACGCTGTCGCTGCCGATCTTGAAAGAGATGTCGACGCTGCATCCGCAGATCATCGTCCACATCAACGACAGCTTCGGTCACGTGCTGAGCGAGCTGATCATGACCGGCAAGATGGACATGGCCATGATCTACGGCTCCGGTCCGATCAAGGGCGTCAAGCTGCAGCCTTTGTTTCGCGAGGAACTCTATCTCGTCTCGCGCGCCGAGACGCCTGCGAAGAAGCCGACCGACGAGCCGCTGCCGCTGTCGGCGCTGGCCGACGTCAAGCTGCTGCTGCCGAGCCAGGGGCATTTCCTGCGCCGCCTGATCGACGAATCGCTGGCGCGGGCGCGGGTGACGCCGAACGTCGCCTCCGAGATCGAATCCGTCTCTGCACTCGGCGCGGCCGTGACCGAAGGGCTCGGCTCGACCATCCTGCCGGCCTCGGTCGCCGCCGCCAGCGCGTCGAGTTTTGCCGGTGTCGAGGTGCGGCGGCTCGTGCGCCCCGCCATCGAGGCGACCGTCTCGCTGTGCGTTTCCGATCATCTGCCACTGTCGGAGCCCGCGCTCGCCACGCGCTCGGTGCTTCTGACCGTCGTCGAGAAGCTGATGCGCAGCCACCCGCAGGGTATCCGGGCGGTCTGAGCAACACGGCTGGCGGCCTCGGCCGTTCTACTGTGCATTTGTTTTCGCGATTTTATGTTGGCGCTGCGTGCCGGTTTCGTCAGGCCATAAACAAAACCTATGGCGGCAGACCGGAGTTATGGTGGTCGCGTGGAGGCGCATTTCCTACCCTCGAAGACAATCGCTCCGAGGAAACAGATGGCCAAGCTCGCATTCGATACCGGTGGCACCTTTACCGATTTCGCGCTGCTCGACGACAAGGGCGAACTGCATCTCCACAAGGTCCTGAGCACGCCGGCCAACCCAGCCGAGGCCGTGGTTCGCGGCGTGTCCGAACTGCTGGCGGAATTCGGCGACGTCGTCGATCTCGATCATCTTCAGGTGCTCGGCGCGACCACCGTCGTCACCAATGCGGTGCTGGAGCGCAAGGGCGTTAAGACCGGCTTCATCTCGACCGCCGGTTTCCAGGACATGCTGCGGATTCGTAATGAGGGACGTTACGATCTCTACGATCTGAACTTGAAATATCCCGACCCGCTCGTGACGCGGGCCAACAGCTTTGGCGCGGTCGAGCGGATGTCGGCTGACGGTGAGGTCATCACCGCGCTGGAGGAGGACACGGTCCGCGAGATCGCTGGCCGGTTGCGCGAGGAGGGCATCACGTCCGTCGCCGTTTGTCTGCTGCACGCCTACAAATACCCTGGCCATGAACAGCGCATCGCCGCGCTGCTCCGCGAA
Source organism: Bradyrhizobium sp. 23AC (assembly GCF_054863025.1). Taxonomy (NCBI): domain Bacteria; kingdom Pseudomonadati; phylum Pseudomonadota; class Alphaproteobacteria; order Hyphomicrobiales; family Nitrobacteraceae; genus Bradyrhizobium; species Bradyrhizobium sp. 23AC. Next base: position 21,370 of record NZ_JAVAYN010000026.1, read on the forward strand.
GAGCATCCCGGTATCTTCGTGTCGCTGTCCTCGGAGGTCTGCCCGGAGGTCCGCGAGTTCGACCGCGCCTCGACCACCGTCGTGAACGCCTATACGCGGCCGCAGATGTCCGGCCATGTCGCCCATCTTGAACGCGAATTCGCGGCCAAGGGCATCAATCGCCAGGTGCTCTGGATGACCTCGTCGGGCGGCCTCGTGCCGAGCAGCCGCGCCGCGGAGTTGCCGGTGCGCCTGATCGAATCGGGTCCGGCCGCCGGCGCCGTCGCCGCCGCCGAGTTCGGCCGCATCGCTGGCGAAGGCAGCGTACTGTCATTCGACATGGGCGGCACCACCGCAAAGCTGTGTCTGATCCCGAACGGTGAGCCGACGGTCGGCACCGACCTCGAAGTCGCGCACTATCATCGCTTCCGCAAGGGCTCAGGCTTTCCGCTGAAGATCCAGTCGATCCGCATGATCGAGATCGGCGCCGGTGGCGGCTCGATCGCGGCCAAGAATCCGCTCGGCCTGCTCGACGTCGGCCCGCGTTCGGCAGGCGCGCTGCCAGGGCCGGCCGCGTATCAGCGCGGCGGCACCGAACCGACCGTGACCGATGCCGACATTCTTCTTGGCTATATGGGTACCGAATCCTTCGTCGGCGGCTCGTTCAAGGTGTCGAAGGATGCCGCGCTTACGGCGATGACGAAGCTCGCAGCATCGCTCGACGTCAGCGTACCTCGCTGCGCCTTCGGCATCCACGATCTCGTCAATGAATCCATGAGCAAGGCGGCCGCGGTGCATGCGACCGATCTTGGCGTCGATCCGCGCAGCCTGCCGATGGTCGCCTTCGGCGGCGCCGGCCCCGTGCATGCTTATGGCATCGCGCGCAAGCTCGGCATCAAGCGTATCATCTGCCCGACCGGCGCCGGCGTGACGTCGGCGATCGGCCTGTTGATTGCGCCGGTCGCGGTCGATCTCTCCGCGAGCTTCCCGATGCAGGTCGACAATTGGGATTTCGAGACGATGGATCGCCTGCTCGGCGATCTCTCCGCGCAAGGTGCGGAAGTCGTCCGTGCTGCCGGCGTCGCACCGGAGACGATTGTGAACAGCTATACGGTCGACATGCGCCATGTCGGTCAGGGCCACGAGATAACGGTAGCGTTGCCCGATCGCAGCCTGCCGCGCGATAAGTTCTTCGAGGAGCTGCTCGGCAATTTCTACAAGCTCTATCGCGAACTGTTCGGCCGCACCGTCGCGGGCTCGTCGGTCGAGGTGATCACCTGGCGCCTGCGCTCCAGTGGCGAGAAGGATCAGGTGACCCGGCCGCACACGCGCCATGCTGCCGAGGCGAAGAAAGGCACGCGCGCGGTCTATTTCAGCGAGCGCGGCGGCTTCGTCGAAACGCCGGTTTACGATCACTACAAGCTGCCCGCGGACGCGGCGATCCAGGGACCTGCCATCGTCGAACAGCGAGAATCGACTGCCGTCGTCGGCCCGAGCGGTACGGCGCATGTCGACATCAACGGTAATCTCGTGATCAACATCGCCTAAGGACGACGCCTCATGTCCGTGAATGCTGCCGATTTCAACGATCCCATCAATCTGCAGGTGATGTGGAACCGATTGATCTTCATCGCCGACCAGGCCGACATCGTGCTCGGCCGCACCGCGTTTTCGCCGATCGTGCGCGAGAACCACGACTATGTCACGGTGCTGCTCGACAGCCGTGGCCGCGCGCTGGCGCAGTGCACCTGGTCGATCCCGGTGTTCATCACCTCCCTTCCGGTGGCCGCGCAAAAATACTTCCTGCCGAAATTTCCGGCCGAAATGCTGCAGGAAGGCGACGTGCTCGCCACCAACGATCCGGAGATCGGCACCGGCCATCTGCCAGACGTGACGATGATCACGCCGATCTTCAAGAACGGCAAGGTCGTGGCTTATGCCGGCTCGATTGCGCATCTGCCCGACATCGGCGGCGCACCCCTGCACTCAGAGGCCAGCGACATTTTCGAGGAAGGCATTCGCTTTCCGATCGTGAAGCTGCACAAGGCCGGCGTTCCCAACCAGGACGTGCTCGATATCATTGCCGCTTCCGTTCGCCTTCCCACCGAGGTGATGGGCGATCTCGAATCCATGGTCGCGGCCAACAACGTAATGGGCCGCGAACTGGTCAAGTTTCTCGACGAGTATGATCTCGACGGCATCGACGGGCTGGCCGATGCCATCCACACCCGCTCCGAAGCGCAGACCCGCGGCGCGATCCGGCAATGGCCGAACGGCACCTATCGCGCCGAGGTTCTGCTCGACGGCTACGACACCGATGTCACGCTCAAGGCGGCCGTGATCGTTCGCGACGAGTCCATTCACGTCGACTACACCGGAACGTCCGAGCAAATTCTTCACTCGATCAATTGCCGTACCAATTATCGCTACGCCCATTCGGTCTATGCGCTGAAATGCCTGCTCGACCCGGATACACCGAACAATGAGGGTTGTATCACGCCGATCACGGACGAGGCGCCGCTCGGCTCGATCCTCAATCCCGAGGAGTGGACGGCGGGTAATTCGCGTAACTTGATCGGGCATGTTATCCCATCGCTGATCTTCAAGGCGCTCGAAGGCGTGGTGCCCGGCAAGGTGATGGGCGACAGCGGCGGCGCACCGATCTGGGCCGCCAATTGCGTCGGACGGCGTGACGATGGTTCGCAATATGGTTCGGTGCAGAACTTTCACGGCGGGCAGGGCGCACGCGCCGAATTCGACGGCCTGGATACGCTCAGCTTCCCGTCGAATTGCAAGGTCACGGCGATCGAGATGTTCGAGATCGCGGTGCCCGCGTTGACCGAGTGCAAGGAACTGATTCCGGACTCCGGTGGTGCCGGCAAGAATCGTGGCGGCCTCGGCCAGCGGGTCGTGCTGCGCAATCTCGGGCGTAATCCGATGAACATCTATCTGGCCTCGGAGCGCGTGCGCCATCCCTGTTTCGGTGTGGTCGGCGGCAAGTCCGGCAGCGCCGGCAAGGTGTACAGAAACGGCGAGCCGCAATTTCCCAAGGGCAAGGTGGTGCTCAGGACAGGCGATCGCCTGGAGGTCGAGACGCCGGGCGGCGGCGGATGGGGACGGACCGCCGAGCGCGCGGCGGCGGCGATTGAGCTCGACCTCGCCGAAGGCTTGATCACGCCTGCGGCGGCGAGGCAGATTTACGACTATCAGCGCTCAAGCATGGCGGCGACCGCAGCCGAATAGGAACATCATGGGTCTGCTCGATAGAAAGATCGCCCTCGTCACCGGTGCCGGAACCGGGATCGGGCGTGAGGCCGCGATCCTGTTGGCACAGGAGGGCGCAACGGTCGTTCTGACCGGGCGCCGGATCGATCCGCTGCGCGATGTCGTCACTCTGATTGAGAAGGCCGGCGGCAAGGCCGTCGCCCATGTGCTGGATGTGGCGTCGCGCGAGGCGATCCTGGAGACGGTGGCCTGGGCCAAGCGCAACGTTGGCGTCATCGACATCCTAGTCAACAATGCCGGCAGTGCCAGCAAGGTGCTGAACGCGCGCTTCCTCAGCGAGACCGAGTGGAACGCCACGGTGAACGTCAATCTCACCGGGGTCTTCAACCTGACCCAGGCGGTGCTGGAGGACATGCTCGGGAAGAAGGAAGGCACGATCATCACGGTGTCCTCGCTCGCCGTCGTCAATCCGAACCTGCTCGGTGGCGCGGCCTATGGCGCGGCCAAGGCTGGCGTGAAGAATCTCATGACCTTCCTGCACAACACCTACAGGAACCAGGGTATCCGCGCGACGACCATTCTGCCCGGCGAGACCGACACCCCGATCATGGACAATCGCGCCCGGCCGCCGCTCGAGGGCGAGCGGGCGCTGATGCTCAATCCCCACGACGTCGCGCGCGCGGTGCTGCTCTGCGCCAGCTTGCAGAAGGGCGCCGTGATTCCCGAACTGCACATCTGCCCGACCTTCCTGCGCGATACGTCGGCCGACATCGAGACGGCGCGGTGGGTCGGCGCGCCCGAAGGTCTCGGCGACAAGAAGAGTTGAACTGAAAGGATCTCCCATGAACGGAGCCAAATTACGCGAACGCCTTGCCAAAGGCGAGGCGATCACGATGCTCACGCCGCATCATGCGTCATCTGGACTGGCGGTCCGCCTGGTCGAACTCGGTGCGGATGCGATCTTCGTCGATTGCGAGCACGGCACCTGGAGCTTTGAGGACGTGCGTATCACCGCGCAGGCGATCCGCGGCGCTGCTGGTGCGGCGATCGTTCGACCGCACTCGCACGAGCGTCCCGTCCTGATCCGCTATCTCAATGCCGGCGCCGACGGCCTGATGGTGCCGATGGTCGATACCGCGGAGCAGGCCCGCGCCATTGTCGACGCGGTCCGCTACGCATGTCCGGCCGACCACGAGAAGCGGCTCGTCATTGCCATGATCGAGACGCCCAAGGCGATTGACGACATCGAGTCACTGCTTGCAGTGGAGGGCATTGACGTCTTCTTCATCGGGCCTGGCGACCTCTCCCAGAACATGGGCCATCCTCCGGCTCCGCCTTTCGGACAGCCGAGGCCTCAGGCCGTCACGGAGCGAGTCGATTTTGCGGTTCGGAAGATCCGCGCGGCTGGCAGGATCGCCGGGACGCTCGTGACATCTGACGAGTTACCGTTCTGGCTCGAACGCGGCGTTAAATATTTCTACATCCACTCGGACCCGTTCCTGCGCATCGGTTTGGCCGGCATCAAGACTTTGCTTGGACGGCAGCCGTAGCTCAACCGGTAGGTTTTGTTCTCTAACGATCGAAAATGCCTTATTTTTCAATGCGAGTTGACTGACACTCTCTCCGCCAGCCTTCGCAAACAAAGTTTGCGCAAGGCTGTCGCGCCGAAGCCCGCGGGGCGGAGGCGGACTCGTTGCCGTTTGCTTTGGTTCAGCAAGCCGGGACGAACTTTTTTTCAAGGTCTCCGCTCCGACGCCGCCAGCATTCCCTGGACGGAATGCCGATGCCATCCTCCTTGATGATCCACCGCGGACGCCGCACGAGCGTTCAGCACCGACCTGACGGGAAGCCGACACGCGTCGGATTACACTCCGGCGGCTTGTCCAACGAGCTGCCAAACCATCTGCTCGTCAACGAGCCGTCATTCTCGATCCAGGGGATCGGTGGCAATTGCGGCAGGTAGGATGCATACGGCATGACCTTCGCAAGCGTCACTCTGCCCGGAAATTGTGTGAGGAATGCCTTGTTCATTCCGCCGTCCAGTCCGCTGTATATCGGGGCAGCCGGCAAATTGTCTTCAAGCAATCGCGCGTATTCGAGCTCGTCGGAGCGCCTCTTCTCCAGCGCCCGCCGCGCGATGTCCGGGTTGACGACGAAGGGGGGACATTTTTCGGCAGGGTTGAACACTGGAGGCGACGGCGAATTCGCCGGAGGTTGCGCATCGAACACATAGCGGCGGTCGCACACATCCACCCTTGGTTCGAGTCGCGTCGTCTCGAAATGATCGTTGCCGATCTTGAGCATTTTCCAGAAGGCCAGGTTGGGACTATTTCGATGCCGCGCCAGGTTTGCCGGCGTCAGGCGGAACGGATAGGCCTGGACCTGGAACGACGGCCGGCCGCCGAGGAATGAGTCGCGCGCCAGCGAATAGATTTCGCTTATTTGTTCGTCGGTCATGGCATAGCAACCGCTCGACCAGCAGTCGCCGTGGATCATGAGGAAGCTGCCGTTGCGCTTGTTCGCCTTGTCGAACGTGTTGGGGAAGCCGAGGTTGATCGAAAGATGGAAGTTGGAGTTGGGATTCATCAGCTCAGGTGTAATCGTATAGAACCCTTCCGGAGCCTGTCGGTCGCCCTCGTACAATTTCGGCCCGAGATCGCCCGACCACCGACATATCGGATAGGTCTTGAGGATCTGGAAACGGCCGGTCGCGTCCTGCTTCCAGACCTCGAGCTCGGCCTCCTCCTTGAACAGGCGCACGACGATAGGTGAATATTTCGGCATCTTCTTCTGTTCGAGCAGCGAGAGCAGCTCAGCGGGTAGTTCCCTCGTTGCCTTGGCTGGCAACGGCTTGCTGCTTTCGCCAAGGCAAATGACCGGCGTCAAGGCAGTGCAAGCCGCCGCCAGCACGAGTACACGTCGGACCATGGCGCGGATCACTGCTGTGCCTCCAGCCCTTCCGACCGCACGCCGCTACGTCTCGAACCCGACGAACACCGTCGCTTCCTCGACGGACTTCCGCTCCGACACCACCGCATTCGCCGGAAAAGTTTCATCCGGCCAGCCCAGCGCGATGCTTTTCATGATGACCTGATCGTCGGCTATGCCCGCGTGCTCGCGCACCACGGGGGATTGCATGATGCCCTGGCTGTTGATCACGGCGCCGAGCCCGCGGGACCACGCGGCATTGACCAGGGCGGTCGCCACGGCGCCGCAGTCGAAGGGCGTATCGTCGCTACCGTCAAGCACGCGATCATAGGTGATGATCACGCAGACGGGCGCGTCGAACTGGCGGAAGCCGCGCAGCACCCAGTCCTGGCGTTTTTCCGTGTTGTCGCGCTCGATTCCCATTGCGGAGAATAATTGCTTGGCGACGCCGACCTGCCTGTCACGGTGCTTGCCTGCAAAGGCCTGGCCCGTGCGGAACTCGCGCGACTGCGGGATGCCCGCCACCATCCGTTCGGTGTTGCCGGCGCGGATCCGATCCAGCGGTTCGCCGGTGATGACATAGAAATTCCAGGGCTGGGTGTTCATCGACGACGGAGCGCGCATCGCCAAACCAATGATTTCCGCAATCAGCTCCTTGGGTACCGGATCGGGTTTGTAGCCGCGGATGCTCCGGCGACCGAGGATGACGTCATCGAACTGCATTTGTGTGGAATTCCCCTGACAAGTTCTGAAACGGTTAGGACTTTCGCGGTTTCGGCACCCTCGCGCAAGCGCCGGCGGCGTGTCCTCAACGGTCCAGCCACGCGGAACACGATCGCATCAGTCTGGCTTGACTGACGCTCTCTCTGCCATCACGCCTCACCCCACCACCTTCCACCTCCCATCCGCCGCCCGCTTCAGCGCGGGATCGCTCACCCGCACGTGCTCGGCGAGAAAGTCGATGAACGCGCGGACGCGCGCGGGCAGGGGGGCGGTGTGGCCGACATAGACGGCGTGGATGTCTTCGCGGTCGCCGGGATTGTAGTTTTGCAGCACCGGCACGAGGCGGCCGGATTCGATGTCGGGGCCGATGTGGAAGAGGGCGAGACGGGCGAGGCCGACGCCGCCGAGGCAAAGGCGGCGGGCGGCTTCGCCGTCGCTGGCGCGCGCGACCGGCGGCGGTACGGCTTCCTCGGTGCGGTCGCCGCGCTTGAACGGCCAGCCGCCGCGGATGCGCGGAAAGGTCCAGCCGATGCCGCGGTGCGCGGCAAGATCTGCCGGCGTCTTCGGCGTGCCGCAACGGGCGAGATAGTCGGGCGTGCCGACCACGACCATGCGGCTGGTGCCGAGTTTTCGTGCGACGAGTCGCGATGCGCGCAACGGGCCGACCCGGATAGCAACGTCGGCGCGCTCCTGCATCAGGTCGATCGTCGTGTCCGTCAGCACGAGATCGAGCGTGACGTCGGGATGCTGTTCCAGGAAGCGCGGGATCAGCGGCATCAGATGAAGCATGCCGAACGGGATGTTGCTGTTCACGGTGAGGCGGCCGCGCGGCGCCGCGCCGGAGGCCGCCTCGCGTTCGGCCTCCTCCATCTCTGCGAGGATCCGCACGGCCCGCTGGTAGAACGCCTGGCCTTCCTCCGTCAGTGTCAGCTTGCGCGTGGTGCGGTTGACGAGGCGCGAGCCGAGCCGGGCCTCCAGCCGCGACATCAGCTTGCTCACGCCAGACGGCGTCAGGCGCAGCTTTCGCGCGGCCTGGGTGAACCCGCCGAGATCGACGACACGGACGAAGACCTCCATCTCGGCGGATCGGTTGGTGTCGAAGCGGGCCATGTTGAATTCACATCACAAATGATTGGATTGCGGACATTCTAATGGTTTTGCACGGGCACGGCTATCTGCGTGGCTCGTCTCATCCATTGGAGCTACGCATGCCTCCCGCCGTCCTCGCGCTCACCGCCGGTGCCTTCGGCATCGGCACCACCGAATTCATCATCATGGGCCTCTTGCTGCAGGTCGCCGCCGACATGCACGTCTCGGTGCCGGTCGCGGGCTTGCTCATCTCCGGTTATGCGCTCGGCGTGTTCGTCGGTGCGCCCATCCTTACGCTGGCGACGCGGCGGATGCCGCGCAAAACCGTGCTGCTCGCGCTGATGGCGATCTTCACGCTCGGCAATGCCGCCTGTGCGCTGGCGCCGAATTACGAATTGCTGATGGCCGCGCGCGTGCTGACCTCGCTTGCCCATGGCACTTTCTTCGGCGTCGGGTCGGTGGTGGCGACGAGCCTCGTCGCCGAGGACAAGCGGGCCTCCGCGATTTCCACCATGTTCATCGGCCTCACGGTCGCGACGCTGCTGGGCGTGCCCTTCGGCGCCTGGTTCGGCCTGATGCTCGGCTGGCGCGCGGCGTTCTGGGCCGTGACGGTCATCGGCGTGATCGCCTTTGCCGTGGTCGCAGCTCTCGTGCCCGGCCATGTCGGCAACGGCGACAAGCCGGTCTCGCTTGCCGAGGAAGTATCGGTGCTCGGCCGCCCGCAGGTGCTGCTCGGCCTTGCCATGACCGTATTCGGCTTTGCCGGCCTGTTCGTCGTCTTCACTTACATCCAGCCGATCCTGACGCGCTTCACCGGTTTTTCGGAAGCAGCGGTGTCGCCGATCCTGCTGGTGTTCGGCGTCGGGCTCGCGATCGGCAACGTTGCCGGCGGCAAGCTCGCCGACCGGGGCCTCGCCGGCGCATTGATCGGAACGCTCGCCGCGCTCGCCATCGTGCTGCTTGGCCTTGCCGCCGTGCTGTCGGTCAAGATCCCGGCGATCGTGCTGATCCTGCTGCTGGGCATCGCGGCCTTTGCGACCGTCGCCCCGCTCCAGCTTCGCGTGCTGGAAGCGGCCGGCCCCAGCGGCCGGACGCTCGCCTCCAGCCTCAACATCGCCGCGTTCAATCTCGGTAACGCGCTCGGCGCCTGGGCGGGTGGCGTCGCCATCGATCGCGGGCTCGGCCTCTCGGCGCTGCCTCTGGTCGCAGCCGGCATCACCGCTGTCGGTCTGGTGCTCGCGCTGTGGAGCCTGCGGCTCGACCGCGCTCCGGCAGCCGTCGCGGCCTGCCCCGCGGAATAGCGCAAGCGGCGCGATCGCGGACAATTCGCCGCGTCGCGCCGCTGGCCCATGCAGAAAACGCACCTGTACACATCCTTTCGCCATCCGTAACTTCCTCGGCGCAATTTCAGGAGATGCGACGTGGCGAAGAAGACGGCCAAGAAGACTGCCAAGAAGAAGACTGCTTCGAAGAAACCGACGAAAACCTCCAGCAAGTCCAGCGCAAGCCGCAAGGCCGTCGTGGCGAAGAAGGCCAAGAAGGCCGCGCAGCTCAAGCCTGCTTCATCGCGCCCCCCCAAGGGACCGGCCTGGCAATGGTCGGCGATGGAGACCGCGGCTGCAATCCGCTCCGGCGCAATCTCCGCCGTCGAAACCGTCGAGGCGCATATCGAACGGATGCGCGCCGTCAATCCGAAGCTGAACGCCGTCGTCGTCGATCTCTCGGAGGAGGCGTTGAAGGCGGCGCATGCCGCGGACAAGCAGCGCGCCAAGGGCGGCGAGCTCGGCCTCCTGCACGGCGTGCCCATCACCATCAAGGAAAACGTCGATTACGAGGGGCGGCCGAACTTCAACGGCGTGCCCGCCAACAAGGACCTGGTCGCGCCGTCGGATGCGCCCGTGGTGCGCAACCTGAAGAAGGCCGGTGCGATCGTCATCGGGCTCACCAACACGCCGGAATTCTCCTTTCGTGGTTTTACCGACAATCCCCTGCACGGGCTGACGCTCAATCCCTGGGATCCAGACATCACCTGCGGCGGCTCGTCGGGCGGTGCGGGTTCGGCGGTCGCCGCCGGCATCGGCACCATCGCCCATGGCAATGACATCGGCGGCTCGCTGCGCTGGCCCGCGCATTGCAATGGTGTCGCCACCATCAAGCCGACGCAGGGACGCATCCCCGCGTTCAATGCAAGCGCAACCGCCGAGCGGCCGATGCTGGCGCATCTGATGTCGGCGCAGGGGCCGCTCGCGCGCCACGTCGGCGACGTTCGCCTTGCGCTCGAGGTGATGAGCCGGCGCGATCCGCGCGATCCCTGGTGGGTGCCGGCGCCGCTGGTCGGCGAGAGGCCGAAGGGGCCGATCAAGGTGGCGCTGGCCAAGATCCCCGAGGACATGGAGGTCGACCCCTCCGTACGCGCGGCGCTGCGCCGGGCCGCGGACCATCTCGAACGTTCCGGCTACCGCGTCAGCGAGGTCGAGGTGCCCGACATCAACGGCGTCTGGCAGACCTGGTGCGACATCATCACCAACGAGACCGTGGTGATGCAGGAGGCGGGCATGCTGAAAGTCACCTCTGAGGATTTCCACAAGGCCTGGGGCGGCATGAAGGCCAAGGCCAATGTGCTCGATCTCAAGGCCTGGATGCAGGCGACCGCCGCGCGCAACGGCCACATCCGCGCCTGGCAATTGTTCTTCGAGGAGTATCCGGTCGTGCTGGCGCCGACCACGGTGAAGCCGACGCCGGGCCCGCGCGAGGATACCGTCAGCCCCGAGCGCGTGCGCGAGATCTTCTGGGGCGAGATCCGCTTCATCTCCGCGATCAACGTGCTGGGCCTGCCCGGCGCCGTGGTGCCGGTGGCCGTGCACGATGGTAAGCCGATCGGCGTGCAGCTCATTGCCGGGCGCTATCGCGAGGACCTCGCGCTCGACGCGGCCGCCGCGATCGAGAAGCGCGCCGGCGTTCTCACACATCGGCTGTGGGAGAGCATGGTTTAGCCCACGATTTTCGCCGCATTGGCGGCGCCACCTTCTCCGCAAGGAGAAGGCATGGCGCCGCCACTGCCGTGCAGGTCGCACTTCGTTAATCCGCTTTAACCCGGATTTCGGTCAATTCGCCGACAAGCATTAGGGTTACTTCCTCGATCTCTAGGCGAATTATTGTCCGCTTTACCACCCGCCTCTAACACGGGGGCGGCGGACAACGCACATGCCTCATACAGGCCAATAAGTGCGGCCCGCCCCACGCGGAGGTGGCACGATGCGCAACGAGACGATCGCTATTCACGCCGGCTACGAGCCCGAAGCGACCACGCACGCGGTCGCCGTGCCGATCTACCAGACCGCGGCCTATGCCTTCGACAGCGCCGATCACGGCGCGGCGCTCTTCAATCTCGAGGCCGAGGGTTTTCGCTACAGCCGCATCGCCAATCCGACCAGCGCCGTACTGGAGAAGCGTATCGCCCAGCTCGAAGGCGGTGTCGGCGCGCTCGCGGTCGCGACCGGCCAGGCGGCGCTGCATTTCGCCTTCGTCAACGTCGCCGATCACGGCGGCAACATCGTTTCCATGCCGCAGCTTTACGGCACCACGCACTCGCTGCTCTCGCACATCCTGCCGAGGCAGGGCATCACCGGCCGCTTCGCCGAGAGCGACAAGCCGGAGGCGGTCGAGAAGTTGATCGACGAGAACACCCGCGCGGTGTTCGCCGAGACCATCGGCAATCCCGCCGGTAATGTCTGCGACATCGAGGCGCTGGCGAAGGTCGCGCATGCGCATGGCGTGCCGCTGATCGTCGACAACACCGTCGCAACCCCGATCCTGCTCAAGCCGTTCGACTACGGCGCCGACATCGCCGTGCATTCGCTGACAAAGTTTCTCGGAGGCCACGGCACCACGCTCGGCGGCGCCATCGTCGATTCCGGGAACTTCCCCTGGGCCAAGCACGCCGACCGTTTCCCGGCCTACAACAAGCCCGACGCCTCCTATCACGGCCTCGTCTATGCCGAGCGCTTCGGCCGCACCGCCTATATCGAGCGCGCGCGCAGCGTCTATCAGCGCACCATGGGCTCGGTGCTGTCGCCGTTCAACGCCTTCCTGCTGCTGCAGGGCATCGAGACCGTGGCGCTGCGCATGGAGCGCCATGTCGAGAACGCCCGCAAGGTCGCCGAATTCCTCCGCAAGGACCCGCGCGTCGCCTGGGTCAATTACACCGGCTTTCCCGACAGCCCGTATTATCCGCTGGTGCAGAAATATCTCGATGGCAACGCCTCCTCGCTGTTCACCTTCGGCATCAAGGGCGGGATGGAGGCCGGCAAGTCCTTCTATGACGCGCTGAAGCTGATCACGCGCCTCGTCAATATCGGCGATGCCAAGTCGCTGGCCTGCCATCCGGCCTCGACCACGCATCGGCAGATGTCGGCAGAGCAGCAGCGCGTAGCCGGCGTGCTGCCGGAGACGATCCGTCTGTCGATCGGCATCGAGCATGTCTCCGACATCATCGAGGACATCGACCAGGCGCTGGATAAGGCCTGTCGGGCGGCGCGCCTCGAGGCCGCGGAGTAGGCGGTCTCGCCAATGACGATCTTGATCGACAGGGATCAAGTTATCTCGAGCCCGGCGCTGGTGCCGGCCGAGCGCGATCTCGCGCGAGATCACGGCGCCGAACTCACGATCGGGCTCGTCAACAACATGCCGGATCCGGCGCTGAAGGCGACCGAGCGTCAGTTCTTGAAGCTGCTTCAGGCAGCGGCCGGTCCGCGCCGCATCCGCTTCCACTGCTTCTCGCTGCCGAGCGTGAAGCGCTCGCCGGAGGCGAAGTGGCATGTCGAGAGCGAATATTCCGACCTTTCCGATCTGAAGCGCCAGAAATTCGACGGGCTGATCGTGACAGGCGCCGAGCCGGTCGCGCCCGAGCTCGACCAGGAGCCTTATTGGCGCGACCTCACCGACCTCATTGACTGGGCCAAGGCCAACACGCGATCGACCATCTGGTCGTGCCTTGCCGCGCATGCGGCGGTGCTGCACCTCGACGGCATCGAACGACGGCGGCTGCCGGCCAAATGCCACGGCATCTTCGATTGCGACGCCGTGACCAGCGATGCCCTGACGCGTACCGCGCCGGCGCCGCTGAAGGTGTCGCATTCGCGCCTGAACGAGCTCGCGGAGAGCGACCTGGCGCAGGCCGGTTATCAGGTGCTGACACGCTCGGAGAAGGCCGGCGTCGACGTTTTCGTTCGCCAATATGCCAGCCGGTTCGTGTTCTTCCAGGGGCATCCGGAATATGACGCGCTGTCGCTCCAGCGCGAATATCTGCGCGACATCGGCCGCTACCTTGCGCGGGAGCGCGAGACCTATCCGCGCCTGCCCGTGAGCTATTTTGACGCAGCGACGGAAGACAAATTGGCCCGCTTCGAGAAGAAGGCGGCGCACCAACGCCATCCCGCGCTCACCAACGAATTGCCCGGGCTGGATTTGCGCGCCGATATCGGCGCCGGCAGCGCGGCCGCGGTGCTTTTTCGCAATTGGTTGCAATATCTCAGTGTGGAAACCGAAGCGCCGGTCCTTGCGCGTTAGCCGAAGGATGTTGGTTCCGCGTTAGGATTACCCAGGCGTTAGGCTTGCCTCGACCAGCGCGCGAATGTTTCAGTACAGGCATACGGAATCACGGGAAACGCAGTCGTGTGGTCGGCACTCCAGGGACGCGTGAGCAATCGGCTGGCCCGGCATTTCCGCGCCGCGCCGCACCGGCTGCCCGCGCATGCGCCCATGGTGAGCTTCACCTTCGACGATGCCCCGGATAGCGCTGCAGGCGAGGGCGCGGCGCTCCTGGAACAGCATGGCGGCCGCGGTACGTTCTATCTCGCCGGCAGCCTGATCGGCCAGCCGTCGGACCATTGGCACGGCCTGTCGGATGACGCGATCGTGCGGCTTCACCGCGCCGGTCACGAGATTGCCTGCCACACCTTCTCGCACCAGAGCTCGGCCAAGCTCGACGAGGCCGCGATGGCTCGCGAGATCGAGCGGAACCGCACTTATTTTCGCAGTATCGATTCCTCGATCAATCTGGAGAACTTCGCCTATCCCTATGGGATTGCCTCGGTCTGGCGCAAGCCGCAGCTCGCCAGGGCTTTCCGTTCTGCGCGCGGCATCCTTCCCGGCGTTAACAGCGACGTCATCGATCTCCAGTTCCTGCGTGCGTCGCCTTTGGTCAATTGCGAGATCGACAGGGCGGGCGTCGATCGCTATTTCGACGAGGCGGTGGCGAGCGGCGGATGGCTCATCTTCTATGGCCATGACGTCGCGGACGCGCCCAGCCCCTATGGCTGCACCCCCGATCTGATGCGTCATGCGCTGGAAGCCGCCGGACAGCGCAACATGCCGATCGTGACGGTCGCAGAGGCGCTGCGCAGGATCGGGGCGTAGCTTGCTTTCTTCCTTCTCCCCTTACGGGAGGGCAATCCCCTATGACGCTTTGCGCGCACTGAGCGCGCGCCTCGTCCTTCGAGACGACCGCTTCGTGGTCTCCTCAGGATGAGGCTAAGCAGCATCGTCGCTCGTTGAAACGAGTGCCGCACACCCGGTCCTCATCCTGAGGGCCCGCCAACGGCGGGCGTCTCGAAGGATGGCCACAGGTGAAATCGTCTCCAGCTGCGATTCCCCTACCGCCTCCGGCAAGCGGGAGAAGATGGACTTGCCACGCCCGCGCCAGCATGCGACTGGCCTTGTGACGAATCTCACGGCCCTGGTTCCAGCCCTCTCATGTCAGCCCCTTCCACCGCCCCGCGACCTGCGCCGGCCAACGGCCGCGACGCGCTGTCGGTGCTGCATTCGGTATTCGGCCTGCCGGGCTTTCGCGGTTCGCAGGGCGAGATCATCCGGCACGTCACCGACGGCGGCAATTGCCTGGTGCTGATGCCGACCGGCGGCGGCAAGTCGCTGTGCTACCAGCTGCCGTCCCTGCTGCGCGAAGGCTGCGGCATCGTGGTGTCGCCGTTGATCGCCCTGATGCGCGACCAGGTTGCCGGCCTGCTCGAGGCCGGCGTCAATGCCGCCGCGTTGAACTCGTCGCTGACGCTGCAGGAGGCTTCCGACATCGAGCGGCGCCTGCTCGCGGGCGATCTCGATCTGCTCTATGTCGCGCCGGAACGCCTGGTGACGCCGCGCTGCCTGTCGCTGCTGGCGCAGGCGAAGGTGGCGCTGTTCGCGATTGACGAGGCCCACTGCGTCTCGCAATGGGGCCATGACTTCCGTCCCGAATATGTCGGCCTCTCCATCATCGCCGAGCGCTTCCCCGACGTACCGCGCATCGCGCTGACCGCGACCGCCGACGAGTTGACGCGCAAGGAGATCGTGGCGCGGCTTCAGCTCACCGACTCGCCGCAATTCGTCTCCAGCTTCGACCGGCCCAACATCCGCTACGAGATCGTCGACAAGCGCAGTGCGGTGTCGCAGCTGAAGGAGTTCATCCGGGAGCGCCATGCCGGGGACGCCGGCGTGGTCTATTGCCTGTCCCGCAACCGCGTCGAGGAGGTCGCCGCCGCGCTCGACGAGGCCGGTATTGCCGCGCTGCCCTATCACGCCGGGCTCGACAGCCAGGTGCGCTCGCGCAACCAGGACCGCTTCCTCAACGAGGACGGCATCGTCATCGTCGCGACCGTCGCGTTCGGCATGGGCATCGACAAGCCCGATGTGCGCTTCGTCGCCCATCTCGACCTGCCCAAGAGCATCGAGGCCTATTACCAGGAGACCGGCCGCGCCGGCCGCGACGGCAAGCCGTCGGCGGCCTGGATGGCCTATGGGCTCTCCGACATCGTGCAGCAGCGCCGCATGATCGACGAATCCAGCGCCTCCGACGAATTCAAGCGGGTCTCGATCGGCAAGCTCGATGCGCTGGTCGGCCTTGCCGAAACGCCACACTGCCGGCGCCGTCGGCTGCTCGCCTATTTTGGCGAGATCGTGATGGGCGAGAGCTGCGGCAATTGCGACAATTGCCTGACGCCGCCGAAGATGCGCGACGGCAAGGTGCTGGCGCAGAAGCTGTTGTCCTGCATCTATCGCACCGGGCAACGTTTCGGCGCGATGCACCTGATCGATGTGCTGATCGGACGCCTGACCGAGAAGGTCACGCAGTTCGGCCACGACAAATTGTCCGTGTTCGGCATCGGGCGCGAGCTCAACGAAAAGCAGTGGCGAACGGTGCTGCGGCAATTGGTGGCGATGGGCCATTTGCAGAGCGACAGCGAAGCGTTTGGTGCGCTGAAGCTGACCGAGACCGCGCGCGGCGTGCTGCGCGGTGAGACCGAAGTGTGGCTGCGCGAGGAAGCGCCCGGCACGCGCATTCGCGCGAGCCGCGGCAAATCCCGCCGCGGCGACCTTGCGCCTGCGACCAGCGCGCCGGAAGGCGATGTCGATCCCGAACTGGGCGCGCGGCTGCGCTCATGGCGCTCGGAGGTCGCGCGCGAGCGCGGCGTGCCGGCCTATGTGGTGCTGCACGATGCCACCATCGACGGTATCGTCCGGGCCTGGCCGACGACACTCGACGAACTGCGCAACGTGCCCGGCATCGGCGACAAGAAGCTCGAACATTACGGCGACGATCTGCTGCAGATCGTCAGGACGCGGTAGGCGGCGGAGGGTGTTGGTGCGCCCAACTCCCTCAACACGTCATCCCGGACAAGCGCGCCTAAAGCGCGCGCAGATCCGGGATCCATAACTACAGGGAGAAGTTGCTGCGACGCGCTGGCAACTACGAGTCTTCGCAAAACCATTGCTGCGGCGTATGGGTCCCCGCGTTCGCGGGGACGACAGCGCAGGGGAGGCGGGAGCCTACTGCCTCACCCATTCCGGAACGCGTAAGCGTACCCGTTCAGCGCGGGCGCGCCGCCGAGATGCGCGTACAGGATCTTCGCGCCCTTCTCGAAATAGCCCTTCTGCGCGAGGTCGATCAGGCCCTGCATCGACTTGCCCTCGTAGACGGGGTCGGTGATCATGCCTTCGAGACGCGCGGTGAGGCGGATCGCTTCCTTGGTTTCTTCCGATGGCACGCCGTAGGCGGGATAGGCGTAGTCCTCGATCAGCACGACGTCGTCAGCGACGAGCTCCTTGCCGAGCTCGACGAGTTTTGCCGTGTTCTGCGCGATCTCGAGCACCTGCGATTTCGTCTGCGCCGGCGTGAAGGACGCATCGATGCCGATCACTTTTCGCGCGCGGCCGTCGGCGGCGAAGCCGACCAGCATGCCGGCATGGGTCGAGCCGGTGACGGTGCAGACGACGATGTAGTCGAACTTGAAACCGAGCTCCTTCTCCTGCTTGCGCACCTCTTCGGCGAAGCCGACATAGCCGAGGCCGCCGAACTTGTGCACCGAGGCGCCGGCAGGAATCGCATAGGGCTTGCCGCCCGCGGCCTTCACCTCGTCGATCGCCTGCTCCCAGCTCTTGCGGATGCCGATGTCGAAACCGTCGTCGACCAGGCGCACGTCGGCGCCCATGATGCGCGAGAGCATGATGTTGCCGACACGGTCGTAGACCGCGTCCTCGTGCGGCACCCAGGCTTCCTGCACCAGGCGGCACTTCATGCCGATCTTGGCCGCGACGGCGGCGATCATGCGGGTGTGGTTCGACTGCACGCCGCCGATCGAGACCAGCGTGTCAGCGTTGGAGGCGATCGCGTCGGGGATGATGTATTCGAGCTTGCGCAGCTTGTTGCCGCCATAGGCGAGGCCCGAATTGCAGTCCTCGCGCTTGGCATAGACCTCGACATTGCCGCCGAGATGTTTTGACAGCCGCTCCAGCTTCTCGATGGGCGTCGGGCCGAAGGTCAAAGGATAGCGCGGAAATTTATCCAGCTTCATGGGTCATCCCGATTGGCGTTGGTGTTGGCAGCTGCCTAGCATCGCGTCGGAAAAAGGTGCTCTCGAATTTTGCGCCAATATTGCGCAACTTCTTGCGGGAATAGCGCAAGTTGCTAATATTCCTTCCAGAATATCACCTTTTCATGGAAGCTTCTTTCATGTCTGCCCGGCTCGACCGCACCGACCTTAAGATATTGAGATTGCTGCAGAATAATGGTCGGCTCAGCAATGCCGAGCTGGCCGTATCAGTCGCGATCAGCCCCGCCACGTGCCATCGCCGCACCCAGCGCCTGTTCGAGGACGGGTTCATCCCCACTGTCCGCGCCATGGTCGCGCCGAAGAAGGTGGCCAAGGGCACGCTGGTGATGGTCGGCGTCGTGCTCGACCGCTCAACGCCGGAGAGCTTTGCCATCTTCGAGCAGGCGATCGCCAGGCTGAAATTCGTGCTCGACTGCCACCTCGTCGCCGGTGACTTCGACTATTTCCTCAAGATCCGCGTCGGCGACATGGAGGATTTCAACCGCATCCACGGCGAGCAGCTGATCGCGCTGCCCGGCGTGCGCCAGACCCGCACCTTCTTCGTGATGAAGGAGGTCGTCGACAACGCGCCGCTGGAGTTTTGAGCGCGCCCTTGATGCGCAACGCGTGTCGTGAGAGATTCGCTCGATGCATACATTTCCCTTCCGCCAGCACAATCCGGCCGGGCCGGCCTATCGGCGCGGCTGGGTCGACGAGGCCGTGGCCGCGATCGAGGCCGACCAGTGTCGCACCGCCGACACGCATCTGATCCGGCTGATCGTGCCGGCGCTATCAGGCATCGACATCTATCTTAAAGATGAGTCCACCCATCCGACCGGCAGCCTGAAGCACCGGCTGGCGCGCTCGCTGTTCCTCTACGCGCTCTGCAATGGCCACATCCGTGAAGGCACGCCGGTCGTCGAGGCGTCGTCGGGATCGACGGCGGTCTCGGAGGCCTATTTCGCGCAGATGATCGGCGTGCCTTTCTACGCCGTGATGCCGCGCACGACCTCGGCCGAGAAGATCGCCGCGATCGAGCATTATGGCGGCAATTGCCACCTGATCGACGACGGCCGCGCGCTCTATGCGGAGGCCGCCGCGCTCGCCGCGCGCCTGAACGGCCACTACATGGACCAGTTCACCTTCGCCGAGCGTGCAACGGACTGGCGCGGCAACAACAACATCGCCGAATCGATCTTCACGCAATTGCAGGGCGAGCCGCGGCCGTTGCCGGATTGGATCGTGATGGGCGCGGGCACCGGCGGCACCTCGGCCACCATCGGGCGCTATCTGCGCTACCGCCAATATCCGACGCGGCTGTGCGTCGCCGATGTCGAGCATTCCGCCTTCTTCGATTGCTTCCGCTCACAGGACCGCTCCCGTGTTTGCGACCGCCCGTCGCTGATCGAGGGCGTCGGCCGTCCGCGATGCGAGCCCTCCTTCGTGCCTGGTGTGGTCGACCGCATGATGAAGATCCCGGATGCGGCCACGATCGCGGCGATGAACGTGTTGTCGCGCCGGCTGCGTCGCCCGGTGGGCGGCTCCACGGGCACCAATTTCCTGGCGCTGTGCCGGCTTGCCTCGGAGATGCGGCAGGCGAACGCGACGGGATCGCTGGTGACGCTGATCTGCGATTCCGGCGAGCGCTATCGGCAGACCTATTACGAGCCCGAATGGCTGAAGGCGCGCGGGCTCGATCCGGCGCCGTTCGAGGCCAATTTGTCGTCGTTTCTCGCGACAGGTGAGCCGCTGACGCTCACCGTCGACGATTTCGCAAATCCCCAGAGCGCACGAAGCCCCGAGGCAACATAGTCGAATTTGTCGGAACGCCCGCCTGGCGTGCGATGTCACGGCAACTTCACTTGCGTTGCGTGCAGCTGCGGGCAAGCCTCACCCCTTCTCAACGAGGAGGTCTCCGCCGTGCGCCTTCCCATTCTCGATCCCAAGGATCTGACCGACGAGCAGAAGCCGCTCTATGACGACATGCGAGCCGGCATCAAGGACCACTTCAAGGGCTTTGTGAACATGCGCGATGACGGCGCGCTGCTCGGGCCCTGGAATCCCTGGGTCCGCGAGCCGCGCTTCGGCAAGCCGGTGTGGGAGCTGGTCAAGGCAATCGCGTCAAATCCGCTGCTGCCGGCCCCGGTGCGCGAGGTCGCCATCCTCGTCACCGGCTCGCATTTCCGCTCCGGCTACGAGCTCTATGCCCATGTGCTGGTTGCCGAGCAGCGTGGCCTGTCCGACGAAAAGCTCGCGACCATCGTCGCCGGCCAGCGGCCGGTGGATCTCACCAGGCAGGAGGCCATCGCGTATGACGTGGCGTCCGCGCTGGTCGGGGGTGGCGTGCTGCCGGAATTGACCTGGCGCGCCGCGGTGAAGGAGTTCGGCGAGCACGGCGCGGCCGAGCTGTCCTATCTCGTCGGCGTCTATTGCATGGTCTCGGTCACGCTCAACACGTTCGACGTGCCGGTACCGGACTAAAGGTCGCGTCCTTGGATCACTCCGCCGCCTTGCTTGCTGGCGGCGGAGGCGCGAAGGCGATGCAGCGGTTGCGGCCCTCGGCCTTGGCCTGGTAGAGCGCATGATCGGCCGCGCCCATGAGCGCGTCGATGCCGGACATGCTGACCGCGGCCTCGGCGATGCCGACGCTCACGGTGAGGCCGAACTGAATTTCGCCGGCGACGATTTGCGCGCTCATCACGCGTTTGCGGATGCGATCGGCGACAGTCCTCGCGCGCGACAAGCTGGTCTCGGGCAGCAGCACCGCGAACTCCTCACCGCCGATGCGGCCGACGATGTCCGACTTGCGCTTGCCGTCGAGGCACGCTGCCGCAACCGCCCTGATCGCGGCATCGCCTACGGCATGGCCGTAGCGATCGTTGACCGACTTGAAGTGGTCGATGTCGAGCATCAGCACCGAGACGGAGCGATAATAGCGCTGAAATCGACTCCATTCCGCATCGAGGTTCTCGAGGAAGTGGCGGCGGTTGTAGAGGCCGGTGAGCGGGTCGGTGGTCGCCAGCGTCTCCAGCATCGCAGCCTTTTCCGTCAGGTCGGTGATGTCGACATAGGTCAGCATGCGGCCGCCGTTCGACATCGTGGTGCAATGGGCCCTGATGCGCCTTCCGTCCGGCGTTTGCAGGTCACGCACATGGTCGCCGGCCATGACCTCTGCGACGCGCCGCGCCGGAAATCTCGCAAGCTCGTTCGTCGGAAGATTGGGCGCGCTGGCACGGTGCAGGCGTCGCACGAGCGACGAATAGGCCGGCCGGCTCCCCGCCTCGGCTTCACTGACCTCCCAGAAGCGCCGCATGCGCCGGTTCATGAAGGTGGCGTGCAGGTCGGGGTCGAGAAGCAGCACCCCGTCCTGAACATTCTCCAGCGCGTCCCGCAGCAGCTTCAGCTCGTCCGAGGCGCGCACGATGTCGGTGACGGGTGTATAGGTCAGCATGCGTCCGCCATCGGGCAGGGGCGTGACCTGTACGCGCACGACATCGCCATTGGTCCGGCGCAGATCGATCGGCGTCGGATCGCCCGCCTCGATCACACGGACGCGTTCCGCCACCAGGGCATCGAGCTCGGGGTCGGGCACCTCATAGGCGCCGGTGTCACGACCGTGATGGAGCAGCGTGAGGATGGATGGATTGCTGTCGGCGACCTCGTCAGGCAGGCGCCACATGTGACGAAATGACCGGTTGATCAGGCGCGCCCTGAGGCTGGAGTCGAGCAACACGATGCCGGTCGGCACATGATCGAGCGCGGCACGCAGCGCCAGCATCTGGCTGCGCATCAGCGCTTCCGACGAGCGCCCCCGTTCCTCGCCCGCCAGGCGCTCGACGCTGCCCGGATGCTCGAAGGCGACGCCGACCTGACGGTCCGATCGCCAGATCACGCGGCAGGTCAGGATCTCGCGCCCCGCGAGCCTGAGCTGGAAGCGCTCGGGCACCCCGAGGCCGCTCTCCATCTCGAGCGTCGCCGCCTCCTCGGTCAGCCGCCGCACGACGCAATCGATCGAGGACTGGCCGAAATTGAAGAAGATCTTCCCAGCAAGCAACGTCCGTTCCGGGACCAAATGGGACATTCGCGGCCTCTCGCGTGACTCCGGCCCAGTCTGTCGCAAGCATATTGCCGAGAGGTAACCGGATGGGCGCTCAGGCGGCAGGACCAACAAGCAGCCCATGGCCCGGGAGGGCCGCTGACGGCTAGCCGCGAATGCGAAAGTCCTTCATCGTCAATGCCGGGCTATTCCGACCGCTGTACCGATGTCCGGAAAACGGGAGATTCGGTTTACCTGCTATCCACCATGATCCCAGTCAGTTGCGGACCGCATAGAGCGGCGTTCGCAACGTCACCTGATAGGACGGCTTCGGCATCCAGGCGATTTGCGCGGTGATGCCGAACAGGCGGTTGTCGTTGTCGTCCATGCGATCGAGGTCGAGCCGCAGGAACGGCTGCGTGAAGGGCTCCGCCAGGGTCCGGCCCGCGAGCTGCGCGCCGCCGAACGACTGCATGCCGAGGCGCCCGGTGAACTTCCAGTTGCTCGGCCATTGGTAATAGCCGCCGGCATAGAGGATCGTGTTCGGCCGGATGCTGGCGACCGGGCTGGCGATGGTGGTGTAAGTGTATTGCATGCCGGCCAGCCAGCCCCGCGTCTCGTCCTCATCGAGTGCGTAGTCGAATTCAAGGATGTTGTTGAACGAATTGGTCATGCCCTGCTCGTTCGGCACCGACTGCGTCAGGGTCGATTGCAACGTGATGGTCGGGATCGTTCCGCCATTCTGCTGATAGAGGTCGGCCTGCACGCCGATGTTCCAGCTCGTGATGTCGAAGGTCGACCAGCCGCCGCCGATGTCGGTCGTCGAGCCCGACACGCCGCCGTAAAGCGAGACGCGGTCGTTGACATCGACGGTCAGCGGCAGGTCGACGGCAATCGATTTCGCAGCCGGCAAGCCGTTCGACAGCGTTGCGCCTCTGCGCACCGCCAGGGCCACGAGCGCGGCCGACAGTGACGTGTTGCCGAAGCCGAGCCCGAGCGTGCCCGCCGGAATCGTCGCATAGGTCGTGCGCAGATCAAGGTAGATGTTTGGGACCGCCGGCTTTGCCGGTGCGTCCTCCTCGGCTTCGGTGGAGAAGGCGTCGCTGGCCGATATCGTCAGACAGGCCAGTCCCATCGCGATAGCGCGCAAAGCCTGATGATGCGATGGGCTGTGATGGGACACGTGACAATCCGACGCGTGGGGACTGTGTGGCGAAATCGTGTGTGCTAGATGGAACGTGATCGCTCCCGTGGTCAAGCGCTATCCGCAAACGATGGACTGCATCGATGCGCGCGGCTACCCTGTCGTGATTGCACCGATACGCTTCGCCGGCCAGAGTGCAGGCCGGACTATGGAGGACGACAGCCATGACCACGTCACGCCGCATCCTGCTCGCCGGAATGGCGGGGCTCGCCGTCGCTCCGACCGCTGTCGCGGCCGCATCTGCGCCAGTGCCCGATGACACCACGGTTGCCGAAGAGCGCTTCGCGCGCATGATCGCCGCGGCGCATGCGCCCGACGTCACCTGCGCCCGGCAGGCCGAACGTTATGCGGACGCGCATTGGCCCGACTATGTTGTGGCAGCCAGGGCCGTTATCGATGCGCGCGCCTGATTCGCGCTCTCACCTCGCAACCGCACGCCGCACCTGCTCGCCGATCTGCGATAGCACCAGCTGCGCCTGCGGCAGGATCGCGCCCATGGCGTGGAAATTGTGAACCATGCCGTCGTGGCAGACATGCTCGACGGCGACGCCCGCGGCGAGCAGCTTGCGGGCATAGGCATTGCCTTCATCGCGCATCGGATCGTACTCGGCCGTGTGGATGATCGCGGTCGGCAGACCGGTGAGCCGTGTTGCCCGCAAGGGAGAAACGCGGGGGTCGGCGGTGTCGATACCGTCAGGCAGATAGTCGGAGAGATCGGCCTCGATCGTGACGCGGTCGATCAGATGGCCCTCTGCAAAGGCCTCGCGTGAGGGCGAGGTTTCCTCGAAATCCAGCACCGGGCAGATCAGGCATTGCGCAGCGATGGCGAGACCCGCGGTCTGCGCCGCTTCCTGGCACACGATCGCCGCGAGCGTTGCACCCGCGGAATCGCCGCCGACGACCAGACGGTCCGCATCGATGCCGAGCGATGCGGCCTCGCGCGCGACCCATTCTGTGGCGGCAATCGCGTCATCGACGGCGGCAGGGAATTTGTGCTCCGGCGCGAGCCGGTAGTCGACCGAGACGAGGCGGCAGCCGGTGGCATGCGCCAGCGCCGCCGCGATGCGATCATGCGTGGCAATGCCGCCGGCGACGAGGCCGCCGCCATGGAAGAAAACGAAGCCCGGCGCACGCTCATCGGCATTTGCGGGCGTGTAGAGCCGATAGGGCAGTTCGCTGGCGCGGCCGGGCAGCATCCCGTCGCGCGCCGTCACATCCGGCGCATCGGTGCGTGCGAACTGCATCAGCTTCGCCAGCGATTGCCGCCGCGCCTCCACGCTCGGCCAGCCCCTCGCCCGCGGCCCAGCCGCAGCCATCATGGTCAACAAGCGCTTTGCGAGCGGATCGAGCGACATGCTGCCTCCTTCTTCCCGTGGCAGGAGAGGGTAGCCCACCACTTCCGCGCAGGGAATCATTTAGATGTTGCGTCCAATAGTGGCGCTATAATGCGGCAGCACGCCAAGGGGAGGCCTGATATGGCCGAGATCAGGAAGCCGATCGAATATTCGCCGAGCTGGACCTTCTTCGAAGGTAAATGGCACGACGGCAATGTGCCGATCATGGGCCCGCGCACGCATGCGGCCTGGCTCGGCTCGATCGTGTTCGACGGTGCACGCGCGTTCGAGGGTGTTGCGCCCGATCTCGATCGTCACGTCGCCCGCGCCAATCAATCCGCGATCAATTTTGGCCTGAAGCCGGTGGTCGATGCCGGCACCTGGCTCACGCTCGCAACCGAAGGCATTGCCCGCTTTGCGGCCAATGCCGAGCTCTACGTCCGTCCGATGTATTGGGCGCAGAACGGCTCGGGCGGCGGCGTGCTGTTCGACCCAGAGACCACCAATTGGTGCCTGTGCATCTACGAGGCGCCGATGCCCAAACCCGTCGGCAACGCCATCACCCTGTCGCCATTCCGCAGGCCGACCGCCGAATGCGCTCCGGTCGAGGCGAAGGCCGCCTGCCTCTACCCCAACAATTCGCGCGCGCTCGCGGAAGCCGCCTCGCGCGGCTTCCAGAACGCGCTGATGCTCGACATGCTCGGCAACGTCGCGGAGTTCGGCAATTCCAACGTGTTCATGGCCAAGGACGGCGTGGTCTATACGCCGGTGCCGAACGGCACATTCCTCAACGGCATCACGCGCCAGCGCGTCATCACCCTGCTTCGCGGCGACGGCGTCACCGTGGTCGAGAAGACGCTGCGCTATGCCGACTTCCTGGCTGCGGACGAGATCTTCTCCACCGGCAATTTCGCCAAGGTCGCCCCGGTGATCCGCATCGACGAGCGCGAGCTGAAGCCGGGCCCGTTCTACGCCAAAGCGCGTAAGCTCTATTGGGACTTTGCGCATGCGGTGAAGTTGGCGGCGTAGCTGCCATTGATTCCGCTGTCATCGCCCGACCTGATCGGGCGATCCAGTATTCCAGAGCCAGTTGTGATTTCTCGATAAGCCGCGGCGTACTGGATGCCCCGGTCCCGGCTCCGCTAGGCTGCGCCGGGCCCACAAGAGCGCTCGGCCGGCGAAGCTCAGCGAAGACGGCAAGCCGGGGCATGACACCCTTTCTAAGGGCTTCGCTTAAACCGGCTGAACTGAAACGCCTGCGTCGAATTCCACGGCGTATGATGCGTCTCGCTGCGCGTCTCGACCAGCTCGAAATCCGGCCCGAGCTCCGCAGCAAGGCTGGCGCTGTCATGGCGTTGCACCGGCAAGCCGCTGCATTTCTCCGGACCATCGGGCGCAAAGGTCGCGATGATGATCTGGCCGCCAGGCGCAATCGCGGATCGCAGGCGCTCGACGTAAGCCGCCCTGTCGCGGGGTTCGGTCAGGAAGTGAAAGGCCGCGCGGTCGTGCCACACATCGTAAGTCCTGGCCGGCCGCCAAGTCGTGGCGTCGGCGACGATCCAGTCGACCGCCGAAGAGGCCTGACCGATTCGCGTCTTCGCCACGTCGAGCGCG
This sequence comes from Bradyrhizobium sp. 23AC, assembly GCF_054863025.1. Classification (NCBI taxonomy): domain Bacteria; kingdom Pseudomonadati; phylum Pseudomonadota; class Alphaproteobacteria; order Hyphomicrobiales; family Nitrobacteraceae; genus Bradyrhizobium; species Bradyrhizobium sp. 23AC. Next base: position 47,365 of record NZ_JAVAYN010000026.1, read on the forward strand.
TTGGCGGAGAGGTCCAGCACGGTGAGATCGCGATATCCGTCTTGAAGAAGAGCATCGACCAGCCGCGAAGCGCCCCCGCCGATATCGATGATCGCCGCGTCGTGATCCGGATTGGCCGCGCGGATCATGTCGTGCGAGATCGTCGGGCTGTCCTGAAACCAGCTGACCTCGGCCTCGCCCTTGGTGGCGTAGACGTTGTCCCAATGCATGGTGCGATCGGACATGGCGCGCTCCGTGCGTGTCAAGCCGTCATCCTGAGGCGCCGGAGCGGAGCGGAGGCCTCCAGCGACAACGGCTTCGCCGTTGCGCGGGGATGACGGGGCTAAAGCCGGTGAGGAAGAAATGGTAGGCGCGCGCGAAATTGCCAATCGCGCGCCCGCCGCGGGCGGACGCGCCGGTCGGCGCGAAAGGTCCTACTCGTCCTTCTTCGACATGCGCTCGAGGCGCTCCTGCATGTCCTTCATCTGCTGGCGCAGATCGTCGATGTTGGTGTCCTTCGGCGCCTCGGCGTTCGCGTCGGGCTCCGGCTCCGCGCTGGTCGCCGGGCGGCCCGCATTGGGAGCAAACGGCTTGAACATCGAGAATGTCTGCTGGAACAGCTCCATGTTACGGCGGACTTGTTCTTCCAGAGGAGCAAAAGGAGTGCCGGACAGGGTGTTGGCGATCTGCTTGCGGAACTTCTCTTGCTCCTGGGTCAGGGTCGCGATCGACTGCTCCAGATATTTCGGCACCACCATCTGCATGCTGTCGCCGTAGAAGCGGATGAGCTGGCGCAGGAAGGTGGTCGGGAGCAGGTTCTGGCCGGCCTTGTTCTCCTGCTCGAAGATGATCTGGGCGAGCACGGAGCGGGTGATGTCGTCGCCGGTCTTGGCGTCATAGACCAGGAAATCTTCGCCATCCTTGACCATCGCGGCGAGGTCTTCCAGCGTCACGTAGGTACTCGTTCCGGTGTTATAGAGCCGGCGGTTCGCGTATTTCTTGATGGTTGTGGGTTGGTCTGATTTCGCCATGGGCTCTCACTTGCAAGCACGGAGAACGGGAACCCAGCGGGCTATGCCGCAGGGCGGGAAGAGTACGCAACGCAACAAAATAAGCATTTTCAAAGGGCTCACGCTACCGTTTTGTGCGGCACGGTTAATCGCAGAGCAAAATCTTGCTTGCGAAAGCGCCAAGAACGCTATTTTGAATGCGCTGCGGCATGAATTCGGTCGCCGGCCGATTGACATGCCTCAACGACGTTAACAGGATGGCTGACGAGACTGGCGAGCCGTTTTCTCAAAGCCCCGCCTGCCCCCTTTCAAGAACCTCAAGCCTCAGGAGATGCCCATGTCAGACGATGTCGTCATCGTCAGCGCCGCCCGCACCCCGGTCGGAAGCTTCAACGGAGCGTTCGCGACCCTTCCCGCCCACGATCTCGGCGCCATCGCCATCAAGGCCGCGCTGGAGCGCGGTGGCATCGAGCCCGGCCGGGTCTCGGAAGTCATCATGGGTCAGATCCTGACCGCCGCCCAGGGTCAGAACCCGGCCCGCCAGGCCTCGATCGCCGCCGGAATTCCGGTGGAGAGCCCGGCCTGGGGCGTCAACCAGCTTTGCGGCTCGGGCCTGCGCACGGTCGCGCTCGGCTACCAGGCGCTGCTCAACGGCGATTCCGAAATCGTGGTCGCCGGTGGCCAGGAATCAATGAGCATGGCCCCGCACGCCCAGTATCTGCGTGGCGGCGTCAAGATGGGTGCCGTCGAGTTCGTCGACACCATGATCAAGGACGGCCTGTGGGATGCCTTCAACGGCTACCACATGGGCAACACCGCCGAGAACGTCGCACGGCAGTGGCAGATCACCCGCGCCCAGCAGGACGAGTTCGCGGTCGCCTCGCAGCAGAAGGCCGAAGCGGCCCAGAAGGCCGGCAAGTTCAACGACGAGATCGTTCCCGTCACCATCAAGACCCGCAAGGGCGACATCGTCGTCAGCGCCGACGAATATCCGCGTCATGGCGCCACGCTCGACGGCATGGCCAAGCTCAAGCCCGCCTTTGAAAAGGACGGTACGGTCACCGCGGGCTCGGCATCCGGCATCAATGACGGCGCCGCCGCCGTGGTGCTGATGACCGCCAAGCAGGCCGCCAAGGAAGGCAAGAAGCCGCTCGCGCGGATCGTGTCCTGGGCGCAGGCCGGCGTCGATCCGAAAATCATGGGTTCGGGCCCGATCCCGGCCTCGCGCGCCGCGCTGAAGAAGGCCGGCTGGAATGTCGGCGATCTCGACCTGATCGAGGCCAACGAGGCCTTCGCGGCGCAAGCCTGCGCCGTCAACAAGGATCTCGGCTGGGATACCTCCAAGGTCAACGTCAACGGCGGCGCGATCGCGATCGGTCATCCGGTCGGCGCGTCCGGCGCACGCGTGCTGGTGACGCTGCTGCACGAGATGCAGAAGCGCGATTCGAAGAAGGGCCTCGCCACGCTGTGCATCGGCGGCGGCATGGGCATCGCGATGTGCATCGCGCGCGACTGAAGATAGCTGACATGCAGCTTACGCGCAGTTTGCGCGTGCGCTGCACACGTCAGTGAGTGCGTTGCACGCGACTAAAAAGGCAGCGGTTGCAAATCAAATATTCTTCGCAATCTTGCAGGCCTCGACTAAATACAAACGCCCGGCTCAACGCCGGGCGTTTTGTTCTTGATGTCCGTCAAACCAACCGCATAATCCAACGTTAAAAAACAATCGCTTCAGAAACGTCCGAAGAGTCCAAGGGAAGGAATACGACATGGCACGTGTTGCATTGGTCACGGGTGGTACGCGGGGCATCGGTGCTGCGATCAGCAAGGCACTGAAGGCGGCGGGATACAAGGTTGCGGCGAGCTACGCCGGCAACGATACGGCGGCGGAGAAGTTCAAGGCCGAGACCGGCATCGCCGTCTACAAATGGGACGTCAGCAGTTTCGATGCCTGCGCCGAGGGCGTGAAAAAGGTCGAGGCCGATCTCGGGCCGGTCGAGGTGCTCGTCAACAATGCCGGCATCACCCGCGACACCGCCTTCCACAAGATGACGCTGGAGCAGTGGAACGCGGTCATCAACACCAATCTCGGCTCGCTGTTCAACATGACGCGTCCGGTCATCGAGGGCATGCGTGCGCGCAAGTTCGGCCGCATCATCTCGATCTCGTCGATCAACGGCCAGAAGGGGCAGTTTGGTCAGGTCAACTATTCCGCGGCGAAGGCCGGCGACATCGGCTTCACCAAGGCGCTCGCGCTGGAGAATGCCAAGGGCGGCATTACCGTCAATGCGATCTGCCCCGGCTACATCAACACCGAAATGGTGCAGGCGGTGCCGAAGGACGTTCTGGAGAAGAACGTGATCCCGCAGATCCCGGTCAGCCGGCTCGGCGAGCCCGAGGAGATCGCCCGGGCGGTCGTGTTCCTGGCGGCCGACGAGGCCGGTTTCATCACGGGCTCGACGATGACAATCAATGGCGGCCAATATCAGGCCTGATAGGACGACAAGCCTTCAGGTCAAAAGCCTGTAGCTTCAGGCGCGACAAGGCGATAGTGAAGACGACAATGCCCGGCCTCGTGCCGGGCATCGTTGTCCTCAGAGCCTTCGTCAATGACCCCGCGCACAGCCACGCTGATCGGATTGACCGCGATCCTGATGTGGTCGCTGCTGTCGGTGATGACGGTGGCGACCGGAACGATCCCGGCGTTCCAGCTCGCCGCGATGACCTTCGCGATCGGCGGCCTGGTCGGCCTGCTCACCTGGATCGGCCGCGGCGAGGCGGCGAAGAGCCTGCGTCAGCCGCTGGTCGTCTGGGCTGTCGGCGTCGGCGGCCTGTTCGGCTATCACGCGCTGTATTTCCTCGCGCTGCGCTTCGCGCCGCCAGCCGAAGCCGGCTTGCTGAATTATCTGTGGCCGCTGCTGATCGTGCTGTTCTCGTCCTTCCTGCCGGGCGAGCGGCTCGCCCTCCATCACATCGTTGGCGCGATGCTCGGCCTCGTCGGCACCGTGCTGCTGTTCGCCGGCAACACCTCCGGCTTCGCGGCGGGGCAGATGCCGGGATTGGCCGCGGCCTTCATCGCCGCGTTCGTCTGGGCGGCCTATTCGGTGCTGTCGCGCCGGCTCAAGGCCGTGCCGACCGATGCGGTCGCCGGATTCTGTCTGGCCACCGCCGTGCTTGCCGCGCTGATGCATGGCCTGCTCGAGACCACCGTCTGGCCGGAGACCACGCTGCAATGGCTCTCGGTGATCGCGCTCGGCATCGGTCCCGTCGGTGCCGCGTTCTACGCCTGGGACATCGGCATGAAGCGGGGCGACATCCGTGTGCTCGGCGCCGCTTCCTACGCGACGCCGCTGCTCTCGACCGGCTTCCTCATCGCCGCCGGTTTTGCCAAAGCCAGCGCCAACATCGCGATTGCTGCGATCCTGATTGCCGGCGGCGGTTTGATCGCCGCGAAGGATATGGTGCTGCGGAAACGATGATCATTCCTGGCTCGATGCTGCATGCGATGCCCGAAATGACAGTTGACCCTACGGCTCCCAGCCCTGTGGTGCGAGCTCGAAGCCTGCGAATTCGAATGCCGGGGCTACGGTGCAGCCGACCAGCGTCCACTCGCCCGTCGTCTCCGCGGACTGCCAGGCCTGCGCCGGCACGATCGCCTGCGGCCGGTCTCCATTCGCAAGGTCACTGCCGAGCCGCACCTGGTGCTGCGAGCAGCCGTCGTGGGCGATGCGCAGCATCAAGGGACTACCGGCGTAATAGTGCCATGTCTCGACCGCATCGACGCGATGCCAGTGCGAACGCTCGCCGCGTGCCAGCAGGAAGTAGATCAGGGTCGAGCGCGAACGCCCGTTGGCGTCCGTGGTCTGGTCGCGAAACGTCTCGCGATAGTGGCCGCCCTCGGGATGCGGACGGAGTTCGAGGCGCGCGATGATTTCGGCTGCAGTCGGCATCGATTCCCGTCGGGACTTGTTCTTCAGGACTTGTTTTTGCGCTCGCGCAGCTCGCCGAACACTGCGGCGGCATCCGCGCCCTTCATGTGCAGCCTCGCCGCGACCTGTGGCTCATCGGCGCGCAGGAACACGTTGGCCCGCTTCTCGTCGCCAAGCAGCGTGGGAATGGTTGGCTTGTTCTCGGCCCGGAGCCTCGTCACCTCCGCCGCGCGCGCCTGGAGCGCCGCATTGTCGGGATCGACGGTGAGCGCGAACTTGACGTTGGAGGCCGTGTATTCGTGGCCGCAATAGAGCTTGAAGTCGTCGGGCAGGGCACGCAGCTTCAGAAGCGAATCCCACATCATCGGATAGGTGCCCTCGAACACGCGGCCGCAGCCGATCGAGAACAGCGTGTCGGCGGCGAACACCGTCTTCTCGGTGTCGAACACGTAGGAGATGTGGTCGAGCGTGTGGCCGGGCGTCTCCAGGACGCGCGCCAGCAAATTGCCGATCTTGATCACGTCGGCATTGGCAACACGCAGATCGACGTCCGCAATTTTCGTGGTCTTGTCGTGCGGCGCGACGACGCGGCATTTGTATTTCTGCTTGAGTTCGGCGACCCCGCCGACATGATCGCCGTGATGATGGGTGATCAGGATGTCTGTGAGCTGCCAGCCCTCGCGCTCCAGCGCCGCCAGGATGGGGCCGGCCTCAGGCGCGTCGATCGACGCCGTCGCCTTGGTTTCCACATCGTGGATCAGATAGCCGAAATTGTCGTTTAAACAGGTGAAAGTACGAATTTCGGCGGCCATGTCATCTCCATCGGGCTCAGCCCCGCCAGACAAATATGGCGTTAACGTTGCGCAGGCAATGCAATATTCCGCGCGCGGCCGCGGTCTCGCGCATGTTACATTGCCGTCATGACCATCGACGTCGTCGACCTCCGCGAGTTCTATTCCCGCCGCCTCGGGATCGTGGCGCGGCAAATGATCAATCGCGGCATCAGGGAACGCTGGCCGAGGGCGGAGGGCCACCGCGTGCTCGGCCTCGGCTATCCCACCCCCTATCTGGGGTTGTTCCGCGAAGACGCCGAGCGCTGCCTCGCCTTCATGCCGGCGGCCCAGGGCGTCCTGAAATGGCCGACGGGACGGCCGGCGCTGGCCTCGCTGGTCGACGAATTCTCGCTGCCGCTCCCCGACGCCGCGGTCGACCGCATCCTGCTGGTCCACGCGCTGGAGATGTCGGACGATCCGGCCGCGCTGCTGCGCGAGGTCTGGCGCGTGCTGTCGCCGTCCGGGCGCGTGATCGCGGTGATCCCGAACCGGCGCGGGGTGTGGACCCGCACTGACAGCACGCCATTCGGCCACGGCCGGCCCTATTCGCGCTCGCAGATCACCGATCTGCTGCGCCAGACCTGGTTCACGCCGACCGCCTGGGGCGAGGCGCTGTTCATGCCGCCCTACGCCGGCGGCTGGGTGCTGAAATCGGCGCAGATGTGGGAGCGCGCCGGTGCGGCACTGTCGCTGCCCTTTGCCGGCGTCCATATCGTGGAGGCGACCAAGCAGGTCTACCGCGCGATCCCCGCCAAGCGCGAGCGGGCGCGGCTGATTCCGTCGCTCGCGAAGCCCGTGCTGGTGCCATCCTCGACGACGGTGACGCGCAGCTAGGTCACAAGCGTTGCCGCGACAGATGGTCGTCAAAAACAAATCGTCCCGGCAAGGCCGGGACGATTCCAGATCAGTTGATCAGAAGAAGCTCACTTACTCGCTGGGCGCGAGATCATCGCCGGATGCGGCCGGAGCTGCTTCGCGCTCGGGGCGCGGGCCATGCGGCCGGCGCCGCCGGCGCGGGAAGCGTTCGCCACCGCCGGCTCCGCCCTCGAAACCGGCCTGGCCGCCGTTCGCGCCGCCATTCGCCTGCGGTTGTGCGCCGGTGATGAAGGAGGGCAGGCGATCGACGCTGCCGGTGTCGGTGACGACGGGCTGCGGCTGATTCTGCGGTTGCGGCTGGGGCTGATATTGCGGCTGCGAGCGATGGTCGCGCTCGCGGTGCTCGCGCGGTTGCTGCTGATCGCGCTGATAGGGCTGGTTGTCGCGCTGCTGATGATCACGCTGGTGATGATCGCGCTGGCCGTCGCGGTCGCGCGCGAAGGGCTGCTGCTGTTGCGGCTGCGGGACGAAACCCGGCTCTTGGCCGAAATTCGAGAAATTCTCGCCGTCGTCCTCGCCGTCGTCGCTGTTGCTGCTGATCGGCTCGTCACCGCGCGGCTGCTGGTTCTGGCGGAACTGTTCCTGGGCCGCGGCGATCAGGCGGAAATAATGCTCGGCGTGCTGGTAGTAGTTCTCGGCTGCAACGGGGTCGCCGGAAGAGCGCGCGTCGCGTGCGAGCTGGAGATACTTTTCAGCGATGTGCGAGGCGGTGCCGCGGATCTTGATGTCGGGTCCGTTGGACTCGTAGACCCGGGTCATCGGGTTCTGGCTGCGCCGGTTGTTGTTGTTATTGTTATTGTTGCGGTTGCGCATCCGCTGCTTGTTCTGACCGTTTCTCATGTCCTGCCTTTAATTCCAGCCCTAAACGTTGCACGCATTACTTGATTGCTAGGAGTGACCTGGTGACAGCGGTTCACATCGCTCGCGCGCACCGCGCGCAAGAGCGGATCGAACCCTGCCGATGTTCGTCGACCGTCGCGTTCAACAAGGACGCGTTCCCCACCCGCCAGCACTGATCGCCAGCGAACCCATTCATTTTGCCTGCCGAAACAAGCCCAGCTGTGTTGCGTAAGTCTTCAAGCGCAATATCAGGCTTTCGTTCACTTTGCGGTCGGAGAGCAGCGCAGCTCCACTGGCTATCGCGCTTCACAGGACCTGCGGCTTGGAACCTTTATCAGTAAAGCTCTCGCCCGAGAGCCCGGCTTTCGCCCGTAGGTCTACGGGGCCGGCACCGATGTGTTGATCGGAACGTAGTCGTTCCCAAGGGATATTCCAAGAGCTTTTTGCAAGCCAATCCGGCTTTTATGGGGGCATTTTTCGGGCCGAAACGGCCCGCGGAATGCCCGCCAGGTCGGCCTTGGGTGGCCTGTCCACCGTTAACGCGCCAGCTATCATCAAGGTTTCAATATTTCTGGCCTGCCCCTGTCCGGCCTCGACGATCAGCGCTCCGCCGGGGGCGAGACGCTCGGCGGCCTGCGGGATCAGAGCGCGATAGGCGTCATATCCGTCATTGCCGCCGTCGAGCGCCAGATGCGGATCGTGGTCGCGCACCTCGATGCTCAGTCTCGGAATTTCGGCGGAGGGAATGTAGGGCGGGTTCGAAACGATGAGGTCAAACGGGCCGCGCAGCGCCGTAAGATAGGAGCAGGCGACGAAGCCGGCGCGGCCGGCGAGGCCGAGGGCGGCCGCATTGTCGCGCGCCGTATCGAGCGCCGTCAGGCTGACATCGGTACCGACGCCAAACGCGTCGGGAATCTCCCACAGCAATGCGAGCAGGATGGCGCCCGATCCGACACCGATATCGGCGATTCGCGGGCGCCGCCCCGAAATCGCCAGCCCACGGAAGATCTCGAGCGCCAATTCGACGACGGTCTCGGTGTCCGGCCGCGGTACCAGCGTCGCCTCGGACAACCGCAATGGCATGCCCCAGAAGTCTCGCACGCCCAGAATGCGGGCGACCGGCTCATGCGCGAGCCGGCGCTGCGCGTATTGTTCGAGCTGCGTGGTCTCCTCAGGCGTGAGTTGTCGCGATGCCTGCGTCACCATGCCGGTCAGATCGAGCTCCAGCGCGGCGCCGACGAGCAGGCGCGCATCGAGGGCCGCCTCCTCGATGCCGGCCGCTTGCAGCCGTGCCGCAAGCGCGCGCCGCGCACTCTCGACGTTATGTCCGGGATCGATATTTGTCGCCAATGGAGCCATCCTGCCTGCCATCGTGGATAGATCGGCCGGCTCGCTTGCGTCAACGGAAAGGAGCACGTTTGATCGCGCCTCGCAGTGACGGAGGGGTCCATGGCGGCCTATGACGATCAGAACGTCTTTGCAAAGATCCTGCGCGGCGAGATTCCCTGCTTCGAGGTTTTCAGGGACGACCGCAGTCTGGCCTTCCTCGACATCATGCCGCGCGCGCCCGGGCACACGCTGGTGATTCCGCGGGCGCCGGCGCGCGGCATCCTGGATATTGCGGAGGACGATCTGGCCGCGGTCGCCCGGACGGCCAAGCGAATCGCGATTGCGGCAATGAAGGCGTTTGACGCGGAGGGTATCATCCTCCAGCAGTTCAGCGAGCCGGCCAGCGGGCAGGTGGTCCTGCACCTTCACATGCACGTCATGCCTGTCAGGGCCGGCATCGATCTCTTGCCGGCGCAGACCCGCAAGGAAGATATGGCTGTGCTCGCCGATCACGCCAAACGGATGATCGCGGCGCTTGGCGGCTGAACCTGACAGCCGAGATCGGCGGGCGGCTAGACGCCGAGATAGCGCTGCAGCAGCTCCGGCTGGGCCTTGAGCTCCTGCGCCGGACCCTCGTGCACGATATGACCGTTGTTGATGATGTAGATCCGGTTCGCCAGCGCCAGCGTCGCCGCCAAATTCTGCTCGACCAGCACGATGGTCTGGCCGGCCGCCGCCAGCTCGCGGCAGGCCTTGACGAGATCGTGGACAATGACGGGCGCGAGCCCCTCGAACGGCTCGTCCAGCAGCACGATCTTGGGATCGCGCACCAGCGCCCGCGCGATCGCGAGCATCTGCTGCTCGCCGCCGGAGAGCTCGGTGCCGCGGTTGTTGCGCCGCTCCTTCAGCCGCGGAAACATCTCGTAGATGCGGTCGAGCGGCCAGCGCTTCGGCGCGGTGAACCCGGCAAGGACGATGTTTTCCTCCACCGACAGGCTGCCGAAGATACGGCGCTCCTCGTGCACGAGCTGCATGCCCGCCTGCGCGATTCTGTGGCTCCTGCGTCCGGCGATGTCGATGCCGTCGAACTTCACGCTGCCGCTGCGCGGCGTCACGACGCCCATCAGGCTCTTCAGCGTCGTGCTCTTGCCGGCGCCGTTGCGGCCGAGCAGCGCCACCACCTCGTGACGTTCGACGTGCATGGCGACGTCGAACAGGATGTGGGAATCCCCGTAATAGCTGTTCAGGCCGTTGACCTCGATCAGGCTCATGCGGCGATCTCCCCGTGCACGCCGCCGAGATAGGCCTCCTGCACCGCGGCGTTGGTCCGGATTTCCTCCGGCGTGCCGTCGAGCAGCACCTTGCCCTCCTGAAGCACCGTCACGCGCTCGACCAGCTCGAACAGCGAATCCATGTCGTGGTCGATGATGATCATGGTGCGGCCGCGCGCGATCGATTTGAGCAACTTGACGGTCTCGACCCGCTCGCGCGGGCTCATGCCCGCGAGCGGCTCGTCGAGCAGCAGCAGGCGCGGCGAGGTCGCTAGCGCGAGCCCGATCTCGAGCCGGCGCTTCTCGCCATAAGCGAGTTCGGCGACCGGCGTGTCGGCGCGGCGGGTCAGATTGACCAAAGCGAGCGTATGCTCCACCTGCTCCGTCAGGCCTTTGACGCTGGAGAGCTTGCGGAAGAGATCGAGGCGAAACTTGCCGCGCAGCTCGGCGAGCGCGGCGATCGTCAGGTTCTGCCGCACCGTCAGCCCGGTGAAGAGCTGGTTGACCTGGTAGCTCTTGGTGAGCCCGAGCTGGCAAACCTCGGTGACCTTCAATCCCGTGATGTCGCGCCCCTCGAATACGATCTGGCCGGAGGTCGGCGCGATCTCGCAGGTCAGCATCTTGAAGAAGGTCGATTTGCCGGCGCCGTTGGGGCCGATGATGCCGCGCAGCTCGCCTTGATTGACGCTGAAATCGATGTCGCTGTTGGCGACGAGGCCGCCATAACGCTTGGTGAGACCGGTGGCTTTCAGGATGGCCCCGGAATAGGCGGGGTGCGCGACCTCCTTGGCCTGCATCGGCGCGGGCGCTAGGTGCAGTGTCGTCTCAGTGTCCGGCTCGGCCTCCGTATCGTTCCGCTTACGCCTGCCGGAGAGAAGGCGATAAAGATCCGCAAGACCGCCGATGATGCCGCCGCGCAGGAAGCAGACCAGCAGCACGAACACGACGCCAAGCACCAGCTTCCAGGCGGCACCTAAGCCAAGCGCGGATTGGAGGAAATCCTGGAGGAACAGCCAGACGGTCGCGCCGACCAGCGGCCCAAATAGCGTGCCTCGGCCGCCAATGGCGGTCTGCATCACGAGCTGGCCGGACGTGTCGAAGGTGAAGGCGTCCGGCGGCATGAAGGCCTGGAGCACGCCGAGCAGGCCGCCGGCGAAACCGGCGTAAGCGGCTGCGATCACGAAGGCCGTCAGCTTGTAGCCGTGGATGTTGTGGCCGACCGCGGTGGCGCGCAGCGGATTGTCCCGGATCGCGCTGAAAATGGCGCCGACCGGCGAGCGCACGATCCTGAGTGCGATGATGACGCCGATGAAATAGCACAGCGCGATGAACTGGTAGAGCGACCAGCCGTTGGTGAAGTGGACGGTGGTGAAGCCGAGATCGAAGCTCGGCGTCGGCACGCCCGGCAGGCCGTTCTCGCCGCCGGTGAAATCCGACAGTGGATTGAACTCGACAAAGAAGAACACTTCCGCGATCGCGACCGTGATCATGGCGAAATAGATGCCGGTGCGGCGGAGCGCGATCAGGCCGATCAGATAGCCGGTCGCGGCGGCCGCGATCATGCCGATGATCAGCGCGCCCAGCACGTTGCCGAAGCCGGCGCGGGTCAGGAGGTAGGCGGCGACGAAGCCGCCGGTGCCGTAGAAGGCGGACTGGCCGAACGACAACAGGCCGGTGAAGCCGAACAGGATGTCGAAGCCGAGGCCGAACAGGCCCCAGACCAGGATCCGGTTCACGGTGTTGGGCGCGAAGCCGAGATGGGGCAGCACGAAGGGAGCCACGATCAGGCCGATGGCCGTCAGTGTCTCGATCAGGAAGGGGCGTTGCTTGAGCATCAGGAGATCACTTACTCGCGGCCCTGGACGCCGAGCAGGCCATGCGGTCGCACCACGAGCACGAGCGTCATCGCCGCAAACAGCATCACATAGGCGTAGCCGGGGTTGAACATGGAGGTGACGCTGATGATCTCGCCGGCGATCAGGCCGCCCAGGATCGCGCCTGGAAACGAGCCGACGCCGCCGATCACCACCACCACGAAGGTCTGGACCAGGATGTCGTCACCGATGCCCGGCGTCAGCGACACCACCGGCGCGTTGACGATGCCGGCAAAGCCGGCGGCCATCGCGCCGATGCCGAACACCACCATGAAGACCCTGTAGACATTGATGCCGAGCGAATCCACCATCACAGAATCCTCGATGCCGGCCCGCACGATCATGCCGAGCCGGGTCCGGTAGAGGATGATGAACAGCGCGCCGAGTGCGATCGCGACGATGCCGACCACCGCGAGGCGGTAGGTCGGATAGAACATGAAGCCGAGATTGGTGATGCCCTGGAATATCGCCGGTGGCGGGACCAGCTGCGACTGGCTGGAGAAGATCAGCCGGATGACCTCGACGAAGCAGATGCCGAGCCCGAACGTCACCAGCAACTGATCCTCGTGCGGCCGATGATAGAAATGGCGAATGATGACGCGTTCCATCGCAACGCCCAGCAGCATCACGAACAGGGAGCCCGCGATCACGGCTAGGATGAACGATTCCGTGTACTGATAGGCGACGAACCCGGCATAGCCGCCGATCATGAACATCGCGCCATGCGCGAGGTTGAGCACGCCGAGCGTGCCGTAGATAATGGTCAGGCCGGAGCTGATCAGCGCGAGCAGCGCGCCGAGCGCGAGCCCGTTGAAGAGCTGCGAGACGAGGTTGGGCCAACTAATCATGCAATGGTCACGGTTGTGGCGCGTTCCGGCGGTGCGCAAAAAAGGGTGACGCCGCAGGAGCCGGAAGCGACCTACGGCGTCACAGGGGGTTAGCGCGAGCTCAGCTGTAGTCGCCGGGATGGCAGCCGAAGGCGTCCGGCTTCTGCATCAGGCCTTCGCCGGGGACGATCTCGACCACATCGTACCAGTCCTCCTTGGTCTTCATGTCCTTCTGCTGCTTGCCCTTGACGATGATCACCGGGCGGACGCACTGATGGTCCTCGGGGCGGTAATGCACGTCGCCGACCAGGGACGGCAGCGTCTCGCCCTTCTCATAGGCCTTGATCACGTCGGGCGGGTTGAAGCTGCCGGCCTGCTCGCACATGCGGGCCCAGTGCGCGAAGCTGACATAGGCGTTCTCCGCGCCCCATTCCGGCTTGTAACCGTACTTCTTCTCGAAGGCCTCGTTGAACATCTTGGCGAGCGGAAACTTGTCCTCGAGCGTCCACCAATAGTCGGTGGCGGCGTAGACGCCCTGCATCAGCCCGCCGGTCTCGCGCGCGATGAAGGGCACCTGGTAGGGGACGACCAGCTTCATCTTGTCGAGCACGCCGAACTGCTTGGCCTGCTGGGTCGAGAGCACCGCGTCGTGGCCCCAGTTGACGTTGATCAGCACGTCGGCACCGGAATTCGCGACGTTCAGCAGATACGAGGAATAGTCGGGCGCACCGAGCGGTGCGACCTGGTTGGTGACGGTGGTCCAGCCGGCGGTCGCGAGGAAGTCCTGCATCGACTTGGTGACGGTGTGACCGTAGGTGTAATCAGGCGTGAGATACGCAGCCTTCTTGCCCTTGCCGAACTCCTTGACCATGACGGGGCCGATCGCCGCCGCGGCGGTCTGGCCGAAGAAGTTCTGGCGGAAGCCGTAGCGGACGCAGTCCTTGCCGGTGGTGTCGTTCGAGCCGGAGATGCCGCAGACGAAGATCACCTTCTCGCGCTGGGCGAGCTTGTTCAGCGCGACCGCAACGGCGCTCGAGGTGCCGCCGGTGATCATGATCGCCTTGTTCTCGCTGATGAAGCGCTGCTGCGCCTGCACCGCCTCGTTCGGCTTGGCGGCGGAATCCGCGACGCCGAATTTCAGCTCCTTGCCGAGCACGCCCTTGCTGGTCTTCGGCGAGATCTTCTTGATCAGGTCGTGACCGCTGTTGATGTGCTCGATCGCGAGCTGATAGCCCTTGAGCTCGTCCTCGCCCTGCACGGCATAGGTGCCGGTGCGCGGCACCGAGATGCCGATGAAGGCGGTGGAACCCGAAACGCCCGCGGGATAGGAGCCGACGGCCGGCTTGTCCTCGGCGAAGGCCGGCATCGCGGGCAGCACCGAGCCGCCGACGAGGCCTGCCGTGGTCTGGAGCAGGCCGCGGCGCGAGAGGCCACGGCGAATGAGATGGTCGGTCATGATCGTTTCCTCCGGATATCGTTCTTGTTTGCAGGCAAAAGACGACCTGTCCGGCGGCAACCGGCCTCGAAGGGCCTGCCTGCACCGGGCGCGTCACATCCGCGTGTAGCTCCTGGACGTAAACATTGCTCGTGAACTCCTTCTGTCAATTTCGCCTTTGGTCGAACGACGAAAATTATCGCGTGAAAACATATCGGATCACGATATATATTAGTCTTTGTGAGTACGAGATTGGCGGGTTCGGCGAGAGAGATGCCGCGGCAGACGACAGTAGCGGGTACCCGGAAGCGACGGTCCTGGCCGCAAGAAGCGGAGCGGCAGGAGACGGCGTGGCCTGCCGGGGAGGGAAGCGACCAGCGCACATCGCCGCAGTCCGGCGATGCCTCGCGCATGCCGGAGCCGCGCAGCCGGTCCGCCGGGCAGCGGGGGCCGGCCGTCGGCTCCGTTCAGGCCAAGCGCACGCCGGTGCCGATGCAGAGACTGAGCGTGCGGGCTCAGAATGTCCTGAAGGAGCTCGCGGTCGAGCTCACCGGCGAGCAGCCGCCGAAGGGGACCTGGTCGCCCTCGCGCGAGCTGCTGCTCGCGCTGACGGCCGAGCGGCTAGCGACGACGCGCAATTGCGGTCCTCACACGATGCGGGAGATCGTCGACTGGGCGCAGGGCTGCGGCGTGACGATCAAGCCGGTGATCCCGCCCGGCGGCTCGCTGTCGCAGATGTGGGGTGAGCTGATCACGAATGCATCCGAAGGCGCCTTGACCAGCGCCGAGATCGCCAGTGCGCTCCAGCGCTCGATCAGGCGGAAGAGCGTTCGTATTCCGATCGCGTTTCAGGTCATCCTGGTGAAGATCCTGCTCTCCAACTTCGAATAGAAGCGCTGCAAGCCCCTCCTATATTTGTGCATGTGCGACGCCCGTCGGTGGTTCCGCCCGGCCTTCCTTGCTAGTCTCGGCAGCGCCCACTCCGCCGGCGGGCGGAGGTCGAAAGGCACGGAATGGCTGACGCGAAGCGGAAGACCGGACGCACGGCGCGCGCTGCGCCCTCGAGGGGCGGCGCGATGCGCGAGGCCGACTACGCCGCGTTGGCGCAATTCCGCTACCAGCTGCGCACCTTTCTCGCCTTCAGCGAGGCCGCGGCCCAGAACGCCGGATTGACGCCGCAGCAGCACCAGGCCCTGCTGGCGATCAAGGGGCTGGCCGGCCCTGGCGGTGCCAGCGTCGGCGACATCGCCGGCTTTCTCCTGATCCGGCACCATACGGCGGTGGAACTGGTGGACCGCATGGCGAAGTTGAAGCTGATCGGCCGGGAAGCCGATCCCGAGGATGCAAGGCGCGTCCTGGTCAAGCTGACGGCCAAGGGCGAGCAGAAGCTGCGCTCGCTTTCGCGCATTCACGTGGATGAGCTGAGCGCCGCTGCACCCGCATTGGGCAAGATTCTGCGATCGTTCCTGGCAAAGGTGCGCTGAGGCAGAGATCAGGCCGCCGCGCCTTGCGCGGCGAGCTGCGCGGCCTGGTGCTCGGTGGTCAGCGCGTCGGTCAACTCGCCGAGCGCTTCGCCCGCGATCACCTGCGGCAGCTTGTAGAGCGTCAAATTGATGCGATGGTCGGTGACGCGCCCTTGCGGAAAATTGTAGGTGCGGATGCGCTCGGAGCGGTCGCCTGAGCCGACCTTCTCCTTACGCTCGGCCGACCGCGCGGCGTCGACGCGCTGGCGTTCGGCGTCGTAGATGCGCGAGCGCAGGATGTTCATGGCGGAGGCGCGATTCTTGTGCTGCGAGCGGCTGTCCTGCATCATCACCACGATGCCAGTCGGGATGTGGGTGATGCGGATCGCCGATTCGGTCTTGTTGACGTGCTGGCCGCCGGCTCCTTGCGCGCGCATGGTCTCGATGCGCAAATCGTCGTTCTTGATGTCGACGTCGACGTCCTCGACCTCTGGCAGCACGGCCACCGTCGCGGCCGAAGTGTGGATGCGCCCCTGCGTCTCGGTGTCCGGCACGCGCTGCACACGATGCACGCCGGATTCGAACTTCAGCTTCGAGAACGCGCCGCGGCCCTGCACCTCCGCGATGATTTCCTTGTAGCCGCCGACGGTGCCTTCGCTGGCCGAGATCACCTCGACCTTCCAGCCCTGCAAGGCAGCGAAGCGCTCGTACATCCGGAACAGGTCGCCGGCAAACAGCGAGGCCTCGTCGCCGCCGGTGCCGGCGCGGATTTCCAGAACCACGTTGCGGTCGTCCATAGCGTCCTTGGGCAGCAGCGCGACGCGAATCTTCTGGACCAGCTCCTCGATTTTCGGCGTGAGCTCGTCGCGTTCGGCTTCCGCCATGCCGCGCATCTCGGCATCGGTCGCGGGATCAGCGATCAGCGCTTCGGTGTCGGCAAGCTCCTTGACCGCGGCGCGATAGGTCTTCACCGCCTCGATCAGCGGGGTGATCTCGGCGAGCTCGCGCGTGATCTGCACATAGCGCTCGGAGGCGAGCTGTCCCAACGATTCGGCCTCGAGAGAGGCATGATGTGCAAGGAGCACGTCCAGTTTGGCTTCGGGGAGTGACGACATCGGTTCAGTCTCAAATGGTGGAAGGAGGCGAGGCGGCAGGGAGCGGCGACAGGCCCGCTACAATGCCAAGCCTTCGGCCTCGGCAAATTCCGTCAGTTTCTGCCGGATCGAGACGCTGCCCGCCGGCGCGTCCAGGAGCGGACCGAGCATGGCTTCGGCCTTCTTGGCATCGAGGTCGATGACCATGGCCTTGACGGGGCCGAGCGCGGTTGCCGACAGCGACAGCGAGCGGTAGCCCAGCGCAATCAGCGCCAGTGCGCCAAGCGGCTTGGACGCCATCTCGCCGCAAAGGGAGAGTGACTTCTGCGCCGCCTGTGACTTGCGCGCGATCTCGCGCAGCGCGCGCAGGATCGGCGCCGACATGGTGTCGAAGCGCTCGGAGACCTTGGCATTGCCGCGATCAACCGCGAACAGGAACTGGAACAGATCGTTGGAGCCGACCGAGATGAAGTCGACCTTCTTCAAGAGCTCGTCGAGCTGATAGAGCAAAGCGGGGACCTCGACCATGGTGCCGATGTCGATACGCTCCGGCAGCGTATGGCCGTGCTGGCGCAGATAAGTCAGCTCGCGTTCGACCAGCGCCTTCGCCGAATCGAATTCGGCGACCTCCGAGATCATCGGGAACATGATACGCAGCGCGCGGCCGCCACCGGCGCGCAGCAGCGCGCGGATCTGGCCGCGCAGCAGGCCGGGACGATCCAGCCCGAGCCGGATCGCGCGCCAGCCGAGCGCGGGATTTTCCTCGATCACGGCTTCCATATAGGGCAGCGCCTTGTCGCCGCCGATGTCGAGGGTGCGGAAGGTGACGGGCTTGGTGCCGGCCGCATCCAGCACGGTGCGATAGAGCGCCAGCTGGTCGCTGGTGCGCGGCAGGCTCTGGCCCACCATGAATTGCAGTTCGGTGCGGAACAGGCCGATGCCGGCGCTGCCGGTGTCCTCGATATGCGGCAGGTCGATGGCAAGGCCTGCGTTGATCATCAGCTCGACCTTCTGGCCGTCCCTGGTGACGCAGGGCAGGTCGCGCAGCGCCAGATATTGCGCCTGGCGGCGGGCGCGGAAGCGCACGCGCTCGGCGAAGGCCGCCTCGACTTCCTGCGAGGGGCGCACATAGATCGAACCGGAGGTGCCGTCGACGATGATGGCATCGCCGGGATCGGCAATGCCGGGCGCGTTCGGCACCTCACCGACCGCGGGGATGCCGAGCGCGCGCGCCACGATCGAGACGTGGGAGTTGGCGGTGCCTTCCTCCAGCACGATGCCGCGCAGGCGCTTGCGGTCGTAGTCGAGCAGCGCCGCCGGGCCCATCGCGCGGGCGATGACGATGGCGTTGTCGGGCAGCTGCTCGCGCGAGGGCGCGTGGTCCTGGCCGACCAGCTGCCGCATCAGGCGGTAGCCGAGATCCTCGAGATCGTGCAGCCGGTCGCGCAGATAGGGGTCGGTCGAGCGCAGCATGCGCGCGCGGGTGTCGGACTGCACGCGCTCGACGGCGGCTTCCGCGGTGAGGCCGGTGGCGACCGCCTCGTGCAGCTTGTGCGACCAGCCCTGGTCGTTGGCGAACATGCGGTAGGCTTCCAGCACCTCGCGATGCTCGCCGCCTTCGGCGACGTCGCCGCGCTCCAGCATGCGGTCGAGATCGGCGCGGAGCTTGGCGAGCGCGGTGTCGAGCCGCTTGATTTCCTTGGGCAGGTCCTCGGCGATGTAGTCCTTGATGACGACGCGCGGCTCGTGCAGCACGACATGGCCGAGCGCGATGCCCTCCGACAGGATCGCGCCGACCTTCTGCGCGGAATGGCGCGCGGCCGGCTCCAGCCCCGGCTGGGCCAGGGCGGACAGCTCGCCGGAGGCGATCAGCTCCGCCAGCACCATGGCGGTGGTCTGCAGCGCCTCGAGTTCCTCCTCGACATAGTTGCGCTTGGCGCGGTTCTGCACCACCAGCACGCCGAGCGTGTTGCCGGCCCGCAGGATCGGCACGCCGAGGAAGGAGTGGTAGATTTCTTCGCCGGTCTCCGGGCGGAACGAGAAGGCCGGGTGGGTCTGCGCATCGCTCAGGTTGAGCGGCGTCGCCTCGCTGGCGACGAGGCCGACCAGGCCTTCATGGGCGCTCAGCACGGTGTGATGCACGGCCTCGCGGTTGAGGCCTTCGGTGGCGTAGAGCTCCAGCGTGTTGTCGATGCGCAGCACATAGACCGAGCACACCTCGGCCACCATGTTGGCGGCGATCAGCACCACGATCTTGTCCAGCCGCTCCTGGGCCGAGACCTGCTCCGCCATGGTTTCGCGGAGCCGTCTCAACAAGACGCGGGGACCTCCCGACGCGCTCCGCATGTCCCGTCAATCTCCTCCGTCTGCCCGGCCCGGCGGTATCGGCCGGCGGCTGGCCTAAAATTCCAGAAAAACAACCAAATTGTTTGTCCGGCGCCGGCACAAGCCCAAAATCCACTGGAGATTTAGCGCTTGCACCGAATCAGCGCCGCCCTGAACTGGGACACAGTCTGCGGCAGCCCACCCTGTTCGCCGTATAGCGAATTGAGGCTTGTTTTGCCAAGCAAAACGCCTGCCAAACGCGAAGGTGTGTACACCTTCGCGTTTGCTGCGACCGCTAAGAGAAAATTAGTCCAGGCATGGTCCGGAAAGCGAAGCGGTTTTCCGGAAAGACCATGCTCAAACAACAACCTGAAGCGCGACGACGTCGCGTTTCAGGCCTGATCGAGACCGTAGAGCGTGTGCAGGGTGCGCACCGCAAGCTCGGTATAGGCGGTGTCGATCAAAACCGAGAATTTGATCTCGGAGGTTGTAATGGCCCGGATGTTGATATTCCGCCCGGCGAGGGCCGAGAATGCCTGGGCGGCGACGCCGGCATGGCTGCGCATGCCGCTGCCGATCACCGAGATCTTGGCGACGTCGGTGGCGGTATCGAGCCGCGCATAGCCGATCTTGCCCTTGGCGGCGGTAATCGTGTCCTTGGCGCGGGTATAGTCGGCCGCCGGCACCGTGAAGGTGAGGTCGGTCGTCTTGCCGTCCTCGGAGACGTTCTGCACGATCATGTCGACGTTGATGTTGGCATCCGCCAGCGGGCCGAAGATCGAGGCCGCAACGCCCGGCTTGTCCTCGATCTGGCGCACCGAGATCTGGGCCTCGTCCTTGGAGAAGGCGATACCAGTGACGACGTGGCTTTCCATGATCTCCTCCTCGCTGCAGATCAGCGTGCCGGGCGGCTGGTTGGCATGCGGGTCGATATCCTCGGGCTTGTCGAAGCTCGAGCGGACGAAGATCGGCATGTTGTGGACCATGCCGAGTTCCACCGAGCGGACCTGGAGCACTTTTGCGCCCTGGGAGGCCAGTTCCAGCATGTCTTCGAATGCGATCTTGTCGAGTCTCTTGGCCTTCGGCACGATTCGCGGATCGGTTGTGTAGACGCCGTCGACGTCGGTGTAGATGTCGCAGCGGTCGGCCTTGACGGCGGCGGCGATCGCCACGGCCGAGGTGTCGGAGCCGCCGCGGCCGAGCGTGGTGATGCGGTTGGTCTTCGGGTCGATGCCCTGGAAGCCGGCGATGACCGCGACTTCCTTGCGCTCCCTAAAGCGCTTGATGATCTCGCTGCCGTCGATGTCCTCGATCCGGGCCGAGGCGTGGGCGTCGCTGGTCTTGATCGGGATCTGCCAGCCCTGCCAGGAGCGGGCCTGGATGCCCATGCCCTGAAGCGCAATGGCAAGCAGGCCGGATGTGACCTGTTCGCCGGAGGCGACGACGGCGTCGTATTCGCGCGCGTCGTGCATCGGCGAGGCCTCGGTGCACCAGGCCACCAGCTCGTTGGTTTTTCCGGACATCGCCGAGACGACCACGGCCACTTCGTGGCCGGCGTCGACCTCACGCTTCACGTGGCGTGCGACGTTGCGGATACGTTCGATGTTGGCGACGGATGTGCCGCCGAATTTCATCACGAGGCGGCTCATGACGACGCGTGCATTCCCTCATAAGGATAAGTATGGTGACCCGCGCGAGGCGATGCCGCGGACCCGACCGCGCGTATACAGAGGGGCGGGGCCGGGGGCAAGCGGGTTCCTGCTGCGGCCAATCCGGGCAATGGGTTATCAGAGGTTATGGCGCGCTATATTGACGAAATCCTGCAGCCCGGCGAGCGGGTGCTGTATTCGACCAATGCGCACTGGATTTTCTATTTTCCGGCCATCCTGGCCTGGATCGCGGCTTTCGCCCTGTTCGTCCTGTCAGGGCAGACCACGGTCAATGGACTCCTGATTCTCTGTCTCATCGCCTCGGGCGTTGTGGCTCTGGCGGCCCTGTTCTGGACCGTGAAGGGCTGGTTCCATCGCTTCACCACCGAGACCGACGTCACCAACCTCAGGATTGTGCACAAGACCGGCTTCATCAAGCGCCGCACCTTCGAGATGGCGCTGGACAAGGTCGAGAGCGTCGATGTCAATCAGACGATTCTTGGACGTATTCTCAACTACGGCGACGTGACCATCAACGGCGTCGGCGAAGGTCGCGAAACCATCCGGACCATCGCCTCGCCGCTCGCCTTCCGTAGTTCGATCACCACGCGGTAGGACCGCGCGTAACCATGAGCATGCAGCAAAATACTTCCCTCTCCGCCAGCCCGCAGCCGGGTTCGACCGTCGACGCCGCCGAGATCGCAAAGTTCTCGAAACTCTCAGCGGAGTGGTGGGACCCCAACGGCAAGATGGCGCCGCTGCACCGGATCAACCCGCTGCGGCTCGGCTACATCCGCGATGCCGCCTGCCGCAAGTTCGAGCGCAACGTGCGCAGCCTGAACTGCCTCGGCGGGCTTCGCGTCCTCGATATCGGCTGCGGCGCCGGCCTGCTGTGCGAGCCGCTGTCGCGGCTCGGAGCGCAGGTCATCGGCGTCGACCCTTCCCAGAGCAACATCGCCGCGGCCAAGCTGCACGCCGACAAGGGCCATCTTGCGATCGACTACCGCTGCACCACGGTGGAGGAGATCGACCCGCGCGAGCGCTTCGACATCGTGCTGGCGATGGAGGTGGTCGAGCACGTCGTCGACGTTGGCGTCTTCCTGAAGCGCTGCGCGGCGATGCTGAAGCCGAACGGCCTCATGGTGGTCTCGACGCTGAACCGCAACTGGAAGAGCTTCGCGCTCGCCATCGTCGGCGCCGAATACGTCCTGCGCTGGCTGCCGCGCGGCACCCACGAATGGAATAAGTTCGTCACCCCCGACGAGCTGACAAAATACCTGCTCGACAATCGCCTCGTCATCACCGAGCAGACCGGCGTGGTCTACTCACCCTTCGCCGACAAATGGACGCTCTCGTCCGACATGGACGTGAACTACATGGTGGTGGCGGAAGGGATGGTGTGATGTTCCGAACTGGTCATTCGCGGGCGGTGTCGTCCCTGCGAAAGCAGGGACCCATAACCACCGGCCTCAGTAATTAGCCAACACCGGCGCTCCGAGCATGTATCACGTCTACATCCTCGCCAGCCGCCATCACGGAACACTCTACATCGGCGTCACCAACTCTCTCCAGAAACGCCTGGAGCAGCACCGCGCCGGCAAGGGCTCGGAGTTCGTCAAGCGATACGGGGTGTATCGGCTTGTCTACACCGAGGCGTATGAGCGGGCGGACGAGGCGATTGCCCGCGAAAAACAGCTCAAGCGCTGGAAGCGCGACTGGAAGATCGAGCTGATCGAGCGCGATAATCCCGAGTGGCGGGATCTAGGTGATCTGTTGGTTTGACGGTGTGACGCGGCCCAGAAAATGCTGTCGTCCCTGCGAACGCAGGGACCCATACCGCGGAATCTATCGGTGGTGGACGGTGTGAGATGCGCGGGTTGGCAGCCTTCACAAAACTTCTTCCTGGGGTTATGGGTCCCTGCGTGCGCAGGGACGACACCGATTTGTGGCGAGAGCATCGCTCCCATGACGTCCGTGCGGTTGACCGCGCTGGCCTCAACTTG
Organism: Bradyrhizobium sp. 23AC; assembly: GCF_054863025.1. NCBI lineage: Bacteria > Pseudomonadati > Pseudomonadota > Alphaproteobacteria > Hyphomicrobiales > Nitrobacteraceae > Bradyrhizobium > Bradyrhizobium sp. 23AC. The sequence continues at coordinate 70,102 of NZ_JAVAYN010000026.1, forward strand.
CAGGTTGGCCGCAGTTATTTCCCGCTAATGCCCGCCCCACCCCATGCTCACCATCGCCAGCCTCTGGATTCCCTTCACCCTCGTTGCTGCGCTCGGCCAAGTCGCGCGCAATGCGATGCAGCGGTCGCTGACGAAGCCGCTGGGGACCTGGGGCGCGACCAATATCCGCTTCCTGTTCGGCTTCCCGTTTTCGGTGCTGTTCCTCGGCGTGGTGCTGGTCGCCACCGGCGATCATCTGGGCATGCCGCCGACCGTGTTCTGGCCGTGGCTCTTGCTCGGCGCTCTCAGCCAGATCGTCGCCACCGGCCTGATGCTGCTTGCCATGAACGATCGATCCTTCGTGGTGACGACGGCGTATCTGAAGACCGAGGCGATCCAGACCGCGATCTTTGGCTTTGTCTTCCTTGGCGACCACCTGACCTGGCTGAAGGTGCTGGCGATCGTGATCGCGACCGTCGGCGTCGTCATCACCGCGCTCAGGCCCGGCGGCGAGAAGAGTTTTGCCGAATTGAAGCCGACCATCACCGGCCTCGTTGCAGCTGCGGCGTTCGCGCTGTCTGCGGTTGGCTTTCGCGGCGCGATCATCAACGTGCCCGGCGTCTCATTCGTGACCTCGGCCTCGTTCACGCTGGTGCTCGGCCTGTTCGTGCAGACGCTGGTGCTGACGATCTATCTGCTCTGGCGCGCGCCAAAGGTGCTGCAGGCGATCCTCGGCCTGTGGAAGCCGTCGATGCTGGCGGGCTTCATGGGCGCCTTCGCCTCACAATTCTGGTTCCTGGCGTTCGCGCTGACGGCCGCCGCCAATGTCCGCACGCTCGCTCTGATCGAGGTGCTGTTCGCGCAAGCGGTGGCGTATTATTCGTTCAAGCAGCCGATCGCGCCACGCGAGCTTGCAGGCATCGCGCTGATCATCATCGGGGTGGCGGTGCTGGTGGGGGCTTAGTTCCTGTCTTCCGGCAATGTCGGCAGCGGCGACACCTCGATGCCCTCGTCGATCAGCGACTTCGCCTCCTCCGGCGAGGCCTCGCCGTAGATCGGACGGTGCTCCTTGTCGCCGTAATGCATCGCGCGGGCTTCATTGGCGAAGCGCTCGCCGACATTGTCGGCGTTTTTCACGATGTGATCGCGCAGCTCCTTCAGCTTGGTGCGCAGCTCTTTCTCCTGAGCCAGCATCAGCGAAGTCGGTCCTGATGGTGCCGCCTCAGGCGTGGGGGCAGCCGCCGGTTCCGGCGGCGGCGCCGCGCGCCCTCGGCCCTTCTTGCTGACGATGCGCGGCGCCATGATCGCCTTGTCGACCTTGGCAGATCCGCAGATCGGGCAGGTCACGAGCTTGCGCTTCACTTGCGAATCATAAGCCGACGAGCTCTGGAACCAGCTCTCGAACGTGTGGTTTCGATCGCAATGGAGCGCGTAGCGGATCATGCTGATCCTCGCACGAGGTGCAAATGATCCGGCCCGGCCTTGGGATCGGACACGCCGAAGCGGCGGCCGTGCTGGAGCGAGGGAATCGCGCGGCGTGCGGTCTCGACCTTGGCCGGGTCGATCTGGGCCATGATGATGCCGGGCTCGACATCGCCCTCGGCGAGGATCTCGCCCCAGGGATCGATGATCAGCGAATGGCCGTAGGTCTCGCGCTTGTTCTCGTGGGTGCCTGCCTGCGCTGCGGCGAAGATGAAGCAGCCGGTCTCGATCGCGCGCGCACGCAACAGCACGTGCCAGTGCGCTTCGCCGGTCTTGCGGGTGAAGGCCGAGGGCACGGTGATGAAGTATGCGCCGCTCTCGGCGAGGGCGCGGTAGAGTGCGGGAAAGCGCAAATCGTAGCAGATCGTCAAGCCCACCCGACCCCAGGGCAGGTCGGAGATCACCGCGGTCTCGCCCGGCTGGTAATTGGCGGATTCGCGATAGCTCTCGCCGTCCGGCAGCTCGATATCGAACATGTGGATCTTGTCGTAGCTCGCGAGCACATTGCCCTCGGGCCCGATCAGGAAGGAGCGGTTGACCGCCTTTTCGGCTGAGAAGCGCAGCGCCAACGAGCCGACATGGAGATGTATCTTCAGTTCCGCCGCAAGCGCCCGGTAGGCCTTCAGCGACGTGTCGTCCTCTTCGCTCTGCAGATGCTCGAACAGCGCCTTGCGGTTCAGCTGCATCATGTTGCTGACCTCGGGCGTCTGCACGTAGTCGGCGCCGTTGGCCGCCGCCTGCCGGATCAGCTTCGTGGCCTGCGCGAGGCTCGGCTCGGGCAGCAGACCCGTGCGCATCTGCACCATGGCGGCCGTGAAGGTGCGGTTCTCGCTCATGACACTGCCTTCACGCTGTCGAGCATGCCGTCGAGCTTGCCTTCGCGGTCGAGCGCGTAGAGGTCATCGCAGCCGCCGACATGGGTTCCGCCGATCCAGATCTGCGGGAAGGTCGAGCCCTCACCGGCGCGGTCGTACATCTCCTCCCGCCAGGAGGGGTTCTTGGCGACGTCGAATTCGGTAAAGGTCGCCTTCTTGCGGGTCAGCAAGGACCTCGCCGCGGAACAATAGCCGCAGCCCGGCCTGGTGTAGATCTCGACAGCAGCAGTCATGGCGTCCGGCGCTCTCATGTCATGAAGTCATTGAATTATATGGGACGGGGGCCGGTCTCGACAACCCGGGCGAAGACCAGCACGTCGACCTGGGCGGCTTTGGCCCGGAGCAGGACCCGCGCGCAGGCATCCAGCGTCGCCCCCGACGTCAGGACGTCGTCGATCAGGACAATGCGGCGGCCCTGGACTTCAGCCTGACGGTCGGGGAATACCTGGAACGCGCCCTGCACATTGGTGGCGCGCTGGGCCCGCGACAGGCCGATCTGCTGCTCGGTGGCACGCACCCGGCGCAGCACCTCAGCCCTCGCCTTGACCCCGCTCTGCCGCTCGATGATCTGCGCCAGGGCCCCGGACTGGTTGTAGCGACGGCGCCAGGCCCGCCGCCAATGCAGGGGCACCGGCACCAGCATGTCAGCCCCGGCCAGCAGCTCGCCGCCGGCGCGCGCCATCCAGCGGCCCATGGCGGGCGCCAGATCGGTGCGGTCCTGGTATTTCAGCGCATGCACGAGCGTGCGCGCGACGTCGTCATAGCGCACCGCCGCGCGGGCCCGCTGGTAGGCCGGCGGGCTCGCGATCGCCTCCATCGACAGCATGTCGGGGCCGGGATCATAGACGAAGGGAATGCCGAGCCGCGGGCAGTAGGGCCGCTCGATGAATGACAGCCGCGCCCAGCACGAGGCGCAAACGCCCTCGCCCTCAACCGGTTCGCGGCAGGACACGCACTGCGTCGGCAGCGCGATGTCGAGCGCGAGCCGTGCCGCGCGCGACAGCGCGTGGCGGCTGGCCGTCCACGCGGCCCGAAAGGGGCCGGCGATGGAACGGGTGGGGGCGGCGTCGGCGTCCATGAGGGGAGGCTACCGTTCCGCTTGGCGGCGCTCAAGTGACTCAATCTCGTGCCCCGGACGCAGCGCACCGCACCGGACGATGCTTCGCATCGCCGGGGCTCTGCGCGCACGAGCGCTGCGGCGCGTCCGGGACACGAGAGCGATTGCCAGAGCCAGCATGATCGGCGTAACCAGCGGCATGGCCCAGATCCCGCAAACCCCGCCCGATTTGTTCGATCGCGCCTTGCTGCACGCGCGGCAGCGGCGTGCGCAGGCGCAAGATGCCGTGAGCTTTCTGCTTGATCGTGTCGCTGAGGACATGTCCGACCGGTTGGCTGCGGTGATGCGGGAGTTTCACGCCCCGGCTGATCTCTGGACGCCTGGTGAGGGGCTGGCGGAATTGCGTGCGCGGCTGCCTTCCCTCCAACGGATCGCGCTCGATGCTGCGGGTTCAGAGACGCTGCCCTTCGCGCCCGAAAGCCTTGATCTCGTCGTCTCCGCGCTGGCGATGCAATTCGTCAACGACCTGCCGGGCGTGCTCGCGCAAATCCGCCGCGCGCTCAAGCCCGACGGCCTGCTGCTCGCGGCGATGATCGGCGGCGACAGCCTGACCGAGCTGCGCCAGGCCTTTGCCGCCGCGGAAGCCGAATGCGAGGGCGGCGTTTCGCCGCGCGTCGCGCCGTTCGCGGATCTGCGCGACATCGGCGCGCTGCTGCAGCGGGCGGGCTTTGCGCTGCCGGTGACCGACGTCGACCGCGTCGTGGTGCGCTATGCCAATGCGTTCGCGCTGATGCAGGATCTCCGGCGCATGGGCGCTGCCAATGTGCTGATCGAGCGGCGGCGAACACCGAGCCGTCGCGCGACGCTGCTGCGGATGGCCGAGATCTACACTGAGCGCTTTGCCGATGCCGACGGCCGCATCCGTGCGACTTTCGACATCATCTGGCTCTCCGGCTGGGCCCCGCATGCGAGCCAGCAGCAGCCGCTGAAGCCGGGATCAGCGAAAGCGAGCTTGGCGGAGGCGGTGAAGAAGGCGGGGAAAGAGTGATGCGTGTCCCGGACGCGCTGCAGCGTGAAACGCTGCTGCGCAGAGCCGGGACCCAGCTCCGCGGCAAGCGTGGGCCCCGGCTCTGCAGCGCATCGCTGAAGGAGCGCTGCGCTGCGTCCGGGCACAGTGCATCTCACATCAACAAATCAATCAAATGCGGGATCAGCGGAATGTCCGCGGGCGGCATCGGATAGTCGCGCAGCTTGTTGGCACGGACCCAGGCCAGGGTCTGGCCTTCGCGCGGCGTCACCTGTCCCTCCCAGCGCCGGCAGATGTAGAGCGGCATCAGGAGGTGGAAAGTCTCGTAGCCGTAGCTCGCGAAGGTCAGTGGGGCCAGGCACGGCTCGGCGACGGTGATGCCGAGCTCCTCGTGCAGCTCGCGGATCAGGCTCTGCTCCGGCCGCTCGCCCACCTCGAGCTTGCCGCCGGGAAACTCCCAGAGGCCGGCCAGCGTCTTGCCCGCGGGGCGCTGCGCGATCAGGACGCGCTTGTCGGCGTCGATCAGCGCGCAAGCCACAACCAGTGTCAGTTTCAGATCGGCCATACGTGATGTCGCTCGCTGAAGATCATCCGCAACGGTTTATTAACCCTTTGCGCCCCGTGTTTCCGAGATTCCCATAAGTCATATTTAATCGACGGTTCCTAGAGTGGAAACGCTTAAACCACTCCGGGCCCAAGCCATGCGCGCTGCGCTTTCCACCATCATCCGCCGGTTCGTCCAAGACCGGCGCGGCAATATCGCGGTGATCTTCGCGCTCGCCTGCGTCCCGTTGATCACAGCGGTCGGCTGCGCGGTCGACTACTCGCGCGCGACGCAGACCCGGGCCAAGCTTCAGGCCGCGGCCGATGCTGCCAGCGTCGGCTCGATCGCCAAGGCATCGCCGGCCTTCAAGGCCGCCGGTACCATGACGTCGGATGGGTCGATTTCCGTCGGCGTCACCGATGCCCAGAACATCTTCGACGCCAATCGCGCCAATCAGACCGGCTACACTCTCAACAGCGTCACGCCGACCGTGGTCAAAACCGGATCGACCGTCACCTCGACCGTTGCGTTCAACGCCACCATGAACACCATGTTTCTCGGCCTGATCGGCAAGTCCGCGCTGACGCTGACCGGTACGTCGAAAGCGACGGCCAGCATGCCGCTGTATATCGATTTCTACCTGCTGCTGGACAATTCGCCGTCGATGGGTGTCGGCGCCACGCCGACCGACGTGCAGACGATGGTCAACAACACATCGGACAAGTGCGCTTTCGCCTGCCACGACCTCAAGGACAAGAACAATTACTACGACCTTGCCAAGAAGCTTGGCGTGACCACCCGGATCGACGTGCTTCGGACCGCAACGCAGTCGTTGATGGATACGGCGAGTGCGACCCAGACCTATTCAAACCAGTTCAGAATGGCGATCTACGATTTCGGCGGCTCCGCAAGCACGCTCGGCCTGCGCAATCTGTTTTCGTTGTCGGGCTCTCTCTCCAGCGCCAAATCGGCGGCGGGTAATATCGACCTGATGTCGGTGAACGGTCAGAACGAGAATAACGACCAAGACACGGCATTCACCGCGATATTCCCTGCGATCAACGGCGAGATCAGCTCCCCCGGAACCGGCACGTCCTCCAGCCCGCTCAAATATCTGTTCTTCGTCTCCGACGGGGTCGCTGACGAGAGCAACACCGGATGCCTGAAACCGCTCTCCGGCACCACGCGGTGCCAATCGCCGCTCAATGCTGCGCTCTGCAAGACGATGAAGGACCGGGGCGTCAAGATTGCCGTGCTGTACACAACGTACCTCGCGCTGCCCACCAACAGCTGGTACATGAAATGGATCGCTCCGTTCAACACCGGCCCCTACGGGCCGTCGCCGAACAGCGAGATCGCGCAGAACATGCAGAGCTGCGCGTCGTCCGGGCTCTATTTCGAGGTGAGCCCGACGCAAGGCATCTCGGACGCCATGAACGCGCTGTTCAAGAAAGCCGTCGCGGACGCGCGGATTTCAGGGTGATTTTTCCTTCACCTCTCCCCGTAAGAACGGGGCGAGGGAGAAGAAACTACGACCTGTAATCGCCGTTGATCGCGACATATTCCTTGGTGAGGTCGCAGGTCAGCACCCGGTCGCGGCCCTTGCCGAGGCCGAGCGAGACCTTGATCGCGATCTCCGGGGCCTTCATCGCTTCCGAGACCTGCGCCTCGTCATAATCCGGATCGCGCGCGCCGCTCTTGGCGACGCGGATGCCGTTGAAGGAAATCGAGAGCTTGTCGCGATCGGCCGGCTCGCCGGCCTTGCCGACTGCCATCACGACGCGGCCCCAATTGGCGTCCTCGCCGGCGATCGCGGTCTTGACCAGCGGCGAGTTGGCGATCGACATCGCGATCTTGCGCGCGGAGGCCTTGGTCTTGGCGCCCTCGACGGTGATCTCGACCAGCTTGCGCGCGCCTTCGCCGTCCCGGGCCACTTGTTCAGAAAGATTGGCGAGCATCTGGTTGAAGGCTTTGACGAAGGCCTTCAGGCGCGGATCGCTGGCGCGGCTGATCTTCGGTGCGCCGTGCTCGGCGGCAGCGCCGGTGGCGAAGGCCAGCAGCGTGTCCGACGTGGACGTATCGCCGTCGATCGTCACCGCGTTGAAGGTGTCCTCGACGCCGCTCTTGAGCAGCGCCTGCAAGGCCGCGGGCGCGATCGGTGCGTCGGTGAAGATGAAGGACAGCATCGTCGCCATGTCGGGGGCGATCATGCCGGCGCCCTTGGCCATGCCGTTGATGGTGACCTTGGCCTTGCCGAGCTTGACGGTCGCGGTCGCGACCTTCGGGAAGGTGTCGGTGGTCATGATCGCCTTGGCCGCAGCGAGGTAGTCGCCGGGCTCGGCGGCTTCAGCCAATCGGCCCAGCACGCCGTCGAACTTGGTCGCGTCCAGCGGCTCGCCGATCACGCCGGTCGAGGCCAGGAAGATTTCGCCCTCGCTGCATCCGACCGCCTTGGCTGCGATCTTGGCCGTCAGCGCCGTGGAGGTGCGGCCGGTCTTGCCGGTGAAGGCATTGGCGTTGCCGGAATTGACGACCAGCGCGCGGGCCTTGCCGCCCTTCAGCTTGGCGCGGCACCATTCCACCGGCGCGGAGGGGCACTTCGACTTGGTGAAGACGCCGGCGACCGCGGTGCCCTTGTCCATCACCGCCAGCAACACGTCGGTTCGGTTCTTGTAGCGGATGCCGGCTTCGGCCGTCGCGAGACGGATGCCCGCAATGGTGGGCATGTCGGGAACTGTTTTCGGGGCGAGCGGGGAGACGGTGGAGGACATCGCGGGGCGCCTTGGTGGGATCTGAATATGCAGATGCCCGGCCCCTCTGTGCGAAGACGCGCTTCGCGCTTGGGGCCGGGCATCACAAAGGCTTAGATACTCTTCACGTCACCGAAGTGACAGCGAATTCTTACTTCTTCGCAGGGGGCGCCATCTTGCTGTCGGAAGGCTTGGCTGCGTCCGCCGGCTTGGTATCCGACTTGGCGTCCGCCGCCGGCTGGTCCAGCCGCTCGACCTTGGCTTCGGTGCGCAGCTTGGCGACGTAGTCGGCCTGGGCCTTGCGGGTGACGTACTGCTCGATCTGGGCCTTGACCTGCTCGAAGTCCGGCGCCTTGCGGTTGCGCTTTTCCTCGACCTTGATGACGTGCCAGCCGAACTGCGACTTCACGGGGTCGGAGATCTTGCCGGGCTCGAGCGCGAAGGCGATCGCCGAGAATTCCGGCACCATCTGCTCCTTGGTGAAGAAGCCGAGATCGCCGCCATCGGCCGAGCCCGGATCCTTGGACTTCTTCTTGGCCAGCTCGGCGAAATCGGCGCCCTTGTCGAGCTCGGCCTTCACCGCCTTGGCCTCGTCCTCGGTCTCGACCAGGATGTGGCGGGCGCGCACTTCCTGCTCGCCGGTGATCTGCTTGGAGGCCTCTTCATAGACCTTCTTCATGGCGTCGGGGGTGGTGGCGGCCTTGCCCTCGCCGGCGAGCAGGCTGTCCATCAGAAGCCGGTTGCGGGCGAATGCCAGGCGCTTCTTGAATTCCTCGCTATCGGCAACCTTCTTGTCCTCGGCAGCCTTGCTGACGATTTTCATGTCGATCAGGAAGGACAGGACGTTCTCGTCCTTGGTCGCCGGGTCCATCTGGGCGAGGCTCGGCCCGAGCTCCTCCTCGGCCATGGCGACGTCGCTCTTCTTGATTTCCGCGCCATTGACCTTCGCCAGCACCGGATCGTCGGCGGCCCGGAGCGGGCCTGCGAACGCCAGGGACAGCGCCAGAGCGAGGCTGCCAGCCAGGGCGGACGCACTGCGGAAACGCTGGCCGGTGGTTACCGGGAACGAGGTGGTCATGGAAAATCCTTATGTTGAAGCAGGGGGCTGCTCGAGCGGGGCGGACACTCGCCCAATACAGGGGGGCTTGGCAACGCGAAAAGTCTGTCAAAATGATGAATTAGCCGCAATGCGCCCGCCGTTGACAAGGCCCTGACCGGGCCATATCTCTGCCCGGTCGCGACCATGGCGATGGCGTTTATTTTGCTGCGTTTTTGGCCGTTGAACCCAGACTTGCCCAATTCCCACCCATATGGCGGATGACCCCCGCAGTCCGGGCTCTGACGCCGCGAAGCGTCACGGTGAGTTGATAGGCAGGCGGGTGACAACTTCTTAGGCCAACGCGGTTGAATCGCGAACACAGGAACTAGGCATGATCGGCGCGCTCGCCCGCAAGTTTTTCGGCTCCGCCAACGACCGGCGGGTGAAGGGATATCAGTCCCGCGTCAACGCGATCAACGCGCTGGAAGGAGAAGTCTCGAAGCTCTCCGACGAGGCGCTCAAGGCCCGCACCGCCGACTTCAAGAAACAGCTCGCCGAGGGCAAGACGCTGGACGACCTGCTGGTCCCCGCCTTCGCCACCGTGCGCGAGGCCGCCAAGCGCACGCTCGGCCAGCGCCATTTCGACGTCCAGCTGATCGGCGGCATGGTGCTGCACGAGGGCGACATCGCCGAGATGAAGACCGGCGAAGGCAAGACGCTGGTCGCGACCCTCGCGGTCTACCTCAACGCGCTCGCCGGCAAGGGCGTCCACGTCGTCACCGTCAACGACTACCTCGCCCGCCGCGACTCCGGCTGGATGGGCCAGATCTACGGCTTCCTCGGCATGACCACCGGCGTGATCGTGCACGGCCTCGACGATGCCGAGCGCAAGGCGGCCTATGCCTGCGACATCACCTACGGCACCAACAACGAATACGGCTTCGACTATCTGCGCGACAACATGAAGTACCGGCTCGAGGACATGGTCCAGCGCCCGCACTTCTTCGCCATCGTCGACGAGGTCGATTCCATCCTGATCGACGAAGCGCGCACGCCGCTGATCATCTCCGGTCCGCTCGACGACCGCTCCGATTTCTACAACACCATCGACGGCTTCCTGCCCAAGCTCGACAAGACCGACTACGAGGTCGACGAGAAGCAGCGCACGGTGACGCTGACCGAAGCCGGCATGGAGAAGATCGAGACCCTGCTGCGCGATGCTGGCCAGCTCAAGGGCGAGTCGCTCTACGACGTCGAGAACGTCTCCGTCGTGCACCACATCAACCAGGCGCTGCGCGCGCACACGCTGTTCACGCGCGACAAGGATTACATCGTCCGCGACGACGAGGTCGTCATCATCGACGAGTTCACTGGACGCATGATGCAGGGCCGCCGCTATTCCGAGGGTCTGCATCAGGCGCTGGAAGCCAAGGAGCACGTGCAGGTTCAGCCGGAAAACCAGACCCTGGCCTCGATCACCTTCCAGAACTATTTCCGGATGTATGAGAAGCTCGCCGGCATGACCGGTACGGCGTTGACCGAAGCCGACGAGCTCTTCGACATCTACAAGCTCGAAGTCGTTGAGATCCCGACCAACGTGCCGATCGGCCGTCTCGACGAGGACGACGAGGTTTATCGCACCCACAAGGAAAAATACGCGGCCATCCTCGCCGAGATCGAGCGGGCCAATTCGCGGCTCCAGCCGGTGCTGGTCGGCACGGCGTCGATCGAGAAGTCGGAAGTGCTGGCCGAGTTTCTGAAGCAGAACGGCTACAAGCAGATCGATTTCGGCAAGGAGAACGCGCTCGACAAGCTTTACGCTGCCGCCCGCGCCGGCAAGCCGGCGAAACTGTTCGCGGTGCTGAATGCGCGCTTCCACGAGCAGGAAGCCTATATCGTCGCGGAAGCCGGCGTGCCCGGCGCGATCACGATCGCGACCAACATGGCCGGCCGCGGTACCGATATCAAGCTCGGCGGCTCGCTCGAGATGCGCATCCCGAAGGAGACCGCGGGCATCGAGGACGAGGCCGAGAAGGCCAGGAAGATCGAGCAGATCAAGGCCGACGTCGAGCGCTTCCGCGAGATCGTGCTGAAGGCGGAAGAGATCGTCGAGGTCGAACCGGCGAAGGGCAACAAGCCGGCCAAGACCGTGACCAAGCCCGGCGGCCTCTACATCATGGGCTCCGAGCGCCACGAATCCCGCCGTATCGACAATCAGCTGCGCGGCCGTTCCGGCCGTCAGGGCGATCCCGGCCGCTCGAAATTCTTCCTGTCGCTGGAAGACGATCTGATGCGCATCTTCGGCTCGGATCGCCTCGACAGCATGCTCCAGCGTCTCGGCCTGCAAGAGGGCGAGGCCATCATCCATCCCTGGATCAACAAGGCTCTGGAGAAGGCGCAGCAGAAGGTCGAGGCGCGCAACTTCGACATCCGCAAGAACCTCTTGAAGTTCGACAACGTCCAGAACGACCAGCGCAAGGTGATCTTCGACCAGCGCGTCGACCTGATGAAGGACGAGAGCGTCGCCGAGACCGTGACCGACATGCGTCACGCCTTCATCGACGACCTCGTCGCCAAGCATGTGCCCGAGCATGCCTATGCCGAGCAGTGGGACGTCGCCGGCCTGAAGGACGAATTGAAGCGCGTGCTCGATCTCGACCTGCCGGTCGACGACTGGGCCAAGGAAGAGGGCATCGCCGACGAGGAGCTGCTCACGCGCATCGAGACCAAGGCCGACGAGCACATGGCGGCCAAGGTCGCGCAATGGGGTCCCGACGTGATGCGTTACGTCGAGAAGACCATTCTGCTCCAGACGCTCGACCATCTCTGGCGCGAGCATCTGATCATGCTCGACCATCTGCGCCAGGTCATCGGCCTGCGCGGTTACGGCCAGCGCGATCCCCTGCAGGAGTACAAGACCGAAGCCTTCAATCTCTTCCAGGAGATGAGCGCGCATCTGCGCGAGGCGGTCACGGCGCAGCTGATGCGGGTCGAGATCGTCCCGCCGGAGCAGGAAGCGCCCGTGCTGCCGCCGATGGAGGCGCACAAGTTCGATCCGAACACCGGCGAGGACGAAATGGCGCTCGCCAGCGTCACGCTCGGAGCCCAGACCTCCGACGCCGCGCTGCGCGACCCGAAGAACCCGGCCAGCTGGGGCAAGGTCGGCCGCAACGAGGATTGCCCCTGCGGCTCAGGCAAGAAGTACAAGCACTGTCACGGGCGGTACGCGTAAGGCTTGAATGTCTTTGTGAGGCGCGGCGATAGCGCCTCACTCTCGACTGTCGTCGCCCGGCCAGTGCGCAATTGCGCACTAGGACCGGGCGACCCAGTACGCCGCAGCCTCTCGGCTCAACCACATCAGTCTCTGGAATACTGGATCGCCCGATTAAATCGGGCGATGACGGTTGAGTTTGTGGCGCGAAATCTCTCCACGTCGTCGTCCCTGCGAACGCAGGGACCCATACCGCGGAAGCTATCGAAGGCGCGCAGTCGTCGTACCGCGCACGAAACGCGTAACGACCAATCTTCGCCAAACATTTCCCTGTGGTTATGGGTCCCGGATCGGCGCGCGCTGAAGCGCGCTTGTCCGGGACGACGTGCTGAGAGAGCGTATGGTCCTAATTCGAACTATCGATCAAGCTCTCCAGCAGCCGCTTCAATTCGCTCGTCGACTTGTCGCCGTAGCTCTCGAGGATGTGCTCCTCCTGGTCGACCGCGAGCGAGTTGAGCTTCTTGCACAGCACCTTGCCGCGGTCGGAGATGAACATCAGCACCTTGCGGCGGTCGCCCGGGTCCTGCACGCGATAGACCAGCGTGTCGGAGACCATGCGGTCGATCATCTTGGTCAGCGTCGGATGGTTGAGCAGCACGGCGCCCGCAAGCTCGCCCATCGAATGGCCGTTGCCATCCGACAGCACCTTGAGGATGCGCCACTGCTCGACCGGCACGCCTTCCTTGCTCAACCTCAGCTCGAGCTGCCGGTTGATCTCCCGGTTGGCTTGCGCGAGCAGGTAAGCGAGGTGTTCGGTGATCGGGGTGTTTTCTTTCGACGGTTTTGCCACGGCTAAGACTTCGTCTTGACCCAATTGAGTGAATGTCTTGCAATCAATGCTGCATCTATATGCACTTCAATTCTTGAATATTCAATATTTTCAAAATAGGATCATTGCACAACAAAAGGGCGGAAGCCGCGGCCGCGTGCTCAATGTGCTTTCAGGTCTGGTGCCAGACAGGAGTTGGCGTGCGCGCGACGGTAAACTTCCCGGCTCATGGCGGTCCGGCGTTGCCACCGTCTTTGCTGTTCAGGAATCTGTCGTCCGCGGCAGCGGATTTCGACCTGTCGCCATTTGACATCCACGTCATGAAACGCCGCGGCGCCCGCAACAAGCTGCGCATCGGCAATTTCCTCACTTTCACCGGCTCGCCCGGAATCTGGGGCCCGACCTCCACCAACAGCGCCATGCTGGCGGTCGCCGAGATCAACAAGCGCGGCGGCATCCTGGGGCGCGAGCTCGAGCTCTCGATCTACGATTCCGGCGGCCCGATCGAAGACGTCGTGCGACGCGCCGAGCAGGCGATCGCCTTCGACGAGGTCGACCTGATCATGGGCTCGCATATCAGCGCCGTCCGTGTTGCCCTGCGCAAGGTCACCGGCAGCCGCATCCCCTACATCTACACCCCCGTCTATGAAGGCGGCGAACGCACGCCGGGCGTGATGGCGATCGGCGAGACGCCGCGCTGGCAGAGCCGGCCGTCGATCCACTGGCTCGCGGACGTCAAGAAGGCGGCGCGCTGGTACCTGATCGGCAGCGACTATGTCTGGCCCTGGCAATCGCATCGCGCGGTGAAGCGCTACATCAAGGAGGCCGGCGGCCAGGTCGTCGGCGAGGAATTCGTCCCGGTCGGCGAGGACAATCACGAGCCGCATCTGGCACGCATCCGCGCCGCCAAGCCCGATGTCGTGCTGATCTCGCTGATCGGTACCGACAGCATCACCTTCAACCGCGCCTTCGCGGAAGCCGGCCTTGCGACGTCGACGCTGCGGCTTGCGGGCGCGATGGACGAGACCGTGCTGCTCGGCATCGGCGCCGACAACACCGAGAATTTGTTCTGCGCCTCCGGCTATTTCAACTGCATGGCCTCGCGTGCCAATGACGAGTTCCTCAGCGGCTACCAGGCCATGTTCGGCCCGCACGCGCCGCCGGTCGGCTCGGTTGGCCAGTCGAACTATGAAGGGCTGCGGTTCCTGGAGTCGGTGGCCAACCGTGCCGGCTCGCTGGCCTTTCGTCCGCTGCTGAAGGCCGCACGCAACACCGTTTACTCGGCGGGCCGCGGTCCCGTGGTTCTTCGCGACGGGCGCGCCGAGATGCCGATGTACCTCGCTGAAGCCGACGGTCTCGACTTCAAGATCATCAAGACGCTTTGAGAGGCGGCTGTTGATACGTCGCAGCGGCTTTGCGAAATAATACTTGAAAAGGAAAATATTTCCGTCTGTAATATCGACGCGAAGCCGAACGGGCCGCGCTTGTGCAAGCGCGACCGCGAGACTTTCGTCCAGCGCCAGGGATCAAGAAGCCTCAGAGGAGAGCGCCGTGACAGTTGTCCTTCCCACCCCCGCCCAACTTCGAAGTGTCGCCGAGCAATGCGGCCTTTCGCTCACCGATGACGACGTCACCTCGTTCCGTGGCCTGATGCAGGGCTCGATCGAGGCCTACAATCTCGTCGCCGCGATGCCGGACGAACTGCCCGAGGTGAAATATCCGCGCACCCCGGGCTATCGCCCCTCGGCTGAAGAGAACCCGCGCAACGCCTGGTATCGCAAGTCGACCGTGAAGGGCGCCGCCAGCGGCAAGCTCAAGGGCAAGACCGTCGCGCTGAAGGACAACATCATGCTGGCCGGCGTTCCCATGACCAATGGCTCGTCGACGCTGGAAGGCTATGTGCCCGATTTCGACGCCACCATCGTCACGCGCATGCTGGATGCCGGCGCCGAGATTGCCGGCAAGGTGCATTGCGAGCACTTCTGCCTGTCCGGCGGCAGCCACACCGGGTCCTACGGGCCGGTGCATAATCCACACAAGATGGGCTACTCGGCCGGCGGCTCGTCGTCGGGCTCGGGCGTTGTGGTCTCGCTCGGCGAGGTCGACATGGCGATCGGCGGCGATCAGGGCGGCTCGATCCGCATGCCGGCCTCGTTCTGCGGCATCTACGGCATGAAGCCGACCTGGGGTCTCGTGCCCTATACTGGGATCATGCCGATCGAGATCTATGTCGACCATACCGGGCCGATGACGGCGACGGTCGCCGACAACGCGCTGCTGCTCGAAGTGCTCGCCGGCGACGACGGCTACGATCCGCGCATCAAGGCGCCGAAGGTCGAGGAATACACCAAGGCGCTTGGCCAGGGCGTCAAGGGCATGAAGATCGGTATCGTCAAGGAGGGCTTTGAGCAGCCGACGGCCGAGGCCGCGGTGAACGAAAGCGTGCGCGAGGCGGCGAAGCGCTTCAAGGATCTCGGCGCGACCGTCGAGACGGTGTCGATCCCGATGCATCTGCTGGGCGGCGCGATCTGGACCCCGATCGGCACCGAAGGCCTGACCCAGACCATGATGTTCGGCGACGGCTATGGCCTGTCCCGCGGCGATCTCTATTCGACCTCGCTGATGGATTTCCATCGCGGCTGGCGCCGCCAGGCCGATTCGCTGTCCGAGACCACGAAATTGTTCATGATGCTCGGCACCTACATCAACAACAATTTCGGTCCACGCTTCTACGGCAAGGCGCTCAACATCTCGCGCCGGCTGACCGCGGCCTACGACAAGGCGTTCGGCGATTACGATCTGCTGCTGATGCCGACCACGCCGATGAAGGCGACCAAGCTGCCGGAGCCCAACGCCAGCCGCGAGGAATACGTCGCCCGCGCCTTGGAGATGATCTCCAACACCGCGCCGTTCGACATCACCCACCATCCCGCGATGTCGCTGCCTTGCGGCATGGTCGATGGCCTGCCCGTCGGGCTGATGCTGGTTGGCCGGATGTTCGAGGAATCCACCATCTACCGCGCCGCGCACGCCTTCGAGCAGATCGGCGACTGGAAGAGGATGTGAGCGGGGCTTTGATGCAGGCGGACGGAAGACCATCCTATGGCTAACGCGTTCGTCGCGGCGTTCGAGATCCTGAGCTTTGGCGCGATCATCGTCCTGATCGTGCTGGGGCTCGGGATCATCGCCAGCATGATGGGCATCTTCAACTTCGCGCAGGGCGAGTTCGTCCTGCTCGGGGCCTACATCACCTATCTCGCCTACGCCAAGGGCCTGCCGATCTGGGCCGGCATGGTCGCGGCGCCCTTCGTCGTCGGCGCGCTAGGTTTCGTGCTGGAGGCGCTGATCATCCGCAGATTCTACGCCGCGCCAATCGTGGCGATGCTCGGCACCTACGCGCTCGGCCTGATCATCCGCGAATCCGTGCGCGGCCTGATCGGCGGCTTCTATCTCACCGTGCCCGAGCCGATTGGCGGCTCGATCGATATCGGCGCCATGCACATCTCGGCCTGGCGCTTCACCATCATCGTCATCACGCTCCTGGTGATGGCCGGCTGCTATCTCCTGCTGTCGCGCACCAACTTTGGCCTGCGCATGCGCGCCACGCTGGAGAATCCATCGCTGGCGCGGGCCTCGGGCATTTCCACGCCCCTGATGTACGGCGCCACCTTCGCGTTCGGCTCCGCGCTCGCCGGCCTTGCCGGCGCGCTGATCGTGCCGGTGTTCAGCCTCTACGCCGACCTCGGCCTGCGTTTCCTGATCCAGGGGTTCGTCGCGGTGATGGTCGGTGGTGTCGGCTCCTTCATCGGGCCGGTCGCTGGCGCCGGTGTCATCGGCACGCTCAGCGCCGCGCTGCCCTGGGTGATGGCGCCTGTCGTCGCCGACGTCCTCGTCTTCGTTCTCG
The DNA here is from genome assembly GCF_054863025.1 of Bradyrhizobium sp. 23AC. Lineage (NCBI taxonomy): Bacteria > Pseudomonadati > Pseudomonadota > Alphaproteobacteria > Hyphomicrobiales > Nitrobacteraceae > Bradyrhizobium > Bradyrhizobium sp. 23AC. Next base: position 86,799 of record NZ_JAVAYN010000026.1, read on the forward strand.
CCATTGTCTTCATCAAATTCCGCCCGCAGGGCCTCATCGCTGGAAAAGGGGTTTAGTCATGTTCGATCGCACGCAGCTCTCTCGCCGCCGTTTTCTCTCCAATTTCGCCTTTGCCTCCGGCGCGGTCGCAACCGGGGTCGGAAGCTGGGTGATCCCGGCGCCCTGGGCCAATGCCGCAGAAGCTCCGATCAAGGTCGGCATCGCCACCGATCTCACCGGCCCGATCGCCTATGCCGGCAACGCCGACGCCAACGTCGCCAAGATGGTGATCAAGGAGATCAACGCCGGCGGCGGCCTGCTCGGCCGTCCGCTCGAACTCTACATCGAGGACACCGCCTCCAACGAATCCGTCGCCGTCGGCAATGTCCGCAAGCTGATCCAGCGCGACAAGGTCGACATGGTCCTGGGCGGTATCACCTCCTCGATGCGCAACGCGATCAAGGACCCGATCGTGGCGCGCGGCAAGACGCTCTACATCTATCCGCAGCTCTATGAGGGCAAGGAGTGCACGCCCTATCTGTTCTGCACCGGGCCGACGCCGGCGCAGCAATGCGACGAGTTCATCCCCTGGCTGATCAAGAACGGCGGCAAGAAGTTCGCGCTGCCGAGCGCCAACTATGTCTGGCCGCACACGCTTAACGTCTACGCGCGCAAGGTGATCGAGGCGAATGGCGGCGAGGTCGTGTTCGAGGAATACTACCCGCTCGACCAGGTCGACTTCTCCGCGACCGTCAACCGCATCATCTCCAACAAGGTCGACGTGGTCTTCAACACCGTCATTCCGCCGGGCGTCGGTCCGTTCTTCAAGCAGCTCTATGAAGCCGGCTTCCTCAAGAACGGCGGACGGCTCGCCTGCGTCTACTATGACGAGAACACGCTCAACATCAATCAGGCCGCGGAGATCGAGGGACTCGCCAGCTGCCTCGATTATTTCAAGGTGCTGACCAAGGAGAACCCGTTCGACGCAAAGATCCAGGCGGCCTACGAGAAGGATTTTCCGGGCAACTTCCTGTTCGCCGCCGGCAGTGCGGCGACCGGCACCTATCGCGGCCTGAAGCTGTGGGAAGCCGCGGTGAAGGAGGCCGGAAAGATCGATCGTGAGTCGGTGGCGGCGGCGCTCGACCATGCCAAGATCGCCGAAGGTCCGGGCGGGCCTGCCGAGATGGTGCCGGGCAAACGGCACTGCAAGATGAAGATGTACACCGCGGTCGCCAAGGGCGGAAACTACGAGATCGTCGGGCGCAGCAACGGCCTCGTCGATCCCAAGGAATGCTGAGTTGGAATGCTGAAGTCGATGGGCGCAGTGAAACAGGCGATCCCCGCCGAGATCGGCGGGGAGGCGGACGTCGCCATGGATAGCGGCGGGACGACGGAACGAGCGTCGGCGCGAAAAGTGCTGCCGATCGTCGAGGGCGTCGTGCTGGTCGCGGCGCTGCTCGCGCCGCTGGTGCTGCAGGACTATCTCACGGTGTTCGCGACGCGCGTGATAATCCTCGCGCTGTTCGCGCTGTCGTTCGATCTGGTCTGGGGCTATGCCGGCATTATGAGCTTCGGCCAGGCCCTGTTCTTCGGCTCGGCAGGCTATGGCGTGGCGCTGCTCGCGCGCGACCTCGACATCACCAACATCTTCCTGGTGCTGCCGGCGGGCACCATCATCGGCCTCACCTTCGCGCTGCTGCTCGGCGGCTTCCTGCTGCTCGGGCGGCATCCTTCCAGCGTGATCTTCGTTTCGCTCGGTACGCTGACCGGCTCCTACGCCGCCGATCGCCTGGCGCGCGGCTGGTATTATCTCGGCGGCCAGAACGGCATCCCCTCGATTGCGCCGATGTCGCTCGGGACTTACGAGTTCACGGAAGGGCCTGCCTTCTATTATCTCGTGCTCGGCATCCTCGTCGTGGTCTATCTGCTCTGCCGCTTCCTGGTGCGTTCGCAGTTCGGCCTCGCGCTCGCGGGCCTGCGCGAGAACGAGCAGCGCATCGCCTTCTTCGGCTACAAGGCGCAGCACCTGAAGGCGATCATCTTCACCATCGGCGGCGGCGTTGCCGGGCTTGCCGGCAGCCTCTATGCCTTCCACGAAGGTTTCGTCTGGCCCAACATGGTCGGCGTCGTCGTCTCGACGCAAGTGGTGCTCTATGTGCTGTTCGGCGGCTCCGGAACGCTGATCGGCGCCGTCATCGGGGCCGTCATCGTCGAGGGCGTCAGCTTCTGGCTCTCGGACAATTATCGCGATATCTGGCCGATCATTCTGGGCTTGTTGCTGCTGCTCGTCATCCTGTTCCGCCCGCTCGGCCTGATCAGCTTCGTGCTTGGGGAGCGCGAGCGGGTCGGCAGCTTCGGTGCCAGGGCCAAAGAAAACCTCAAGGAGAACGTCAAGGAGAATCGCGATGCTCCTTGAAGCCGCCGGCATCACGAAAATCTTCGGCAAGCTCACCGCGCTCGACGGCGCCGCGCTCACCGTCGGTGCCAACGAGTTCCACGGCCTGATCGGCCCGAACGGCTCCGGCAAGAGCACGCTGATGAAGTGCATCGCCGGCGCCGAGGTACCAACGCAAGGCAAGGTGTCGTTCGTCAACACCGACATCACCGCCTTCACGCCGACCGAACGCGCCCGTGCCGGCATGAGCCTGAAATTCCAGATCACATCCGTGCTGCCGTCACTGACGCTGTACGACAACATCCTGCTCGCGCTGCAGGCGCAGTCTTCGCTGGTCGACCTCGTATTCTCGCGCACCAGGGACGCGCTGCACGATCAGGTCATGACCATGCTGACGCAGTTCCGCCTCGCGAATCGCGCCTTCGAGGCCGCAGCGGCGCTGTCGCACGGCCAGCAGCAATGGCTGGAGATCGCGATGGCGCTCGCCGGCAAGCCGAAACTCCTGCTGCTCGACGAGCCGACCGGCGGCATGAGTCTCGAGGAACGCCGCGTCACCGGCGAACTGCTGCAGCCGATCAAGCAGCATTGCTCGCTCGTCATCGTCGAGCACGACCTCGATTTTATCCGCGACATCTGCGATCGCCTCACCGTGCTCGACCAGGGCAAGGTGCTGGCATCGGGCACGGTGTCCGAGATCCAGGCCAACAAAGCCGTCCAGGAGATTTATCTGCGCCGTGCCTGAATTTTTGGACATTAGACATCTCGATGCCGGCTATGGCCGCAGCCAGGTGCTGTTCGACGTCACCCTCGGCATTCCCTGGCGCGGCGGCGTCGCCGTGCTCGGGCGCAACGGCGCCGGCAAGACCACGTTGATGAAGACCATCGTCGGCGAGCTGCCGGCGTGGAAGGGCGAGGTCGCCTTCGACGGCCGCGACATCAGCCGCCGCGCCACGCAGGAGCGGGTGCGCGCCGGCATCGGCTACGTGCCGCAGGAGCATTCGGTGTTCGCGCGCCTGTCGGTGCGCGACAATCTCGCCGTCGGCTCGCTCGCGAGCAAGAAGGCAGACGCCGTCGACCAGGTGCTGACCATCTTCCCGAAGCTCGGCCAGCGCCTCGACCAGCCCGCCGGCACGCTGTCCGGCGGCGAACGCAAGATGCTGGCGATCGGCCGCGCCATGCTGGGCGACCCAAAGCTGCTGCTGCTGGACGAGCCGACCGAAGGCGTCTGGATCGGCGTCATCGAGGAGATCACCGAGCGCCTGATCGAGCTCGCGAAAAGCATCGCCGTCATCATCGTCGAGCAGCACCTCGACCTCGCGCTCCGCGTCGCCGACTACGCCTACGTGCTGGACCGCGGCAGGGTCGCGCTGCAGGGCGAGGCGGGCGAGGTGCGGGGCAATCCGGAGCTGATGCGGTACCTGGCGCCGTAGGAGGCGCGTGGCGGAAGCTCGATGCTCTCGCGCCACTCTCACTGTCATGCCCCGGTCGAGTGTTTAGCCCGGACAGATCACTGACGGGTGTTCGGAGACATAGCTGACACATCAACATTGGCTGGATTGGTCCGATT